>NZ_JBOCUM010000006.1:242827-1046062 GCF_050606005.1 Rahnella sp. PAMC25617
GAGTCCACTCGGACGCACCAAAGCAACGTTCTCTCTTTCCTACCTGATGTAAACCTGATTCGCCTCCCAACACTAAAATCCCTGAACGTTCTGCCTGCTTTTCTTCAGTGCTCTTCGATGACATGTGTTTGTATTTTTTTACGATTATTTGTTACTTGTGTCATTTGCGATCGCGCGGTGAAAAAAATGTTGTGACCTGCTGACTGATACGCTGCCCGCATTGATTGAATTCAAAACAACGTTCCGATATCTCTCCTAAGCTTGCGCAACATCACGTTTTTTATTTGGTTTCCCAACCCGTTCCCCTCTATAATACGCATCGTCTCTTCGATTGAATGGTTTCAGCCCCTTGATCTGTCGATATCGCCCCAATAAAAGCGTGACTACTCCAGTAGCGATGATAAATCGCACAAATCGCTATGCTTTGGCTGAACTTACTACACCATTCCTTTCACAGTCTTCTACGCTTAGTAATGATTTGATTCAACCAGGCACCATCTCAATTCCGCGCGGGCAGCTCTGCTGTCAGGCAAACACTTTTCCATTCCATCACAACTTGTAGATAAAATCGTCATGAAAAAGACCAAAATTGTTTGTACCATCGGCCCGAAAACCGAATCCGAAGAAATGCTGACCAAACTGCTTGATGCAGGCATGAACGTTATGCGTCTGAACTTCTCCCACGGTGATTATGAAGAGCACGGTCAGCGCATCCAAAATATCCGCAACGTGATGGCGAAGACCGGTCACAAAGCGGCAATTCTGCTGGACACCAAAGGTCCTGAAATCCGCACCATGAAACTGGAAGGCGGCAAAGACGCTTCTCTGGTTGCGGGTCAGACGTATACCTTCACCACTGATCAAAGCGTTATCGGTAACACCCAGCGCGTAGCCGTGACCTATCAGGGCTTCGCAGCTGACCTGAAAATCGGCAACACCATTCTGGTCGATGACGGCCTGATCGGTATGGAAGTGACTAACGTCACTGAAACCGAAGTGACCTGTAAAGTGCTGAACAACGGTGACCTGGGCGAGAACAAAGGCGTTAACCTGCCTGGCGTTTCTATCGCCCTGCCAGCGCTGGCAGAAAAAGACAAACGTGACCTGATCTTCGGTTGTGAGCAAGGCGTTGACTTCGTCGCGGCTTCCTTCATCCGTAAACGTTCTGACGTTCTGGAAATCCGCGAACACCTGAAAGCACACGGTGGCGAGCACATCCAGATCATCTCCAAAATTGAAAACCAGGAAGGCCTGAACAACTTCGACGAAATCCTCGAAGCTTCTGACGGCATCATGGTTGCCCGTGGCGACCTGGGCGTAGAAATCCCGGTTGAAGAAGTTATCTTCGCGCAGAAGATGATGATTGAGAAATGTAACCGTGCACGCAAAGTGGTTATCACCGCTACGCAAATGCTCGATTCCATGATCAAAAACCCACGCCCTACCCGCGCTGAAGCAGGCGACGTCGCTAACGCCATCATCGACGGCACCGACGCTGTCATGCTGTCTGGTGAAAGTGCGAAAGGTAAATACCCGCTGGAAGCTGTGACTATCATGGCCACCATTTGTGACCGTACTGACCGCGTAATGCAAAGCCGCATCGATGGTCAGAACGACAACCGCAAACTGCGTATTACTGAAGCCGTTTGCCGCGGTGCGGTAGAAACTGCTGAGAAACTGGATGCACCACTTATCGTTGTTGCAACCAGCGGTGGTAAATCTGCTAAAGCTGTGCGTAAATACTTCCCGCATGCCACTATCCTGGCTCTGACCACCAATGAAATCACAGCACGTCAGTTAATCCTGACCAAAGGTGTTGTGACTCAGTTGGTGAAAGAAATTGCCTCTACTGATGATTTCTACCGTATCGGTAAAGAAGCCGCTATCGAAAGTGGTCTGGCTCAGAAAGGCGACATCGTAGTGATGGTTTCTGGCGCACTGGTTCAGAGCGGCACAACAAATACTTCATCGGTGCATGTTGTTTAATTAAAAACGTGACCAGAAGCATTAATGAACGCCGCGATAAGTGGCGTTTATTTATTCAAAAAGTATCTTGCTTCATAAAAAGTGCGAAAAGCGGTAGTAGCATAATTGGGATAAGTCCCATGGAATACAGCTGTTTTCGCTGCAATTTTTAACTTTTTCGAAAAAAAAGATGCTTCTTTGAGCGAACGATCAAAATATAGCGTTTACCGACAAAAAATTATTCTCATTAGAAAATAGTTTGTGTAATACTTGTAACGCTACATGGAGATTAACTTAATCTAGAGGGTTTTATAATGAATCGCACTAAACTGGTACTGGGCGCTGTAATCCTGGCTTCAACTATGCTGGCTGGTTGTTCAAGCAATGCTAAAATCGACCAACTGTCTTCAGACGTTTCTACTCTGAACTCTAAAGTTGACCAACTGAGCAACGACGTGAACGCAATGCGTTCTGACGTTCAAGCAGCTAAAGACGATGCAGCTCGCGCTAACCAACGTCTTGACAACCAAGCTCACGCTTACAAGAAGTAATATTTACTTCTCTAGTTCAATGGCGCACTCAGTGCGCCATTTTTTTTGCCTGCAATTTATCCGCCCCTACCTTCTTTCAACGCACCTACCCTTCATCAACACTCATTCCTAAAACACTCTCTATGGCACCTCCGAACGACTGACATAAAAAAAGGAGCCATGATGGCTCCTTCAGTGAAGATCGCTTCTGAAACGTTTTTGTAACGTTTACTGCGAGCTTGCGGTTGTCACATCAGATTGTTGTGCTGAAGCTGCCGTCTGCGGCTCATTAACAGGTGATGGCGTATCTGTTGCTTTATCACCCACACTCACCACGACAGGCATACCTGAGCGGCGGGTAATCGCCTCTTTCACCATTGCAGCATTAGTCTCATCGTTCCTGATGAATTTCTTCATTGCTGCAGTCAGCGGAATCGGTTTAGTCTGCGGATCATCCTTTTCTGTATGCGACAAAGGTTGATGCACTTCAATGTAACGCTTACCGTCCGGCTCCACGTCATATTTGATTGGCTGATTCACAATCTGCACGCGGGTTCCTTTTGGGACTGAGTTAAACAGCGCTTCGATATCGTCCGGACGCAGACGAATACAGCCGGAACTCACGCGCATTCCAATACCAAAGTTGGCATTGGTACCGTGGATCAGATACTGCCCTGTTCCGGCCGACAGACGCATCGCAAAAAGTCCCATCGGGTTATCCGGACCAGCAGGTACCATTCCCGGCAACGTAATGCCGTCTTTCAGATACGCTTTGCGGATGTTGGCCGTCGGCGTCCACGTAGGGTTAGGGATTTTCTGGCTAACGGAGGTGACCATTTCAGGCGTATTACGACCCAGCTGGCCAATACCAATCGGATAGACGATGACTTTATCCTCGCCTTTCGGATAGTAGTACAGACGCAGCTCTGCCAGATTCACCACGATGCCTTCACGTTTCGTGTCAGGTAACAGCATCTGTGAAGGGATAGTCAGTACGGTTCCCGCTTTCGGCAAATAAGGATCCGTGCCGGGATTGGCTTCCAGCATAGCGATCAGGCCAATCTGATATTTGGCTGCCACGTCTTCCAGAGGTTTGCCGTCATTTGGCACCACATAAGTCGTGTTTTCGCCAATCAGGCGGCTATTATCCGGCGGCAAAGGGTATTCTGCTGCACTTGCGGTCATGGAATGGGTTGCCACAAACGTGCCAACTAACATTGCCAGAAGGGGTAATGCGCGTCTCATACTCAGTCCTTTTTCGGCCTGCGCTCAGACAATCTGAGGCAAGACATTATCTCGTCTGGTAATACTAGCAGCGCAGAATCCTGTGGCAATCAAACCACAGAAAATCAGAAAGTTACCGAAAGGGAGTCAGGCGAAAACGACAAAGATAGTGAATTGAAAAATCAGGCTAAAAACGAATAGCAAAAGGCAGAACGGAGAATTTGCTTTGCTCATTAGCAGACAATTCCTAATGAGCAAAGCAGCACTGCAGGGGCTGAATTAAGACAGCTCAGCAGCCTTAGCGCGAATCGAGCGGATCATCGCTTCTAACCCTTGCGAGCGTGAAGGCGTCAGATGCTGGCTCAGTTCCAGCTCCGTGAAGAACGGACGCACATCCAGCTCTACCACATCACGCGGAGTCAGACCCTGATAAAGGCTGAACACGATCGCCACCAGACCTTTCACGATGGCAGCATCACTGTCACCCTCAAAAGTCAGCGCACCATTTTCATCGGTACGCATTACAATCCACACCTGGCTCTGGCAACCGGAAATCAGGTTTTTATCCTGACGATGTTCTTCCGCCAAAGCCGGTAACTGGCCACCCAGTTCGATCACGTACAGATATTTCTCTTCCCAGTTCGGGCACCGGGAAAAGTTTTTGACTAACTTATTTTTATCGGGCAAAGCCATAACAACATCCTGATCAAGGCTGGCGGGATTACCCCAACAGCCGGTGAATACGTTGCAGTCCTGCGACCAGACGGTCGACTTCTTCACGGGTATTGTACATCGCGAGCGATGCGCGGCACATAGCCGGCACACCGTAGAAGGACATTAACGGCATCGCACAGTGATGACCGGTGCGAATGGCAATACCATATTGGTCAAGGAAGCTGCCGACATCATAGGCGTGGTGTTTACCCAGATTGAACGCAATCACTCCAGCACGCGTCGCCGGGCCATAAATCTGAATATCCGGCACCTGCTCCATCGCTTTCAGCGCGTAAGCCATCAGTTCCTGTTCATAAGCGTGGATATTCTCAAGACCCAGTTCAGTCACATATTCAATGGCGGCGCCCAGCCCCATGATACCGCCGGTGTTTGGGGTACCCGCTTCAAAGCGCCAAGGAGCAGCGGCAAAGGTCGTCCCTTCGGTCAGACTGACATGCTTGATCATCGAGCCGCCGCCTTCCCAGGGTGGCATTTGATCCAGCAACGCTTTGCGACCGTAAAGAATACCGATACCGGTAGGTCCGTAAAGTTTGTGCCCGGACCAGACATAGAAATCACAACCCAGCGCCTGAACGTCAACCGCGTGATGCATCACCGCCTGCGCGCCATCCACCAGAACGGTCAGCCCTGCGGCTTTCGCCTGAGGAATGATTTTTTCGATCGGGTTAACGGTGCCCAGCACGTTAGAAACATGCGCCAGCGTCAGCAATTTAGTGCGCGGCGTGATCAGGGATTCAAGCTGCGATAAATCCAGCTCGCCTTGCGGCGTCAGGTGCCAGACATCAATATGCAGATCACGTTCTTTCGCCAGCATCTGCCATGGCACGATGTTCGCGTGGTGTTCCATTTCGGTCAGAATGATATGGTCGCCGGGCTGTAAAAACTCACGCCCCCAGGTATTGGCGACCAGGTTAATGGCTTCCGTGGAACCTTTCACGAAGACAATTTCTTCTGCCGACGCAGCATTCATGAATTGTGCGGCCTGCGTGCGGACGATTTCCATCTGCTCGGTGGCTTCCGCGCTCATGGTATGAATGCCGCGGTGAACCGCAGCATAACCTTGCTCGAAGAAAGACATTTCACGTTGAATGACCTGACGCGGTTTCTGTGCGCTGGCCGCGCTGTCAAGGTAGGCCAGCGGCTGGCCGTTAACTTCACGGCTCAGCACAGGGAAATCGCTACGTACTCTTTCCAGTGGAAAACTCATTACTTACCTCGATTTAGCCGGCCTGCAATACGGGCAATCACGACTTCACGCAGGGTTTCATTCTCAATGGCTTCCGTCAGTTCAGCGGCAAAAGCAAAGATGATCATTTGCTGAGCATCCTGACCGCTGATCCCACGGGTACGCAGATAGAAAAGCTGTTCGTCGTCGATACGACCCACAGTAGCACCGTGGCTGCACTTCACATCATCGGCATAAATTTCCAGCTGTGGTTTGGTATCAACCTCAGTGTGTTTGCCCAGCAACAAGTTGTTGTTGGTCATTTTGCCGTCGGTTTTCAGTGCGTGCTGCGCCACTTTGATCATGCCGTTGAAAATCGCTTTAGCACGATCGTTCACGATCACTTTATGCAACTGGTTGCTGTTGCAATAACCTTTGTTGTGTTCCAGATAAGTACGGGTATCAGCAATCTCAGAATCAACCGGCAGAACCAGGCTGTTAATGTTGAGTTCGCTGTTTTCACCGTTAAGCTGCGCACTGGTGTTATTACGGGTCAGACCAGCCCCCAGCAGGAAACTGTGGCTGGCAACACGCGCATCGCGACCAATAACCAGATCGTTATGCGAGAAATGGAAACTTGCCTGGCTTTCAAAGGCCAGTTTGTAATGCGTGAAATCGGCATTATCGCCCACATTCACCGTCATACGTGCGCCGGTGAAATGGCCGTGATCGTTCAGACTGAGATAATGTTCGATCACTTCTGCATTCGCACCGCCCTCAATCGCCAGATGATAGCGATGATGCACGGTGTTCATTTCGCGTGACTGGTCACGACCGCTGCTCAGATGTAAAAGATACAGCGGCTTCTCGGCCTGCTTGCCCGCGGGCAAACGTACAGATAGGGAATCTTGCGCCAGACTTTCGGTCAGGTGCAAAAACACTTCTGACTGAATCGGATCAGGCAACGTCTGTTGCGCCGCCGGGCTCAGTTTTTCAATTTCAAAAGCACCGGTATCTGAATCACTGAGATCCGCATCGAAACGGCCATCAATGAATACCAGACGGTAGCAATCCACTGGCAGCGCCAGCGATTTAACCTGTTCAACAGTCAGTGCCTGTTGCTGCGGAGCAAAGAACTGATTACCCAGCAGTGAAGAAACCGGAGTGTACTTCCAGTCTTCCAGTTTTGCGTGCGGGAAACCCAGGCGCAGCACCTGTTGCCAGTGTGCATGAGCGTGAGTGGATTGTTCACCGCCACGGCTTTCAAAAAGACGGTAAAGCTGCTGCATGGCGTGCGAACTGCCCGCCGCAGGTGCATTACTCTTCGTCGGTAAGCCAGCCATAACCCTGCTCCTCTAACTGTTTAACCAAGGTGAAATCGCCGGATTTAACAATGCGGCCCTGATACAGAACGTGCACGTAGTCAGGCTTGATGTAGTCGAGGATACGCTGGTAGTGGGTTACGATAACGAATGAACGTTTACCGTCACGCAGTGTGTTAACACCGTCAGAAACGATTTTCAGGGCATCGATATCCAGACCGGAGTCGGTTTCATCCAGGATGCACAGATTTGGCTCAAGGGCTGCCATTTGCAGAATGTCGTTACGCTTTTTCTCACCGCCGGAGAAACCAACGTTCACTGAACGGGTCAGCAAATCGGCAGGCATTTTCAGCATTTCGATTTTTTCTTCGATGAAATCAGCGAAGTCAAAACGGTCCATTGGTTCCTGTCCGCGGTATTTACGCACAGCATTTACCGCAGTTTGCAGGAAGAAATGGTTAGTCACACCGGGAATTTCCACCGGATACTGGAAAGCCATAAAGACGCCTTCACCAGCGCGGTCTTCCGGAGCGAGTTCCAGCAAATCTTTACCGTTGAAGATTACGGAGCCGTCGGTGACTTCGTAATCTTCGCGGCCAGCCAGTGTCGCGGAGAGCGTACTTTTACCTGAGCCGTTCGGACCCATGATGGCGTGTACTTCACCCGGTTTGATCTCCAGATCAAGGCCTTTCAGAATTTCCTTTTCTTCGACACGGACCTTCAAATTCTTAATGCTTAACATACGTATCCTTGAGTTTGCGCCAGCGCGCTCTTAATTCTGTTTATGCTTTGACTGTGCTGAACTAAAACCTGCCCGGTGCTGACGTCACACCACGCTACACCGGCAGGAAAAACGTCGGCGAATTAACCGACGCTATGTTCAAGACTGATGGCCAGCAGTTTCTGTGCTTCGACAGCGAACTCCAGCGGCAGCTCGGAAAAGACATCTTTACAGAAACCGTTAACAATCATGGAAATCGCGTCATCTTCGCTGATACCACGTTGCAGACAGTAGAACAGCTGGTCATCGCCGATTTTTGACGTTGTGGCTTCGTGTTCCAGCTGCGCAGTATTGTTACGCACTTCAACATACGGGAAGGTATGCGCTGCGCTGTCCGCGCCAATCAGCATCGAGTCACACTGCGTAAAGTTACGCGCATTTTCTGCACTTGGCAGGATCTTAACCAGACCGCGATAGCTGTTCTGGCTGTGACCCGCAGAGATACCTTTGGAGATAATGGTCGACTTGGTATTTTTACCAATGTGAATCATTTTGGTGCCGGTATCCGCCTGCTGTTTGCCGCTGGTCAGTGCAACCGAGAAAAATTCACCGATAGAGTTATCGCCTTTGAGGATAACGCTTGGGTATTTCCAGGTGATCGCTGAGCCGGTTTCAGACTGCGTCCAGGACATTTTCGAACCCGCGCCTTCGCACAATGCGCGTTTGGTCACGAAGTTCAGAATACCGCCGCTGCTGTCTTTGCTGCCGGAGAACCAGTTCTGGACAGTGGAATATTTCACTTCCGCGTCTTTGTGCAGAATCACTTCTACAACCGCGGCGTGCAGCTGGTAGGTATCACGAACTGGCGCCGAACACCCTTCGATGTAACTCACGTAACTGCCTTCATCGGCAATCAGGATAGTACGTTCAAACTGGCCGGTTTTCGCCGCGTTGATACGGAAATAAGTCGACAGTTCCATCGGACAACGCACGCCTTTTGGCACATAGACAAAGGTACCATCAGAAGCAACGGCAGCATTCAGTGCGGCGAAGAAGTTATCCTGCGCAGGCACCACAGTACCGAGGTATTTGCGCACCAGATCAGGGTATTCGTGAATGGCTTCGCCGAATGAGCAGAAAATCACGCCTGATTCCGCCAGCTTTTCACGGTAAGTCGTGGAGACAGAAACGGAGTCAAAAATTGCATCGACCGCCACTTCTTTACCTTCACGAACCGGAACACCCAGCTGCTCAAAGGCTTTTTCTACTTCACTGGTGAGGTAGTTTTTATTGTCAAGAGCGCCGTCAAGCGCAGGAATGCTGTGAGAATTTTCCGGAGGCTGCTGTGTGGCGCCAGGCTGAGAACCACAGGTATCATCGCAGCTGCCACATGATGGCGCGGAATAATAGCTGTAATCCTGGTAATCAAGAGGCGTGTAATACGCTTTGAGCCAGTGCGGTTCTTCCATTTTCAACCAGGCATGATAAGCCTGCAGACGGAACTCCAGCATCCACTCAGGCTCATTACGCTTCGCGGAAATGGCACGCACCACATCTTCGTTGATGCCTGATGCTAATTCATCGGTTGCAAGCTGGGTAAAGAACCCTTCTTTATAGTTCGTTCCCTCGCCGACCCAAGACTGCACATCATCTGGAATTTCTACGTTGCTTCGTGACATGTTGGTTACATCGCTTTGTTTACAATAATCTTAAAAACTGAAAGCCGTTTCTTACAGGCCGAAACTTTCGCCACACCCGCAGGCATGCTGAGCTTTAGGATTATTGAATTTAAATATCTGATTCAGTCCTTCACGGACAAAATCTACCTCAGTTCCGTCGATGAAAGGCATGGCCTTCAGCGGAACAAACAGCAAAGCGCCGTCATGTTCAAACACCAGATCATCACTGGCTGGTTGTTTGGTTAAATCCAGAACGTAGCCAAAGCCGGCACAGCCCGATTGTTTCACCGAGAGCTGGAGACCTTTAACGTCAGGATCCTGCGCCATCAGAGTATTAATCTGTTTTGCGGCAGAATCAGTCAGGCTCACACCTTGCCATACGTTGTCGTCTAAAGAGAAAGAGCCGACAGTTTCAGTTTGCATCTGTCTTACCTCGTAATTTTACGGTCATAGACAAGACCTATTGTCTCTATTCTAGTGATAACAGGTACCACTTCAACCTCTTGTTTTAAGAGGGTATAGCGATTGCCCATGAGGAAAGTCGCTCAATGTGCATCGGGTTAACACCTGGTCGCTGGCGGGTCTTGAACACCGCAACCATCAACTGATTGAATAAATTGTCAATTTTTTGTTAAAAATTAAAATTAACCTTATAAACATTGCGGGTTAATAGCTTTCATTGTGTCTATTATAAAACATTCATCGGAAATGCCTATTTATGAATTCGCCACAACCGAAAAAATTAAAGCTCTTTTTGCTTATCTGCTTTCGCACAACAAAATGAAAAAAACCCGATGAAAACGTTGATCCGGTCATTTTTTGCCAATATGATGGTCATTCTTTGATAATGATTATCATTCAGATAACCCGGAATACTGAGAATGGCTCAATCGGTAAATGCGTGGTTGCAAGGCAAGATCGACGAATACAAATCGAATGTCCGCGATGCCACAGTGGATTTCTACATGGCTGATGCGGCCTTACGACGTCCTGATGCACATTTATGTCAGCTCAAACGCTTCAACAACATTTGTCTGGAAATGGCTAACCTGTGCCTGCAAAACGGCGATGATCACAGCTATCTGCATGCGCTCTGCAAATTGCACAACCGCCTGATTCTGGAAATCAACAGTGTTGTCCGCTGTGAGCTCTTTCGTGTTCAGAGTTATCATTTTGCGCGGCATACGTTAAAACTCATTTGTCAGTATTATGCCATGATGGGCATCTGGGAAAAAGCAACGGCATTTCAAACTGACTTTGCGAAACGCGTCCCTTTCCAGCTTTGACTTAATTTCAATGTGTTACGCCATTTTTAAGCCAAATAAAAAGGCGGACACATGATTAATGTATCCGCCCTTCTCTGAAACACGACTCAAGATAACTGAGGAATCAAGATAACTGACAGGGCCTGTCTCAGTGATCAATCACCATCGTGGTCAGCCTCGACACGCAGCAAAGATTTCCTTTCTCATCAAAAATTTCGATTTGCCAGACCTGGCTGCGGCGCCCGGCGCGCAATGCATGACACACACCGCGCACATGTCCCTCGCGTGCTGAGTGCATATGGCTGGCGTTAATCTCCACGCCGACCACCGTCTGGCTGCCTTCGCAACACAAATAGCCTGCCATCGATCCCATGGTTTCCGCCAGAACCACCGATGCCCCGCCATGCAGCAGGCCAAAAGGTTGTGTCGTGCGGCTGTCCACGGGCATGGTCGCCTCGAGAAAATCCTCGCCCAGCTGGGTAAATTCTATCCCCACATGCCCGACCATACATCCCTGACTGCGCTCATTCAGCGCGTCCAGCGTGGTACTGCGTTTCCAGAGTGACATAAAGCTTCCTTAATGGTCAGGGAATGATTTCCAGCAAGGCCTGTAACGGATGGCGGACACCGTTACCCTCAATACGTTTAACCTGACTACGGCATGAATAACCGGTTGCCAGACAGCGCTGGCGCGGCAACCGCTGCAAAGAGGTATGCCAGGATAGCTCGTAAATCCCCAGAGAATTCTCAAGATTTTTAGTTTCATGGCCGTACGTTCCGGCCATTCCGCAGCAGCCGACACTGACGTTTTCCAGCTTCGCGCCATAGCGGGCAAAAATATCACCCCATTGCTTGCCGCTGTTTGGCAACGCCGTACTTTCCGTACAGTGACCAAACAGATACCAGGATTCGCCGCTTTGCTGCTGTGCCGGGCGTTCAGCCAGCCACGCATCAAGCCATTCATGCACCAGTTGTACCTGGAATGAGCCACGCGACTCGCCCAGGATCTCCTTATATTCATCGCGATAACACAGCACCAGCGCCGGATCGACGCCGACCATCGGCATTCCTAATTGCGAAACACGGTTGAGGAACAGCGACGTTTTCTTCGCTGTTATCGCAAAACGAGTGAGGAAGCCTTTAATGTGCTGCGCTTTACCGTTCGGAGAGAATGGCAACAGAACAGGTTTGAGGCCAAGTTTCTCAATCAGCCGGACAAAATCAGCCACCACCTGCGCATCATAGAAACTGGTGAACGGATCCTGAACTACCAGCACGTATTCGCCACGCTGCGCAGGAGAAATGGCTTCAAGTTGCTCCAGCGTCATCGTACTGGCGCGATGTCCAAGTAGCTGCTCGCGCAATGTCGGAGAAGAGAGTAAAGGCAAATCTACCATGCCAATACTTTTCCGGCTCATTTCACGCACCCAGGGTTGTTTGAGGAAGAAATTAAACAACTTCGGTGCTTTTGCCATCAGCGGTGCGTAGCTTTCCACGCCAGCCACAAAGTGATCACGAGCAGGACGCAGATATCGTGTGTGATAAAGCTGCAGGAACCGCGATCGGAATCCAGGAACATCAATTTTAATCGGACACTGTGTGGAACAGGCTTTGCAGGCCAGACAGCCTGACATCGCCTCTTTCACTTCATGGGAAAAATCATATTCGCCTTTATTGGCGTGCCAGGTGTTACGCGTGCGATCAATCAGGGTACGGAAACTTAGCCCTTTTTCAGGCAGCGCATTTTCCAGCGCCAGCGGATCAACGCCCTGTTCTGACAGCAGGCGCAACCATTCGCGCACCAGACCTGCACGACCTTTAGGCGAATGAATGCGGCTGCCGGTGATTTTCATCGACGGGCACATCGGGCTTTTCACATCGAAATTGAAACATAACCCGTTGCCGTTACATTCCATCGCACCGCGGAATGACTGACGAACTTCCAGCGGAATACGGCGATCCAGTGTGCCGCGTTTCGCCGCGTCCACTTTCATCATCGGTTCATCGCAATCCAGCGGCGCACAGATCTTACCTGGGTTGAGGCGGTTGTCCGGGTCGAACACGGTTTTGATCCGGCGTAACTCATGGAACAATTCTTCACCAAAGAAGGCCGGACTGTATTCGGCACGGAAACCCTTTCCATGCTCGCCCCATAGCAGCCCGCCATATTTTGCCGTCAGTGCTACGACTTCATCGGAAATTTGCTTGAGCAACATTTCCTGCTGCGGATCGCACATATCCAGCGCCGGACGTACGTGTAATACGCCCGCATCCACGTGACCAAACATTCCGTAGCTCAGATGATGGCTGTCGAGCAGCGCCCGAAATTCGACGATGTAATCCGCCAGATGCTGAGGCGGAACACAAGTGTCTTCGGCAAATGGCAATGGTTTAGCCTGCCCTTTCGCATTGCCCAGCAGCCCGACGGCTTTTTTACGCATGTTATAGATGCGCTCTATACCAGGCAGATCGGCGCAAATCTGATAACCAATCACACCGCCTTCTTTGTCACTCATCAGCCCGTCGAGACGCTCACACAATGCGCTCACCTGGCTTTCGATGAGAGCAGCATCATCGCCGGCGAACTCAACAATGTTAAGCCCCTGCATATCTTTGCCTTCAACATCCGTGATGTAGTCACGTACGCTGTGCCAGACAATATCCTCACGCGCCAGATTCAGCACTTTTGAGTCAACGGTTTCTACTGACAGGGCTTTCGCTTCCACCATAAAAGGTGCGTTGCGCAGGGCCGAGTTGAAAGAGTCATACTTGATGTTGACCAGACGACGCACTTTCGGGATTGGGGTGATGTTCAGACGGGCTTCAGTAATAAAGGCCAGCGAGCCTTCTGAGCCGGTCAGAATTCGTGTCAGATTGAAGGTTTGCAGGTCATCACTCAGCACATGACGCAAATCGTATCCGGTCAGGAAACGGTTAAGTTTTGGGAATTTCTCTATTACCAGCGCACGGTTGTCGCGGCAGCTGTCGAGCACCGTGCGGTAAATCCGCCCGATAACCGAATCTTCTTCGCCCAGTTTATCTGCAAGCTCTGTCCGGATCGCAGTGGTATCCAGCATGTCGCCGCCAAGCACAATGGCCCGGACGCCAAGCACGTGATCTGAGGTTTTACCGTACACCAGCGAGCCCTGCCCGGAGGCATCGGTATTGATCATCCCGCCGAGCGTGGCGCGGTTACTGGTCGAGAGTTCCGGAGAGAAGAAATAACCCAACGGACGCAGATAATCATTGAGCTGATCTTTAATCACACCGGCTTCAACTTTTACCCAACCCTGCTTTGTATTGATATCGAGAATGCGGTTCATATGACGGGACATATCAACCACAATGCCGCGGTTCAGCGACTGACCGTTGGTACCGGTACCGCCACCGCGCGGAGTGAATACCAGCGTTTTAAAACGTTCCTGCCCTGCAAGACGGGCAATCAGTGCAACGTCTGACGTGGCGATCGGGAATAAGACAGCATCCGGCAACAACTGATAGACGCTGTTATCTGTCGCCATCGTCAGCCGATCTGCATAAGTTGTTGTGACATCACCCGTAAAACCGTTCTTTTTTAACGCTTCCAAAAAATCGAGCACCAGCTGGATGACACCCGGCGCCTGAGAAATCTGTGGGATCATTGAATTATGACTCTGTCTTTGTTGTATGCCTGGCGGGCCCGAGGCGACCTGCCGGATCTGAGTTGCAGATCCACCTGTTATTTACCCAGAATAAAAACTAACATACTTCGTTTTTCCGCGCTCCGTCTGGTTGCCGTTTGTTGCATTACTTTCATGATGAATCGCAAAAATCGCGTATCAGCACAACGCGTTGCAACTAATCTTGCGGCGAGCTATCCAAAAGCAGCCGGATGTTCCATGCTTATTTCAGACAGGCTGGATTTTGAACACACTGATCATGGACACGCGGGATCATGCGCACACTGAATTTTGACTACCCCGGATTTAATATCCCGCGTTTGAAATACAAAGTATGGAGGCACAGGGTTCGTGCCTTACTTCGTTTATCACATTGAGAAACATGAATGAATCTCCCAATTAAACGTTACGATTTACCTCAGATTATGTTTGGGGTGTTGTTTATTGCACTGATGACCATCGCCAGTATCTGGATCGTTCAGCCCTTTATTCTTGGGTTTGTCTGGGCAGGCATGGTGGTTATCGCGACATGGCCGCTGATGATCAAGCTCCAGCGGCTGCTTTGGGGACGCAGGTTCCTTGCCGTCATCATCATGACTTTGTTACTGATTTTATTATTTGTTTTGCCTATTGCGATGCTGGTCAGCAGTGCAATTGAAAATGGCGCGCCTCTGGTAGAAATCGCCAGCCACCCTTCCTCACTGCATATGCCTGATTTCCACTGGCTCAATTCCATACCGCTGGTGGGCCATAAGCTGTATACCGGCTGGCACGCCCTGATTAATGGCGGCGGTAATGCGCTGGTGACTAAAGTTCAGCCTTACGTCGGACAAACCGCCGCGTGGTTTGTCACTCAGGCCGGTCATCTTGGTCGGTTTATTGTCCACTGTTCGCTGATGCTGTTGTTCAGTGCCTTGCTGTACAGCCGTGGCGAACAGGTTGCTTTAGGGATCCGCCACTTTGCCATTCGTCTGGCCGCAGAACGCGGTGACGCTGCCGTTATTCTGGCCGGTCAGGCCATCCGCGCTGTGGCTTTAGGCGTAGTCGTAACCGCCATTGTGCAGTCAATTCTCGGCGGTATCGGGCTGGCGATTGCGGGCATCCCTTATGCTACCGTGCTGACGGTAGTGATGTTCGTTTGCTGCGTTGCGCAAATCGGTCCGTTGCTGATACTGATACCGGCAATCATCTGGCTTTACTGGTCCGGCGACAATACCTGGGGCACCGTGCTTCTGGTCTGGAGCTGCGTGGTCGGGTCACTTGATAACGTACTGCGTCCCGTTCTGATCCGCATGGGTGCAGATTTACCCATGTTGCTGATTCTCTCTGGTGTTATCGGGGGATTGTTTGCCTTCGGTATGATCGGGCTGTTCATCGGACCAGTGGTACTGGCCGTATCGTATCGCCTGATTTCCCTCTGGGTACATGAAGCCCCTGAACCAGAGATGGATCCGGAAGAAGCTTTAAAAGCACTGGATGAATAAACTCTTCATTAAGTAACTTTCTGACGGCGTTGCCCATAAAATTGAATGTGGCAGCGCCGTTATTTTATTCCTTTCCTCTGCTCCCTATTTTACCCTCTATCCGCTCCTCAATAACTGCCCTCACTAAATAGTATGAGAATGAACTCTATTAGGAGAATTCTTACAGACTAAATACCTTGAGAAACTTAGTATTATTAACAGTTCGGATGTCAACTCACTGATTTATATACAGGCTTCCCCCTGAGCCGGTATACCCCAAATTGCTGTGTGTAGTCTTTGCCTGTCTTATGACGGGCCTTTTTTTTATTTATTGTCCGCTAACTTCATTCTCCTGTGATTTTTAATTATTACCTGATAAAACCACCCGCTAAAAACCTTCGTTTTTCTGTTTTCTCCTTCCTGATATAAATATTTTTCAGTCCTTTTGCACAAAATGAAAAGGCCATCACCCATGAGTGACAGCCTTTATTTTATGTGTTAGGAATTGCTTTATGAATCGATTTACTTTTCTGCTAACGCCAGCCAGGTTTGTACAACTGTATCCGGATTCAGCGACAGACTGTCGATTCCCTCATCCATCAGCCATTGCGCAAAGTCCTGATGATCTGAGGGGCCCTGCCCGCAGATGCCGACATACTTGCCCTGCTTTTTCGCGGCTTTGATTGCCATCGACAGCAACGCTTTGACGGCGTCATTTCGCTCATCAAAGAGTTCAGAAACCACTCCGGAATCACGATCCAGCCCCAGAGCAAGCTGAGTCATGTCATTCGAGCCAATCGAGAATCCATCAAAGTGTTCGAGGAACTGATCCGCCAGTAAAGCATTCGACGGAATTTCGCACATCATGATAACTTTCAGCCCGTTTTCGCCGCGCTTAAGTCCCTGATTTGCCAGTTCGGCGACCACGGCTTCCGCCTGCGCTACCGTGCGTACAAACGGAATCATCACCTCAACGTTAGTGAGATCCATGTCATTACGCACGCGTTTCATTGCCTCGCATTCCAGTGCAAAACAATCGCGGAAGTTGTCTGATACATAACGGCCAGCACCGCGGAAACCGAGCATCGGGTTTTCTTCATGCGGTTCATACTTCTCGCCGCCTACCAGATTGGCATACTCGTTTGATTTGAAATCAGACAAACGAACAATGACGCGTTTTGGCCAGAAAGCCGCGCCGAGCGTCGCGATCCCTTCCGTCAGGCGTGCCACATAATATTCGCGTGGGCTGTCATAGCCCTGGATCATCTTATTGATGGTTTCCTGCAATTCAGCCGGCTGCTGGTCAAACTCCAGCAAGGCTTTTGGGTGCACGCCAATCATGCGGTTGATGATAAATTCCAGACGCGCCAGCCCGACTCCTTCATTCGGTAAGCAGGCGAAATCAAAAGCACGATCCGGATTACCGATATTCATCATGATTTTCAGCGGTAATTTTGGCAGCTCATCGATTTCAGAACTTTGTACACTGAAATCCAGTTCATCCTGATACACATATCCGGTATCACCTTCTGAACAGGAAACCGTGACTTTCTGATTTTCGGTGAGTTTCTCGGTGGCGTCTCCGCAACCGACAACAGCAGGGATGCCCAGTTCACGGGCAATAATCGCAGCGTGACAGGTACGACCGCCGCGGTTAGTCACGATGGCTGATGCCTTTTTCATGATCGGCTCCCAATCGGGATCCGTCATATCGGTCACCAGGATGTCGCCTGCCTTAACGTGATGCATTTCGCTGATGTCGTGGATGATCTTAACGGGCCCCGCACCGATGCGGTGACCAATTGCACGTCCTTCCACCAACACTTTGCTGCTGCCATTGAGCTGGTAACGTTCCATCACCTGACCGTTTGAACGTACGGTCTCAGGACGCGCCTGCACAATATAGAGTTTGCCGTTATGACCATCTTTAGCCCATTCGATATCCATCGGGCGGCCATAATGTTTTTCGATCAGTATCGCCTGACGCGCCAGCGCCTGCACTTCTTCATCAGTCAGGGAGAATCGGGTGCTCAGTTCGGCTGGCACATCTTCAATCTGGACTTGCTTGCCGTGCTCCTGACTTGGTGCATAAACCATGCGGATTTTCTTTGAGCCCATGGTGCGACGAACGATCGACGGTTTTTTCTTGTCGAGCGTCGGCTTATGTACATAGAACTCGTCGGGATTCACCGCCCCCTGCACCACCATTTCACCCAGGCCGTAGGCAGAAGTGATAAAGACCACCTGATCAAAACCCGATTCAGTATCGATTGTAAACATCACGCCAGCTGCGGCGAGGTCTGAACGCACCATACGCTGGACACCGGCAGATAACGCCACACCGCGGTGGTCGTAGCCCTGATGCACACGATAAGAAATGGCGCGGTCGTTGAAGAGAGAAGCATAAACATGTTTCACGGCAGTCATGACTGCATCAAATCCCTGAACGTTCAGGAAAGTTTCCTGCTGCCCGGCAAAAGACGCATCGGGCATATCTTCGGCCGTTGCCGATGAACGCACAGCGAAAGAAGCCTCCGGCTCGCCTTCAGAAAGCTGCTGATAAGCCTCGCGGATAGCCTGCTCGAGTTCTGGCTGGAACGGCGTCTCAATGATCCACTGACGGATTTGCGTGCCCGCTTTGGTCAGTTGCGCGATGTCGTCCACATCCGTTTTATCCAGCAATTCATGGATACGGTGGTTTACGCCGCTCTGATCGAGAAAATCATTAAATGCCTGAGACGTCGTTGCAAAACCGTTCGGAACGGAAACACCCAAATCGGACAAATTGGTGATCATTTCCCCGAGGGATGCGTTCTTGCCCCCGACTTTATCAACGTCGTTCATACCCAGTTGGTTGTACCAGATAACATTGCGTAAATCGGGATCGAGATGAGCCATGAAACAATCCTTTCTTATTTATTTACAGTAATAGTCAACAGGAGTGTAAAACCGGTTATTCAACGGTTGCCTGAAACACTTTTTGTGTCATTAAACAACGCTGTCTTTTTGAGACTAGCATAATGATCCATAGAAGATGGACAGGTGAATCGTTCCAGCAAATCAAACTATTTTTGTTTAGGAAAAATCCAGCGTCAGCATTTTTGTTACTGAGGGAAAATTAGCATTATTCCTTATGAATCATGAAGAAGTTATCTCTGCCTCCGGTCTGTGATTCATGCTAACAGGGCTGCTGAAGTTGTGCTGAAGCAAATCAAAAACCTGCGAGGGATCGCGGAAAATTTAAAATGGCATTTCATTTATTACAGCCATTTTGCGCAGTATCTCGCAGCAATGAAGATAAGATGGAAATGCGGAGGAATTACTCTTTTTATTTCCTTCAATTCTGGTTATTACTTAATAAGCCCCAAAAGATCGGCGCGAATAAATAAAATGAAGTGATTTAATTCAGGAGTCATTTGTGGACAGATGCGTGTTTTACATTTCCGATGGTACTGCGATTACAGCTGAGGTTTTGGGCCATGCGGTGCTTTCTCAATTCCCGGTCAATGCGACCACATACTCGTTACCTTTTGTAGAAAGTGAGGAACGTGCGAGAGCTGTCTGCAAACAGATCAATGAAATTTTTGAGAAAACCGGAGCCCGTCCGCTGGTGTTTTACTCGATTATTTCCCCCAACATCCGCGATATCATTCAGGGCAGTGAAGGATTCTGCCAGGATATAGTGCAGTCGCTGGTGGCGCCTCTGCAAAATGAGCTGGGTGTCGACCCCACGCCCATTGCCAACAGAACCCACGGTCTGACGGCCAGCAACATCACCAAGTACGATGCGCGTATTGCCGCTATTGATTACACGCTGGCACACGACGATGGCATTTCCTTGCGTAATCTCGATCAGGCACAGGTGATTTTGCTGGGCGTCTCCCGCTGCGGTAAAACGCCGACCAGCCTGTATCTTGCGCTTCAGTTTGGGATCCGGGCGGCTAACTACCCTTTTACTGCTGACGATATGGACAACATCCAGTTGCCAGCAGCACTAAAACCGCATATGCATAAACTTTTTGGCCTGACGATTGATCCGGAGCGTCTGACCGCTATCCGGCAAGAGCGCGTTGAAAACAGCCGTTATGCCTCCTTACGCCAGTGCAGGTTGGAAGTGTCGGAAGTTGAGGCGCTGTTTCGCAAGAACAAAATACGCTATCTCAACAGTACGAATTATTCCGTTGAGGAGATATCAGCGAAGATTATGGACAGCTTCGGTATGAGCCGTCGTATGTTCTGAATCCATTTCCTGATTCGGGTGGCATATCCTGCTGACAGTGGTTGAATTCATCTGTTTTTGGGTTATTGTGATCGACATCACTTCCCGGTATTCCTGCCGCAGCGAAGAAACAAATTTTCGAGAGCACCATGTCACAAACAGATGAACTGCGTACGACGCGCATCGACAGCCTGATTACGCCTCAGGCACTGGCAGACAAATTGCCAATTTCCCCGTCGGTCGCACAACACGTGATGGAATCACGTAAACGGATTGAAAAAATTGTCAGTGGCGAAGATCAGCGCTTGCTGGTTGTCGTCGGTCCCTGCTCTATCCACGATATTGAAGCGGCGATTGATTACGCGGGAAAACTACGCGTATTACGTGACAAGTATCAGGATCGCCTTGAAATCGTGATGCGCACCTATTTTGAGAAACCGCGTACCGTTGTCGGCTGGAAAGGATTAATTTCTGATCCTGAGCTTAACGGTTCGTGCCGTGTTAATGACGGTATAGAGCTGGCGCGCAAAGTCCTGCTGGCCGTCAATGAGCTGGGTATTCCGACTGCCACCGAATTCCTGGATATGGTGATCGGACAGTATATCGCTGACCTCATCAGCTGGGGCGCGATAGGCGCACGCACCACAGAAAGCCAGATCCACCGTGAAATGGCGTCAGCGCTGTCGTGCCCTGTTGGCTTTAAAAATGGTACCGACGGCAATACGCGTATCGCCATTGATGCCATTCGTTCTTCACGTACCAGCCACATGTTCCTGTCACCGGATAAAAGCGGTCAGATGACTATTTATCGCACCGCAGGCAACCCTTATGGCCACGTGATCATGCGTGGCGGTAAAAAGCCCAACTATCATGCAGAGGATCTGGAGCAGGCTTGCCAGAATCTGGCTGAGTTTGATTTACCGCAGCGTCTGGTGGTCGACTTCAGCCACGGCAACTGTCAGAAACAGCACCGCCGTCAGCTGGATGTGGCAGAAGATATTTGCCAGCAGATCCGCAGTGGTTCTTCAGCGATTGCCGGTATTATGGCGGAAAGTTTCCTGATAGAAGGCACTCAGGCGATTCATCCTGGTAAACCGCTGGTTTATGGCAAATCAGTGACTGACCCTTGCCTGAGCTGGGAAGATACTGAAACCCTGTTGTCGATGCTGGCTGAGGCCACTGACAGCCGGTTCTGATCACTTGCTGGCAACCTTTCCAAGGGCAACTTCGTTGCCCTTTTTTATGCCTGCGGTTCGCCGCGTCTTCCTGACCCCTGCGTTTTTCACTCTGTAAATACTGCACTATCCCTCTTACATTAAAGGGTTACCTGGCAAAAATTACATTCCATCAACAAAAATTTTCTTGATGTGTTCTTGCAATGATTTGATAATGATTATCAAATTGATATTAATTCCCATTACCAAGTGTAAGTTAACGGGCTACTGACCCGAATTTTATTACAAATCATTCACATAACATCGCGAGTTTTTACCAGCCAGCGGGCGGGTGACTTAGGCTAACGAGGAGACAGCAATGCATTCAGTTCACTATCAGGATTATTTACAGGCTAAAGACGCGAACCCGGGTAAATATGCCCGCGATCTGGCGGAAATTTTGGCTATCAGTGAAGCAGAATTAACTGCATTACGTGTTTCCCATGATGCCGCACGACTTGATGTTGATGCCCGCACATTGCTGGCTGCTCTGGAAAATGTCGGTGGAACAAAATCGATTACCCGCAATGATTTTGCCGTTCATGAACAACAAGGTCGTTATGAGAACCAGCATCTGAGTGGTCATGCTGGCCTGATTCTGAACCCGCGCGCACTGGATTTGCGCCTGTTCCTGCAACACTGGCAGCATATTTTCAGTATGTCTGAAAACACGGCTCGTGGCGTTCGCCACAGTATTCAGTTTTTTGATGCTCACGGCGATGCAGTGCATAAAGTCTATAACACCGATGAAACCGATATGGCGGCATGGGACGCGCTGATTGCGCAATACAAAACCGACGTCAATCCGCCATTGCAGATTGAAGCTGCGCCATCGACTCCCGCCCTGAAAGCGGCTGATGCCAGTGCTATCGATGCAGACTGGCGCGCTATGACTGACGTTCATCAGTTCTTCCAGTTGCTGAAACGCCATGACATCAGCCGTCAGCAGGCCTTTGAAGCGGTCGGCGATGACCTGGCATGGCGCGTGGAAAATGGTTCCCTGACCCGTTTGCTGAATATCGCCAAAGAAGACCAAAACGAAATTATGATTTTCGTCGGCAACCGTGGCTGTGTGCAGATCTTCACCGGCCAGATTGAAAAAGTGATGCCGCACGGTGAGTGGATCAACGTGTTCAATGAACGCTTCACGCTGCATCTGGTAGAAAGCGCCATCGCACAAAGCTGGATAACCCGTAAGCCAACCAAAGACGGTTTCGTCACCAGTCTGGAGTTGTTTGCTGCCGATGGTACCCAGATTGCCCAGCTTTACGGACAGCGTACCGAAGGCACGCCTGAACAGACTCAGTGGCGCGAGCAGCTGGCTCAGCTCAGTGGCGAAGGCGTTGCAGCATGAAACTCTCGCTGAAAGCCCTGTTAGCTACCAGCACTTTGCTGGCAGCACCTTTGCTACATGCGGCCGAAAAACTGGTCACTATCGGCGGAGACGTCACTGAAATTGTTTACGCCCTCGGCGCTGGCAATGAACTGGTGGCGCGAGACAGCACCAGTCTGCGTCCGAAGGCAGTTCTGGCGCTGCCGGATGTGGGTTATATGCGCCAGCTAAATACCGAAGGCATTTTATCAATGCATCCTTCAATGGTACTGAGCAGTGAACTGGCTGAACCTTCGCTGGTGTTGCAACAGTTATCACAAAATGGCGTGAAAGTTGTCCGTGTGCCGGGTACCCCTTCTATCAATACCGTGCCTGAGAAAATTGAAGTAATCGCCGCAGCCCTCAACCGTCAGGCTGAAGGGGAGAAACTGATCACCACTTATCGTTCACAGCTTTCGACCATTCGTCATGATGCGCTGCCGGTGAAAATGTTGTTTGTAATGAGCCACGGTGGCATGTCTTCCATGGCGGCGGGACAAAATACCGCGGCGGATGCGATGATCACGTCCGTTGGCGCAAAAAACGCCATGCAGGGATTTAGCCGCTACCGCCCGCTTTCTCAGGAAGGGGTGATTGCAAGTGCGCCGGATATTCTTCTGCTGACCGCAGACGGTGTCAAAACGCTCGGCGGACTGGATCAGGTGTGGAAATTACCGGGTGTAGCGATGACGCCTGCGGGCAAGAACAAACGCGTTTTAGTGCTGGATGATATGTCGCTGCTGGGCTTTGGTCTGCAAACTCCGGCCGTGATGGCGCAACTTCGTCGGGCGGCGGAACAAGCGAAATGAGCAGCATGAGCCCCCCAATGCCATCACGACGCCGCTCGCCGGTTTGGGCGCTGATCGGACTCGGCGGTGCTCTGCTGGTACTGGCTATTCTGGCGGCCAATACCGGCGCGATGGCATTGTCGCTCAGAACGTTAATTTCGCGTCCTTTTGACGATGACCTTTGGCAGGTCTGGCTGAGCATACGCTTGCCAAGAGTGTTACTGGCTGTGGTGGTCGGCTGTGCGCTCGCCAGCTCCGGTGCGGTAATGCAGGGGCTTTTTCGCAATCCCCTCGCAGATCCCGGATTACTTGGGATCAGCAGCGGTGCAGCGCTGGCGGTTGCACTAACGATTGTCATGCCGCTCGCCCTGCCGCCGCTGCTGGCTCTCTACAGCCATATGATCAGCGCCTTCGTCGGCAGTCTGGCGATTTCAGCTATTGTCTTCACCCTGAGCCGTTTCGGGCATGGTGGGTTATCGCGTTTATTACTGGCGGGGATCGCCATTAATGCACTGTGCGGCGCAGCCGTAGGCGTGCTGACTTATGTCAGTGATGATCAGCAGTTGCGTCAGTTCTCGCTCTGGAGCATGGGCAGTCTGGGACAAGCACAATGGCCGACGCTGGCCGTTGCTTCTTCGCTGATCCTGCCAGCCTGCATTGCCGCGTTGTTCATGGCACGCCGTCTGAACATTCTGCAACTGGGGGAGGAAGATGCGCATTATCTGGGCGTGAATGTCCGCCGTACCCAGTTGCAGTTGTTGCTGCTGAGCGCATTGCTGGTGGGTGCGGCGGTGGCGGTTTCGGGGGTTATCGGCTTTATCGGGCTGGTTATCCCGCACCTTTTACGAATGCGTATTGGTGCCGATCACCGCTGGTTGTTGCCCGGTTCTGCCATGGCCGGAGCCTGCCTGTTATTACTGGCGGACACGCTCGCGCGTACATTGGTTGCTCCCGCAGAAATGCCGGTGGGACTGCTGACCAGTTTGATCGGCGGTCCGTATTTTCTCTGGCTGATCCTGCGTCCGGGAGTGCCACGCAATGTCTGATATTTCCTCATCTATGATGGCTGAAAATCTGACGTATTCTGTCAACGGCCGGCGTTTGATTGATGGCGTTTCGATGAGTCTGGAAAGCGGCGAAATGGTGGCGCTGATCGGGCCAAACGGTGCCGGTAAATCGACCCTGATGCGGATGTTGACCGGTTATCTGTCACCCCAGTCGGGGGAATGTTCCATGATGGGCAAACCGCTGAACGACTGGCAGCCACAAGAACTGGCACGCACACGTGCGGTAATGCGCCAGAACAGTACGCTGGCTTTCGGATTTAGTGTCCGCGAAGTGCTGACACTTGGACGTTCGCCCCACGGCCAGCAAAATTTGCAGCGCGCGCTGGCAGAGGTGATGGCGCAGACAGGCTGTCTGAATCTGGCTGAGCGTGACTATCGCCAGCTATCCGGCGGTGAACAACAGCGCGTTCAGCTGGCACGGGTATTAATCCAGCTTTGGCAACCTGAGCCTGCCCCGCGCTGGCTGTTTCTCGATGAACCGACTTCAGCGCTCGATTTATATCATCAGCAACATGCGCTGCGCCTGTTACGTCATCTGACCCAACAGACACCGCTGGCCGTATGCTGTGTCTTGCACGATCTAAATCTTGCCGCATTGTATGCCGACCGGGTTATTTTGTTGCACAGCGGGAAAGTGGTCGCCAGCGGGACACCGGCTCAGGTGCTGAGCGAAGAAACGCTGAGTCGCTGGTATCAGGCCGATTTAAACGTCTGTCCGCATCCGGACACCGCGTTGCCTCAGGTTTTCCTGCGCCAGTAAGTGCCCTGCAGAAATGAAAAGCCACAAGGCATGTTGCTTTGTGGCTTTTTTTGTCAGCTCGAGCAGGATATTTCCAGATGCTTTCCCCAGTCCGGCGGCAGTGCCGCCATCGCGTCATATTGCGGCGCGTCACTGTATGGATCGCACAACGCCTGATGCAGTTGAGTCAGCGCACTGATGTCATCTTTTTCGGCACGTTCAATGGCCTGCTGCGCCATATAATTCCTTAAAATAATTCTCGGATTACACTGTTTCATCGCGTCCTGGCGCGTCGAGTCAGCCACTTCCTCCGTCAGCAGGCGCTGGCGATAAGCCTGATACCAGCTGTCGAAAGCCTCACGATCAATAAATTCATCCCGCAGCGGCGAGCGGGCCTGTTGTTGCTCAGTATGACTTAACAACCTGAAGGTTTGGGTGAAATCCCTGCCCTCTTTCGCCATCAGGCTCAGCAGACCGGTCAGCAGGTCGTTGTCCTGTTTATTCTCGGTAAAGAAGCCCAGCTTTCCTCGCATCAGTGTACCGTACGTTTTCATCAGCGCCGGTTCATACTCACCGAGCGCCGCCTGTAACTGTTCCGTAGTCATCAGACCGGACAGCGTCTGCGCCAACCGGTGCAAATTCCAGTAGGCTACGGCAGGTTGATTATCGTAGCTGTAACGCCCCTGATGGTCAGAATGATTACAGATGTAACCCGGCTGATAATCATCCAGAAAGCCGAACGGACCATAATCGATAGTCAGCCCGAGAATAGACATATTGTCGGTATTCATCACACCGTGAGCGAATCCAACGCTTTGCCATTGCGCCATCAAACTGGCGGTGCGTTCCACCACTTCCGTAAACCAGCGCTGATAACGCAAAGATTCAACTGGTTCACTTTCCAGCAATTCCGGCCAATGATGAGCAATGACATAATCGGCCAGTTGCTTCACCTGTTCCGGCTGTTTACGGTAATAGAAATGCTCGAAATGCCCGAAACGAATATGGCTTTCAGCCACGCGGACCAGCATCGCACCGCGCTCCGGCTGTTCGCGAAATACAGGCTCATCGCTTGTTGCAATCGTCAATGCGCGGGTGGTTGGAATCGATAAATGATGCAGCGCTTCTGAAGCCAGAAACTCACGGACGACGGACCGTAATACTGCGCGACCATCACCCATGCGCGAATACGGCGTCAGTCCGGCGCCCTTCAGGTGCCAGTCAAAACGCTTTCCGCCAGGCAAAACCTGTTCCCCGAGCAGAATGCCACGCCCGTCACCCAGCTGCCCAGCCCAGACACCAAACTGATGCCCGCTGTAGACCTGCGCCAAAGGCAGCATGCCCGGAAAGATTTTCTCACCGCACCAGTATTCGCGGTGGTCAGCGCCGAAAAGAGATGCATCCAGCCCCAGTTCTTGTGCCAGCGACTCGCTATGGTAAAGCAGACGCGCACCTTTCAGTGGCGTCGGTTGCAGCGCGGTGTAAAAACCGGGCAGTTGGTCTGCATAATGGTGTTCGAATTGTGGCATAAATCCCCCTTTTCTTTAGTGTAGGTCTGCTCCGTCGTGATTAACACGGAGTAAATGCAGGGAGATTACCGACGCCCGGGATGAAAAATCCCGATACAGCAGGTGCTGACCGGGATCCTGAATATCAAGACGGCAGTGACGATGAGTGAAATTGAACAGGCCGGTTAAGCAGGCTGTCCATCTCAGCGGGATCAACGCCTGGCCACAACAGGCCTTTTACGCCCTTTATATCCTTTTTATGCAATGCATCGAAATACTCCTGACTGTCCAGCCCGTCCACCACAATATTGCGGCAAAAACGGTTTACATTGCGGATTAATGCCGGCATCACGATCGTAAAATGTTCACCTTCATAAAGTTGCCAGAAGAGGTTTTTATCCAGTTTCACCCACTGAAAAAGATGATCGAAAATCGGCGCCATCGTAATATTCCCGGAACCAAAGTTCTCCAGCCACAGGGTAAAATCTTGTTTTAGTGCAACCAGTTGAATGTTGTTTCTGCCCTGAGAAAGCTGCGGAAATGATTCACTCAGATTGAGATGAATAAAGGGGTGTGCTTTAAAAGCCTCACGGAGATTTTCATCCGCGAGTAATAAAGCCACCTGCTTTTCTTCAACACTGATATTCAAAATAACCTGATTATCGTTAAACCATTGGGCATGCTGATCCGCCCAGACTTGCTGTTCATTGAGAAAACGCAGTAATTGCTGTGGTGTGAGAAGGTTTAACACCAGTTCTGTGGGCATAACCAGCTTGCTGTCTGCACTGGAAAAGCGGCAAATTAATTCTACGGCAAGCAATTTCCCTTCAATGGTGTAGACCGGCTGACACAGATAGCTACTGTTAAAGGCCGTATCGAATTGTATTTTCATTTTTATCCAAAACATCAACGGCACTGCTAATTGATTAATAACCTTTTTGACTATCAATCAGATCATAAAGATGCCGGAGCCCCGAGGCGTAACCGAAACGTCAGAGAAATTGATATCAAGAAAGAGCCAGCCCGGTTGTCAGTAAAAAGCGACCAGGGTGCTGATAACTGCGTAATAAAGCGTTGCAAGATGTGACTCCCCTTTCTCACCTTCTAATTTGAGGGATATGTCAGTCAATACAGGGGGTTCAGACTAATCTTATCGTCAGCAGGGAAAACACGCAACGTGCACCATGAGTGCTATCAGACATATTTAGACAAATTAACGGTCACTCATTGCGCTATTGTCCGGGGGGAGTCGTATTCAACTATTTTAGTTAATGGTTATAGTGTCTTAAGAGATATGGCGCAAGCCATCCGCCTGCAATTGAAGTCTCTACTCCAGACTCTGTCACTCCTCTAATCCAGTAAAAAACCAGAGGTTATTATAAAATGTCAGTCGCGTTATGGTTAAAAGAAACGGTTCTGAAAAGCCGTACAATCAGTTTGCATCCCTTACGTCATGACCATGCAGATGCACTGGCTGAAGCCGCTGCCGATGGCGAATTATGGGAACTGTGGTTTACCTCAGTCCCGCGCCCGGATACGGTTGGAAAGTATATTGATGATGCCCTGAATGAACAGGCGGCAGGACGCGCTTTGCCGTTCGTTGTTGTCCATAATGAAACCCGGAAAGTCATCGGCACGACGCGATTTTCCAACGCCGATGTGAAAAATCACCGGCTGGAAATTGGGTTTACCTGGTATGCGCAACGTTTCCAGCGAACCTCTGTGAATACCGAATGTAAGGCACTGATGCTGGAGTATGCGTTTGAACAACTTCAGGCGATTGCCGTCGAATTCAGGACTCACTGGCATAATCATAAATCACGTGCAGCAATTACCCGCCTGGGGGCTAAACAGGATGGCGTCTTACGCAATCACAGCAAAAATGCTGACGGCAGCTATCGTGACACCGTGGTGTTTTCCATCATTGACCATGAATGGCTGATGGTGAAAAGAAGCCTGCAACACAAGCTGAGCCGTGGCTAAAATATTTCCCGGAAACGCACAAGAAGGGCCATCTCCGGGATTCAAACCTACTGAATACAACGCATCAGCCAGGATTGCAGTTCGGTCAGTTCTGCCCGCATCGCGGGATTCTGCTCAATGATTTCCTGGCACGTTTGCCCCACATCCTGCGCATGATAGCGCGTACCGACCAGCGCATCGGCTAAGGCCAGTAACGGCGCAGGGTGCAGGCTGTCTGTGAAAATCTGCGCCCGGCTGATACTGCCTTTTTCAACGTCAAAGTGAATATCCACGCCGCCCCAGATAAAACGCTCGTTCAGCAGATGGCTGAACGCTGGTGCCTTGCCAAAATTCCATTCCCAGCTGCTTTGTTTAGCAAATCGCTCCGCGAAGCCCGGAATATCAGGGAAGACATCCGGTGAGATGATTTCCGGTTCCACACTTGCCCCGTACCAATCAAAGAAAGCGGCAATAACGGCTTCGCAAATCTGCTCGTGGTTGATGTCCGGTACAAATTCACTGAGATTCGCCACCCTTGAGCGCACTGACGTAATTCCCTTCGCCTGCAGCTTTTTGACATCAGGATTGAGATAGTTTGCCAGACGGCTCAGATCAGCGTTAAGCAGCAATGTGCCGTGATGAAACCCGCGATCTGCTGTTTCACGGTACGCTGACCCCGAGATTTTCCGCTCCCCTTCCGCGGTCTGGACCACCAGATCGTTGCGACCGGAGGCGCTGGCATCTATCCCCAAACGTTTTAGGGCATCGAGGATAATGTTGGTCGAGACACTTTTATCATATTCCGGTTTGCCGGCCATAAACGTAAAGCAGGTATTGCCCAGATCATGAAACACCGCACCACCGCCGCTGCTGCGGCGCGCCAGGCGAATGCCGTCTTCTTCCATTCTCCGGGTATTACATTCTTTCCAGGGATTTTGCGCCTGCCCGATCACCACCGTTTCGGCATTCCGCCAGAGGAATAACACCCGCTGAGTGGTCATTTCGCGGAAAATGCAATCTTCTACGGCAAGGTTGAACCAGGGATCGTAAGAATCGGAAAGTAACAGTCTGAGAGGTTTCATCGCATATTCATCCTGAATGAGTCTGCTCTGATAATAACAGCAAAAAACAGGATGAAATACGCAGTGAAATCAGGGGGAATGGGTTTTATACCGTATCAGATACGACGAGCCTGCCAGTACACTTTGCGCCAGTAGACGTTATCGAGCGAAGAACGCGTGACGCCCTGACTGGTTGAGGCGTGAATAAACTGATCTGCAGTATCATAAATCCCGACGTGCAAGCCGTTCTCCCCGCTGCCGGTTTTAAAGAAAACCAAATCGCCGGGAAGCAGTTCATCACGGGAAACTTTTGTGCCAATTTTCGTTTGATCGGCCGTCGTTCTTGGCAAAACCACCCCAAAACGATCGCGATAAGTACGAAAGACAAAGCCCGAGCAATCCACGCCGCTGGGTTGTAAACCACCATAGCGATAAGGCGCACCGTGCCATTGACTGAGCTGATCATTGAGCTCGGCAACCACGGTTATAGAATCAGCGAACCGGCCACTTGGCGGTGGCGCGTGGCTGCTGCAACCGTTAAGAATTAACGCGGCAACAGCCAGCAGGGAATACATGGATACGGACGACCAGCGCATAGTGCATTCCTTCCTCAATAGCGTCACGGCATCACCGGAACACGAAGGTTTACGCGGGCCGGATAAGTCGCCGTTATCTAAGAACTAATAGAATTTAGCGCTATTTTATCCGTCATCCAATCTTTTGTGATGATTTTTATCGTTTCAGAATGAATTCATTGAGACTTTTTGACAGGTTTACTGTGGATCAGGCAGACACCGGACAAGATAAGTAAACCGCCCAGTGTTTTGGTTAAGCTGATGCTTTCATTGAACCAGGGCAAGGTGACCGCCGCGATATACACCAGCGCATAACTCAGACTTAGTAAGGTATAAGCGCGGTTGAGCGGCAAATGCCGTAAGGCAAAGAACCAGCAGCCCATCGAGAATACATACCCGCATAACCCCAAAAACACGGCAGTCAGTGCGCTTAAATGGCTAAGAATAAACGAGGTGTCAATGGCAGACAGAGCAATCCACGGGATCTGCACCATCCCCCATTTCATCAGCAACTGCGCTGCTGTTACCAGTAAGACGCTGGCCCCGCCCCACAAATAGCCTTTCATAAGCTGACACTCATCAGTGCAATCCCTGACATGATTAACGCAACGCCACACCAGTGGCGTCCGTCGACGTGTTCATGGAAAAACCAGCGGGCACACAATGTGATCAGAACAAAATTCAGACTGAGCATCGGATACGCCAGACTCAGCGGCAGCAGTTGTAACACCCGCAGCCACAAGAGCATGCCGATGCCAAGCAAAAGCACCGCCAGCCCAAGCCAGCGCAGAACGCGCGCCAGACCGTCAGCGGACACCTGAGCGGCCTGCTTCTGACATAGCTGGCCGGCACAGGTGATCACACTAACTGCCAGCACCAGAAGGAATCCGGTCATGGCAGTTTTTTGTAGAACAGTATCGCCTGACGATCAAACTTCACTGTTTGGTCAGCAGCCGGCATTGTTGATTTCACATGCGCATTGCGGTCAAGTCTGAGGATCACAGAAACATTTCCTTCCTGACGGGCTTTCTGCAGCCATGCCGGGAAGCCAGCCGCATCAATAAAGTTATCTTTAGCATCAGGATAACTTAATCCGTATTGCAGCTCGCCTTTTTCATCAAACATCAGGATATCACTGCGCTTCAGCGACCAGGCAACCGCAGTGGCTACGCCGACATTATCTGCCAGGATAAAACGGCTGTCCTGCAACAGGTCGTTGTGCTGTTGTAAAAAGTCCTGAGGTTGTTTTGAATCTATAATTTTCTGCGGCATAGCCTGCCCGACCAGCAGCGCCAATACCAGCGGACAGATAGCGCCCCAGTACCAGCGTTTTTTCACATCGGTCAGTGACATTGCCCCTGCCAGCGCCCACACGGCAAAACAGAGAATACCGATCAGAGCGCGGGGTAACTCCGTACGGGTAAAGACGGCTTTAACGTGGAACGGCAGAATGCCGGATATCACCAGTACAGCAACTGCCATCAGAACACCAAAAATGATGTTAATGACGCCATTCGCTTTCAGTGCGCGTAACTTCCCTGACTGCCGGATTTGTTCAAGATGATCGGCCATCAGCAAGGCAATCGGCGCTATGCACGGCAGAATGTAAGTCGGCAGTTTACCTTTAGCGATGCTGAAGAAGATCAGCGGCATAATCGCCCAGCTCAGCAGGAAGAACAGCTCCGGGCGCATGACGCGCTGAGTCCAGCCCTGGCGCAGCGCACCCGGCAACAGACCGAGCCACGGCAGAACGCCCAGACAGATCACCGGCAAATAGAACCAGAACGGCGCTTTATGTTGGGCATCCGATTCTGCAAATCGCTGAATATGCTCGACCCAGAAGAAGTAATTCCAGAAATCAGGTTCATGCCGCGCAATCGCCAGCACCCACGGCAGACTGAGAACCACAGCACTGAGAACCGCCAGCGGTCCCCAGCCAAACAGGGTTTTGAAACGCTTTTCACGCCAGACAATCGGCAGAACTGCAATCACCGGCAGCGCCAGCGCCAGAAACCCTTTGGTCATAAAGCCCATACCGCAGGCCAGTCCAAGCGCTATCCAGCTCATGGCTTTTTGCGGTGTACGCGAAACCCGCAGGCAGAACCAGGTCGCTACCATAGCCGCAGTCATCCAAAGCGTGATCATCGGATCAAGAACGCTGTAGGTACCGATACTGAACACCAGCAAGGTGGAAAGGTAGATCAACACGGCAGTGTAAGCGGTCTGACGATTACGCCACATCAGATTTGCCAGCCAGAACACCAGAATGGCGCTCAGCATAGTGCTGAATACTGAACCAAAACGCACCGCAAAGTTGCTGTCACCGAAAATCATCTGGCTGATATTGTTAAACCAGTAACCTGCCACCGGTTTTTCAAAATAGCGCAATCCGAGAAGATGAGGCACAACCCAGTCGCCGCGCTGAAGCATTTCGCGGCTGATTTCGGCATATCGGGTTTCATCTGGTTGCCATAACAGGCGGGTATTAAGAGGAACAAGGTAAACGAGCGCGAAGAACACCAGGATCATGGTGCTCCATACGCCTTTAATTGTTTTCGACATCAGGACAAACCTTCTTGCTGACAGCCTAACCAACCTTCCCGACCGGGGAAACTGGCGCGAACCACTTTGCCTTTTGGCAACGTACTGAGATCTTGCGGCAGTAACTCGCCCAGCGCGCAAAACCGGATACCCTGTGCAGCAGCACGGGTCAGTAACTCGTCAAATTGCGTTGCCAGCGACATTCCTTCAACTTCGGCGTGGATGGTGTACACCGGCACGCCGGTATCCTTGGCGATAGCATCAAGAATAAAATCGTTGAAGTTATCCGCCGTAATTTCGCCGCCCGCCACTTCATCGTAAGTCGGCAGCGTCACCGGAATTTGTACGGTTCCCGGGGTTCCATTTTCCAGCACCGGCAGGAAAGGATGGGTTCCGCGACAATCACTGTTGTAATAGAAATGAAAACGCTCTTTCACTTCTATGACGCGTTCATCAGCACGCCAGCCAGCCACTGCCGAACATTCGACGTCATGACCCAGGCTTTTTTCCAGTGCATCCAGCCCCAGCCGGATTTGTTCTTCCAGCTGTTTCTCAGACCATTTGCCGACTTTCGCCTGCCAGCCCTGATGGTCCCAGGCATGCAGTCCGACTTCGTGGCCCCGTTTTGCGGTTTCTTTCATCAGATACCCGAGGTCACGGGCGATGGGTTTACCCGGCCAGGCGGTACCCGCCAGCAGGATATCCCAGCCATAAAGGGAGGCAGCGTTAGAGCGCAGCATTTTCCACAGAAAGCGCGGTTTAAGCAGGCGCCACAAGTGGCGCCCCATGTTATCCGGGCCAACGCTGAAGAAGAAACTGGCGGTAATTTTATGTTTTGCAAGGGTTTGCAGAAGCTGAGGGACACCCTCCCGGGTGCCGCTCCAGGTATCCACATCAATGCGCAGACCCACTTTCTTCATGTCTGGCACCGTATCAGGCTTTGTCAGCGTCAGTGTTTACAGAACGCAGGAAGAAATCCAGCGTGTCGGCGACGGTTTTATCCATGCCAATTTCAGGTTTCCAGTCCAGCAGACGACGGGCATTTTTGATGCTCGGCGTACGGTGCTCAACGTCCTGGTAGCCTTTACCGTAGTAAGTGCTGCTTTCGACCAGATTGAAACCGGCAAACGGCGGGAACTGGGCGCGAAGCGGGTGAGCCTCAAAGCTTTTCAGTAGCATTTCTGCCAGCTGACGGATGCTTGCTTCGTTCGTCGGGTTACCGATGTTGATGATCTGACCGTCACACAGGTTGTCGCGGTTCTCGATGATGCGGAACAACGCTTCGATACCGTCGTTGATGTCGGTGAAGCAACGTTTCTGCTCGCCGCCATCGACCAGTTTGATCGGTGAACCTTCTACCAGATTCAGGATCAGCTGAGTGATCGCACGGGAACTGCCGATACGCGCAGCATCCAGGTTATCCAGACGTGGCCCCATCCAGTTAAACGGACGGAACAGTGTGAATTTCAGACCTTCTTTCGCGCCATATGCCCAGATAACACGGTCCAGCAGCTGTTTAGAAACAGAGTAAATCCAGCGCTGTTTGTTAATCGGGCCAACGATCAGACGGGAATGGTCCTCATCGAATTCTTTGTCATCACACATACCGTAAACTTCAGAGGTCGACGGGAAGATGATGCGTTTTTTGTATTTCACACAGTCGCGAACGATTTTCAGGTTTTCTTCGAAATCCAGTTCGAACACACGCAGCGGATTACGGGTGTATTCAATTGGCGTGGCGATAGCCACCAGCGGCAGAACGACATCACATTTTTTAATGTGGTATTCGATCCACTCAGAATGGATGCTGATATCGCCTTCAACGAAGTGGAAGTGCGGGTTATCCATGAAGCGGCTGACCGCGTCAGAGCTGATATCCAGACCATAAATTTCATAACGGTCTTCACGCAGCAGGCGTTCACTCAGGTGGTTACCGATGAAACCGTTCACACCCAGAATCAGCACGCGTGTACGACGCTTCATGACGGCGGTTGGCAATGTCGCCACGCGCATATCCGGCATGATACCCAGTTCAAGCGCCAGACGGGAACCCTGAACATACAGGCCGTTTTCACTCTGCCCTGCCAGAATTTCCAGTGCGCCTTCGCCACAGGCGATAGTCAGCGGATCAGAAGAAAGTACGGTGCCCGGTTGTTTGTCATGCTGAGTATCCAGCGGACGGGCGCGCCAGACGGTCAGTTTACGCTGACCCAGATAAGAGAATGCACCCGGGTAAGGTTCAGTCACAGCACGGATCAGGTTGTTAATTTCAGTGGCAGATTTATGCCAGTGAATTTCACCATCGGCAGCAGTGCGACGTCCAAAGTAGCTTGCCTGAGACTCGTCTTGCGGAGTCAGCGTGATCTTACCGGCTTTCATTTCCGGCAGAACATCTGTCAGAAGCGCTTTAGCTGCATCACGGACTTTGGCGTGTAATTTCAGTGCAGTGTCATCGGCGGCGATAGCGACTTTACGCTGCCCCACGATATCACCCGCATCAGGCCGTTTAACCATTTTATGCAGGGTAACGCCGGTTTCGGTTTCGCCATTCAGCAGCGCCCAGTTAACCGGTGCGCGACCACGGTAGCGTGGCAGCAATGAACCATGCAGATTAAAACCGCCGCGTGGCGCCAGAGATAAAATCTCTTCGCTCAGCATGTTGCGATAGTAGAAAGAGAAAATGACATCAGGCTGTAAAGCACGGATGCGGTCGACCCACAATGGATGGTTAACATCTTCCGGGGCATAAACCGGCAGATTCAGTTCAGCACCCTGACGGGCAACAGATGAAAAGAACTGGTTTTCATTCGGGGCATCGGTATGCGTAAAGACTGCCTGTACGTCATAACCGGCATCAACCAGAGCCTGTAAACCAACACAACCAATATCATGGTAGGCAAATACAATCGCTTTCATCACTCTTCTTCCTGACTGTTATCTTCGGAACGAACGCCGACGACTTTTTGAACAAAATAACGGGGACGCGCACGGACATCATTGTAGATACGCCCGATGTATTCACCGAGTAACCCCATGCCCACAAACTGCGCACCGATAAACATGAATAACAATGCAAATAACGTAAATACGCCATCCGCAGCCCAGGCAGGACCGTTGATGAGGCGCATTAAAATCAGAAACACCGCCAGCACAAAACCGAAAATGGCGATCGCACTGCCCACCACGCTAAGCATTCTCAGCGGCGTCGTTGTCAGGCAGGTAATCAGGTCATACATCAGGTTGATGAGTTTCATCAGGCTGTATTTGGAATCACCGAATTCGCGCTCAGAATGCTGAACCGGGATTTCAATCGTTTTGCGCGCGAAGGTGTTTGCCAGAATCGGGATAAAGGTACTGCGCTCATGGCAATGCAGCATGGCTTCGATAATGTGGCGGCGGTAGGCACGTAACATGCAACCGTAATCGCCCATCGATTTGCCGGTAGCGCGCTGGATCATCATGTTGATCATTTTCGAGGCTGATTTACGGAACCAGGAATCGCGGCGGTTTGCACGTACGGTGCCGACAACGTCATAGCCTTCATCGGCCGTGGCGACCAGGCGCGGGATTTCTTCCGGTGGATTTTGCAGGTCAGCGTCAAGTGTAATGACCAGATCACCTGTCACATGGCTAAAACCGGCCATAATGGCGGAATGCTGGCCGTAATTACGGTTGAGCAAAACGGCAATAACATGGCTGTCCGGTTGTTCTGCAGCGGCAGCGAGCATGTCACCGGAGCTGTCAGAACTGCCGTCATCCACCAGAATTATTTCGTACTGTTGGGTTAATTGCTTACAGGCTGCCTGCGTACGAGATAACAATGCCGGCAAGCTTTCTTCTTCGTTGTAGACCGGGATAACCACCGAGACTTTACGGATTGGTTCGTATTGCGCCACTACTGCGCCTCCAGAAGGGAAAAAAGAGCCGCGACAACACGGTCCACATCACTGTCCTGCATATCAGGGAACAGCGGCAGGCTGCACAAACGTGCCGAATTCCATTCGCTGTTTGGCAGGCTCAGATGCGGATAACGCTCGCGGTAATATTTTTGGGTATGAGCGGCGCGGAAATGCAAACCAGTTCCGATCCCCTGCTCTTTCAGGCGTTCCATCAGAGCGTCACGGCTGATACCGCAACGTTCTTCATCCACGCGGATCATGAATAAGTGCCACGCATGAAGGTGCGGGTAAGCCGGTACATTCATTGGCAAATAAGGTGAGCCCTGTAATTTATCCAGATATCGCTGCGCCAGTTCGGTACGGCGCGCATTGATCTCATGCAGGCGTTTAAGCTGGACGACGGCAATAGAAGCGTGAATATCGGAAAGATTGTATTTAAAACCGGGCTCGACAACCTCAGCCTGCGGTTTGCGCCCCAGTACCTGACGGTCAAATGCATCAACGGCCAGACCGTGGAATTTCAACGCGCGGACTTTATTCGCCAGCTCGTCGTCATCCGTGGCTATCAGGCCACCTTCGGCGCAGGTCATATTTTTGATGGCGTGGAAGGAGAAGATTGCCGTTCCCTGCCCGCCAATCCAGCGGTCACGGTAACGGGTACCTGCCGCGTGCGCGGCATCTTCTACGACAGGAATACCGTGTTCGTTGGCGACAGCGTAAATCGGGTCAAGGTCTAAAGGCGCGCCCGCGTAATGCACAGGGATAATCGCTTTGGTTTTCGGCGTGATGGCGGCAGCAATGGCTTCTGCGCTTACCATCAGGGTGTCCGGGTCAACATCGATCATGACCGGCTCTGCACCCAGCAGAACAATCATATTGATGGTCGAAACCCAGGTCTGGGAAGGGGTAATCACTTCATCGCCGGGGCCTATGCCCAGCGCCATCAACGTAACATGCATGCCACCGGTTGCGGAACTGACTGCGATAGCATGTTTACAACCGAAAGCGGCAGAGAAATCCTGTTCCAGCTGGTTTGTTTGCGGTCCGGTGGTTATCCACCCTGAGCGCAAAACCTGCCCCACAGCCGCAATCTCTTCTTCGCCCATAGACGGACGGGAGAAAGGCAAAAAGTTTTCCATTACGCTATCCCGAAAGGTAATTAATTGATACCAACTTTAGACCGCATTTATTTAACAACAGGTAAACACTGTCATGAATTTATGAATCTTATGATGTCGGTTTAATCTTAATTTAACCTTAAGGATTTTCCAGTTTTGTGAAGCTAAATAGAAACTAAACCAGAAGAAAAGAAACTATCTTAATACCAAAAAACGTCTTGAAAACAATGTATTGAATTGTATTTAATGTAATACTAAAAAATGAACTTTATTTAGAAATAGAAAACACTGTTCTTTTTATGAACAGAAAATGGGCATTCAAAAACCTAACAGCTGATAATAAAATAGTTACCCGGCTATTGATTAAGTAATACGTTACGCCATCGCCGCCATTATCCAGTGTCGACCAGCCAGTTCATGTCCCTGAAATACCACTTTATAAACCGCAGAAAGTGTTTCCGGCTGCATAACATCAGGACATTTTCCCGCTGAAATGACTTCACCCGCCGACATCAGCCAGACCTCATGTGCATAATGCAAAGTATGATTAAGATCGTGGTCACTTATCACGACTGAACGCCCTGCTGCACAGAATTCCGTGAGCAACTGATCCAGCGCCTGCTGCTGCGCCACGTCAAGACTGTTCATCGGTTCGTCGAGAAATAAAAGCCGGCTGTCGGGATTAACGTCAGGCCACACCTGCAATAAGACCGCCGCGAGGCGAACCCGCTGCCATTCACCACCTGAAAGATGTGTGACCGGACGGGCAAGTTTATCGTCAAGATGCAGCGCAGCAGACAACCGTGCAATTGTGCGCTCCAGCACTTCAGGATCGGAATTTTGTGGCTGATGAAGTGACAGATATTGGAAAACCGGCATCAGGGATGCCGGTGTCAGTTGCTGGCAAAGCCAGGCGCGCAGACGAGCCAGACGCGGGCCTGATAATTCAGCTAACCTTTGTCCGTCGATACTGACCTCACCTTTTCCGGCCGACATGCCTGCCAGCCGGTTCAGTAAGGTGCTCTTTCCTGCCCCGTTCGGCCCGATAATATGTATCCGGCTTCCGGGCGCGATGTGCGAACTAAACGCCTGAAGGCGCCCTTCAACCGCAATTTCGCGACATTCCAGCATCTGCGCTTCCATAACTTAGTTATTTTGCCAGTGCTGCTTTAATAGTTTCCATCAGAATAGGATCTTCCGGCGTCATGTCCGGTGCGAAACGCTGAACAACGGTGCCATCGCGACCGATCAGGAATTTCTCAAAGTTCCACAAGATGTCATCGGGTTTTAAAGGCTGACGGCCTTTGCTCGCAAGACGCTCGTAGAAAGCACTATCTTCTGGTTTTACCGCCGCAGGACGGGCAGCAATCATCGCCGCATACAGCGGGTGGCGGTTGTCGCCATTGACGTTAATTTTGCTGAACATAGGGAATTTCACGCCAAAGTTCGTGGTGCAGAAGGTTTTGATTTCCTCTTCTGTACCCGGTTCCTGCGCGCCAAACTCATTACACGGGAAGCCCAGAACCTCAAATCCCTGGTCTTGCCAGGCCTGATAAATATTCTCCAGACTTTCATATTGTTTGGTCAGGCCACATTGTGACGCTACGTTAACGACCAGCAATACAGAACCTTTATAAGCACCCAGCGTTGTGGTTTCGCCATCAATGGTTTTCAGGGAGATGTCAAAAATGTCATTACTCATCGTTTTTATCCTGATAGTTGCAGGTAGGTAAAGGGAGAGCATAGACGACCCGCCGTAAATAATCAGCGGATTTGTCCGACTCTGATCAGAAGCCAGATGAAGACCGGAGCCCCCAGCGTGGCGGTAACCACGCCGACGGGCAATTCAGCCGCATACAGACCAATTCTTGATACCACGTCAGCGAGAAGTAACACGCTGGCGCCACCAAGCGCACAGGCTGGCAGTAAACGGCGCTGATCGGTGATACCCGCAAGGCGCAGAATATGCGGGATAACCAGCCCGATAAAGCCGATAACGCCAGATAATGCCACGCTCAGCCCGACAATCCAGCCGACTGCGAGAACAAGCCCATAGCGCCAGGTTGTCAGAGATATCCCCAGTTGTTGCGCCTGTACGATACCTAATGACAGCAGATTAAGGGCGTTGCCCTGAAAAACCAGCCACAATAATACCGGCAACAACAGCATTGCCAGCCAGATCTGGTTCCAGTCGACACCGCCGAACCCGCCCATCATCCAGTACATCAGCTGGCGCAAATCAAGATTACTGCTGAAGTAAATGGCCCAGGTCATTAAAGCGCTGCAAACGATACCGATCGCTACGCCCACCAGCAGCATACGGGCATTCGTTAACAAACGTTTACGGGAAATCGTTAACAGGAAAAATGTGACAATCAGTGCGCCTGCAATCGCCGCCAGACTCATCACCCAGACAGGTAAAATGCCGTGGCCGAGCATGACACACAATACCAGCGCCACACCGGCACCATTGGCAACGCCGAGCAATCCGGGTTCGGCGAGCGGGTTTTCGAATAATGACTGCATGACTGCGCCAGCAACCGCGAGACTGGCGCCGACTAGAATCACCGCGATAGCCCGGGGTAACCGCAGTTGCCAGACAAAAAGTCGCGCCTCACTGCCCAGCCACTGATTGGGCCATAACCAGTTTTCACCCGCACTCAGGCTGAATACGCAGATTATTACCAGCAACAGGCTCAGCCCGACCAGCCAGCGGCGGTCACGGCGTTTACGTTGTTGTTCAAGAGCAGAATAGGTCTGCGGAATGGGCATGTAGGGCAGTTTCCTGAGACTCACTGTGGATGACTATCCTACCGATATTAGTCAGTTAGCTCTGGCGAGTGAACCGGATAATGACAAAAACAGGAAACAAAAAAGCCGGTGACAAAGCACCGGCCTGAAAAGTCTTCATTGAAGGGGAGAATCAGTGGCCCTGATGGCCATCTGGCGGGATCGGCTGACCCTTCCCGTGATTGTCATTTTGCCCGCCCTGATGATCACGATTATCATGGTGATCACCATTATCATGATGATTGCCGTTGTTCGGGTGGCCCTGATCGTGTTGCGGGTTGTGTGGCGGATTGCTATGACCACGCTGCGGCGGTTTGGGATCCCAGCGGTTGCCATGCCAGTACATACCATGCTCATTGCGCTCACCATAATGATGGCCCTGATGGTCATGCCACCACTGCGGCGGACGCCAGTCGTAACCATCCCAGTAATAGCCACGCTGGTCCTGATCCCCGAGATGAACCGATACGCCGGGTACGTTAACGTCAACAGAAACATTTGCCTGCGCGATCACAGGCAATGCCAGTGCACAACAAAGCAATAAAAGTGATTTTTTCATAAGAGTCACGCCTTCTTTATTTTTATGACGTGTTTTTTATATCAGGCAGGAAAGACAGAGAATATAAGAGTGCGGCGTATTTTCGGATATCTTGCTGTGACCTTACAATAAAAATACAAACATATCCTGTTTGAAATACATCAACAGGATGAAGATTATTAACTATTCAATTCTTATTACGATACTAACAAATCTTAACGCAAGCCTGACGATAATCCGTCTGCCGTTTATTTATAATAAAATTGTTTATTCCAATAAAGGACATTCTTATGCGTCGTATTCTCGCTTTGTTTGGTGTTGCTCTGGTTGTCGTAAGCCTCAGTGGCTGTATCTTCCCGGGGCCATATGGTCACGGTGGCGGCCATGGCGGTGGTCATCCGCATTATTACTGGCGCTAACATTAATTAAGAATTTTCATCATTGCATTTGTTTATTTACTGACTGCGAATCTGAATATAAACATTTGCCAATGCGTTTAACATCAAGGGGCTTGGGCCCCTTTTTTTGTTTTATGCAACCACTGTATTTATTGCGGCTCACATAAAAAGCCGAATAAAACAACACTGATGAAAAAGTCAGCCCGTAATTAACAACCTGCAAGGTGCAGATAATATACCTCCTCGACCTGGCGTTAAATTTAATCTATCAGACGATTCCTGAAACAACCACCCCATTAACGAAATCTTTTCACTTCCTGCGCAATTTAACGCAAATTATTTCCCTTCAGAGAACCGTAAATTCGGCCCAAAAAAAAGGCCGCTTTCGCGGCCTTTTTGATGTTTTCACTTATTCTTTCGGAGTGGCATTCTCTACACGACTTTTCAATTTCTGTCCCGGACGGAAAGTCACCACACGACGCGCCGTGATCGGAATATCTTCGCCGGTTTTCGGGTTACGTCCCGGACGTTGGTTTTTGTCACGCAGATCAAAGTTGCCAAAGCCAGACAGTTTTACTTGCTCGCCATTTTCCAAAGCACGACGTACTTCTTCGAAAAATATCTCAACAAGGTCTTTGGCATCCCGTTTGCTCAGCCCGAGCTTCTCAAACAGGTGTTCTGACATTTCAGCTTTAGTAAGCGCCATAGGTTCAATCCCTCAAGGATGCTTGGAATCGCTGTTTTAGAGCCTCTACACATTTTGCAACGGTAGCGGCGATCTCCTCTTCTTCCAGTGTACGGCCGGTATCCTGCAACACCAGACTGATAGCCAGGCTCTTGTAACCTTCAGCTACGCCCTTGCCACGGTACACATCAAACAAGTTTACGCCAACTACCTGATTTGCGCCAACTTTCTTGCACTCTGCCAAAATATCGTCTGCGGGCACGTTTTCGGCCACTACCACAGCGATGTCACGACGGTTCGCCGGGAAGCGAGAAATCTCTTTCGCATCAGGCAGTACGCGGTCTGCGACCTTGTTCCATAACAATTCGAAGACCACGGTACGACCATTAAGATCGAGTTTACGTTCCAGCTCAGGGTGTACTACACCAATGAAACCAATACGTTCGCCGCGTAAATAAATCGCCGCGCTTTGCCCAGGATGCAGCGCAGGATTTGCTTCTACCTTGAACTGTACGTCGTTCATTTTGCCGGTAAGCTCAAGAATAGCCTCAAGATCACCTTTCAAATCGTAGTAGTCAACTGTCTGACGCGCCAGATCCCAATGCTCTTCATTTTTAGTACCCGAGATCACACCAGACAGCATGACGTCCTGACGGATACCCAAATCGGCTTGTGCATCAGGGACAAAGCGCAGGCCGCTTTCAAATAAACGCACGCGACTTTGCTGACGATTTTGGTTATTTACTACCGCAGTCAGCAGGCCAGACCACAGGGAAAGACGCATTGCTGACATTTCCACCGAAATCGGGCTTGGCAAAATCAGCGCTTCTTCACCAGGGTGCAGGAGAGCCTGAACTTTTGGATCCACAAAACTGTAGGTGATCGCTTCCTGGAATCCACGGTCAACCAGCAGATTTTTCACACGTTTAAGCGACAAATTCGCTTCACGGTGTTTAGTCATCACCAGACTGGCTTTCACTGGCACATCAGGAATGTTGTTGTAGCCGTAAACACGGGCCACTTCTTCCACCAGGTCTTCTTCGATTTGCATATCGAAACGCCAGCTTGGTGCGACAGCCACCCAGTGGTCGGCTTTATGCTCAACCTGACAGCCCAGACGGGTCAGAATATCGGTTACCTGTGCGTCTTCTACATGGTGGCCAATCAGACGGTCCAGTTTTTCACGACGCAATGTGATGGTAGCCGCTTTTGGCAGATGCTCTTCTGAAGTCGCGTTGATGACCGGACCGGCTTCACCACCACAAATGCTCAGCAGCAAAGCAGTTGCGCGCTCAATGGCTTTGAATTGCAGCTCAGGATCCACACCACGTTCATAGCGATGTGAAGCGTCTGTGTGCAGGCCCTGACGGCGTGCACGGCCAGTGATGGCCAGCGGAGCAAAGAACGCAGATTCCAGCAGGACATCCTGCGTTTCATCATTCACACCGGAATGTTCGCCACCAAAGATACCGGCCATCGCCAGCGCTTTCTGGTGGTCAGCGATGACCAGCGTGTCTTCCGCCAGTTTCGCTTTGGTGCCATCAAGCAACGTTAATGCTTCGTCTTTCTGCGCCATGCGCACGACAATGCCACCGCTGATGCGATTCAGATCGAACGCATGCATTGGCTGACCGAGTTCCAGCAGCACGAAGTTGGTGATATCCACAACAGCGTCGATAGAACGGATACCGCAGCGACGCAGTTTTTCACGCATCCACAACGGCGTAGCGGCCTTAACATTGATGCCTTTTACCACACGGCCCAGATAACGCGGACACGCCTGAGGCGCCTGCACATCAATGGAGATTGTGGCGTCAACGCTAGCTTTCACCGGATTGATTTCCGGCTCGACCAGCGGCAGCTGATTAATCACCGCAACATCACGTGCCACGCCCAGGATACCCAGACAGTCAGCACGGTTTGGCGTCACACTGATTTCGATAATGGTGTCATCGAGCTTCAGGAATTCGCGGATATCAGTCCCGACTGGCGCATCAAGCGGCAGCTCAATGATACCGTCGTGATCTTCCGAAATACCCAGCTCAGAGAAAGAACACAACATGCCTTCTGAAGGCTCGCCACGCAGCTTGGCGGCTTTGATTTTGAAATCACCCGGCAATACCGCGCCGACAGTCGCGACGGCAACTTTAAGGCCCTGACGGCAGTTTGGTGCGCCGCAAACGATGTCGAGCAGGCGATCGCCACCGACATTCACTTTAGTCACACGCAGTTTGTCTGCGTTTGGGTGCTGACCACATTCGACAACTTCGCCGACAACCACGCCATTAAATGCGCCGGAAACCGGATCAACGCCATCGACTTCAAGGCCAGCCATGGTGATTTGGTCTGATAATGCTTCGCTGCTGATGGCTGGGTTTACCCACTCACGCAACCAGAGTTCACTGAATTTCATGTGATATTCCCGCCTTACTTAAACTGTTTGAGGAAACGCAGATCATTTTCGAAGAATGCACGCAGGTCAGTCACGCCATAGCGCAACATTGTCAGACGTTCCATTCCCATTCCGAAGGCAAAACCGGAATACACTTCTGGGTCAATGCCGACGTTGCGCAGGACATTCGGATGCACCATGCCGCAACCCAGCACTTCCAGCCACTTGCCATTTTTGCCCATTACATCCACTTCCGCAGAAGGTTCTGTGAACGGGAAATAGGAAGGACGGAAACGGATCTGCAAATCAGCTTCAAAGAAGTTGTTCAGGAAATCGTGCAACGTGCCTTTCAGGTTGGAGAAGCTGATGTCTTTATCAACGATCAGGCCTTCCATCTGATGGAACATCGGGGTGTGAGTCTGGTCGTAATCGTTACGATATACGCGGCCCGGCGCGATGATACGAATCGGCGGCTGCTGATCTTTCATCGTACGGATCTGAACACCGGAAGTCTGTGTGCGCAGCAAACGCTTGGCATCAAACCAGAATGTATCGTGATCAGCACGTGCCGGATGGTGTCCCGGAATATTCAGGGCATCGAAGTTATGATAGTCATCTTCGATTTCAGGGCCGGTTTCCACGGTAAAGCCTAATTCACCGAAGAAGGTTTCAATGCGGTCGATAGTACGGGTCACCGGGTGCAGACCACCGTTTTCGATGCGGCGACCAGGCAGGGAAACGTCAATCGTTTCTTCAGCCAGACGCGCATTCAATTCAGCAGACTCCAGCGTATTTTTACGCGCGTTCAGGGCTTCCTGAACCTGCGCTTTCGCTTCATTGATGACCGCACCCGCTGCCGGGCGTTCTTCCGCAGGTAATTCACGGAGTGTTGTCATCTGGAGTGTCAGGTGGCCTTTCTTACCCAGATATTCGACACGCACGTTATCCAGCGCGGCGATGTCCTGAGCACTCTCTACGGCTGCCTTGGCATTGGCAACCAGCTCTGCGAGATGTGGCATTGCTTTCCTCTTCTTCTGGCCAATATGGCCCGATGTAAAATAACCGTGATTAATCAGGGGCGCGATTTTGACCCTGAACCTTAGTGTATAAAGCACAGATACAAAAAAGCCTCCACGAGGGAGGCTTAGGCGCTACTTTTCGTTTCTTCTCTTACGCGCGAAAGCCTTCCTGAGTCAGGCGCTAAAGTAAAAAAAGAAACGGAAAATAGCAGGATTCATGCTTGCGTTACCTTATCGGTTGTAAATTTTGTGCTGACGTTCTAATGACACTACAGAGGATATTAAACAACGAAACAGAATGTTTTTAAACACAAAATATAAAAGAGGGAGCAAGCTCCCTCTTTCAACTGACTTACGCCAGTGCTGCTTTCGCTTTCTCAACAAGAGCGGCAAATACCACTTTGTCGAAGACTGCGATGTCAGCCAAGATCTTACGGTCAATTTCAATAGAAGCTTTTTTCAAGCCGTTAATGAATTTGCTGTAAGACATGTCGTTCTGACGAGCTGCTGCGTTGATACGCGCGATCCACAGCTGACGGAACTGACGTTTCTTTTGACGACGGTCACGGTAAGCGTATTGACCAGCTTTGATAACAGCCTGGAATGCAACACGATATACGCGAGAACGGGCACCGTAGTAACCTTTCGCCTGTTTTAAGATTTTCTTGTGACGTGCACGTGCAATCACACCACGTTTTACGCGAGCCATATGCTCTCCTGAGTTTTATATTCTAAATGAAAAAGTGTATTTATGCGTACGGCAGACATGCAGAGACCAGACCCAAATCGTTCTTGGATACCAGGCCTTTTGGACGCAAGTGACGTTTACGCTTAGTAGCTTTTTTGGTCAGAATATGACGCAGGTTTGCGTGCTTACGCTTAAAACCACCGTTGGCGGTTTTTTTGAAGCGTTTAGCGGCGCCGCGTACTGTTTTGATCTTTGGCATTTTAAATTCCACTTCGCATTGTTATTAACATGAATCAGAAAGGCGAATCCAGCATGCGCGGTGCTAACACCGCGCAGCAGGATTACTTGGAAGCCTTACTGTTTCTTCTTAGGTGCGAGCACCATGATCATCTGACGACCTTCGATCTTCGTAGGGAAGGATTCGACAACGGCCAGTTCAGAATCTTCACACAGGTCTTTACGGACGCGGTTAAGCACTTCCATACCGATCTGTTGGTGCGCCATTTCACGCCCACGGAAACGCAGGGTGATTTTGGCTTTATCGCCATCTTCCAGAAAGCGAATCAGGTTGCGTAGTTTGACCTGATAGTCGCCATCATCGGTACCAGGTCGGAATTTGATTTCCTTAACCTGAATAACTTTTTGTTTCTTTTTCTGCTCTTTAGTCGACTTGCTCTTCTCGTAGAGGAATTTGCCGTAATCCATGATTCGACAAACTGGCGGCTCGGCATTCGGACTGATTTCTACTAAATCGACGCCCGCTTCCTCAGCTTTTTCAAGAGCTTCATTCAGACTGACAATACCAATCTGCTCGCCATCGACGCCTGTGAGGCGAACTTCTTGCGCGCGAATCTCTTTGTTAATGCGATTAGGACGCGCCGGTTGAACTCGTTTTCCGCCTTTAATACTTTATTCCTCCAGTTGATGAAGACTTCTGCTGCGGATTTCCGCCAGCAGTTTGTCAACGACTTCGCTAACATCCATGCTTCCTAAGTCTTTGCCGCGGCGGGTACGAACAGCAACTTTGCCTGCTTCGACCTCTTTATCGCCACAAACTAACATGTAAGGAACACGGCGTAGCGTGTGTTCGCGAATTTTAAAGCCAATCTTCTCATTTCTCAAGTCGGCTTTAACGCGAATGCCTGCATCTTGCAGTTTTTTAGTTAATTCTTCGACATAGGTAGCTTGTGAATCAGTGATATTCATGATCACTACCTGGACCGGAGCTATCCATGTTGGGAAGAAGCCAGCGTATTCTTCAGTCAGAATACCGATGAAACGCTCCATTGAACCCAGGATAGCACGGTGAATCATTACCGGGACCTGACGGTCGTTGCTTTCGCCAATATAAGAGGCGTTCAAGCGACCAGGTAATGAAAAGTCGAGCTGCACGGTACCACACTGCCACGCACGATCCAAACAATCATGCAAGGTAAATTCAATTTTCGGACCGTAGAACGCCCCTTCACCAGGCTGATATTCGAACGGAATGTCGTTTTCAGTCAACGCGGCTGCCAGATCATCCTCAGCACGAGTCCACATTTCGTCAGTACCAATGCGCTTCTCAGGACGAGTGGACAATTTCACCACAATCTTTTCGAAGCCAAAAGTGCTGTACATGTCGTAAACCATACGGATACAGCTGTTCACTTCATCACGTACCTGCTCTTCAGTACAGAAGATGTGGGCATCGTCCTGAGTGAAGCCACGAACGCGCATCAGACCATGCAATGCACCTGACGGCTCATTACGATGGCAGCTGCCGAACTCCGCCATACGCAGCGGCAGATCACGGTAGGATTTCAGACCCTGGTTAAAGATCTGAACGTGACCCGGGCAGTTCATAGGTTTGATGCAGTATTCACGGTTTTCAGAAGAAGTAGTGAACATTGCTTCTTTGTAGTTTTCCCAGTGACCTGTTTTTTCCCACAGCACGCGGTCCATCATAAACGGACCTTTCACTTCCTGATAATCGTATGACTTCAGTTTCATGCGCACGAAGGCTTCCAGCTCACGGAAAATAGTCCAGCCATCGTTGTGCCAGAACACCATACCTGGCGCTTCTTCCTGCATGTGATACAGGTCGAGTTGCTTACCAATTTTACGGTGGTCTCGTTTACCGGCTTCTTCCAGACGCTGAATATAGGCATTGAGTTGCTTTTTATCTGCCCATGCAGTGCCGTAGATACGTTGCAGCATCTTGTTGTCGCTGTTACCACGCCAGTAAGCACCGGATGTTTTCTGCAGTTTGAAATGATGGCAGAAACGCATGTTCGGTACGTGCGGACCACGACACATATCGACGTATTCTTCATGGTGGTACAAGCCCGGACGATCATCATGACTGATGTTTTCATCCAGAATGGCCACTTTGTATTCTTCGCCACGGCTTGCAAAGGTATCGCGCGCTTCCTGCCAGCTGACTTTCTTTTTAATAACGTCGTAATTCTTTTCAGCCAGTTCGTGCATGCGCTTTTCAAGAAGTTCGATGTCTTCCTGAGTCAACGTGCGATCTAAATCGACGTCGTAGTAGAAGCCATTATCGATAACCGGACCGATAGCCATTTTAGTGTCTGGCCACAATTGCTTGATGGCATGACCCAAAAGGTGCGCACAGGAGTGGCGCAAGATTTCAAGACCGGCTTCGTCTTTAGCGGTGATGATCGCCAGTTGTGCATCGGTTTCAATCAAATCAGTTGCATCAACCAGTTCGCCGTTAACGCGACCCGCGATACAGGCTTTCGCCAGACCCGGACCGATATCAAGCGCAACATCAAGAGGAGAAACGGGGCGATCAAAAACGCGCTGGCTTCCATCAGGAAGAGTAATGACAGGCATGTTAATTCCTTAATCTACAGTGGTGCCCCACACGACAGAGCACATCTAGAAAAATATTTGAGTGTAATTTCATGTAGTTATCCACGCTATCTAGCTTTACTTTGCCAAATATAGACACCCTGAAATACATCACGTAAATGTATCGGGATGCGACGTGAAAACAGGCAACGAGTTTAACACCCGTAAAGTGCGAATTTCCAGCAACCTGTGTTGCTTAATGTGGATATTTTTCGTGTAATCCCCTCCTGCAAGATAAGCTATTCAGAGAAACATGAGATAAGGGAAGCATATGTCTGAAGTCAGGCTGTTATTTGAAGCAATAGGTTTGGGCCTGGTGGTACTCCTTCCGCTGGCAAATCCCCTGACTACCGTGGCGCTGTTGCTCGGCCTTTCAGGGAAAATGACCACGCAGGAAAGAAACCAGCAATCGCTGATGGCCTCTGTGTATGTCTTCATCATCATGATGGTGGCGTATTACGCAGGGCAGCTGGTTATGAACACGTTTGGGATTTCTATTCCCGGCCTGCGAATTGCAGGGGGTCTGATCGTCACGTTTATCGGTTTCAGAATGCTTTTCCCACAACCCCATGTGGAAGAAAGAGTATTAATTGAGAATAAAACCGAGGAAATGAGGAAACAGGAATCGCCAAATATCGCCTTCGTTCCGCTGGCGATGCCAAGCACGGCGGGCCCGGGTACGATTGCGATGATCATCAGCAGCGCGTCTACCGTACGGGATTCTGATTTCCCGCACTGGGTTATTACCGTTGCACCGGTGATTATTTTCTTTTTAGTCGGACTGATTTTATGGTTAACGCTGCGCAGTTCAGGAGCGATTATGCGCCTGGTCGGCAAGAGCGGGATTGAAGCGATTTCACGTCTGATGGGATTCTTACTGGTGTGTATGGGGGTTCAGTTTGTGATTAACGGGATCCTTGAAATCATCAAAACATTACCGCCGGCAGCCTGAACTGCTGGCGGTAACTTCAACGCTTATCGCATGGCAAGATAAGCGTTGTTCACCTTCCACAAATAACGCGGTGCCTGAGGTGCAGGATGGTTTTTCTGCACATGCTGGGAAAACTCAGCCGGCGACATCAGATTAATCTTCGCAATGGCGTAGGTTTTATCTTTCGCAAACGTTCTTAGCAATGCCCCTGCCCCGTTCACATAGGCTAATGTGGTCGCATAACGACGGGTTTCAGGGTTGTTAATGCCCGCCAGCTGTTGCTGCAGGATACTCAGATACGCCGTTCCCAGATCAATGTTCACTGCCGGATCTTTCAAATCACGTGGCGTAGGCTGACCGTAACGTCCTTTCATCCGGTAGGCATCGCGTCCTGCCGTTGAGGCCTTTAGCTGCATTAACCCAATCGCATTCGATTTGCTGACAACGGTTGGGTTATATCCAGATTCGACCTGAATGATTGCTTTAACAAGTGTTTCGTCGACGCCGTAAGTATTTGCCGCCTGGTGAATAACATCACCATAAGGCCCCGGGTGCATTAATGAAGTATCGCGCTGAGGTGGCGGCGATGGATTCAAAAAACGCGTAGTTTGAACCGGTGTTTCTTTAGCGCAACCCGCCAGTAATAGCGCGGCCATCAAATAAAGAATGTTTGGTTTCACGTTATCTCTCTCGCGACTGGGACGAGATGTAGCATATACATCTTCTTTCCACACCTGAATATATTTTTAGTCTATTATTATTATTGTTTTGTTAAACAAGGGGGTTAGGAACATGTCGATAAGACAATTCTGCATATAAAACCTCTTTTATGTCACATATTCTGAAAATAACAGATTCATTGATTACGCTCGCATTCCGTCAACATCGTAAATTGCATAAATTAACGTCATCATCTGATTCAGCCGTGCGCCGGATCGGGTTTTTAAACCAGAGAAAACGCTAACTTAATGAATTATCGGGCCAGTCAGAAGGGGTAATACCATGTGGCAAGCCGTCAATCGTTTGTTGAGTGAACACCTTGGCAGTGCTGAAATCCGCGAACGTGTTGAACTGCCTGGAGGTGAAATCCATCCGGCATGGCGGCTGAGCTATGGCGACAGGGATGTATTCGTGAAATGCAATGCGCGCGAGATGTTGCCTATTTTTGCCGCAGAAGCCGATCAACTCGCCCTGCTTGCGCGTAGTCAGACCGTCCGGGTACCAGAAGTTTACGGAGTGGGCAGTGACCGTGATTACAGCTTTCTTCTGCTTGAATACATTCCACAAAAACCGCTGGATGCGCACAATGCGTATGTTTTAGGGCAACAACTTGCCGCTTTGCACCAATGGAGTGAACAGCTGCAATTTGGTCTTGATTTCGATAATGAACTCGCGACACTCCCGCAACCTAATAGCTGGCAACGGCGTTGGGCCACATTTTTTGCTGAGCAGCGGATTGGCTGGCAGTTACAACTGGCGGCAGAGAAAGGCATGACATTCGGTAATATTGAAGATATCACCGCATTAGTACATGCGCGTTTACAGAATCATCAGCCGCAGCCGTCTCTATTACATGGCGATTTATGGCCGCATAACTGCGGGTTATCTGATAATGGTCCCGTTATTTTCGACCCGGCTTGTTACTGGGGCGACAGAGAATGTGATCTGGCCATGTTGCCGTTGTATCCCAATGTTCCACCTCAGCTATATGATGGCTATCAGAGTAAAACGCCTTTACCGGACGGATTCATTTCAAGGCAGCCTCTCTACCAGTTATATTATTTACTTAACCGCAGTAATTTATTCGGCGGTCAACATCTGGTGGTGGCTCAACGCGCGGTAGACAGACTGCTACACGATGACATCAATTAACGCAGCACTCTTTTAGCGTCAAAAAATAAGGCCTGAATACGTGAATATTCAGGCCTTATTTAAATATTTTACATCGTTGGCAACCGATCACTCAACAACGAAATGTTATGAATATGTTGTATGAGCTATCCGGCAATTAACCCTAATAATTTCAAAATGAAATATCCGATAACTGCAATAATGATCGGCAAAATATACAACGGGAAATACTGCACCAAAATGGTGTGCCGGGGTATCACAATGCGTTCTTCAATCTGAGGACGAGTCCGCCCTTCTGCGCCCTTCGCCTGCTCAAGGATAAGCTGATCCTGGATCCCCTCGCGAACATGTTTCACCTGACGGGACATTCTTGCGCCGGATGCCTGAAGCGCCAGCCCCACAAAGATAAGCCAGTAGATGATGAAGAACATGATATTCGCACTTGTCACGCCCTGCCCGAGAGACGGCACCGGCGAGTTGTACCAAAAAACGTTCAAAAATGAAGTGTTAAACTTAATCATATCAACCATCACGTGGACAAAGTCCAGCATAACGGCGTTGATGCCCTGCTCAGTTTTAGTATGCTCATTGATAAAGGTTAGCAATGAGATCAGCGTTGAAAGCAGCGCAGGGATAAAAATAATCCATCCTGCAATCCGTTTAATCACTGCCACACGTCCGGCCTGTTGGTACGTCATGAATTCCCCTTGTTAGGATACCTTAAGCAACAGCTAAGTTTACCCACAGAAAGGTTTTTCCGCCCAATGTTTTAATCAGTTAGCACCTCTTCAGTGCCAGCAACAATGCCATTTGTCCGTAGAACGGATTTCGTCCGCGCGAAAGCCAATGCTAAAGTGAGGATCTATTCACTGTTAGGGAGTCCGCTTTCATGGCTTATGTCCGCCCTGTTAATGCAGCAATTTTCGATATGGATGGTCTGTTAATTGATTCTGAACGGTTGTGGGTTCAGGCAGAACTGGACGTTTTCAGCAGCCTTGGCGTCGATATTTCTCAGCGACATTTGCTGCCCGACACGCTTGGGTTGCGTATCGATCAGGTTGTCAGAATGTGGTATCAGGTATTGCCGTGGCAGGGGCCGGGTCAGGAGGAAGTCGCTTCAATGGTCATTGCCCGTACCATTGAACTGGTAGAACAAACCCGGCCATTGTTACCTGGCGTTAATCACGCGCTGGAATTGTGCCGTGATCAGGGGCTGAAAATTGGCCTCGCCTCAGCGTCACCTTTATTCATGCTTGATACCGTGCTGGAAATGTTCAATCTGCAATCCTATTTTCAGGTTCGCGTATCTGCCGAGAAACTGCCTTACAGCAAACCCCATCCCGAAGTTTACCTGCTGGCTGCCGGCGAGTTAGCGGTCGACCCGCTGAACTGCGTCACGCTGGAAGACTCCTTTAATGGCATGATCGCTACCAAAGCCGCGCGTATGCGTTCGATTGTTGTGCCAGACCATGAATACAGCGTGGATCCCCGCTGGGCGCTGGCGGATGTCAAACTTTCTTCGCTTGAAGAATTACGAGTGACACACATCAGTTAAAATTTATGCGCAGTCGCTCATGTTGCTGCGCACCCTTCCTGTTTTAGCTTTCTTCTTTACTTACCCCCTCTGCCACAATTTTCAAATCTGCGTTTAATTTCGCAAACCTTGAACTGACTCATAAAATAAATAAAACGATATTTCATTTTTATTGAATTCGCATACCAATGAACCTATTCTTTCTGCAACAAGGACGAGCCGGGAGCTCTCCTGCTTCTGTACGCTGTCACTGCCACGCAACGGTCAGACTCGCCCGGTAAGTCCTCCTTAACCGATATCCAACGAGAGGCACCGACATGCAAGTTCGTCAAAGCATTCACAGCGACCATGCAAAAACGCTTGATACCGCTGAATTACGCCGCGAATTTCTCATCGAGAAAATCTTTGAAAAAAATGCCTACACCATGACCTACAGCCATATTGACCGCATCATTGTCGGCGGCGTCATGCCTGCTGAAAAAACGGTGTCCGTGGGCGATGAAGTCGGCAAGCAACTTGGCGTGAGCTATTTCCTCGAACGTCGCGAACTGGGCGTGATCAACATTGGCGGGCCAGGCCTTATTGTGGTTGATGGCACGACGTATGAAATTGGTCATGAAGAAGCGCTGTATGTCGGCAAGGGAGCAAAACTTGTTGAATTCAGTAGCGTTAATGCGACTACACCTGCCAAGTTTTACTATAACAGCGCCCCTGCACATACCACTTTTCCAAACAAAAAGATCACGCTGGCGGAAGCCTCACCACAAACTATCGGCGACGCAGCGACCAGCAACCGCCGCACTATCAATAAATTTATCGTGCCGGACGTACTGGAAACCTGCCAGCTGACCATGGGACTGACCAAGCTTGAAGAAGGTAGCCTGTGGAATACCATGCCTTGCCACACCCACGAGCGCCGCATGGAAGTCTATTTCTACTTCAACATGGAAGCGGAAACTGCGGTATTCCACATGATGGGGCAGCCGCAGGAAACCCGTCATTTATTAGTGCATAACGAGCAGGCGGTGATTTCCCCAAGCTGGTCGATTCATGCGGGCGTAGGGACCAAAAACTACACCTTCATCTGGGGTATGGTGGGAGAAAATCAGGTATTCGACGATATGGATCACGTCAAGGTCAGCGAACTGCGCTAACTCTCTGGCTCTGTCACCGCAGGCGGAGCCACTCAATTTTTATGGCGAACATGCCGTTGCAAAAGAGACTCTGAATATGATCCTCGATTCGTTTGAATTAAACGGCAAAGTCGCCATCGTGACCGGTTGTAACACCGGACTTGGCCAGGGCATGGCGTTGGGTCTCGCTCAGGCGGGTTGCGATATTGTGGGTATCAACCAGTCCGCGCCAGAAGAGACAGAACAAAAGATTATCGCCACCGGCCGCCGCTTTCTCGATTTACGCGCCGACCTTAGCAGTATTATAGAAATCCCGAAGCTTATCGAAAAAGCCGTCTCTGAATTCAGCCATATCGATATCCTGGTCAATAACGCTGGAATTATCCGCCGCGAAGATGCTATCGAGTTCAGCGAGAAAAACTGGGACGACGTAATGAATGTGAACAGTAAGACGCTGTTCTTTATGTCTCAGGCAGTAGCGAAGCAGTTCATTAAACAAGGCAATGGCGGCAAAATCATTAATATTGCCTCTATGTTGTCGTATCAGGGCGGGATCCGCGTTCCTTCCTATACCGCATCTAAAAGCGCAGTCATGGGGATTACCCGGCTGATGGCTAACGAGTGGGCAAAGCATAAGGTTAATGTCAATGCAATCGCGCCGGGTTACATGTCCACCAACAACACCGAGCAACTTCGCGCCGATGGCGATCGCAGCAAAGAAATTATCGACAGGATCCCGGCCGGACGCTGGGGTTTACCGGAAGATGTCATGGGGCCGGTAGTGTTTCTTGCCTCAAAAGCCTCCGATTACGTCAACGGTTACACGATTGCGGTAGATGGCGGCTGGCTGGCGAGATAACTGCTCAGAATGTGACAATCAAAAGGCGTATTTTTATACGCCTTTTTCTTTTTAATCAGTCCGTTGACAATTAGTTACAGGGTGTCTCTTCCAAGATTGTGACAGTTTCACTTATACTGGATAAAATAACAGTTATCCAGTTCGGACGCGTCATGACGGCGGAAGGCCATCTCATTTTCTCAATCGCCTGTGCGGTATTTGCCAAAAAGGCGCAGCTCTCTCCGGAGCTGGCGCACGGCGACTGGTGGCATATTATTCCAGGGTCCCTGCTTACCTGTTTATTGCCCGACATCGACCATCCGAAATCCGTGCTAGGTCAGCGTCTGAAGTGGCTTTCCCATCCAATCGCCCGGGCATTCGGTCACCGCGGTTTTACCCACAGTTTACTGGCTGTGGCGGGCGGTATCTTCCTTTTGCGCACGCATTTTCCGCACGACTGGGTCATTCCGGTAGACGCTTTCCACGCCATGATCATTGGTTATCTGAGCCACATTCTTGCGGATATGCTGACGCCAGCTGGCGTTCCCCTGCTCTGGCCATGTCGCTGGCGCTTTCGTCTGCCGATCATCAACAGTCAAAAAGGCAATCAACTGGAACGGACGTTGTGTCTGATGCTGGTCGGGTTAACGCTGTTCTGGCCCGACTGGACGCCCATCATTGGTGCAATCAATCCTGATATTTTTAATCACATCCTGAAATTGTTCATCTGACCGGCATAAAACACCCGCAACTTGGCGATATTTGATACGAATCAACCCAAAAAGTTATAAAGCATTCTTTTTGGATATAAATGTTCAGGTGTCCAAACTGATATTCTGCTCACCATTGCTTTGGGATGGTGCAAACCCTGTCGGGGACACCCGTTTTAAATATCAAAACTATAAGTCTGGAGTTCGGTATGAATCTTCCGCTCGTTCTTAACGTAGTGGTTTTCGTTGTTCTCCTGTTGCTGCTGGCGCAAACCCGCCACAAGCAATGGAGTCTGGCAAAAAAAGTATTACTCGGTCTGGCCATGGGTGTTGTGTTTGGTCTGGCTTTACAGCTGATCTACGGTTCCGACGATCCGGTACTGAAAACCTCTATTACCTGGTTCAATATTGTCGGTAACGGCTACGTCCAGTTGCTGCAAATGATTGTCATGCCGCTGGTCTTCGTTTCGATTCTGAGTGCGGTAGCAAAACTGCATAACGCGTCTTCGCTGGGCAAAATCAGTTTCCTGACCATCGGTACCCTGCTTTTCACCACGCTGATTGCCTCGCTGGTGGGTATCTTTGTTACCGGCCTGTTTGGTCTGACCGCTGAAGGTCTGGTACAAGGTACGCAGGAAACCGCGCGTCTGACTGCGATTCAGTCAAACTATGTAGGTAAAGTGGCTGACCTGAGCGTGCCTCAGTTAATCCTTTCCTTTATTCCTAAGAACCCGTTTGCTGACCTGACTGGCGCAAGTCCGACGTCAATCATCAGCGTCGTTATCTTTGCTGCTTTCGTGGGTGTTGCCGCCTTGCAGCTGGTAAAAGATGACGCAGAAAAAGGCCCTCGTGTTCTGGTCTTCATCGATACCCTGCAGGCATGGGTGATGAAACTGGTACGTCTGGTCATGAAACTGACCCCGTACGGTGTTCTGGCGCTGATGACCAAAGTGGTTGCCGGTTCCAACATTCAGGACATCATTAAACTCGGCAGCTTCGTGGTCGCGTCTTATCTGGGTCTGGGGATTATGTTTGTGGTTCATGCCGTACTGCTTTCTTTCACTGGCGTGAATCCTGCGAAATTCTTCCGTAAAGTCTGGCCGGTGCTGACCTTCGCGTTCACCAGTCGTTCCAGTGCGGCAACCATTCCGCTGAGTGTTGAAGCGCAAACGCGTCGTCTGGGTATTCCGGAATCTATCGCAAGCTTTGCCGCTTCCTTTGGTGCCACTATCGGCCAGAACGGATGCGCAGGTCTGTACCCGACAATGCTGGCCGTGATGGTTGCACCAACCGTCGGTATTAACCCGTTTGATCCAGTATGGATTGCGACGCTGGTTGGTATCGTGACACTGAGCTCTGCCGGTGTGGCGGGTGTCGGTGGCGGCGCGACCTTTGCTGCGCTGATCGTATTACCTGCTATGGGTCTGCCGGTCACGCTGGTGGCACTGCTTATCTCTGTCGAGCCATTGATTGATATGGGGCGTACTGCGCTTAACGTCAGCGGATCAATGACTGCCGGTACGATTACCAGCCAGTTACTGAAACAGACCGATAAAGAAGTGATGAATTCAGAAGAAACAGCAGAACTGGCACACCGTTAAGTTCAGATTGCTGAAAACAAAAAACCGAAGCCATTGGCTTCGGTTTTTTTATGCCTACATTTCCGCATTTACTCAGAACGGATAGTCGTGGAATCCAATCTGCTCAGAGATATTACGCGCGGCGGTATGCAGCATTTCGACGTAGTGGCTTTTGCTTTCTTCAGAGAAACGGATAGTCGGGAAGGAAATGCTTAACCCGGCAATCACAACGCCAAAGCGGTCAAAAACAGGAACAGCGATACAACGCAGACCTTGTTCCTGTTCTTCATTATCTTCGCCATAACCTTGCTCACGCACCTGCACCAATGCTGCCTGCAAATCGGCTGCATTCATGATGGTATTTTCGGTACTGCGGGTGAATTCAATTTCCTGCAACAGCGTACTGACTTCCGCTTTGTCGCCCCATGCCAGCAGCACTTTACCAATCGCCGTGGTATGCAGGGGATTGCGGCGACCAATGCGTGAATGCATACGCAGGTTGTACATGGAATCAATTTTATGGATGTAGACGATGCCGTCTTCATCCAGCGCGCCAAGGTGAATAGTTTCACGGGTCAGGCGGGACAATTCGCGCATCTGAATATCAGCGCTGCGGATAAGATCGACGTTTTGCAGTGCCTTAGCACCCAGTTCAAACAATTTCAGAGTCAGTGAATATTTCTCTGACTCACCTTCCTGTGCAACATAGCCGAGTGACTTCATGGTCTGAAGGAAACGGTATACCGTACTTTTAGACATCATAACGCGTTGAGAAAGTTCAGTAATACCAATCTCACGTTCTTCGCCCAGCGCCTGTAAAATACCAAAAACTTTCAGGACAGATGAGACGGAATCGGGTTGCTTATCAAGATCTGCGATAGCCATAGGGTGAGTTACCTGCTCGCGTTGGTTTTGTTTCAAAAAAAATAGAACGTGGTTTTTATTATAGTGGTAAGCCTTGTACAGAAGCAATCAACCCATTGATTGAGAATGTAAGAACTGTTAAGCCAGTTTCATTCCCGGCGGAGAGATAAATAATTCATTTCATCATGTGACAATAGTCACTTTACGTTGATTAGCGTAGTAATATTCCCCTTACTGATGACTACGCACTGACAGAACTCATGACTCCAACACCCACTGATGGCTTACCTCTTCCACAACGATACGGCGCGATCCTGGCGATTGCGCTGGGGATCACCGTTTCTGTGCTGGACGGGGCGATCGCAAACGTCGCGCTCCCGACGATTGCCAATGATTTCCATGCCAGTCCGGCGACGTCAATCTGGGTGGTGAATGCCTACCAGCTGGCGATTACCATTTCGCTGCTTTCTCTGGCATCGCTTGGCGATATTTTCGGCTACCGCCGCATTTATCAGACCGGGCTGTTGGTGTTTAGTATCACCTCACTTTTTTGCGCCCTCTCAGATTCTCTGCTGACACTGACGGTCGCCCGCGTTTTACAAGGTTTTGGCGCCGCCGCGATCATGAGTGTGAACACCGCGCTTATCCGGATTATTTATCCTCAGCGATTCTTAGGGCGCGGCGTGGGCATTAATGCGCTGATTGTGGCCGTGTCTGCTGCTGCCGGACCGACCATCGCTGCGGGCATCCTTTCTGTCGCGTCATGGCAATGGCTGTTTGCCATCAACGTGCCGATCGGTATTGTTGCTCTGATTCTGGGTCTGAAGTTTCTGCCAGCGAACTCCACACGCAGTCAGGGGCAGCGTTTTGATATTACCAGCAGCGTGATGAACGCTCTGACCTTTGGTCTACTGATCAGCGCCATCAGCGGGTTTGCGCAAGGAATGAATCATATGCTGATCCTCGGCGAAGTCATTGCCCTTCTGGTCATTGGCTGGTTCTTTGTTCGCCGTCAGCTGACGAGACCCTTCCCGCTGCTGCCGGTTGATTTGCTGCGTATTCCGATTTTCAGTATGTCGCTCGGGACTTCCCTGTGCTCTTTCAGCGCACAGATGCTGGCATTTGTTTCCCTGCCCTTCTTCCTGCAAAACACATTGGGTCTGAATTCAGTTGAAACCGGCCTTCTGCTGACGCCGTGGCCGCTGGCGACGATGGTGATGGCGCCGATTGCAGGCCGACTGGTGGAGCGCTTCCATCCCGGAATGCTGGGCGGAATTGGTCTGGTGGTCTTTTCATTCGGATTGTTTTCACTTTCATTACTGCCACCCGAGCCTTCGCATCTGAACATTATCTGGCGCATGTTACTCTGCGGAGCCGGTTTCGGGTTATTTCAGTCACCCAATAACCACACAATTATCAGCTCAGCACCGCGCAATCGCAGTGGCGGAGCCAGTGGCCTGTTGGGTACAGCGCGCCTTCTGGGACAAACTACCGGCGCGGCAATGGTCGCACTGATGTTTAACCTGTTCCCTCAGCACGGTACGCACGCTTCTTTGATCCTCGCCGGAACTCTCGCAGGCACTGGCGCTCTGGTCAGTCTGCTGCGAATGACGCAAAAAACCAGCAGTCAGCGTGAAGCAGAAAACGCTAAGCTGTAAAATTCAGGCATGAAAAAGCCCGGCTATAATGGCCGGGCTTCTATTAACCAATCATCGCCAGAGGCTGATTATTGGCTTCTTATTTGCGTCTTATTTAATGTATGCACCGCTGCGCAATGCTTCAATACGCTTATCCAGCGGCGGGTGAGACATAAACAACTCACTGAATGATTTCGATTTACCGTTAATACAGAACGCCATCATGCTTCCCGCTTCCTGCGGTTCATGACTGGTTTTCAGACGCTGCAATGCAGCAATCATTTTCTCACGACCTACCAGTTTTGCAGAACCCGCATCGGCATGGAATTCACGGTGACGCGAGAACCACATGGTGATGATGCTGGCCAGAATACCGAATACCAGTTCCAGCACAGTTGCCACGGCAAAATAAATCAACGGGTTACCGTTACTGCTCTCTTCGCCATCACGGTTGCCGGAAAGGAAACCAGAAGCCACCTGCGCGATAATACGTGAAATGAAGATAACGAATGTGTTCACCACACCCTGGATCAGGGTCATAGTCACCATGTCGCCATTCGCAATGTGGCTGATTTCGTGGGCGATAACCGCTTCGGCTTCATCCTGACTCATGCTTTGCAGCAGTCCGGTGCTGACAGCTACCAGAGAGGCATCGCGGCGCGCGCCTGTCGCGAACGCATTAATATCTGGCGCGTGATAAATCGCGACCTGTGGCATACCAATACCTGCCTGCTGAGACTGACGACGAACGGTTTCCATTAACCAGCGTTCAGTTTCATTGCGAGGTTGCTCGATAACTTCACCACCCACCGAGCGTAACGCCATCCATTTAGACATCAGCAACGAGACAATTGCACCACCGAAGCCAAACAGCCCGGCCATGATCATCAATCCCGGCACGCTGCTGTGCTGAATGCCAGTCAGGCTAAGCACCAGCCCGAATACCAGCATAACGGCCAGGTTAGTCAGCAGGAACAACGCTATACGCATCATAAAATTTTACTTCCTCATTGTTACTTCATTGTTATTGGCAGAGTTTAACCACCGGCACATAGCACACCCGGCTGTACTGATCCTATGGGCTTCTTACTAAGATTCAAGAGCCCGTGCGTTCTGAAGGTCTAAAATCACAATACTTTACATTTTGAAGCGTTTTATTTCACAGACAAGCCTGAAATTTAGAAGATTTTTCATAATTCACGCATAAAAAAAGCGCACCGGAGTGCGCTTCTTATTTGTCCAACTGCGTGCTTATTTCGCAGCAGTCTGGTCGGCCTGAGCCTTTTCCAGTTTGCCGAGATCAACAGCAATATGGTCAGCTTCATCGAGATAAGGATCCGGAGCAACGTAGTCTTTCGGCAAATCGTCGAGAGATTTAAGCGGCTTCTTACCTTCACGCTTGAAGCGTTCATTCAGACGGCTAAGACGCAGGGCATCGTCCTCTTTATCTTCTTTATCACGCTGCGCGTAATTCAGAGAGGCGATGTTACGTTTGTCTTTCAGCGCCTTGTAATGGGCAATGTCTTGCTGGATGTACTGGAACTCTGGATCTTTCGCAATACGGGCTTCATGGTCTTTCAGCAATTCAGGCAGGAACGGTTTCATGTCGCCTAATTTGGTGTAAGTTGCCGCGTTAATGCTATCCCACGGAAGTGCGTTATCTTCGAACTTCTCGCCGGTTTCAATCGATTCAATACCGGTTGGCATCAGAATGTCCGGGGTCACCCCTTTACGCTGAGTACTGCCACCGTTGATACGATAAAACTTCTGGATAGTGTATTGCACGGAACCGAGTGCAGGCCATTCCGGGCGCAGCATTTGGTCATAAATACGGTTCAGCGAGCGGTATTGCTGAACGGTACCTTTACCGAAGGTTGGCTCACCGACAATCAGCGCACGACCGTAATCCTGCATTGCGGCTGCAAAGATTTCGGAAGCAGAAGCACTGAAGCGATCAACCAGAACCACCAGCGGGCCTTTATAGTAAACGACGCCATCGGTATCGCTGTCCTGACGGATGCGGCCGTTGTTATCGCGAACCTGAACCACCGGGCCACTCGGAATAAACAGACCAGACAACGAAACCGCTTCAGTCAGTGCACCACCGCCGTTAGTACGGAGATCGATAACCAGACTGTTGACGTTCTGCTTCGCCATTTTCTGCAACTGAACTTTTACGTCATCCGTCAGGCCAACGTAGAAACCAGGAATGTCCATCACAGCGACTTTTTGAGCGCCAACATTCTTAATGGTCATTTTAACTGCGCGGTCTTCCAGACGGATTTTCTCGCGAGTCAGCGTGATCACGTGGTTTTTAGCATTCTTGCCGGCCGGCAAGATTTGCAGACGGACTTTGCTGCCTTTCGGCCCTTTGATGAGCGCGACGACGTCATCAAGACGCCAGCCAATCACATCGACAATTGGCGTTTGTTTTCCTGCCTGAACCTGGCCTACACCGACAATACGGTCACCGACTGCAATAGCTTTGCTTTTGGCCGCCGGGCCGCCAGCTACCATCGAATTGATGACTGTGTAATCGTCGTCGCCCTGCAATACCGCGCCAATACCTTCCAGAGACAGGCTCATTTCGGTATTAAACTGCTCGGTGCTGCGGGGCGAGAGATAGTTGGTGTGCGGATCGATTTCATGCGCGAAGGCATTCATCACCAGCTGGAAAACATCTTCGCTGTTACTTTGTGTCAGGCGTTTCATCGCAAAATGATAACGCTTGGAGAGCACGTCACGGATTTCCTGATCGTTTTTGCCAGTCAGTTTGAGGTTCAGCTCGTCATATTTGACTTTCGCATCCCACAATTTGTCCAGCTCAGCGCGGTCTTTCGGCCACGGTGCTTTAGTGCGATCAAGTTCAATCGTGTCGTTGCCCGTGAAATCCATCGGGCGCTCAAGCACTTTCAACGCATAGTCATAGCGTTCAAAGCGGCGTTTTTGAGCCAGATTGAAAAGAGCATATGGCGTGGTTAACTGACCGGTTTTCAGTTCCTCACCCAAGGTTGCACGTTTATCAGTAAACTGTGCGACATCGGAAGCCATTAATACGTTATGGCCATAATCGAGCATGTTGAGGTAACGGTCGAAGATTTTCGCTGAGAAATCTGCATTAAGGTCGAACTGACGATAATGTGAACGGGTAAAGCGAGCAGTAACACGCTCGCTCACCGTTGCATCCTGAGGATCCTGAGTTAAATTAGGGAGTTGAGCGAGAGTCACCGGTGTACTCTCGTTCGCTGCAAAGCTGGTGTTCACCAGCCCTGCTCCTGCCATTAACAGACCCGCAATAACGCTTAATCTGACAAATTTGTTCATGCCTGAGTTGGCCTCCGTATCAGAACTGCAAGTGTTCTGCGCGCACGATCATCGCCAGACCCGAAGAGAGTTGAACGCGTACACCGTCTTTGGCAATTTCCAAAACGGTTGCATCCATTGCACTCTGTCCTGCTCTGACTTTGATTTCCTGGCCAATTTGCAGTTTTGAAATGTCTGTTACTGGCACCTGACGCGGTTCACGTTTTTCCTCACGCGGTGGGCGAGGTGTACGTGGTTTGCGATTTTCCTGACCAGCTACAGCAGCGGGCGCATTTTCACGACGCGGCGCGGGTTTTTTACCGGCCGGACGTGGACGACGTGGCTCAGTGGTTTCACCGGCTTCACGACGTTTAGCCTGTTGTTCTGCACGTTGTGCCTGAACGCGGGCTTTTGCTTCTTCCAACTGTTTACGGGCATGTTCAACGTGCTGCTCTTCGAGAACGCCACATGAATTACCATCAAGGTCAACGCGTTCCGCGCCAACTTTGACGCCGTACAGATAGCGCCAGCTTGAGGTATACAGACGCAGAGCAGAGCGTAACTGAGTTTTGCTCAGATTCTCTTCACCTTGCACGCGCTCGACCAAATCCGCAAAGATACCGATCTTTAATGGGCGTGCTTCGCCTTCGGCGGTAAAACAGAGCGGGAACCGCTCAGCCAAAAAGGCGATGACTTCTTTACTACTGTTCAACTTAGGTTGATTTTCCATGAAATTTCCTGATTACAACGGGTTTGCCAACCGGCGCAGGCATGAACAGGCGTCATTATAATGACGCCGTTATTAAATGCCACGTTATCCGACGATCAACTTACGATCAGATTGACATATTTTTCAGCATCGCAGTTTTCGAGATGCTGGCAAAGCCCGCTGACTAACTCTGTCAGCCCCTGTTCATCGGCTTCGTCGAAGCGTTGATAAACGGTGCTATCAATGTCTAATACGCCGATCACTTTGCCATTTACTGTTACTGGCAGAACGATTTCGGCATTACTTGCTGCGTCACAGGCGATATGGCCCGGGAAGGCATGAACATCACCCACACGTTGCACAGTATTTTCCGCCACTGCCGTACCGCAAACACCTTTTCCTACCGGAATACGCACGCAGGCAATTTTACCCTGGAATGGTCCCAGCACCAGCGTTGTGCCATCCATCAGATAAAAACCTACCCAGTTAACGCCTTCAAGACGTTCAAAAAGTAAGGCACTCGCATTCGACAGAGTCGCAATAAAATTGTTTTCTCCGGCGATCAACGCGCTCAAATCACGTTTTAATTCCGTGTAGAATGCTTCTTTATTCATGCAGTAACCAATAATAACCTAAGAGCACTGAGCCATTCTGTTGTGCTTAACCCCTATAAAATAAGCATTATATGCCCATATGAACAAGGTTAATCCTGTGTGACATCAAAAAGACTCACCTACAATAACTGTTTGCCGACCGCATAATACGTTATTTTGTCAAAAAAACCTGGCTGATCTTGGCCTGATGGCCTCGCCTGACCCCTTCGCGGGATGCGTAATTGTAACAACAGGTATTCTTTACTATTTCAGGCACTATGAAAATACACACAATTTCAGCCCAGATACCACAGATTCGCTATCAGCGATGCAGCGAGTGTGACACGCTTTTCACACTTCCGTCGCTGCAACGCACGCAGACAGCTCATTGTCCGCGTTGTAACGCGAAAGTTGAAAAAGGCAGGGTTTGTTCCCTGCCGCGACTGATCACGATGGCTATCAGCATATTATTGCTGATGCCTTTCGCGTATACCGAACCGCTGATCAGCATTCGTCTGCTGGGGACACGCATTGACGCCAGTTTGCTTGAAGGTATCTGGCAGATGTCGCAACAGGGTGATCCCGTGACCGCCAGCATGGTGGCCTTTTGTACCATCGGTGCGCCGCTGACACTCGCAGTATCCATTCTTTATTTACATTTTGGCAGCAAACTTGGGATGAATCTGAAACCAGTGCTGCTGATGCTAGATCGCCTCAAAGACTGGGTGATGCTGGATATTTATCTGGTAGGAATGGCCGTTGCCAGCATCAAAGTTAAAGAATATGCCGACATCAACGTCGGTATTGCGCTAGCCGCCTATCTGATGATGACGCTGATGGTCACGCTGACCATGATAAATCTCAACATCGAGCAGTTATGGGAAGAGTTTTACCCGCAGCGTCAGCCAAAAGGATTGCCCTCTTCATTGCGGCTGTGCCTGGCCTGTAAATTCACCGGTATCCCGGATGAGCGCGGACGCTGCCCGCGCTGCCATGTTCCGATGCGTCTGCGCTATAAGCACAGTTTGCAGAAAACCTGGGCTGCTCTGATTGCCGCTATTGTCTTTTTAATCCCGGCCAATTTACTGCCCATTTCTATCATCTATGCCAACGGGCAACAGCTGAAGGACACTATATTTTCCGGTGTTGTGTCGCTCGCCACATCGGGGAACGTACCGATCGCCGCCATTGTATTTATCGCCAGCGTGCTGGTGCCATTTACCAAAGTGATCGTGATGCTGACGCTGCTTCTCAGCATTCATTTCAAAGCGATTCAGGGACTCAAAACACGTATCCGCCTTTTCCGTCTGGTGCACTGGATCGGACGCTGGTCGATGCTGGATTTGTTTGTTATTTCATTAATGATGTCGCTGGTTAACCGAGACCAGCTTTTGTCTTTTACGATGGGACCGGCCGCCTTTTACTTTGGCGCTGCCGTAATTCTGACCGTTCTTGCCGTTGAATGGCTTGATAGCCGCTTGATTTGGGATGCACATGCAACAGGAAACGCCGAATACACCGACTGAAGCACGTATTAAACACAGACGCCGGATTTCGCCGTTCTGGCTTCTGCCGTTTATTGCTTTACTGATCGCCGGATGGTTGATTTACAGCAACTATCAGGAACGTGGAAACACTGTGACTATCGATTTCCAGTCAGCGGCAGGTATTGTCGCTGGCCGTACGCCGGTGCGTTATCAGGGCGTGGAAGTTGGCACGGTGGAATCGATCAGCCTGACGAAAGACCTGCGCACTATTCAGGTGAAAGTCAGTATTAAAAGTGACTTGTCTGATGCCCTGCGTGAAGGCACACAGTTCTGGCTGGTCACTCCGAAAGCGTCACTTGCGGGCGTTTCAGGACTTGATGCGCTGGTGGGCGGTAACTACATCGGCATGATGCCAGGGCCTGGAAAAGAGAAAGACCACTTTGTGGCGCTCGATACACAGCCTAAATTCCGTCTCAATACCGGCGAACTGATGGTCCATCTGCATGCCAAAGATCTGGGTTCACTGAACACCGGTTCGCTGGTGTATTACCGTAAAATTCCGGTCGGTAAGGTTTATGATTACGATATTGAAAGTGGCAATGAAGGCGTGACGATCGACGTACTGGTCGACAAACGCTTTGCAAATCTGGTCAAAGAAAATACCCGTTTCTGGAACGTTTCAGGCTTTAAGGCAGATTTGAGTCTGAGCGGAGCGAAAGTTCAGATGGAAAGTCTGGCAGCACTGGTGAATGGCGCGATCGCTATGGATTCCCCGAATGACGGGAAACAGGCAAAAGCCGATCAGTCATACGTGCTCTATCCGGATCTGGCGCAAAGCCAGCGTGGTGTGGAAATCAATCTGGATTTACCCGATGGTAACGGGCTATCCGAAGACCAGACACCACTGATGTATCAGGGCTTACAAGTCGGTACGCTGACCAAAATCACATTACAGCCGGATAATAAAGTCACCGGTAAACTGACGGTTGATCCTTCAGTGCTCGACATGATGCGTACCGGCACGCGCATTGAAATGAACAGTCCGAAAATCAGCCTCAATAATGCCAATCTCAGCCAGTTGCTGACCGGTAATACGCTGGAACTGATCCCCGGCGATGGTGAGCCGCAAAAGCATTTTGTGGTGCTCGACAGTAATCAGCGATTGTTGCAGAACCCTGACATACTCAAAGTTCAGCTGATTGCACCGCAGAGTTACGGTATTGATGCGGGGCAGCCCATTAAACTTTACGGCCTCAACGTCGGCACCATTATTGACCGGACGCTAACAGACGAAGGCATTGTGTTTAATGTTGCTATCAAGCCGGAATATAAAAACTTGCTGCATAAAGACAGCAAGTTTGTGGTCAACAGCCGGGTTGATGTGAAACTGGGTGTCGATGGTATGGAAGTCCTTGGTGCCAGCGCTCAGGAATGGGTCGATGGTGGTGTGCGTATTATTCCAGGCACCAAAGGCGCACCTGCACAAAAATATCCGCTTTACAGTAATGCCGAAAAAGCTGCCGAAGGCATTCAGGGCGAGCAACCGGGCGCCACGCTGACACTGACCGCTAAAAGCCTGCCTGATGTTCAGACAGGTTCAGTCGTGCTTTACCGGAAATTCCAGGTAGGCCAGATAGTCAATGTCCGTCCTAAAGCCAATGAATTTGAAGTTGATGTTTATATTCAGCCGCAATATCGCAACCTGCTGACAGAGAAGACCATTTTCTGGGCAGAAGGTGGCGCTAAAGTACAGCTCAACGGCAGCGGGCTGACCGTTCAGGCCTCACCGCTGGATCGCGCGCTTAAAGGCGCTATCAGCTTCGATAATCTTGATGGCGTCACAGCCAGCAAAGGGGCGAAGCGTGTTCTGTATGATTCAGAAACTTCGGCACGCGCAGTTGGCAGCCAGATAACGCTGAATACATATGATGCCAGTAAGCTTTCCGCCGGCATGCCTATTCGTTATCTGGGCATCACCATCGGTCAGGTGGAGTCGCTGAAACTGGATCCGCAACTGAATCAGGTTTCCGCCAAAGCCGTGTTGTATCCGGAATACGTTGAAAACTTTGCCCGTCGCGGAACCCGGTTCTCAATCGTTTCACCGGAAATTTCGGCCGGTGGCGTCAGCAATCTCGATACGCTTCTCCAGCCCTACATTAATGTAGAAGCAGGCAAAGGCGCGCCAGCGCGCAACTTTGATTTGCAGGACTCCACCATCACCGACTCGCGCTACACGGATGGTCTGGGTATCGTGGTCGATGCCGCCGAAGTCGGTTCATTGCAAATCGGCACGCCGGTGCTGTTCCGCGGAATTGAAGTCGGTACCGTATCGGGCTTCTATCTGGGCGCCATGGCGGATCGGGTGAATGTGACGCTTCGTATCAGTAAAAAATATCAATATCTGGTGCGGGAAAACTCCGTGTTCTGGCTGGCCTCTGGTTACGACCTGCAATTCGGTCTGACCGGTGGCGTGTTCAAAAGCGGCACATTCCAGCAATTTATTCGCGGAGGTATCGCCTTTGCGACGCCGCCAACCACGCCACTGGCGCCGAAAGCCGCCAACGGTAATCATTTCCTGCTTAATCCTGAAGCACCAAAAGACTGGCAGAAATGGGGAACGGCAATCCCGAGAAATTAACCGATATTATGTTGATCAGGGCCACCTTCGGGTGGCCTTTTCTTTATCAGGCAACGCGCGCAGCCCTCTCATCACGGGTAAATATGGTAAACTCCGCGGCAGAAAATCTTCTTCAGCTCTGGAACCTCACCTTTGTCAAAGCTCACTACCGCCAGCACTTTTACTGATAAATTACCCGCCGCTTTTCTGGAAGCCACACGCGCAGTCATGCCCGCTGAACTGAGCATGGACGATTTTATTGCAGCCTGCCAGCGCCCTCTCCGCCCCAGTCTGCGGGTGAATACCCTGAAAATAAGCGTGACGGATTTCCTTGAACTTGCCGGCAATTATCAGTGGGATTTGGAGCCTGTGCCCTGGTGTGCGGAAGGTTTCTGGATAAACCGCAACGTCCTGGACGATACACGTCTGGGCAATGCCTTATCGCATCTGGCCGGCCTTTTCTATATTCAGGAAGCCAGTTCCATGTTGCCGGTCACGGCGTTATTTGCCAACGATACCCAACCGGTTCTGGTGATGGATGTGGCTGCTGCACCCGGCTCTAAAACCACGCAAATCGCGGCGCTGATGGAAAATCGGGGTGGCATTATTGCCAATGAATATTCCGCCAGCCGCGTCAAAGTGCTGCACGCAAATATCAGCCGCTGTGGCGTCAGTAATACGGCGCTGACTCACTTTGACGGACGCGTATTTGGTGCTGCTCTGCCTGAAACGTTTGACGCTATCCTGCTTGATGCGCCCTGCTCCGGCGAAGGCGTTATCCGCAAAGACCCCGACGCCATGAGCAACTGGTCTGAAAACAGCGTGACTGAAATTGCCTCGACTCAGCGTGAACTGATCGACAGCGCGTTTCATGCGCTTAAACCTGGCGGTGTTTTGGTCTACTCCACCTGCACCCTTAACGCACAGGAAAACCAGCAGGTCTGTCAGTGGTTACTCGATACCTACAGGGATGCGGTTGAAGTGGAGTCGCTGGCCCAGTTATTCACAGACGCCGGTAAAGCCGTCACACCGGAAGGCTATTTGCACGTATTTCCGCAGGTTTATGACAGCGAAGGTTTCTTTGTCGCGCGCTTTCGTAAAACCGATTCTGTTCCGCGTCTGCCAGTCCCGGGATATAAAGTGGGGCGTTTCCCGTTCTCGCCACTTTCCCGTCAGGACAGCGCCGAAATTATCAAGGCTGCGGGTCTTTCAGGGCTTTCCTGGCCTGAGAAACAATACACAATATGGCAGCGTGATAAAGAAATCTGGCTGTTCCCTGCCGTGCTGGAACCTGTTTTTGGCAAAGTCCGTTTTTCCCGTATCGGCGTGCGGCTGGCGGAGCGTTTTCCGAAAGGATTTCGCTGGCAGCATGAAGCCGTGGTGGCTTTCAGTGTCAAAGATGCCAAAAACCGCTTTGAGATAAATGATGAACTGGCGCAAAGCTGGTTCCGTGGCGTCGATATCTATCCGGACGACACGCCACCCGCTGATGAATGTCTGGTGACCTGGCTTGGCCAGCCATTGGGATTGGCAAAACGCATCGGTAGTCGTATTAAAAACAGCCTGCCGCGTGAACTGGTGAGAGACGGTGCGATACGTCCGCAGACATTGCCGAACGATTAATCAGACTTAACTTTCCCGCAATCTTCTGTGCCAGAGGAGCATTCCGACGGCGCAGAATATTCTGCTTAACCTTCATTCATACCGACAAAAACACCTTATAACGGCATTTCTGTGAATACTGTGCAACTGAACTTTTAGGTGAAATCACGGTGCCAAAGTGTATATAACAATTAGTAGCAGAGCATTTTATGCTTCATATATCGGATAGCGACTTATATTATCAAGAAAGGTTTATTGAATTATAAGTAGGAATAATCCTATCGTGGCATGTATTATTGCCATCAAGATAACATTGTCAGTGATATATCATTTTCAGATATAAATCTTAATGCCTGATGTTGAGTAAAGACCTGCCAGTCGGAGAAGTATCATGTCGGATGAAATGAAACTCGAATCAGCAGATGGGCTGCTTTTACAGCAAATGGCCAGCCTGCGAGACATTATCGATAACAATTCTGACTGGATCTGGGAAGTCGATGCGCAGGGGCGTTATGTTTTCTCCTCCAACAAATGCATCGAGTTCCTGGGCGTTCCGCCTGAAAAAGTATTAGGGAAAACCCCTTTCGATTTTATGCCTCCGGATGAAGCCCGCCGCGTTGGCGAGCAATTTGCTGCCATCGTTGAGCGTCGCGCCCCTTTCGGTGGATTACTGAACCGTAATATCCGCCCGGACGGCACTGAAGTCATTCTCGAAACCAGCGGTGTTCCGCTCTTTGATGATGACGGGAATTTCCGTGGCTATCGCGGGATTGATCGCAATCTGACCAGCCTCGATCAGGCGCCGGGTCAGCGTCTCTTCCAGCTAGAAACAATCTATTCCAATGCGCCGGTTGGCCTGTGTTTCATTGATTTGCAGATGCGATACGTCACGGTCAATGACGCAATGGCCACTATTATCGGCCTGCAACCCTACGAAGCGATCGGCCGAAAAGTCGGCGTTTTCCTGCCAGGGCTTTCCCCTCTGCTGAATAACGCGCTGGAACTGGCCCAGCGTAACGAAACAACACCCGATCGTGAGTTTTCCGTTCCCGGAAAAAATCAGGTTTTCTTCGTGCGCATTAAAGCAGCTTATGATGGTCAGAATCAGCTGAATGGCCTTTCCGTCGCGATGACTGACATTACCAGCCTCAAACGAATGGAAAGAGCCCTGCGCGAAAGCCAGGAGCATTATCGCAACATGGTTGAGCTCAACCCGCAAATCCCGTGGACAGCCGATCCGCGCGGGATGCTCAATGATGTCAGTTCACGCTTTCAACGGATAACCGGCATGACCCGGCAGGATATTCTGGCCGACAAGTGGATCCAGAGTATGCATGTGGAAGACCGCCGCGCCGCCGTTCAGACCTGGGAACAATGCCTGAAAACAGGCGCGCCGCTGGATATTGAAGTCCGCTTTTGTCACGTAGATCGCGGCTGGAACTGGATGCGTATCCGCGCTGCGGCAAGTTACGCCACCGATGGCTCGATTCAACGCTGGTACGGTACCGCTGAAGACGTTCATGAGCGCAAATTGCTGGAACTGAAACTGGTCAAAGCCAACCGTCGGCTGGAAATCCAGGCACGCACAGATTCACTGACCAAACTGCCTAACCGCCGCGAGTTCAAAAAAGTGCTCAGCCACGAATACATGCGCGCCAAACGGAACCGCACGCCGCTGACCGTAGTGATGATCGACATAGACTACTTCAAACACTTTAACGACCATTATGGTCATCTTTCCGGCGATGCCTGCCTGCGTTTAGTCGCACGCACCTTGCGCAAATCACTCAAACGCAGCACTGACGTCGTGACACGTTTTGGCGGTGAAGAGTTCGCTGCCATTCTGCCGGATACTGACCTGAAAGGCGCATGGATTGTCGCACAACACATTATGGAATCGATTGAATCGCTGGGCATCAAGCATAGCTTCAGCGAATTTAACCGCGTCACCATCAGTCAGGGGATTGCGACTTATATGCCGGACCAGGATCCAGGCATTGAAGATCAGTCGGATATCGTCAGTGCCGCAGATGAGGCCTTGTATCTGTCCAAAAATAATGGCCGCAACCAGATTAACGCGATGCCTGTGTCAGTAAGATTTAATCAGCTTTAATCCTTTTCCGAGCCGCTGCGTTTAGCATAAGGCGGCTCCCGGCATCTCAACACCGCTACGCCCGGTTCAAAATCCTGCCTCTTCTGGTCATCCATAAAAAAGAGTATCCGCAAAAATTCGGGTGGCGCTTTTTGTGCTGTCGACTATTCTCAAATAAGGCAGACCAACTGGTCATACCTGATGTTGTTGAAATGGCTTACTTCACTCTGGCGAGGAGTATCAGATGGGAAAATCGATTATCCGGATTGGCAGTTACGAAATTGACGATGCACATCTTTCAACGCCTGAAGCAAAAGGCGGCGATAAGGTGCATATTCCGTGCAAATCAGACCCTGATTTGTGTATGCAGCTTGATGCCTGGGATGACCACACCAGCGTTCCGGCAGTCCTCGATGGCCGTCATTCTGTGTTGTATAAAGAAAAGTACGACGAACAGAAAGATGAGTGGATCATGCGACTGGAGTAACACAGCGTGGCGAACGGAACTGAGTTCGCCACGCCGCTTGCGGTCGGACGGCGTGAGTTACTTTTGAGTTTTTTTGACCAGAGAAATACCCCGCCCGGCAAAAAAGCGCGCGAAAGTTTCCACAGGTAACGTGACATCCTGTTGGGTAGAAACATCGTGACCGGAAGGATTATGGAAGGTCACAGTCTGAGCATCCGCTCGCGTTACCAGCACCAGATGACCGCCTTTATGCGGGGGTGTGGAGTCCGGGATACGAACCGAAGGATGCACCGAAGCCATAAAAAACCGGTGTTCCTGCAGCTGACCGGCAATTTCTTGTGCCGAGATATCTACCTTCACCTGAGCTTCAAGCCCCAACTCCTGCCGGACATATTCAACAAAAGGCGCGTAGATCAGCCCCTTAATGTTGTCACCCTCGCGAATATATGCCCCGTAGGACAAGCTGCGGTAGGTGAGTTTCAAAACAGGCACTACTTTGCCTGAAACAGCGGCCAGCACCATTTTCAGGCAACACATCCCGCAAACATGGTTTGCCCACTCAATAAATTCCTGCTGATCTGATGCGCCGGACTGAGGCCACAAACTGATATCACTGAGTTTGATATCTCCGGCAATAATCCCGGCCGCACAGTCAGGATCTTCCCACTGGTTAAAATAAGGGACTGCGGAAGAAGCAGAAAACGATGGCTGATTAACGGACATGACGTATTCCTGGTCGAACACTGAAAACATCAGGTTGATCATTTCACTGACGAATGAAAAGGCCTGATTTCTGCATCAGGCCTCTGGAAGGGTTTAGAACTTTTCAACCATCCGGAACTTCATGAGTAACAGAGGCATAGTCGGTTCAAACATTTCATATTCCTCAAAGAAACGCTGGTGCTCTTTGCGCCAGTATTCCAGCGTCCGGTCACCTTCTCCTTCTTCCCAGGCATGTTGTTCTGTTACCTGATCAAAAGGCACTTGTTTCACTTCGGTCAGTTGCACGGCACACACCGGATTATTGCGGCCATCAACTACCACAAAGATTTCGCCCGGCTCAGGTTCAGGATCATCATCAAGATTTGAACAGGTGGCGGTTTTTGTGCCAGCAATAACGCGCTTAGCCAGTTCGTCAGCTGACGATTCAGTATCACCAAACGACCAGCGCTCTGCGTCCCTGTATTTGAGTGGGATCTGCGGAATCATAATTTATCCTTTCAATTGAGATAGTTCACTGCCATTACAGTTAAACATTAGCACAAAAAAACCCGCCGCAGCGGGTTTTGCAAGCCGGAAAAGTGTCTTAAGGTTTGCAGTTTTCCGGCATTGTCGCCGGCCACTGACGCGCGCTACCGGCGCCGTATAAGACGCTAATACCACATTCCTTATCAACACGCGCCAGAGGTTTACCCGTTTTGTCGATCATCATCGACATGGCCTGTGTGGAAACGACCGCCACTCCGCTGTCAAACGGCGACGCGGCGCTAAACACCGGCACCACCGCGAAGTTGCCCTGCGCATCGACATAACCATAATTACCGTCAGTTTTGGCGAATGCCAGCCCGTCGACAGGCAAACCTAAATCAGCATAAGAGACGCCATCAGTCTGTTTACCCTGCCCGTTAATCCAGGTTTTTGTCCCATCAGCACGCGTCAGTACGGCATGATCATCGACCATCTGACTGGCGTGGCCCTGAACCGTGAGAACCAGTTTACCGGTATTATCGACATAACGTGTCGCAGGCTCGTTGTCCTGCGGATCATAGGACACAGACCAGCCGCTCGCTGGCGGCATGCTCCACTGCCCTTCCGGCATGGCTGCCACGCGCACACCTTTGTCATCAATCAGCTCATAGCCTGCTGGCGTTGAGCGCAAGGCCCGCCCTCGTACAAAAGCAGAACTCCGGCTTTCACCCACAGGTTGAATTTGCCATTCGCCTTGCGCAGACAGATATCCTTGCTGAGGCTGGCGCGATAATTTGACCCAGTCGCCGAGCGCACTGATACGTGTCTGCTGCTCATGAAGCTGAATATTACCTTTAGCATCCAGAAGCCAGGACTGACCGGCCGCAGAAGTAGCCAGAATACGCCCGTCACTAAACTGATTTACGGTGAGTCCGGCGACAGGTGCAATTCTTGGTTGCGCGTCATTGCCTGTGATTTCTGCCAGAACAGACGATTCAGATTGTCCGTCGGTTGCAGGTTGCGTCAGTAACCAGAGGGCGGAGTTAATGCGGCGGGCCTCAGCATACTTCGGCGTTACAACCACTTTACCCTGACTGTCGAGTATCCCCCACAGCCCCTCCGGTGATTTGAATGCGGCCAGCCCCTCTGAGTAATCGCCTACATCCTGATACGCCGGTTGCAGGACAGCCTTCTGACTGATGACGTCGTAGATGCCCCACAACGCCCCCTCGGCTGCCGTTTCACGATAGCGGAACCAGCCATTGCCGAGGGATTCAATCTCAAACACGTTCGGCAAATCATAATACTTACCGGCGTGATCAAGTGCGGTCAGTTTTCCATTCAGATAGTCCAGAGCGTAACCCTGCACAAAAGGAGAAATATTATCTTCAGTCAGCGGGATAATAACCTTGCCCTGCACATCCACCACGCCAGTGCCATCGGCTGTTCTCACGATGAACTGACCGATGTTATTGCTGCTGTCAGCAGGTTCAATATCCTGCCATTTAGTCTCAAGCTGAAGGGAGCCATCCGGGCGCAGGAAACCCGCGCCATTTTTGCTGCCAGCATTACCAGGGCGCACCAGCGCAAGTGCCTGTGGCGCTGAAGCTGAAGGGGAATCAATACTGGCAGTCAGAGGTTCGATACGGCTGCCTTCCAGAGTGCTGATACTCTTCTGATTCAGCAATGCCTTGCCTGTGGCATCAACCACATTCACCACATCACCTTGATCATTGCGCAACCACAAACGGTGCTCGATAACTTCAGCACTGGAAATTTGCGCCAGCCAGCCAACGTTCTGAGTCCCGCCAATGACTCCGCCAGAAGGAGCAATAATGGCATTCACTTTTTTCTGCTCACCTTTGGTCGTTATCAGGAACTCACCGGTATTGTGCTCCCAGGGCTCACTGCCTGCAGGCAGCGTAATGGCTTGTTTTCGCCCCGGCACATATAAAGTCAGAGAGTCTTTGCTGGCAGGATTTAAAACATAATCCCCTGAAACCCGAAGTGCTGCCGCTCCGGCTTCATTGAAAGTGGCAATCACAGCGGCGGAATTATTCAGCAATTTGATGCCATCGGCCGTTTTCGCCAGCCAGAAGGCGCCAGTTTCCTCGCTGACAGTAAGATATTTCTGCTCGTCCTGACTTCCGTCAGTGCGGATTAAAGTCATTCCATCCGCTTTTTTCGCCAGTGCGACAGAAGGATTACGGGGATCCAAGGTGATGGACGTGTACTGTGGCTGAACACGCCAGGTCAGATTCCCATCCACAATGCCATAGCCTTTTGTGGCATCGACCGCAATGAACAGATCATCGGAACCAAACGGCTCAACCACTTCCATTTTGTCCGTCGCCACATGGCGTACACCGTCTGGTGAAAGTAGTACGCTGTTAAATGTCAGGCTGAGGCGGGCAGGAACGCCATTACTCAGGACAGCATCATCAACCAAATCATCAAGTGCTTTACCGACCTGAATACCTTTACGATCAATAATCTGGGATTTTCCGCCCACCTTCACAACGGCCAGACCGGCTTCTGTAAAGGGTTGTACGCTGTCAAAGGAAGGCTGAATCATCCAGTTGCCGGTCAGATCGATATAGCCCCATTTTCCCTGCTGCATGGCGGCAGCGGCACCGAAGTGGTAATCCCCGACCTGCTCAAAAACAGGTTTGATAACGAGCTGCCCCTGATTATCCAGAAACCCCCAGCGCTCATCCGTTGCGTCAGCTGCGGATAAAAGTACGGCAGCACGCCCTTCACGCACATCGCGGATACACAAATTTTGCACTAAAGGCAGCGCAGCGCGTAGCTGGATATCGGCTCTGGAAGCGGGCAATGGCGCCGAACATCCCGGTGCTGATTCAGCCATTACAGGTTCAGCCGCAACAGCCGAGGCAGTCAGCGTCAAAAAGGCCAATGTGCTACCGGTGTTCAATGCGCAGCGGAGTGCGTGACGTAGCCTTGAAGGTTTGCTGACAATCATTAATTACTCCCGGAACCGCAAGTGGGTGTTTTAGCAGGCCAAAGATAAGCACCTTTCGCATCCAAGATGACGCGCTGATTACAACGCACCTGAATTTTTGCCTGTACATTCCCGTCGGCATTCAGCAAATTCACCACACCCTTGCCACCAGCCCACGCACGCTTCTCACTAAAATCGGTTGCCCAGTCAAATTTAGGCAAAACAGCGAAACGGCCCGTGGTATTGATATAACCCAGCAGGTTTCCGTACGTTGATTTTTTCACGGCAGTCGCAAAATTATTACTCATCGCACCCACCTGATCGAAGTAAGCACCAATCAGCTTCTTGCCTTGCTGATCGACAAAACCATAAAGGCCTTTCTGGTCACGCATAGGAATAACACCTGAACTGGCTTTGTCGGCCTGCAGACTGTCAAGCCCGGCGAAGCGCTGGATTTCATTGCCGTCGTTGTCATACAGAACGGTTTCACCTTTCTCGTCATCATTCATGACAAGACGCATCATCGAATTAAGCGGTTGCGCCTGTTCGAAGCCCTCTGCCGAAGCGCCATGGTCACTTATCAGCATAGTTCGCCCGTCGCTGACAGCACGGCTTAGATTCAGAGGTGCGATGAAATTAAATTCAGCCGTGTAAAGCGGCTGAATTTGCCAGTGGCCCTGGCTGTCAATCGCGCCGTAATGTGGCGCGAAACTCAATTTAATCCAGTCACCTTCTACAGAACTCGATGAAGCGTTAATGGCTTTACTGACAGGGGAACGCCCGGCGTTATCCAGTAAGGCCACGCCCCCTTCGGAAGGTTGAGCCAGCCAATGGTTCTGACCGACAGCTTGCGGTCTGGCGAGTAAATCCGTCGCTAACGCCAGCCCGCTTTGGGCACTATAAAGACTGTAATGGCTGGCGATTGCACCACGTTCTCCAGGCTGATCATTATCAGAAAGAGTAAACGCATCCTGACCAATATATTGGAATTTACCGCTTCGCTCCGCATCCGGGGCTATCGCCCAGGAGCCATTAGCGCTGAGAACGCCCCATCCTTCATCCGTTTTAGCCAGGGCATAACCTTCATTGAAGGCATCGATTTCAGTGAACTGTGGTGCCGCCTTAATACTTTTGCTCGCGATATCCCACAAGCCCCAGCGCTGCGCTTCGTTTTCACCCTCGGTGTAATAAATCAATCCTGAGGATAAACGCTGAGCATTTTTCTGAATGTCTGCCGGTACCTCGATTGCATTACCGTTTCGGTCAATCAGATGTTTAACATCAGCATTATTGGCATTCTCTACGGCCCAGGTGTAGTCACCCTCGAACGGAGTGATATGGGTATACACCGGCTGAATAACCCACTTACCTGAAGCATCGACAGCACCCGTTTTTTTAGTTTGAGTGTGGATGATGAGCGGCGCCTGAGAACCGGAGATTTCTACTGAAGCCCATTGGGGATCAGACAAAACATTACCTTGCGAGGTAAGAATGGCAGGCGGTTTGCTGGCATCCGCGGGGGTCAGAACCGCCCATGGGAGACTGTGTGCCGCATCGCCGTTTGTTTCTGGCAGTGCAGTGACATCATCTGTGATCGCCACTGTGCCCAATGGCCGTAGTTGGTAGTCTTTGAGAGCAGTAAGGGTGGCATCATTGAGAAGCGCCACACCATTGTTGTCATAAATCTGTGCGACTTGTGGCGCCTTGCCTTCAGTTTGCATAACCCAGAGATGATTTCCCTGCTGCAGCACTTGCGGCTTATTCACTTTCAGCGAAACAATCTGATTATCCGCACCGATGATAACAATGCCTTTGCTACCCGTACCCAATGTTGCCTTTCCCCAGACCAGAATGTTTTCAGACTGATCAGCAGGAATATCCTGCACTTTCTCCAGCTTGCTGCTGAGTAACTGTTTATTGTTATCATTCCCCGTCACCAGCCAGCTGCCGGAAGCAAGCGGTCGAACAGATTTGTATTGCTCTTTATTTAACGCAACACCCTGACGATCCACAAATGACCAAAGATTCTTGGTTTTTACCGCAACTACGTCACCATTAAGTTGTGGTTCATCCCGCGTTTTAAGCACCATCGGGTTTATCGCCCAGTCACCGTTCTCATCGAGATAGCCCCAATAACCTTCTTCTGAAGAATCACGTTTTTTGGCGGGGATTAACCCTGACTGTGGCAAATCGAGCGCCATAACATCATCAGGTAAAGAAAGAGAGCGATCGGTGGAGGCATTCCACAACGCAGGTGACACCTGAGTTTGTACACTTGCCAGGGCCTGGCCGCCGGCAAAACCACGGCTGTCGAGTGCAACGGCAAATGGCAGCGTTTTAATCACTGCGCCTTTTTTGTCTATGAGCGCCAGACGATTATCTGTCACCACTAACGCAGTCCCTTGGGCGTTAAAATCTGTAGCACGCGTAAAGCGCGGCTCGATAACCCAGTGGCCTTTTTTATCGATATATCCGAACTGGTCGCCTTTTTTCACCGCAGCCAGGTCGTTAACAAAACCCCGCGCTTCGCTGAAATCAGGTTTGATGACCATGTGCCCGGTGGTATCCACGTAGCCCCACTGTGGTTCACGCGAAAGGCCGACCTGAACAGGCGAAAGCCCCTGCTGGAAAGGCAACTGACAGTCTTTGGCGGTTTTTGCATTGCCACATGCCCGTAACTGCGCGTCGTCCGCATGTGCCGGCATAGTAAAAAAAGCATTCAGAACCAGGGTTAACGCACTGAAATTTCTGATGTATTTAAATTTTTCGGAGCAATTCATCCGATGCCCTTATAACTGGATAAAATAGGAAAGTGTTGCGCGCGCTTTTTCTTCATCACCCGCAAAATGGGCCTGTGAGACGGTAATAAATCCGATAATAATCAATTTCAAACGCGCGCACATGTTATACGCCTATAGGGTGTCAGCTTGTGAAAGAAAAAGCAGCTAATTTATTACTCTGTAACGAATGAATACACTTCATCACTGCACCGAAAGGTACCCTACAGATGTTACCATCCGATTTGATTCAGCACATTCCGTTAACCTTATAATTACATTTTTACTTCTTTCTTAAAAATAGGATCATTTTTGGTTACAGGCATAAAAATGGCGAATTATTAATCTCTGAAAGATTCTTATAACTTTTGATTAAAGTCATTATTTCCCCAGCTTTTGTCTGGTTTTATAGATAAATGAGCGTTGTGTGACCAATATCACTCCCGGTCTGGGTGACGTAAAACCTGGCAGTGTTCGGTTACAGCGTATTTCAGGTGCTTTATCTAATTGGGGAAAAGTCATGCCTATTGTTCGAGCCAGACTGAGTCTGTTTGGTGGCGACACTGTCGTCATACGTTGTTCAGAAAAATGTCACATACACCTGATGTGTGAAAGTGAAGTTGAGCGAAAAGGACGTCACTCTGGTTTCGGCGATATTTTGACAGTTAATGATCAGAATACGGCTTATGTAGGTATCCCCTACAAAGGTGTCTGGAATGTCCTCATCGATTCCAAATGCGACTCTCTGGAGCATTCAATCAGCTACCTGCCAGCCTGATCACCTTCTTATAAAAAAGCCTTCATTTCTTTTAATATTTTGCTCAGGCGAATGGAAAACCATTTGCCTGATCTTAAGACCTCGCAATCCGACGTTTTGCAGCTGATGAAGTTACAGACATCAGGGAATACCGTCCACGGTCAAAGTTGATTCTTGCGTAACGTCGCGTAATAAACTTTAGCTCGTTACATCAGTTACATAGCGTTATTGAATTGAACATTCCACATATCTGAAAACCTCTTTCCAGGCCTGATTAATTGATTGCAAGCGGTGATTCCACATTGCATTCTGTCTGATGTAACGACGTGGCGCCGGTCAGTTCACCGGATTTTTTTCAGGCAAAAACAGATATCTAAAAATGAATAATAAATCACTTTGCACCATCGCTGACGTAGCCGACCTTATTCCTGAGCTGCGTAAAGTTCGCCAACACTTGCACCAACACCCGGAGCTCTCCAATGAAGAGTCCGCAACGGCTGCGCTCGTGGCTGAAAGATTAGCATCTCTCGGCTATCAGGTGGCGACGGGCATTGGCGGCTTCGGTGTCGTCGGCACAATGACACTTGGCAACGGTTCACGCAGTATCGGTATTCGTGCCGATATGGACGCCTTGCCGATAACTGAACAAACAGGTGTGAGTTACTCCAGTCAGAATCCAGGCAAAATGCATGCGTGCGGACATGACGGACACACAACGATGCTGCTTGGTGCAGCCGAACAGTTGGCGCGCAGCAAAAACTTCTCTGGAACCGTACATCTTATTTTCCAGCCTGCAGAAGAAATTGGTTTCAACAGCGGCGCTGAACGCATGCTGGCTGAACAACTTTTTGAGCGATTCCCTTGTGATGCCGTTTACGGCTTACATAATCACCCGGGCTATCCGGTCGGGAAAATGATGTTCCGATCAGGGCCGTTTATGGCTGCCTGCGACACCGTCAATATCACTATCCATGGAAAAGGCGGTCATGCCGCCCGCCCTCACATGACCGTCGACCCCATTATGGTTGCCGGCAGTCTGGTTGTTGCCTTGCAGTCGGTCATTGCGCGCAACATCGACCCTAATGAAACGGCAGTGGTCACTATCGGTTCATTGCACTCAGGCCATGCGGCGAATGTCATCCCGGAAACAGCCCGTCTGGAAATGAGTGTCCGCTCGTTCGATCCGCAAGTACGTAAAATCCTCGAACAACGCATTTGTCAGCTGGTGGAGAATCATGCTGCCGGATACGGCGCAAGAGCAGAAATTGAATATGTGCCCGGCTACCCGGTGCTGGTGAATCATGACAAGGAAACAGCGTTTGCAACCGAAGTGGCAAAAGAACTGCTGGGTGAAGACAACGTCATTGATAATCTGCCACCCATTTCAGGCAGTGAAGATTTTGCATATTTCCTGCAGCAAAAACCGGGATGCTTCCTTCGTTTGGGTAACGGGGACAGCGCCGTTTTGCACAATCCGGCTTACAACTTTAATGATGAGAGCCTGAGCTTCGGCGCAGCCTACTGGACTCGCCTGGTTGAGCGTTATCTGGCAGATTAACGACCTAACAGCTTAGCGGCAAAATCCGAACCAGCGCATGCCTAAATGGAAGTGATTCGCATGCGCTGCGTTATAATCCGGACCAATAGAGTTTCCAAAAAACGGACAGCTCTCTGTGAACAATGTATGAATATACTGCGCTTCAATGCTCGTCTGAGGCCACTGCTTCAACACGGTTAAATGGCGACCATCCGCCAGCTCAAATCCCGCGATATCAAGAGCTTCAGCTGTCGCATGTTCACTCAGCCGTGCATCGGGTTTATTGTAAACATTCCGGCAGGCATAACTGCCCAGATGGTCAATTTTCACCAGCCGTGAACCTAACTCCTGAGAAGCCAAAGGCTTCGCCACCTGCCAGACAAACATCGCACTGCTAAGGGCAAGGCGACAGCTCGCCAGATAGCTCGAACTGAGTCCAACATCCCCAAAACCGCGAACACGAACGGGATCCGTCAGCGGACACTTTCCTCCCATACTCCCGGCATTGCTGAACTGGATAGCGCCTTCAGTTTGAGCACGTTCAAGTGCGGCCAGACATTCGTGAGGATTATTATCCAGCTTTCTTAATTTGTACCGGGTGATCAGATTCGGAGGGTCAGTGATAACCAGCGGGGTGAAAGGATTATATTCAGAAGGCACATGGCGGCTTACCCACGGACCGCAGAAATACGCTGCCGCTAAAATTACAATCAGGCTAACCCAATATCGCATAATGCTCCTTACCCGGTTGTGCCGCAGCAGTCCCTTGATTTATCGAGAGTAATATTATGAGTATAGCGCCTGAGTAAATAATGTTCTGACAGAGTTACAAGTAGGGGAATAAACTTACGAAGGTTTGACATAAATCGACATTGAGTTTGTTACTTTAATTCCCGAAGACTAAGTTTCTTCTCCTGTGTCCACTGTGAACTGTCCTTCATAGTGTGTAAGACCCTCGCAATACCCCTTTCAGCCCGCCCCGAGCGGGCTTTTTTTTTAAACTGAAATCTGAGAGCGCTATTCAGCAATGCCGTGCCCGGTTATTCCATCCGCCTGACACCCGGATGCCTTTCACTGGCCGCCTCATGAAAAATATCCCCCAGCCAGCCGGGAATTTCATCTTCGGTCATCTCGTCAGGAATGATGATGTCATAAAGTCTGGAGAACTTTCTCTCTGCCAAATCCACACGGAAGACTTGCCATCCACCGGAAGTCTTTTTAACAGCAAGGTGGCGACCAAAAACATTATAAATCAGCATAGAATTCGCCCTGTCAGGTCATACAAATAGAGTATGCAAACATCATAGCTACAGTGGAGTGAGAAAGTCTAAACTGGTGGTACTGAAGGTAAGTGAAAATCGGCTAATTGACTGTTTGGATAGCAATTTTTGATTTGAAAAACAGGCAAAAAAAAGACCGAATACGATTCCTATATTCGGTCTAGGGAAATGGCTCTTGGGAGAGAGCCGTGCGCTAAAAGTTGGCATTAATGCAGGCGGTTAAGCCGTACAACTTAAAGAATAGACGACAGATGACTAATTTCCACTCAGTTTGAAACATAGTGATAATAACAATGAGGCATTATTTTCATTGTGTGACAACATACGCAAAACATGGGATTAACATCAGCCATTTACCGGCAGCACGGCGCTTCAGCAGAGCGATTCAGCTTTGGCGATAAAAGGTGCCAGACTCATTTTTTGTCCGGGATTCTGCGGGTCATCCAGCCAGATTTTCTCCAGGGGCACCGCCTGAACCTGATGGTTTTTAACCTGCTCTTTTGCCACGTCATTCAGAGGATATTGCGCCAGCGTACTGTCGTTAATCACATACAGCGCATTGCCCGGACGGCATTGCAGCATGACTTCTTCACGGGTGAAGGCCCAGTCCTTACCGTATTGCAGGCGGCTGATGGTCTCCAGTTGCGGTGCGGCAAAACTGCTGGCAGATAAGGTAAGCAGCACGCAGGCTAGCAGTGTTTTCCTCATGATTTTTCCTCGATGATATTAAATTCTTTGTAATCTTCAGATGACCGTTTCAGCGCGGGGCAAGTGTCGCGAACCAACTCACCAGCAATATAACGCTAAGCGCCAGCCCCCACTCAAGCCAGGTCATGGTGATAAAACGGCTCTGCGCCCTCTTCGGGTCTTTACCCATAAGGGGCACCAGCCGGTAACGGTTATAGACAGCCACTGCCGCCATCATCGCGACCAGTATCACTTTGGCCACCAGCAGACACTGATAAAGCGATGTCATATCGGTGGGCCAGCGCTGCAAAACTATGGCGGTATTGATGACACCGGTGATGATCACCAGCGAGACCGCGGCATGTCCCCAGACAGAAAAACGGATAAGCGTCACAATCGCGTAGGGTCTTGCAGAGGGCTCGCGGGCATACAACATGCAGGTCAGTAAAGGCAGTAAAGACCCGAACCAGTAGGCTGCGCTGAGCAAATGCACCACATGGTTAGCCCGCTGTGCCAGTCCCAGTAAGCCCTGATGCATGGCGGCATGGCCAATCAAAGCCTGAGTGATCAGTAAACCCAGCGAGCACAGAAACAGCAGGACGTGACGTCCGGGCATCCACTCCATTAACAGAACCAGTAACAGCACAGCGGTCAGTAATAAGTGCCAGCTCCAGACTTCGCCAAATGCGGTGGTTAACACCAGTATCCACACGTTAATGTTGAGGATATCGTCCCAGCCATTTCCCATCAGTGCTGCCTGAATAGCCAGCATTCCGACAGAAGTGACCGCAGCAAGCAGTCCGGACCAAACCATCAGCGTCTGATTTTTACGCTGTAAAATGGCCGAAAATCCGTCTGGCGCCAGCAATGAGCAAAATACGCTCAGTCCGAAGATTTGCATCAGTGACACAAAATGCACGAACCGGCACAGGACGAAAAGTGCTGTAAGGCTCATGGCTTATTTAACAGTGAAACTGTACTGACCGTTTGTTTTATGACCATCAACGGAAACCACATTCCACGTCACGACATATTTACCGGCGGCAAGCGCATCGGTAAGGGGCAGCACGGCCTGCGTATTATCGTTCGCAGCCAGGGTCATTTTCCCGGTTTTCACCGTTTTCTGGCTGGCATCTTTCAGGGTAATTTTACTGAAATTTGGCTCGATACCTTCACTGAAACCCAGCGATAATTCGGTCGGACTGGCTGTAAGAACCGCATCCGCCGCCGGAGTTTCCGTTTTGAGGTGAGCATGAGCAGAAGCCTGCTGTGAGATAAATCCGCTCAGCAAAACGGCTGAGACTGCCAGGGCACGGCAAAGAGAAGTGGTTTTATTGAACACGATAATTTCCTTGGCTTGCTTGATGATGAATTTATAACGCCGACACTTTAGCGCAAACGCGATTAAAACGTTTGTCATAAAAACATAAAAAACGCAGAGGCCGAAGCACTCTGCGTTGTTTGCAAGCTCACACAACTGAAAATTAACCAGCCGGAGCTTGGGCCACCATATTTTTGAGATCTTTATCCACGAAGAACAAACCGTTGCCGGTATTGCTTACCAGCGCCAGTTTATCCAGAACAGATTTGAACAACGTTTCTTCTTCATGCTGCTCTGCAACGTACCATTGCAGGAAGTTGAAGGAAGAATAATCTTTCAGCGTCATGGACAAATCTGCCAGTTCGTTGATTTTCTGAGTGATCAGTTGTTCGTGTTCGTAAGTCTGCTTGAACAAATCGGTCAGCGATTCGAAAGACACCGGCGGAGCAGCAATGGCGCCGAGCAGTGGCAGAGCACCTGTATCGCTGACGTATTTGAACAGACGATGCATGTGATCCATTTCTTCCATTGAATGCTGTTTCAGGAATGCGGCAGCACCTTCGTAGCCTTTATCGCTGCACCATGCACTCATCTGCAAATATAAATTGGCAGAATAAAACTCGAGGTTCAGCTGTTCGTTAAGCTGATCAATCATTTCTTTTTTAAGCATGGTACGGCTCCGGATTTAAATTACGGCAGGTGGGCTGAATTATTTACCCGCATTATGCCCGCATCGACACAAAATAAAAACACCCGATTCACATTAATATTCACCGAAATAACAAATATACTTAAGATCATGATTTATAAAAGTATTTTAATTCAATAAATATACAACAATGATAATCATTAACACATGGATGGATATTAAAAAGAATCATTCTTATTCAGGGTATTAATTAGCGAGTTCTTATTGAGGTTAATTATCACTTCGGCTTTGTGAATAGTTCTTATTTACTCTTAATATTAATCTGCCAATTCTCTTCTTAGGGATAGTGTAAAAGTAAAATCACAACATTCACGATGGCGTCTGCCTCGGGTACAATGAGGCAAAACGGATCACCAGGAAGCAGCAATGAGTATCAATCTGGCTGAAATCAGCAAAGACGAAATGGATCGCATCAACGTCGATCTTGCCGCCTCAGCGGTGGCTTTCAAAGAACGCTACAACATGCCGGTTGTCGCGGAGATAGCAGAACGCGAGCAGCCTGCGCATTTGCGCACTTATTTTCGTGAACGGGTGATATTTTATCGCGGGGAATCACATAAGTTCTCCCGCTTACCTTACGAGCCTAAGCAAAAGTAAGCGGGAAAGCTGGAAACGTTAGCGCCGGGCGGCGAAACGCTGGTTGGTGCGGATTAACTGATCGAGAATGCCCGGCTCATCAAAAGAATGCCCTGCACCTTCGATAATGTGCAATTCTGCTTCCGGCCAGGCCTGCGCCAGATCCCAGGCGTTTTGCACCTGACAGGCCATATCGTAGCGGCCGTGAACAATGACTGCCGGAATATGGCGGATGCGTTCCACATGTTTCAGCAACTGGTCATCAGTTTCTAAAAAGCCCATATACGTGAAGTAGTGATTCTCAATGCGGGCAAAAGCCAGCGCGAAATTATCTTCGCCAAATGATGCCGCTCCTTCCGCAGGCATCAACGTCACGGTCTCCCCTTCCCACAAACTCCAGATCTTAGCCGCTTCAAGCTGAACAGCGCGATCATCGGAGGTCAGACGGGCGCGATAGGAAGCAATCACGTCTTTGCGTTCTTCTTCCGACAGGATCGACAAAATACGCTGCCATTTCTCAGGGAAGAAACGGGAGGCGCCGTCCTGGTAATACCAGGTCAGTTCCTGTTTGCGCANNTACCGGCCATTTTGCGCAAACGTTCAATATCATCGACCAGATGCCAGGTTGTATTATTGTCGAGACTGGCGTGAGGTTTAGAGCGTCCGCAGCCACGCTGGTCAAACAGCATGACGTCATAATCTTTAGGATCGAACAACTGACGGTGAACCGATGAACAGCCGCCGCCAGGCCCGCCATGAAGAAATACTGCCGGTTTGCCCGCCGGGTTTCCGCTGCGCTCCCAGTAAATCTGGTGACCATCGCCCGTATCAAGCATGCCACTGGCATAAGCTTCCAGCGGTGGATACAACCCTTTTAATTTTGGCATGACATTTCCTGTTCTATTCGGCCAGTGTATTGATAAATGTGCTTACATCTTAATAACAGCGCATTGGCCCACTTACAACAAGTGGTTATCTCCAAAAACCGTTGTTTTGCATGCCGTTCGCATACTTATCGCGCAATTTGATTGCCTCACATGCCAGCTGATGAAATGTCACTCCTCTGTAAAGTATTGTGGGAAACGCGAAGGTGCTTGCAACTGACCTGAATTAAGCAGTAAATAGGTGAGCAACCCAATCCACCCGCTTTAAGAGAGGCAATTATGAGTAAAGGAATGGATAGCAAAAAGAATGCGAAGAAAAAGCCATTGAAAACACCGGCCGAAAAAAAGGCTGATAAAAAAGCCAAGAAAGCTTCTGCTTAACAATGTACTTCGTAGATCAAACCCGCCGAGAGCGGGTTTTTTTATGTCCCCGTCATACTTCAAATTGCAGGTGCGTTGGCTGCGTTTACTCACCCGAATCACTGACCCATGTCAGCTCATCGGGATTCGCTCAGTTGCCGCCTGCCTGCCATTCGAATTATTTAGGGGAAAAGCCTGATACTCAGTTTTTCGTCGCCAGCGCCAGTACAAAAGCGTATTCCAGCGCGATATCTTCATAGGCTTTAAAGCGGCCGGATTTACCACCGTGCCCGGAATCCATATCGGTGTGCATCAGCAACTGGTTATCATCGGTTTTAAGCTCGCGTAATTTCGCCACCCATTTTGCCGGCTCCCAGTATTGCACCTGCGAATCATGTAAACCGGTGGTGACCAGCATATGCGGATAGGCCTGTGCGCGGACCTGATCGTACGGGCTGTATTGCAGCATATAGTCATAACTGGCTTTGTCGTTCGGATTGCCCCACTCGTCGTATTCACCGGTCGTCAGCGGAATCGACTCATCGAGCATAGTTGTCACGACATCAACGAACGGAACCTGCGCCACGATGCCGTGATACAACTCCGGCGCCTGATTAATGATTGCGCCCATCAGTAAGCCGCCCGCACTCCCTCCCATCGCATACACCTGTCCGGCATCGCCGTAGCCTTCAGCCACCAGCTCTTTGGTCACATCGATGAAATCATGGAAAGTGTTGAGTTTATTGAACAGCTTACCGTCGTCGTACCATTGCTGACCCAGTTCTGCCCCGCCGCGGATATGCGCCAGTGCAAAAACAAAACCGCGATCCAGCAAGCTCAGGCGACTGCCGCTGAACGCCGGATCCATGCTGCTGCCATAAGAACCGTAGCCGTACACCAGCAGCGGATTTTCATTCAGCTTGAACAACTCACGTCGATAAACCAGCGACACCGGCACTTTCACACCATCGCGCGCCGTAACCCAGACACGTTCGCTGCGATAATTGTCTGCATCGAAATCTTTCACTTCCTGCTGTTTAAGCAAGGTACGTTCATGCGTATCAAGATCCAGTTCAAACAACGAGCTCGGCATGGTCATCGAGGAATAGCCATAACGCAGTAACGACGTATCCGGTTCCGGATTGTATGCCAGCCAGGTGGTATACGTCGGATCGTCGAACGCCAGTGATTTTTCCTCACCGGATTTCCAGTGGATCTGGCGCAACTGCGTGAGCCCCTGGTGACGTTCTTCCACCACCAGCCAGTCACGGAACAGACTGAAGCCTTCCAGCATCACTTCGATGCGCGGTGCAATAAGCGTCTGCCAGTTGGCTTCCACACCATCTTCACTCTTATAAAGTCCGAAGTTTTTGCCGTCTTTATTGGAACGGATGTAGAAATGCCCAAGATAATGATCGAGGGCGTATTCATGATCTTTACGACGTGAAAGAAATACCTGCGGTTTGGCCTGCGGATCATCGGCATCCAGCAGCAGGATCTCGGAAGTCGTGGTGCTGTCGAGATGGATCAAAATGTATTTTTCAGACGTGGTTTTATCCAGTCCGACGTAAAACGTGTCGTCTTTTTCTTCGTACACCAGCTTGTCGGTTTTCGGATCCGTGCCGACCACGTGGCGATAAACCTGATACGGCAGCAACGTTTTCTTGTGTTTGCGCACGTAATACAACGTCTGAGAATCGTTAGCCCATTCGCTGCTGCCGGAGGTGTTTTTTAACAGATCGTCCGTCCAGGTTTCGTCATCGAGTTTTTTGATGCGGATATCGTACTGACGGCGGGAAAGAAAGTCTTCCGCCACGGCCATGAGTTTGTTATCCGGGCTGATATCCAGACCGCCCAGCGTGTAAAACTCACTGTCTTTGGCGCGCTCATTGCCATCAATCAGCGTGCTCCAGTTTTCTTGTCCGGCGGCAGGCTGGCGCAGATAGATGGCGTATTCGTTGCCCGGCTCATAACGGGTCTGATAACGATAACCGTGTTTCACGTAAGGAACGGAATGATCCTGCTGCGCAATGCGCGCCACCATTTCGCCGTACAGCGTTTCACGCAATGCCTGCTGTGGCTGCATGGCCTGTTCTGTAAATTCATTTTCAGCCGTGAGATAGGCCAGAACCTGAGGATCGGCGCGGTCATCGTCACGCAGCCAGTAATAATTATCGACACGGTCATCACCGTGAATACTCAGGGTTTGCGGGCGTTTTTTAGCCTTTGGAGGTGTCATCATCTCGGGATCTCTTTGTCCTCTTTGCGGTGTGACAAGAGTGACAGGTTTAGACAGGGAAACCAAGAGACGTCAATGCGGGGAAATAATGCGTCCGCTAAGGAATTAACGGACGCAGTCGGTGCTTATAACGGCGCGCTGTAGCTGATTTCGCCAATCTGACAGTTAAGGGTCACCTGATAAGTTTTATCGGTGTGATCACCACGCACTTTCAGCGGGATATCCCATTTCGCATTACTGCCGCTGATGCTGTCGGTCACCACCCACGCGACCGGCGTGGAAGTGCCGAGCACTTTTTTATCCGCATCCCAGCGCGGAATACGATTTTGCAGGAAATCACGTTTTACCAGCGCGGCCACGTCATCTTTGGTGGCCGTGGCGCACGGTGTCACCGTTGCCGTTCTCACTTCGGGTTCATCAGCCTGTGCGACCTGGCTCAGGCTGCTCATTACTGCAGCGGCCATCACAGCGCCCAAGATTACCTTTTTCATCGTTCGTCTTCCCAGTCTTTGTCGTTCATCCAGTTGACCTTGCCGGAGCCGTGGACCTTAAAAATAATAGCCCTACCAATTACAAGGTCATCGCTTGCGTTAGATAATATAATCCTCAACAAGGCAATAACACAACATTAACAATATGACGTTCAATTCAAAGATAAGCCGTTAACGTAAAATTATCTGCGCAAAGCCTTTATCGTAAAATGATGGCCTTACAGTTTTTGCCTTTGATTTTCCCTTCCTGCAAACGCTGCAATGCTTTCTTCGCGCTTTTCTGGCGGATCGCCACATAAGCGTGAACCGGGAACATATCGATTTTACCAACTTCAGCAGCGGTCAGCCCAGCATCGCCGGTCAGCGCACCGAGAATATCACCGGGACGGATTTTGGCTTTGCGGCCGCCATCAATACACAATGTCGCCATTTCAGGATCCAGCGCCACCGGCGTTGCGGCCAGTGCCTGAGCCGCAGGCTGCCAGGTGAAACGCTGACGGGTATAATCTTCCAGCGCGGTCACACGCGGCATTTCCTGCGGCGTCACCAGGCTGACGGCCAGACCGCTCGTTCCTGCACGGCCGGTACGACCCACGCGGTGAACGTGAACTTCCGGATCGAAAGACAGCTCGTAGTTGATCACCAGTCCCAACTGTTTAATGTCCAGCCCGCGCGCGGCCACGTCTGTCGCCACCAGCACACGGCAACTGCCGTTGGAGAAACGCACCAGCACGCGATCGCGATCACGCTGTTCGAGATCGCCATTCAGCGCCAGCGCACTGATGCCTTTCGCTTTCAGGTCATCACAAACATCCTGACAGTCACGCTTGGTATTACAGAACACCACGCAGGACGCTGGCTGATACTGATACAGCACCGCAGCCAGCAGGGATAAGCGCTGTTGCTTACCGGCTTCAATGAAGATTTGCTGAATATCGGCAATGTCATCTTCACCTTCGATTTCTACTTTCAGCGGCTGACGCTGGAATTTGGAGCTGATGCGCTCAATGCCGTCCGGATAGGTCGCGGAGAACAGCAACGTCTGGCGATCCTGCGGCGTATAGCTGACGACATCTTCGATATCTTCACTAAAGCCCATGTCCAGCATGCGGTCAGCTTCATCCAGCACCAGCACTTTCAGCTCGTCGAGCTTGAGCGTGCCTTTACGCAGATGTTCCTGAATACGGCCCGGCGTACCCACCACAATGTGCGGCGGATGGACCAGTGATTCGAGCTGGGGCCCGATCGCCTGGCCGCCACACAGGGTCAGAATTTTGATGTTCTGGGTAAATCGCGCCAGACGGCGTAACTCTTTACTGACCTGATCGGCCAGTTCGCGAGTCGGACACAGCACCAGCGCCTGAGCAACAAACTGTGAAACGGTAATGCTGTTCAGCAAACCAATACCAAAGGCGGCCGTTTTACCGCTGCCGGTTTTGGCTTTAGCGCGAACGTCCTGACCTTGCAGAATGGCAGGCAAAGAGGCTTCCTGAATCGGGGTCATTTCGGTGTAACCCAGTTCATTCAGGTTGGAAAGTTGCTCAGCGGGCAATGTCAGGGCAGAAAAGGAATGCGTGCTCAAGGCGATAACTCTTTATGTGAGGCAAAAATCGGGGCAGCGGCAGGAAGCCTGACGCCATGGTTTGGCTAAATGATAACAGAGACGCTCACCGGCTGCCTTAAACAGCAGAAAACAGGCTAAAAAAAACCTGTAAAACACGGTTTTGTTGCACAGAGAATTTTACCTGACGTGCCGCGCAATCGTTTTCGTCGCCATTTATTTCAGATATACTGCGCGCCGAAATTCCTGTTTTCACTCACCACAGATCTGGGTACGAAGCTATGTTAACCATTGGTACTGCACTGCGCACCGGCGCCACCCGCGTCATGTTATTAGGCTCTGGCGAGCTGGGTAAAGAAGTGGCCATCGAATGTCAGCGTCTTGGCCTGGAAGTGATCGCCATTGACCGCTACGCCGATGCACCGGCGATGCAGGTCGCTCATCGCAGTCATGTGATTAATATGCTCGACGGCGACGCGTTGAAAGCAGTTATCGAAAGTGAACGCCCTGATTTTATCGTGCCTGAAATCGAAGCCATCGCAACCAGCATGCTGGTTGAGCTGGAAAAACAGGGCCACAACGTGGTGCCTTGTGCTGAAGCGACCCGCCTGACCATGAACCGCGAAGGCATTCGCCGTCTGGCCGCTGAAACCCTGAAATTACCGACATCGACGTATCAGTTCGCTGATGATGAAGCGGCTTTCCGTCAGGCCGTCGACGCCATCGGTTATCCATGCATTATCAAGCCGGTCATGAGCTCATCCGGTAAAGGCCAGAGCCTGATCCGCAGCGCCGATCAGTTGCAGACCGCATGGGATTACGCGCAGCAAGGCGGCCGTGCAGGCGGCGGACGCGTGATTGTTGAAGGACTGGTGAAGTTTGATTTCGAAATCACCTTGCTGACCATCAGCGCTGTTGATGGCATTCATTTCTGCGCGCCAATCGGACACCGTCAGGAAGACGGCGATTACCGCGAATCCTGGCAGCCACAGCAGATGACTGAGCTGGCATTGCAGCGTGCAAAAGACATCGCGGAGAAAGTGGTGAAAGCGCTGGGCGGCAAAGGCCTGTTCGGCGTTGAGCTGTTCGTGTGCGGCGACGAAGTGATTTTCAGCGAAGTCTCCCCTCGCCCGCACGACACCGGTATGGTGACGCTGATTTCTCAGGATCTGTCCGAGTTTGCTCTGCATGTACGCGCGTTCCTCGGCCTTCCTGTAGGTAAAATCCGCCAGTTCGGCCCTTCTGCATCTGCCGTGATTCTGCCGGAACTGACCAGCAATAACGTCACGTTCAGCGGTCTGGAAAATGCGCTGACGGGCTACAATCAGGTTCGTCTGTTCGGCAAGCCGGAAATCAGTGGCAAACGTCGTCTGGGTGTGGCGCTGGCGATTGCAGACAATGTTGAAGACGCCGTGGAACAGGCGAAAAAAGCGGCCGCTGCTGTGGTTGTTAAAGGCTAGACGATTCAGAATGCTGAGACGAAAAAAAACCGGACGCCTGAAAAGGGTCCGGTTTTTCTTTGTCATGACGTAAGCAGTGACGCAAACCGTCAGTCAGTTTTATTCGTCTTCGTCATCAAAAATGACGGTTACGCGGTCGCCTTTATGCGTTTCGCGGATTTCTTCTGCAACGGTCGCAATGGCTTCGCCGCTGCTCATGCCGTTTTCCATTAACTGGCGGATACGATCGGCGGCCTGTTCTTGTTCATGATGTGATAATGAAGGCATACCTGTCAGCATGGGAGTGTCCTGTTGTACTGGTGATAAATAAAGCCCGCGCAAGGCGGGGTTGCACAGTATACGCCTAAATAAGGCAAATCGCCTGCGCTGCTTTCAGCCCCTCAGTTCTGTGTTAGGATCGGCCTAAAATACGTCATCGCGCCAGAGAAGCTTATACCTGCCATGCAAGCCACCCAGTCCGTTGTTTTTCACTCCTTACCTTATCATCCAGATGCACTGACAGAGCGCTTCACACCGCTTTCCGCCCTGCCCTGGGCGATGCTTTTACACTCAGGTGCAGCACAGCATCAGCATAACCGTTTCGATATTCTGGTGGCGGATCCGCTGATAACATTGACCACCCGTGGCGGGCTGACGCAGATTGAAAAAAATGGCGTGGAACAATGCCGGCAGGACGATCCCTTCGCCTTGCTTGAAGAGCAACTGACTGCTTGCGGATTACACGCAGAAAGCTTGCCTGACTTTCCGTTTCTCGGCGGCGCTCTCGGGCTGTTCGGCTATGATTTAGGCCGTCGCGTTGAGGATCTGCCACAAATCGCGATACGCGATATTGAGTTGCCCGATATGGCTGTCGGGATTTATGACTGGGCGCTGATCGCCGATCATCATTTGCAGCGTTTAACATTGATTTGTCATGGCGATATTTCTGCACGTTTGCGCTGGCTTGATGAGCATCAGCAAATCCGCTCTGCGTCAGCGCCTTTCCGGCTGAATGCGCCGTGGCAGGCGAATATGAGCCGCGAAGAATACGGGCAAAAGTTCAGGCAGATTCAGGAATATATCCGCGACGGCGATTGTTATCAGATCAATCTGGCGCAACGTTTTTCCACGCAGTACGACGGCGATGAATGGCAGGCTTTTCTGCGTCTGAATCAGGCCAACCGTGCGCCCTTCTCAGCATTTCTGCGTCTGCCGCAAAACACCGTTCTCAGTCTGTCGCCGGAGCGTTTTATCTGGCTTAAAGAAAACCAGATCCAGACGCGGCCGATTAAAGGCACCCTGCCACGTCGCGAAGATCCGACAGAAGATGCGCGACAGGCAGAAAGGCTGGCAGGATCGGAGAAAGATCGTGCCGAGAACCTGATGATTGTCGATTTACTGCGTAATGATATCGGGCGCGTCGCCGTGCCCGGCAGCGTGCGCGTGCCCGAACTGTTTGTGGTTGAGCCGTTTCCGGCGGTGCATCATCTGGTCAGCACCATCACTGCGCAGTTACCGCAAGAGTGCCATCCTGCGGCCTTGTTACGCGCCTGTTTCCCCGGCGGTTCCATTACCGGCGCACCGAAAGTGCGGGCTATGGAAATCATCGAAGAACTCGAGCCACATCGCCGCAACGGCTATTGCGGCAGCATCGCGTATATCAGCTTTTGCGGCACCATGGACAGCAACATCACCATCCGCACGTTACTCACGTCGCAGGGAAAAATTCATTGCTGGGCAGGCGGCGGGATTGTGGCGGACAGTCAGGAACAGGCAGAATATCAGGAAACTTTTGATAAGATTGCCCGAATTCTGCCTCAGTTAGGAGAAACATCATCGTGACTTTGCTGGAACAACATGCGCCAATTCAGACACTTTCCCCCGCTGTTGAAGATTTCATATTGCGCTTTCAGTTGCAGCAACCTCACCAGCCCGCACCGGCGCTGCGCGGAACCCGTCACGCTGCGGTGCTGATCCCGATCATTTGCCGCCCCGAACCTACGCTGTTACTGACACGCCGATCAGATCAGCTGCGCAAACACGCGGGACAAGTCGCCTTTCCCGGCGGCGCGGCGGATGCTTCTGATGCGTCGATTATCGCCACTGCCTTGCGTGAAGCGCAGGAAGAAGTCGCCATTCCGCCTGAACAGGTTTATGTATTAGGCACACTTTCGCCGCAGGATAGCAGCAGCGGTTTCCGGGTCACACCGGTAGTAGGGCTGTTACCCGTCGATGTGCCGCTGCATCCGGCTGAAGACGAAGTCGCCGAGTTATTTGAAATGCCGCTGCGTGAAGCTTTTGATCTGGCTCGTTATCACCCGCTTGATATTCATCGCCGGGGCATTCATCACCGCGTTTATTTGTCCTGGTATCAGCAGCAATTTGTCTGGGGTCTCACCGCCGCTATCATCCGCCAGCTCGCCGGACAGGTCGAAGTCTGAGCGCTCTGATTACATAGCGATCACACTTTTGCATCAAATAAGTTTATTTCATGCGAAAAATGAAACTTTTGCCTCTCAGCCCTTTTAAACTATAAGTCTATCCATAAGAACAAGAGAGCCGTCCATAAAGACGAAATCTCGCTGTGGTTCATTTATGGAAGCCAGGGATCCCGTTCCCTGCCGCAATCTATTACAGGAGTATTCGACGTGATTAGCGTTTTCGACATGTTCAAGGTCGGGATTGGCCCTTCCAGTTCCCATACTTTGGGCCCGATGAAAGCCGGTAAACAGTTCGCTGACGACCTGCTGGAAAAGGGCATGATGCCTGCCGTTACGCGTGTCGCCGTGGACGTTTTTGGTTCTTTGTCTCTGACAGGCAAAGGCCACCACACAGATATCGCCATTATTTTAGGCCTGGCCGGTAATCAGCCAGACACCGTCGACATTGACGGAATTCCCCATTTTATCCGCGACGTTGAGCAACGTGAGCGTCTGCCGCTGGGCACCACTCAGCATGAAGTAGATTTCCCGCGTGATACCGGCATGGTGTTCCGCGGTGAGAATTTGCCACGCCACGAGAACGCCATGCAAATCCATGCGTTTGCTGGCGATAAAATGATTTACAGCAAAACGTATTATTCCGTCGGCGGCGGTTTTATTGTCGATGACGAACACTTCGGTCAGCCGGTTCTCGACGAAGTCACCGTGCCTTACAGCTTTAATTCGGCCAGTGAAATGCTGGCGAAATGTAAGGAAACCGGCCTGTCATTATCCGGGCTGGTGATGAAGAACGAGCTGGCGCAACACAGTAAGCAGGAAATCGACCAGTATTTCGAGAAGATCTGGCACACCATGCAGGCGTGTATCGATCGCGGTCTGAATACTGAAGGCGTGTTGCCGGGGCCGCTGCGGGTACCGCGCCGTGCGTCTGCTCTGCGCCGGATGCTGGTGTCAAACGATAAGCTTTCCAGTGACCCGATGAACGTGATCGACTGGGTGAATATGTTTGCGCTGGCAGTTAACGAAGAAAATGCCGCAGGCGGACGCGTAGTGACTGCGCCAACCAACGGTGCATGCGGCATTGTGCCGGCGGTACTGGCCTATTATGACCAGTTTATTCAGTCGGTCAGCCCTGACATTTACCTGCGCTATTTCCTGACCTCCGGCGCTATCGGCATTTTGTATAAAATGAATGCGTCGATTTCTGGTGCAGAAGTCGGTTGTCAGGGCGAAGTGGGCGTAGCCTGTTCGATGGCGGCAGCAGGTCTGACGGAATTGCTGGGCGGCAGCCCTGAGCAGGTGTGTGTCGCTGCCGAAATTGGTATGGAACACAACCTCGGTCTGACTTGTGATCCGGTAGCCGGACAGGTTCAGGTGCCGTGCATTGAGCGTAATGCCATTGCTTCGGTGAAAGCGATTAACGCTGCCCGGATGGCACTGCGCCGCACCAGCGAGCCAAGAGTGTCTCTGGATAAAGTGATCGAAACCATGTACGAAACCGGTAAAGATATGAATTCAAAATACCGTGAAACGTCGCGTGGTGGTCTGGCGATTAAGGTTCAGTGCGACTGATTTTACTGTCGCGTTGATAATTTCCTGCGGTTCTTCAGCTGAAGCATTTTCAGCCGGTTTACCGCAGGAAATATTATCCGCACGATAGCTGGCAGCAATAAAACCTTCGTTAATGACAACCTGTTGTATTATCAAAACATAATGGATGTGTCACTTGCATTGTACCCTGCAGGTACGGCATGCTGTTTTCCGCCTGATTTCCCCGATCGGTAAGACTCTTACTACAGAAAAATAAAGGACGGGTTCTTCGGGGAAAATATAAGTGACAACGTCACCTAGGCTGGTTTTCTTTAATTTTTACCCTAAAATTGAGTGTATTTTCCCCAGCTCAGGCTGAGCATCCGACGATTTACAGCTACTATCAATAAAAACACACTGGCTGTTACGCATCGGTAAACCTTTAAAAAAATAATTTGAGCCTGCAATTAACACGGGATAAAAAGGATTAGAACGATGCTGTTCTCACAGACCGGACTTGCGAAGTATCGCTACTATCGCATTGCGCTTGCCTGCGCGATGGGGATATGTACTTTGCTTCTGACGCTTGGCATTCGTATTTACGAACAAGCACAGGTCATTGCAGAAGACCAGCAACGTGTCGCGCTGCACACCGTTCAGAAGCTGGAAAAACTACTCGAACCGGCGTCACCTGCCGGAAAATCAACGCCTCTGGATCAGACGCTTGGCTGCAACGTCCTGCAATCGTTACTTCAGCAAAAAGTCGCCCGGCTGCAGACATTACGCTCTATAAGCCTGGTCAGTGACGGTAAAATCACCTGTTCAAGTCTGGTCGGTGCGCTGGATCTCAGCCTCAACGACATTTTGCCGTCATTTTCTCAGGGCTTAACGCAACTTGAACTGCGGGCTTCGAAATGGAGCCGTGTCGATACCCCGACACTGGTTCTCTGGAATCCCTCAACACCGGATAACCGTAACGGCGAACTGTTTGTTTATAATATTGGCATATTGTCGAATTTCCTGCTCGAACCGCAACCGCCCTATGCCAGCCATATCGTTTTGAACGTTGGTAAGCAATATCTCGAGTATGGCAAAAAGGACATCATCAGCAGCGACGATCTTCCGTACCCTCCTCTGCTGAGTGAGAGATCGCAAAAATATGATTTCTCTGTCTCCATCTTCGGAGAAAAAGCCAGCGAACTGGCCTGGAATGAACTCCCTTCACACTTGCCACTTTCGGTGTTAATCAGTTTGCTGACGGCTACCGCGGTGTACCTGCTTTCCGGCAGCCGGATCAGTCTGGCCTATCCGATCAGCCACGGCATTTCACACCGCGAATTTAAGGTCTATTGCCAGCCGATTATTAACAGCGATGACGGCCGCTGTATCGGTGTGGAAACGCTGATGCGCTGGAAAAACCGCAGGCAGGAATGGGTGTCGCCTGATGTATTTATTCCGCTGGCAGAACAGCACGGGTTAATCATCTCGCTTACCCGCTATCTGATTAAAACCGTTGCCGATAATCTGGCGGTTTTCCCGGCGACACCTGGCTTTTATGTCAGCATTAACGTAGCAGCGCAGCATTTTAATAATATGGAAATTGTGGATGATATCCGCAAGCTGTGGCTTCCGGCTCAGCCTTCTGTCTCACTGATGCTTGAACTGACCGAGCGCACGCGTCTTCAGGAACTGCGTGCCGCGGAAATATCTCAACTCAAGGACATGGGGATTTTGCTGGCTATTGATGATTTTGGTACCGGCCACAGTTCGCTGAGTTATCTCAAAACGCTGAATCCGGATGTGCTGAAGATTGACCAGGCGTTTACAGCATCCATCGGAACCGATGCCATCAATGCGACGGTCACGGACACCATTATTACGCTGGCGCAGCGGCTGAATTTAAAGCTGATTGCTGAAGGGGTAGAAACCCGCGAACAGGTTGATTATCTGCGTAAACGCAGAGTGGACTCTTTGCAGGGATACTACTTTGCACGTCCGATGCCGGTAGAAGTTTTCCCGGTCTGGCTGGAACGTTATCAGAAATCGACCCAAAATATGGAACCTCAGGACGTTCAGGGTTCTGTCTGATCCCAAAGTATTCGCACTATTTCAGGCATAAAAAACGGCGACCGGAGTCGCCGTTTTACCTTCAGGCATTGCGCCAGCTTTAGTGGCTTTCGTCCCACTGATCTTCTGACTTAATCCGGGTGATGCGGACACGCTCGATGCGATAGTCTGTCACCTCAAGGATCTCAAAGTGCAGCGACGCCATTTCAATCACTTCACCGGCAACCGGCATCTGGCCTGATTTCGACAGCAGCAATCCGGCAAGTGAAGCAAAATCATCATCCGCATTCACCAGATTGTTCACGTCGAGAACTTGCTGAAGAAGGTGTAAGTCTGTCCCGCCTTTCGCGATCCATGACTCACCGTCAGCGATCACATCCGGCATTTCATCTTCGTCAGGGAACTCACCGGCAATGGCTTCCAGCACGTCCAGCGGCGTGACCAGCCCCTGAATCACACCAAACTCATTGTTTACCACCACCAGACGCCCCCTGGCTTTACGTAATACCGCCAGCAGATTGATCACATCCATGGTTTCCGGCACCACAATCGGCGGCGTTTTCTCCGCGAAAGCCACGATGTTTTCGCCGTTCTCCAGCGCCACCAGCAGGTCTTTCGCACGTACTACACCGATGACATCATCCAGAGAATGACGACAGATCGGGAACAAACTGTGCGGCGTATCCAGCAGCTGGCTGCGGATTTCGGCCGGTGACTTTTCGCAGTCCACCCATGAAATCTCGGTGCGCGGCGTCATGATAGTGCGCAATGTACGCGATGCCAGCGTCAGAACGCCCGTTATCATATGGCGCTCTTCTTCTGCAAAAGCTTCTGATGCAGGCAGTACATCACCGACTGGCTCATCTTCATTCTGATGCTGACGTTTCCCGCCCATCAGGCGCTGAATGGCCTCGGCGGTACGCTCACGCATCGGACGGTTAGACTGGCTTTTCAGGAAGTTACGGCGTGCAATCTGGTTGAACAGTTCAATCAGAATCGAGAAGCCGATCGCCGCGTACAGGTAGCCCTTCGGAATATGGAAGCCAAAACCTTCCGCTATCAGGCTCAGACCAATCATCAGCAGGAAGCTGAGACACAGCACCACTACGGTCGGATGATTGTTCACAAAACGCGTCAGCGATTTAGACGCCAGCAGCATCACACCCATGGCGATCACCACGGCGGTCATCATCACAGCCAGATTATTCACCATACCGACTGCTGTAATCACGGCATCCAGCGAGAAGACGGCGTCGAGCACCACAATCTGCGCCACAACCGACCAAAAACTGGCATAGCCGCGGTTCGGTGTTCCCTGTTCGTCATGCCCTTCCAGCCGCTCATGCAGCTCGGTGGTAGCTTTAAATAACAGGAACAGCCCTCCGACCAGCAGGATCAGATCCCGCCCTGAGAAGCTGAATTGCGCAATGCTGAACAGCGGCGTGGTCAGTTTAACCATCCACGAAATCAGCGACAGCAGGCCCAGACGCATAATCAGCGCCAGCGAAAGGCCGATAATACGGGCCTTATCGCGCTGCTTAGGCGGCAGTTTATCCGCAAGAATGGCAATAAAAACAAGGTTGTCGATACCCAGAACAATTTCCAGGACAACAAGCGTCAGCAAACCGACCCAGATTGAAGGGTCCATCAAAAATTCCATGTCAGACTCCGCAATGAGTTAAAGAAAAATGACGCAAAGAAACGCGTGACGTCAGGCGGTCAGAAGACTTGCCAGAGGCGGTCACGATAAAAATCTCAGATGAAAGCGGTTTCAGTGCGGCAGTAATCAGGCCCAGTGGGGCGTATTTGCCGGTAAGAATGAGGTGATAGTGCGAAGAATAGTGACGTCGGTGACAGTCCATAGGGAGGGCTGAGGGCCGGGTACTCCTGTTCAATGATTCGGAAAATCACTCTATCAGGAATGATTATTTGAATAAAGTGTGATTTTTTACGATCCGCATCATTTTGAAACATCTATGCTGTTTTAATGTGCAATGTGAAAACGTATTCACACTACGTCGTTCAATAACGGACAACGGTCACAAAAATTATTTTTTCGCACACTAAAATAAATCACGTCGCACAACCTGTTGAGGTTCTGCAGTTTTACTGTTTTGCAGTCTTATCAGAAATTAAGGAACGTTAGTACGCAGGGAATGCCCTGTCCGCCTCAGGAATAAAAACGGGCGGATATCATCAGCACCATTACTTATGTGCATAACTCTTTTCAAGAGTTAACAGAGGAGGTAGCGAGTGAGTATTGCTATTATCATCGGCACGCACGGGTCAGCAGCTGAGCAGTTGCTGAAAACAGCGGAAATGATTTTAGGTGAACAAGATAATGTCGCCTACATCGATTTCGTTCCCGGCGAGAACGCCGAAACCCTGATCGAAAAGTACACGGCAAAGTTGGGTGGTTTAGACACCAGCAGCGGCGTCCTTTTCCTGGTCGACACCTGGGGGGGCAGCCCGTTCAATGCCGCCAGCCGTATTGTTGTCGATAAAGAAAATTACGAAGTTGTCACCGGTGTCAATATCCCAATGCTGGCAGAGACTTTCATGGCTCGCGATGACAACCCTTCTTTCGCAGAACTGGTTGCCATTGCAGTAGAAACAGGTCGTATCGGCGTGAAAGCGCTGAAAGCCCCTGAACCTGCTGCCCAGGCCCCTGCCGCCGCCCCTGCGCCAAAAGCAGCTGCTCCGGCTAAACCTGCCGGTCCGAACGACCATATGAAGATCGGCCTTGCCCGTATCGATGACCGTTTAATTCATGGCCAGGTCGCGACCCGCTGGACCAAAGAAACCAACGTGACCCGCATTATTGTTGTCAGCGACGAAGTGGCTGCCGATACCGTGCGTAAAACGTTGCTGACTCAGGTTGCTCCTCCTGGTGTTACTGCACACGTTGTTGACGTCGCAAAAGCCATCCGTGTCTGGGATAACCCAAAATACGCTGGCGATCGCGTGATGTTGTTATTCACTAACCCGACTGACGTTCTGCGTTTAGTTGAGGGTGGCGTGAAAATCACTACCGTAAACATCGGTGGTATGGCTTTCCGCCAGGGTAAAACTCAGGTGAATAACGCAGTGTCTGTCGACGAAAAAGATATCGAAGCGTTCAAGAAATTGAATGAAAAAGGTATCGAACTTGAAGTGCGCAAAGTCTCTACTGACTCTCGCCTCAAGATGATGGATCTCATTAATAAGATGAATTAATAAGCACATCACGAATGTGCAGATTCCCTCAACGTTATCTGCCTGATGTGCCTGTTTATACTCAGCGTCCTTTGGTCATAGGAGAAGTGCAATGGAGATCACCACACTACAAATTGTGCTGATATTTATTGTTGCATGTATTGCCGGGATGGGTTCGATCCTGGATGAATTTCAGTTTCACCGCCCGTTAGTTGCCTGTACTTTGATCGGTTTTGTTCTTGGTGATGTTAAAACCGGGATCATCATCGGCGGTACGTTGGAAATGATTGCACTTGGCTGGATGAACATCGGTGCGGCTGTTGCGCCGGATGCCGCCCTCGCCTCAATCATCTCTACCATTCTGGTTATCGCAGGCGGACAGTCTGTCGGTGCCGGTATCGCACTGGCTATCCCGCTGGCGGCTGCCGGTCAGGTATTAACCATTATCGTTCGTACTATCACTGTTGCCTTCCAGCACGCAGCGGATAAAGCGGCTGAGAAAGGTAACCTGAACGCCATTACCTGGATCCACGTTTCCGCGCTGATCCTGCAGGCAATGCGTATCGCAATCCCTGCGGTGATTGTTGCTGTGTCTGTGGGTACTGCGATTGTTCATGACCTGCTGGCTTCAATCCCTGAAGTGGTCACCAACGGTCTGAACATTGCTGGTGGTATGATCGTTGTGGTTGGTTACGCCATGGTTATCAACATGATGCGTGCTGGCTACCTGATGCCATTCTTCTACCTTGGTTTCGTTACTGCCGCATTCACCAACTTCAACCTGGTTGCACTGGGTGTGATTGGTGTGGTGATGGCTGTTCTTTACATCCAGTTGAGCCCGAAATACAACAAGTCTGCGCAGGCAGCGGCTGCACCGGGTGTTAACGATCTCGACAACGAATTGGATTAAGGGTGAAGGACATGGTTGATCAAACTGCAGTTAAAAAACTCACGGCCAGCGATATTCGCGGTGTGTTTATGCGCTCCAACCTTTTCCAGGGGTCATGGAACTTCGAACGTATGCAGGCTCTGGGCTTCTGCTTCTGTATGGTGCCTGCCATCCGTCGTCTCTACCCTGAAAATAACGACGATCGCAAAGCGGCTATCAAACGCCACCTGGAATTCTTTAACACCCATCCTTATGTTGCGGCCCCTGTACTAGGTGTTACGCTGGCGATGGAAGAACAGCGTGCTAACGGCGCACCTATCGACGACGCAGCCATCAACGGCCTGAAAGTCGGTCTGATGGGGCCTCTGGCCGGTGTGGGTGACCCGATCTTCTGGGGTACTGTTCGTCCGGTGTTTGCTGCACTGGGTGCGGGTATCGCGATGACCGGTAGCCTGCTGGGGCCGTTGCTGTTCTTCATTCTGTTTAACCTTGTACGTCTGCTGACCCGCTACTACGGTGTGTCTTATGGCTACAAAAAAGGTGTCGATATCGTTAACGATATGGGCGGCGGCTTCCTGCAGAAACTGACCGAGGGGGCGTCAATTCTCGGCCTCTTTGTCATGGGCGCCCTGGTTAACAAGTGGACGCACGTTAACATTCCGCTGGTGGTATCAAAAATCACCGACCAGACAGGCCATACCACGGTCACCACTGTCCAGACGATTCTGGATCAGCTGATGCCAGGCCTGGTGCCATTACTGCTGACCTTCGGTTGTATGTGGCTGCTGCGTAAGAAAGTTAACGCCTTGTGGATCATCGTTGGCTTCTTCGCCATCGGTATCTTCGGTTACTGGATTGGCCTGTTAGGTCTCTGATAACCGCTAAACCGGGGGATCATTCCCCCGGTTTTTTTATGACCTGATTTTGCTGTTTTTGATTTGCCTTTTGTGGCCGTAAGCTGGAGTTTTCATGTCTGTTACCGATATTGTCCTCGCGCTCTTCATCCTCCTGTTGCTGGCCTACGCCATCTACGATGAGTTCATCATGGGAACTAAAAATGGTGAAACGCGCCTGCGTGTGAATCTAAGACGCCGCAATAAACTGGATTCCATTATTTTCATCGGTCTGCTGGCGATCCTGCTTTATAACAATATCCATGCTAATGGTACTGTCGTAACGAATTATCTGTTAATTGGTCTTGGCCTTATTGCTTTCTATCTCTCGTTCATCCGCTGGCCAAAAATGCTGTTCAAACCGAAGGGTTTTTATTTTGCCAATACCTTCATTACCTATGACAGGATCCGTAGCATGAACCTTTCAGAAGATGGTGTATTGGTATTTGAATTAGAACAGAAAAAGTTATTAATCCGCGTTAATGAACTTGACGATCTGGAAAGGATATACAAGTTAATGGTTGAAAATCAATAACCTGGAAGTAATCTCAAGACTATCATTTATAGCCATAGGTATATTTATGGCTTTAATGCTTAAGCTTAATGCTAATATTTCCACACTAACCTGATTGTTATTTACCCCTACATTCAAAACCCCTTTTATCTGCAATAACATTAATTTATTCCCGGATATAAAAACCCTTATTTATTTGGTGTTGTCCTGCATAAAAATATCATGATAAGGTTGCGCCGTTATTTGGGGAGTATACTCGTGAACTTATCCGCAACGCTTATTCTGGCATTTGGCATGTCGATGGACGCCTTTGCCGTATCCATTGGTAAAGGTGCTGCCCTTCATCGCCCTTGCCTGCGTGAAGCCCTCCGTACTGGCCTGATTTTCGGTGTAATAGAAGCAATTACACCGCTAATTGGCTGGGGGCTGGGCTTATTTGCCAGTCAATACATCATGCAATGGAGTCATTGGCTCGCCTTTATTCTGCTGTCCATTCTTGGCACACGAATGATTGTTGAAGGGCTGAAAGATAAACCGGATGATGCTCTTACAACCGCAACACACCATAGTTTCTGGATCCTGGCAGCCACAGCGGTTGGCACAAGTCTGGATGCGCTGGCAATTGGCGTAGGATTAGCGTTACTGGAAGTGAACATCATCCAGACCGCACTCTTTATCGGTATGGCAACCCTGCTGATGTCCACGTTAGGAATTATGGTCGGACGCTTTATCGGCCCGCTTTTAGGCAAGTGGGCCGAAGTTTTAGGGGGCGTGGTGCTGATCGGAACTGGACTGAATATCCTGCTCGAGCATCTGGGCTATTTAAGCTAAGACGCGCTGATGTATTCTGATGAGAAAATCTGTTTCACACTCAAAGGCCGTCTGAGCTTTTAAGTCAGCCATCACTTCCTCTGTTGCCCGCCATGCAAAAGGCGTCATCTGCAACAAATCAAATGCCTGTGCGCCCGAAAGGCTCATGTTGTACGCCAGTGCCTCGGTGCTGATCCGCTCAAAGCCGTCCAGTTGTTCATCCAGATCGGCATGCAATTGTACATCCTGATAAATCAGCCCTTTCAGCTGATATAAGTGACGCGGTCCAGGCGCAACAGTCACCACCAAACCCCCGGGTTTAATGGCCCGGTAAAGCTCCTGAGCCTTACACGGCGCATAAATGCGAATGACCGCATCCAGAGAGCTGTCTGCAAAGGGCAAGCGGTGGCTGGACGCCACGCAAAAAGACACATCGTGATAGCGTTTGGCGGCATAACGGATAGCCACTTTAGCCACATCCAGGCCAAAGACTTTCAGCGTACGACGCTGTATTAATCGTTCTGCGATAGCTGCAGTGTAATACCCTTCCCCGCAGCCGATATCCAGTAATGCCTGGGCATCCTCCGGAATGACTTCATCGAGGATATCCGACAAACGGTCCCGTAAAGGCTGATAATGACCGGCATCAAGAAATGCACGACGGGAAATCATCATTTCCGGACTGTCACCTGGTTGCTTTGAGCGTTTGTGCTGTACGGGCATCAGATTCACGTAACCCTCTTTGGCATGATCAAACTGATGATTGGCCGGGCAATGCCATTGCTGACCTGTCAGCGTAAGCGGCTGGAAACAAAGCGGGCACTGATACGTCATGGAGAAAACCTGCAAGGAAAGTCTGAGGAGGCGAAAGTTCGCAATAGAGGTAAGTCTAAAGAAGGCGCACTGAGGTTGCAACTGCTGGAAAATCCGCATAAAAGGCAGCTACACTGAAGCGATATCATTTTCCTGACCGAGAGACGAGATGAGTGACAGCTCAGTTTTACTCAGCCATATCCCCGGCATTTTACATGGCTTCGGCGATAAAGAATCCTTGCTGCCTGCTCATCTGAAAGCCTTTGAAGCCACACGACCGGAAAAGAAACAGGTTCATGGCACACGGATTGTGGATGTGACCCAGCCCGGACAAGATTGTGGCGATGCGGACGGATTTATCACCTCCGTGCCCGGTATTCTTCTGGCCGTCTTTACCGCGGACTGCCTGCCGGTGATTTTTTGCCGCAAAGATGGCAAGGAAGTGGCCGCGGTTCACGCTGGCTGGCGGGGACTTATCGACGGTATTCTGGAGAAAATGGCGCAACGGATTAATCAGTCGGGTGATACTCGTGACTGGGTTGTGGCCATCGGTCCTGCAGCGCAGGCTTGCTGTTACGAAGTCAGTCAGGAACTTGTGGATACATTTATGCAACAACTCGACTTCCCCCCTGCCCTGATTTCGCCGCGTCATCGTCACCTTGACCTGGCTGCGATTGCAGAGGCTAAACTACAGGCTTTGGGATTTGCAGGAATTGACCACGCTGGCAGCTGCACGATTTGTACAACGGCAGGGAGTACAACGGAGGGGACAGCATTCAAATACACCAGCTTCCGGCGTAACAGTCATCAGCGGGCAAAAGACCCTTCACATCCGGGCATCAGCGGGCGAAATCAGCAATCTGGCATTATGATCTTGCGATAAAGTGATCTTGCAATAACAGCTCAACATGCTGAAAACAGACACAAAAAAACCCGCCTTGGCGGGTTTTTTTACAGCTGACGCTGCTTAGATTGCAGTTACGTTAACTGCTGACGGGCCTTTCTGGCCGTCTTGGATTTCGAACTCTACGTTCTGGCCTTCGGCCAGAGTTTTGAAGCCGTTACCCTGGATTGCAGAGAAGTGTACGAACACATCTTTGCTGCCGTCAGCAGGAGTAATGAAACCGAAACCTTTAGACTCGTTGAACCACTTAACTTGACCTTTGATCTTTGCCATCTTGAGTATTTCCTTTGGATTGTTTAAACCGCCCGTAGGCGTTACATAGACAAACTAGAGTCGTTACTGCTTGAGGCACTAAGATTAGAATCGGCAGAGAAGCGGTATTCAACGTGAACGTCTTTACTCAGAACTTCTATACTGAAAATGCCACACATATACAGAACTGTACCTCGTTTTACCCAGATGCGTTATCACATACTCTGAATTCGATGGCAAGCCATTTTTAATCAGTGATGGACATGTCGCACATATTTGAGCCGGTTAAAGGCACTTCGTGTTCAGTTATGCTGAAATATGTTGATAGACATGCTTTTTTCTGCTTTGCAGTTTCACCTGCATATCAAACAAAACAATAACGACCTGTTTTTGATTATTGATCATTTAATGCAGAACCGTAAGCGTAAAACACTCCTTTATTTGAATTTTTATTGTCAAGATCGGCCAAAACCTTTTGCTGATGGCCTGATAAGGCGCGGAAAAGCAACACCGCGGGTCAGGTCACGTTCGGGTGACAGCGGGTCTGTCGGGCCAGGTGCACACTTGTGCAACAGAACGGGCAACCGGTTTAAAACATAGCCAGACAATATGACTGGTTATGCAATAATCAATTACGCCAGGGAAGGATAAAATGGTGCAAAACAAAACGCAGACTACAATAAATGCACCTTAACTGTGCGCCTTAGGCATGTACCCGATAATACATAAAATCACTCAACCCCTTCGGGGTTTCAATTCTAAACTCCTCGCCGTCCAAATACAGTTTTCTTGTCATCTCATTTTTGACATTATAATGAATTAAAGTTTGCGAGTTGGTTAAATCGGTATAACACTTGCGCAAACTTTTAAAACTCACTTATTCATATAAAAAATATCGTTATGAAAATATAATATTAAATACCGTGATCGGAATCTCAAATCATCATTATCATGTTCTCGGAAAACGGGCGCGCAATCGTCACTGCGACAGCATGACTGGCGAGGACTTTACGACAACCTAATCAGCACAATGCACTGTATCTTAAGCAATCTCAGGGATTACACGCCACCAACGGCAGTTTTGCGCTTATCGATACGAATAATTATTTCATCCGCAAAATATCTGACAGCGGGAGCATTATCCTTCCATGGATATTAATTAACAAATCAGTAACCCATTCATTTTGTAAGCCATCATAAAAACATCACGATGATTGATAATACTTCTCATTTAATAACTACCAAATTGCACTTTAAAATCCCTCTGCAACGGGCAAATGATATTCAATCTTTAGAAATGCTTGCGCCGATTTTTAAGGGTTTGAATTCCATTTCTGGCGAGTCACTTTGAGATATCGCCTCCGCTAATTCGTTTAAGGGTTGATCGAGAGAATCATCAGCTAATTCAAAAACCCCCCAGTGGATCGGCACGGCTTTCTGACAACGTAGTTGCGAAAAGACCGTCACAGCCTGCTGCGGATCCATATGCTGCGCGCTCATGAACCATCTTGGTGCATAGGCGCCGATGGGAATGGCGGCTAAATCGAATGGCCCGAGACGCTGACCGATCAGTTCAAACTGATTGCTATAACCACTGTCCCCGGAAAAATAGAAGCGCAAATCAGTGTTTCTGACGACCCAGCCACACCACAGGGACTGATTGCGATCCCAAAATGTCCGCATACTCCAGTGACGCGCAGGCACGGCTGAGAAAGTCAGATCACCAAACTGATGTTCCTGCCACCAGTCAAGTTCTTCGATATACCGCGCTCCGCGCCGCTCAAGCCACGGTTTCATGCCCAAAGGCACCATAAACTGCACGTCAGGGAAACGTCGCAACAGCTTGCGCACAGTCGCGCGATCAAGATGGTCATAGTGATTATGGGAAAATAACACGACGTCAATAGGTGGAAGTTTTTCAACCGGTGCAGCAACGGGCGTTTTACGTTTAGGCCCGTAGAAACTCAGCGGCGAGGCGCGATCCGATAACGCAGGATCCATAAGAACGTAACGTCCGGCCACGCGCAGCAATAAACAGGCGTGACCTAAAAACCATAAACGATCATCCGTTCCGCTAAAATCAGCTGTCTGCCACCACTGGCTGATGAAATGTTCGTAGCCTTTCTCTGGCGGTGCAGGCAGTCGCTGGGCTTTACGTTCCTTTCTCCAGCGTTTGAAATCCCCCTCCTGGCGGTTCTGCGGTTCAACATTGGTGAAACCGTCAGGCGTATGATGAGATTTTGAAGGATCGTAATAGGGATTTTTACCAGGCATAGGGCTCCAAGGGAAAGCTTTCCTGTTTGAACGAAAATGTGAACACATCATTTTAAGTAGCATATTTGTTAAACACACTACAGAGAGAAAGTGAAAAAATATGTGCCAATTCAGCAGCTATCAACGGTTAAGAAAATCTTAATAACTGTGTGTTTTACTGAGGACGTTCAAAAAGGAGAAAATTTATGACCAGGAACACTACTCAACGCCGGCGCTCATTTACTGCGCGACTAACGCATATTATGCAGATTCAGACCCAGTATGGCCGCCTGTGGCTAAGCTCACGTTTTCGCCGTATCAACGTCCCTTCTTCACTCAAAGTCATCGCCTACGCCATTCTGACGCTGATGGTTCTGGCGATCACCGGGACAATGTTGCTGGTGCTTGACCTGATTAGCCTGATTTCAGGGCTGCTGAAGCGCCCTTTCCGCCGGGGAAATGTTTACCGGCGCCAGCTGATGAGAAAGCCTGTATAAAACAAAACCGTGTCGGTTTAACGACACGGTTTGAGATTACGGGGATGCATTCCTGATTTTCAGGCAGGCATACCGCAAAGTTTGGTTAGATTTCTGGCGCCGATCATGAGGGTTGCAACATAGGATTGTCTGCGGGTGACAACTTCGACCGCTACACGCGCATCTTTATACTTAATGAGATAGGTTGAAGGCCAGCCCTGCCGGCGTTTGCCGTAGGCTTTTTCATGACTGTCGATAGCTGCATGAGCAACCACCAGATGGGAAAGAGTTTTATCACCTTTAATGATGCGCTTCATAATGGACTCCGCCTTAGACACAACTGTCAAAATGAGGAAACATTAATCACTTGATACGCATCGCTTTATGCGACGCTTATTCGAATCACTTCTTTGCAAAACTTTGTCACAATCTGAGTATCTCTGCGCTTTTGCTTATGCGCAAGTCTTACTAAGCAGGAAACACACCATAGCGGCACGCAGAGGCCGTTTGCTTTGCGCCTGCCACTGGCCATGAGGACTGCTTATCTCAGCCAGCCAGAGGGGATCGCTCTGCAACTCTTTAAAATTGATGCTGATTTTGTTGGCGCAAATAATCGGCCACGCGTCGGAGGGGTTGTTGCAATAATCTTTGCCCTTCATACCGCCGTAGGGATACCACTTCTCAGGTTCCTCTCCCGTCAGTAAAGCAATGTTGTGGTTTACTTCGCTATCGTTTTCTTCCGACCATTTGATCATCAGTTCATCCTTCCAGCAGGGCACATGCGTGGAGACTACCGGAAGAATAAGACAGATTTATGAAGGAGTAACAAAAGCAAAAACCCGCCGAAGCGGGTTTACGATGTAAAATTATCGTTCAGGAATAAAACCACGCAGACTGAGAGCAGAATCATCCTCTGCTTCAACAGGGGGCGCTTTGCCTCGTGCCTGTGCAGCGAGAACCTTAAGCAACTCGGTTTGCTGGCGTTGTTGCTCAGCTATCTCGTGCAACAACGCGATGTGTTCATTTGCCCTGACACTGGCCCGGCTGACAAAAAACCATACCAACAAAAATAACAAAGCTGAGAGTGCGAACAGCACCAATGAAGCCAGGCTGTTTTGGCCCATTGCGAAATCAAACATTGACTACCCTACCACTGAATGTTCAGAGCCTTCATCTTACCATCACCGGCTGATCAGGGAAGTCATTCACAAATCCATTAACGAAAAAACAGGCTTTTCTTACTGCCGGGCTGGCGGCAGACAGAATTTCTGGCAGAGATCCCCTAAAAAGGGATAAATGAAGTGATCGCACAAACGCCCAGGTCAAAGTTCCCGCCCTGATCGCAATAGCTGTTAAGCGCAAGCAGGTAAAGACCTATGCAGATGAGCAGGAAAAGGACGAACATCACGATCTTCCTGACATTGAAAACAGGCTTTTTCAATTTGAGGGCAGGTTTCTTTTGGTTTAAACAACGTCTATCAGGGCTCAAGGCGACGTCCAACGGATGAATGAACAGACACACATACTACGATGAAAATCTTAAACAACGATATAACAAAACGTCGGCTTTTAACGGGCAAACATCCTGTAATAATCACATACGTAAATCATAAATTAAAATGCATTCACCTTATAAATATATACCAACCAGACAAGAGTTGACCTGCGTCAAATAAAACCAATTATTCATTCTGCCTTTAAAAACAAAATCTCCCTTTCGAATTTCTTAAAAATGAATTTTGCAGATCCTGTAATAATACATTACATAAAGAAATAATAGAAAGCGGATGAAGCCATTAACTTCATGAAAGACCATATCTCAACATCATTCCAATATGATAAATAGCCGTCTAACCTGAAAGCACGCATCCTGGCTCGCATCAGACCAGGATTAATCAGCCTGTTCGGCTTACCCATAAAACACATTTATTTAGAAACTATAAAACAACCATTAAAATATTAAAAGAAATGCAAAACTAAAAACACGGCAATTATTAAATATAAATTTTCAAATTTGATGAACTTTCACTGGAACTTCCTTGTTGAATTAAACCATGCATTAAAATATCATCCCGCCGTCGAACAGTTCTTCTGTCTCTTCTGTTATATAAATGAAAGCATAATAGCTGAATTATTTTCAGCTCACTCATGCTGACTATTTTTTGTTGAGGGATTAATAAATGCATGCATGGAATAAAAAGTTCTTCGTTTCTAAAATAGCGCTGGCCTGCGCTGTTGCAGTAACAGCACCTGCGGCGATATCAGCTGATATATCTGGCACCGTATATGACACGTTCTATCATGACTCTGCTCTGGCGGGTCATATCGGCTATCGTGGATATGCAGATGATGACGGTGCAGATAACGGTTACGTTGGCGGAGACATCTACTCTTCAATCAACAACGCTATAGTTAATGGCGTTATTTCCACTCACTATCTGGGCTTTGATAACAACACTAGCAACACGCTGAATATTACCAACACCACTGTCAACGGCATGATCACTTCTGAGTGTATGTCGACCGATTGCGGCGATGCGCGTAATGATTATGATCAGTCACCTTTGCAACTGACCATTGATAATTCCACTATTAACGATTCTTACGAACACTTCGATTACGACGTAACTGATGCCAATAAAGTGCGTGATCATGAAACCCTGAATACCTACGATATGGGTGTTGCGGTGACATTGGATCAGGAAAGTGACATCGTTATTAAGAACAACTCTCACGTTGCTGGCATTGCGCTAACCCAGGGCTACGAGTGGGCTGATACTGACGTTAATAACGGTAATACGTTTGATAATACCCTGACAGTTAATGACTCCTCGCTGACTTCTGGTTCTTACACAGAATTGCAAACCACCGGTTTCTACGGCCAGTCTGATAAGCCAAGTGATTACGGCAATATTAGCGCCGCAGGTACTCAGGCTGATGACGTTGCATTATCTGTTGTTGCAAGTGCAACAGCTGATAACGCAATGAAAACTAATGCCGTATTCAATAATTCAACCATTACCGGTGACGTTGCTTTTGTCAGCACTTTCGACGAGAACTATTACGTCGGTGGTTATGACAGCAATGCCGATGGTGTGCTGGATACCAATGGCTGGGATGACACAGACGAACTGAACCTGACACTGGACAATGGCAGCAAATGGGTTGGCGCAGCCACCTCAGATATTCAGATGGATTCAGCTCTGTATAACCGCAGCACCAACAGCATCTGGCCGAGTTCTGTTTTCAGCAGCACCAATGGCTACCTGGTTGGCGATGATGTTTATCAAAGCGGTCTGTTCAATGTCGCGCTGAATAACGGTTCAGAGTGGGACACGACCAAATCTTCAAACATTGATGATCTGACCGTCAATAACCGTTCTCAGGTGAATGTTGTTGAGTCAGGATTACTGGCAGATCACATTTCTCTGACCAATGCATCAACCCTGAAAATTGCCGCGCACGGCGATGTTAAAACTGATGTGTTGAGCCTGAACTCAGGCAGTCAGGCATCATTGACCGAAGAAACTGCGTCTCTTTATGCCAACACTATCGTTGTGGGCAACGGTTCCGAGCTGAACTTAGGTTTGGGTCAGGTTGATACGCATAATATGGTTCTGACTGATAACGGTACTTTCGATATCGGTAGCCGTGAATATGTTCTTAACTCTGACATGAACAACGCGCGCGACAAAACTGCCGCCGACTATGTTTATGATCAGGGCACCATCGGTATCAACTCTGACGGTCATCTGTCCGTCAATGGCGTGACTAACGGTAATTATCAGGTACGTATTGATAACGCGACAGGCGAAGGCCAGGTTGCTGATTATGAGAATAAAGAGCTGATCCGCATCTACGGCGGCAATGCGACATTTACTCATGCTAACACCGCTGACCTGGGCGCCTATAAATATCAGGCTGAGCAATATGACGATACTGTAGTGCTGGCTAAACAAGGCATTACCTCTACCGCCAATGCAGCCCTGAGCCTGCCTTCTTCCAATGCAGCAACCTGGCATATGGAACAAGACACCTTAGAAAACCGCATGAACAGTTCACGTCACACCCAGGGCAATGACAAAGGTGGTGTGTGGGTTAACTACTTTGGTGGTCAGCAAAATGGTGACAACGGCGTAATTGATTACGATCAGGACGTTAATGGCATTATGGTTGGTCTGGATAAAGTCACCGAAGGGGGTGGCGAACGCCAGTGGCTGGTCGGTATGGCAGCAAGCTTCGCCAAATCAAGCTTGTCTATGGATGATGCGGATGCGGATACTGACAGCCAGTCAGCACGCGTTTACTCCAGCCTGAACTTCAATAATGGCGCATTCTTTGACTCTTCTCTGAGCTACAGCCATTTCAGCAACTCTACTGACAGCACCATGAGCAACGGTCAGCAAGTATCAGGTGACAGCACGACTGATGCATGGGGCTTTGGTCTGAAACTGGGTTACGACTGGAAATTCGCTCCACAGGCGTATCTGACTCCATACGCAAGCATTACTGGCGTGTTTATTGGCGATGACGATTACAGCATGACCAACAACATGCATGTTAGCGATCAGGCTTATGACAGCATGCGTTATGAGTTGGGCGGGAACCTGGGTTATACCTTCGATCTGGGTGCAGATCAGGCACTCAGTCCTTACGCAACTCTGGCGTATGTGTATGAAGATGCTAACAACGATGCAAACATCAACGGTGACCGTATCGATAACGGCGTTGATGGTTCTGCTGTCCGCCTAGGTTTAGGGGGTCAGTTCGACATGAACAAAAACTTCACCGTTTACACAGGCGTTAACTACCTCGGCGGCAGCGATGTTGATCAGCCTTGGGCAGCAAACCTGGGTATGAAATACCGCTGGTAATTTGACTGTCTGATAAGACTCTTCAGTAGTGTATTGGCCCCTTCTACGGGGCCAATTTTTTTGACATCTTCAGGGCTTTTCTGATTAGGAATCTGCTGCAATGACATTTACTGAAAAATAACTTCTACTAGGCTGATCAATATCCTGAATTGTTCAGGAGCAGATATTTAGGGAGTTTCAGAATGGGTATCGTTAAGACGATTATTGTACTGGCTGTGATTTACGCTATTTTTCTTTTTTCAGGATATGGCGTGACGGTCGGAAGCAGCGAGAATGCAGCGGGATTAGGCCTGAAATGCCAGTACTTAACGGCCAGAGGGATTGTCAGCTCTCAGTACATTCATTCTGACAGCGGAGTCATTGGTGTCGCGAACTGTCCGATTTTCAAAAAAGTCGGCGAAGTGGTCGATAATAAATAAGACACTTTTTTGGCTTGTCATGCCCGTTAGCACGGGCATGACAATAATTCTTAGCTGTCGTGCTTAGTGAATTTCAGTTCAATCAATGAAATCGCTTTTTCAATGGCACGTTTAGTTACCGGATCGGCACCTGCCGGATGCTTGCTGAAATCAATGCTTTTCAGCTGATGGGACATCTTTTCGCGTACTTCTGCTGGCGCAATAATTTCAATCACATCCAGAATTTGCTTAATCACCAGCTGGCATGCAACCAGATCAGATTCGATTTCTTGTTCTCTGTTTAAAGATTCGGACATGAGCTGCTCCTTCCATTACGTCATTCATAAAAATTATGGTCGCGAGGATATCATGCCCTTTATGGAAATTCTCTTTTCTGCCATTTCTGCCCTTACCCCCTCTTTTCAACCGGACAAATATGCAGCAAACGCGCGCTATTACATTTTTTTACGGACACATTAGTTCTATGCTTAATCTGATGACAAAGAAGGAGACGCGCTATGTTCGCTCTAGTTTTGACCATTTGTTATCTGGGCGGAGGATGTGAAGACCTGGTGGTAGATGCCTTTAATACTCAGAAACAATGCACCGTTGCAATGCATCAGCAGGGCTTACGGCAGGCCGGCTGCTATCCTATCGAAGATTTTATTGATGGCTATTGGATCCCGGCGCACGAAAACGCTGATTTCTAATCCACTGTGTTGCCTTTCACAGAGTAATAACAAAAGTCTCATAAAGATTGCTAAAGTGACCGAACAAAGGTATGAATACCCTGTTACTCATTGATATTTAACCATATTGACAGGGCAGGAAATGGCAATGACGATACGTAAAACTTATGGAAGCTTTAAAAAAATACCTCTCGCGCTTCTTCTCTCCACCACCTTTATGGCCTCTTACACCACTTACGCTGCGAACGTTCCCGCAGGTGTAGAGCTGGCGGCCAAACAGGAAATTACCCGCAACAATGGCAGTGAACCCGCTTCTCTTGATCCGCATAAAGTGGAAAGCGATGTGGAGTTCAACATCCTCAGCGATTTGTTTGCCGGATTAGTCACTACCGACAGCAAGGGGGATGCACAGCCTTCGCTGGCTGGTAGCTGGGAAACCAAAGATAACAAAACCTGGGTGTTCCATTTACGTCCCGGCATTGTCTGGTCTGATGGCTCACCGATTACCGCGCAGGATGTGGTCTTCAGCTGGCAACGCCTGATTGCCCCGAAAACAGCCTCACCTTATGAAAGCTATCTCGGCAGCATGCATGTGCTGAACGCCGCAGATATCATTGACGGCAAAAAGCCCGCCGATCAGTTAGGGATCAAAGCGCTGGATAAACAAACGCTGGAAATTACTCTCGACCAGCCGCTTTCCTACTTCCTCGGCATGCTGGCACACCCTTCCCTTTCGCCGATCAGTCAGGCGGATGTTGAAAAATACGGTGATAAGTGGACTCAGCCTGGAAATCTGGTCAGCAGCGGTCCTTTCAAGCTTGATACCTGGACGGTCAACGAGCGCATCACCGCCGTACGCAACCCGAACTACTGGGACAACTCGCATACCGTCATTAACAAAGTGACGTATTTGCCGATCGCTTCAGGCACGGCGGATGTTAACCGCTATAAAGCCGGTGAAATCGACATCACCTATACCGTACCTTCTCCGCTGTTTGCCTCGCTGAAAAAAGAGCTGGGCTCGCAGGTTCACGTCAGCCCTTATCTCGCCGTCTATTACTATGCGATGAACACGCAAAAGCCGCCGTTTAACGATGTCCGCGTGCGTAAAGCGCTGAATCTGGCCATTGATAAGTCGATCATTGCCGATAAAGTGTTAGGTCAGGGGCAAACTCCGGCATGGCATTTATCGCCAGATAACACGGGGGGTTTTACTTTCGCTAAACCAAAAGAAGCCAGCCTGACGCAGGAACAGCGTAACGCAGAAGCCAAAAAGCTGCTGACCGAAGCCGGTTTTGGTCCGGACCATCCGCTGAAATTCAATCTGCTGTACAACACTTCTGAATCGCATCAGCGCATTGCGATTGCCGCCGCGTCAATGTGGAAAAAGAATCTCGGTGTGGATGCTGTTTTACAGAATCAGGAATGGAAAACAATGCTCGATACCATGCATCAGGGGACGTATGAAGTCGTGCGTTATGCCTGGATTGCTGACTATAACGAGCCTTCGACTTTCCTGAATACGCTGCGCACAGGCAACAGCGAGAACACGCCGAAGTTCAGTAATGCAGCCTATGATCAGGCACTGAATGATGCCCTGAAAGCCACGGATAAAGCCGACGTTGGCAAAGCCTATCAGCAGGCAGAGCAGGTACTGACTGAACAATCTCCGGTAATTCCGCTGTATCACTATGTCAGCGCACGTCTGGTGAAACCGTATGTGGGTGGTTTCAACGACAGCCTGCTTAATTACATTTACACCAAAGACTTGTACGTAATTAAGCACTAATGCTGCCTGCCTTTCCTTACGGCGTTTGACTGCGTAAGGAAAGGCACTTCAAATCCATCGCGCCCTCACCTTCTTTCCGCTAACCCACTTGCCACACGCCACTCAGATGATAGATTGTACGTAAATCACACAAACGGGAGCTGTTATGAAATTCTCGGAAAGTGAGATCCAACCGCTTTGGGACGAAGTTGCACGTATTATCGGTGATGGCGTGATTCAGATGCGCCACAGAGGTGAGCCGTTGAGTGCCGATGCGCTGATTGGGTATCTCGATGAACAACTGGTCACGGCGACCGGCGTCCAGCGCCGTATCTTGCTCGGTGCAGCGATTAATCTGCTCAAAGCTGATCGTCGCTCCTGATATCAAGACAAACAAAAGCCCCGCAACCTTTCGGGTAACGAGTCGTTTATCCATCATCAGCCTGCCGTTATTTAGATTGCGCCGCTCGCCCCTGAGCAAATAAGAAAATGCGCTGCGTAATGTCATCTGCGCCGAGAATGTTTCCCTTCTGCTCCAGACTGGCTTTGGCATAAGCCATATCATGCGCCTGATCAACCATGCTGATAACACGATCACGAGTGGTTTTGTCCACAATCCCCAGCAAGGTCGTCAGAATGGCCTGATAGGCATTGGAGGCATAAGTCAGTTGTCTTTCACGTTGTTCCAGCGCGTCAATGCGAACCATCAGGGCCTGCAATTGCTCTTGATGCGTCATAGCGGCATCCTTCTTCACGGGTGGAAAATAACCGGAGACAGCGAAGAAGTAGAAAGATCTTCGCCGGTTACTGACGTTAAGTTTAGCAGAGTTAAAGAAAGTAGATGTTGCCCGCTGCCGGCAGGCAATATAAACCGTTGTTCAATGAGCCATTAAACGCCTGCGCAGTTGTAACCGCGGCTTAACTCAAACGACCCGCTGCGCCGGGCTTCTGACCACGTGATGCGTAACAGCGGCAGTACCTGCTTACAGATAGCAAAATGACAGCCGGATACCTGATGTGACATTTTCTGCCACAGCATTATTTGTTCGTTTTGGGAGAGATCAGGTGAAAAATACAGTTCTGGGTGTAGCAATGGCGGGCATGCTTTTGGTCAGTTCACTGGCGCAGGCAGAAGGCTGTCTGAAAGGTGCGGTAGTCGGCGGAGTTGCAGGTCATCTGAAGCATCACGCTGTCATCGGGGCAGTGGCCGGATGCGCCATCGGGCATCATCTGGCGGCTCAGGCAAAGAAACAGCAAGCGGCTACCGGTAAATAACTCAGTCAGGGCAGACAATGCCCTGACTGAGCAAAACGTTATTCAGGTACGACAACCACGCGGTTACGCCCTTCCTGCTTGGCTTTGTATAACGCCTCATCGGCTCGTTTCAGTGACGTCTCCGGTTCGCCCATTTGCTGATTCCAGTAAGATACACCTAATGAAATCGTAATCGGGCGGATCCCCGGCAGCACCAATATTTCCACATTCTGGCGCAGACGTTCAGCAATCATTTCTGCTTCCGCCAGCGTCGTGTCTGGCAGCAACACCAGAAACTCTTCCCCGCCCACGCGGCACAGAATGTCACTTTCACGGGCATTATGCCGGATTTGCTCGGCCAGTGTTCTGATCACTTCATCGCCGGTGTCATGCCCGTAAGAATCATTGATCGTCTTGAAGTGGTCGATATCCAACGTAATCGCAGAAAACTGCTGCCGCATTTGCACTACTGATTCCAGAGCCATCGCCAGCCCGCGCCGGTTGAACAGACCCGTCATCGGGTCGGTCTGCGTTTCGAATTTAAGTTTGCCGATTTTCTTCTGCAATAAATTAATGCCAATCAGCAAAGCACGCTTGAGCTGGTTCGACTCGAAATACCAGGAAGGGATTTCACGGATGTTACTGGAAATATCAGGTTTATCCATTTCGTTAGCACTGCGCGCCAGCAACCAGAGCGGGCGGGCTATCATTCTGGAGAACAGCCAGACACAAAGCAGCGTCAACAGCGCCAGCGGCGTCAGATGTTTCAGCACTTTGACCATCAGCCCTTCCAGTGGCTTAAGAGTCGAATTAGTCGGCCGCTGAGTAATAATTTCCCAGCCCGACGAAGGAACAACGGCGTAACCGGCCAGCATGTTCTGACCCGCCAGATTAGTGACCATCAGGCTGCCATTGGGTTCTTTTCTGACGGCCTCTGTCAGCGGACGGGGCTTCACCACTTCTCCGATGCGATAGGCATCAGGGTGATAGAGAATACGGCGCTCTTTATCCAGCACCGCAATATAAGAACCGTCACGATAATAATGCTCGCCAAGCAGCTCATTCAAAATGCTCTTCTGGCGCAGGTAAATAGTACCTGCGATATACCCGAGGTATTTACCTTCAGTGGTAAAAATCGGTGTCGAAATCACGACCACCAGATTCTGCGCGACCGAGGTATAAGGTTTACTGATCAGCGGCCGGCGTTCTTTCAGTGCTTCAAGCGCACCCGGCGTTTTAAGAATATGGCCGACCAGTTGCAGGCTGTCAGGAGACGTCGCCAGAATTTTGCCTTGTGCATTGGTGAGCACGACAGAATTAAAACTGTCGGTCTGGTATTTCAGACGCGCGGTTTCAGATTGCAGAACGGCAGGATCGTCAAAATTTCTCGCCGCGATCACACTGCTATAGGCAAGCTGTTTCTGCATACTTTTTAGAAACTGTTCGGTGCTGGCGGCCAGTTTCGTCGCGTAAACGCGGTTCTCTTCGAGCGTATTGTCGATAAGTAACTGGCGCTGAACACGATAGCTGGCATAAAAGCTGTTGGCGAGCGTCACAAAGGCGCTCATCACGGCTAAAATCAGGATCAGGCGTCGCAGATCAATACGGAACAGAGAGCTTGAGAGGAGTGAGCGCAACAAAAAGTCATTCCTGTGGTAAAAAGTGGCTCATATGTAACACCGCTGCCCCCGATGCACAATAAGGCCGAAAAAATAAACTATTATCCGTCTGAATCCCCAACAAAAAATTGTACTTAGCCTCAACAGACTTAACTCAAATTATTGATATTGAAATTTTTTATGTAAGCATTGCCCTTGTTCAGAGACATTTATCAGTTAATCGCGGACATAAAAAAACGGAGGCATTAAGCCTCCGCTGATTCTTCAACAATATCGCAATTACATATTTGCGATCATGTCGTCGGCGAACTCGCTACATTTACGCAGCTTAGCGCCTTCCATCAGACGTTCGAAATCGTAAGTCACGGTTTTGTTAGCGATAGCGCCTTCCATGCCTTTGACGATCAGGTCTGCGGCTTCGAACCATTCCATATGACGCAGCATCATTTCTGCGGACAGGATGATTGAACCCGGGTTCACTTTGTCCTGACCGGCATATTTCGGTGCAGTACCGTGCGTCGCTTCGAACAGCGCGCAATCAGAACCGATGTTTGCGCCCGGTGCGATACCGATGCCGCCAACCTGCGCCGCCAGGGCGTCGGAGATGTAGTCACCGTTCAGGTTCATACAAGCGATAACATCGTATTCAGCAGGACGCAGCAGGATTTGTTGCAGGAACGCATCCGCGATCACGTCTTTAATGATGATGTCTTTGCCGTTGTTCGGGTTCTTGATTTTCACCCACGGACCGCCGTCGATCAGCTCACCGCCGAACTCTTCGCGCGCCAGCTGGTAGCCCCAATCCTTGAAGGCACCTTCGGTGAACTTCATGATGTTGCCTTTGTGAACCAGAGTCAGTGAATCACGATCGTTGGTGATAGTGTATTCAATCGCAGCGCGAACCAGACGTTTGGTGCCTTCTTCGGAGCAAGGTTTGATACCGATACCACAATCTTGTGGGAAACGGATTTTCTTCACGCCCATTTCGTCTTGCAGGAACTTGATCACTTTATCTGCTTCAGCAGAACCCGCTTTCCACTCGATACCCGCATAAATATCTTCGGAGTTTTCACGGAAGATAACCATGTCGGTGTCTTCAGGACGTTTAACCGGGCTTGGAGTGCCGGTGTAATAACGAACCGGACGCAGACAGATATACAGGTCGAGTTGCTGGCGAAGTGCCACGTTCAGGGAGCGAATGCCGCCGCCAACCGGAGTTGTCAGTGGGCCTTTGATAGCAACACGGTAATCACGGATCAGGTCCAGAGTTTCTTCTGGCAGCCACACGTCCTTACCGTACAGTTCTACGGATTTCTCGCCGGTGTAGATTTCCATCCAGGAGATTTTACGCTCGCCTTTATAGGCTTTCTGAACAGCCGCATCAACGACTTTGATCATGGCAGGCGTTACGTCAACACCGATGCCATCACCTTCGATAAATGGGATAACAGGATTATTAGGAATGACCAGTTTACCCTGAGCGTCTACTGTAATCTTTTTACCTTCAGCCGGAACAACTACTTTGCTTTCCATTAACCTCTCCTTCGAGCGCATTTTTGTTAAAAATTTGTAAGATGCCGGACGATATTACTCGAATATTTCTCGCTAGCCAATCCGAAACATTTTTCAAGTATAATGCGCTAATTCTCTCCAACTTCAATGCCTATGAACCCGCTATCTTTTAAAAATCACAACGTTAAACGTTTCAGCAAAAGGCCTGCCAAAGAACAATCTGCCCCAAAAGGGCCGGGAAAGGTGATTCTTTTCAATAAACCGTTTGATGTACTGCCACAATTCACTGATGAGGCCGGTCGGGCAACGCTTAAAGATTACATTTCTTTAACAGACGTTTATGCCGCAGGCCGTCTCGATCGCGACAGCGAAGGTTTACTGGTGCTGACTAACGATGGCAAACTGCAGGCTACGCTGACTCAGCCGGGCAAACGCACCGGCAAAGTTTATTATGTTCAGGTCGAGGGCGAACCGGATGACGCCGCAGTAAAATCACTGCGCGAGGGCATCACACTGAAAGACGGGCCGACATTGCCTGCGGGTGCGGAAATTGTCGATGAGCCGGAATGGCTGTGGGCGCGAAATCCGCCAATCCGCGAGCGCAAATCTATCCCGACTGCGTGGCTGAAAATCACGTTATACGAGGGAAGAAACCGCCAGGTACGCCGCATGACGGCCCATGTGGGATTCCCGACGCTGCGCCTGATCCGCTTTAGTATGGGCGAATTCACCCTCGGCGACTTACAACCCGGCCAATGGAAGGAAATTCCGCATGTTTAAACCGCACGTTACTGTCGCCTGCATCGTTCAGGCACAGGGAAAGTTTCTGGTTGTCGAAGAAACCATTCACGGCAAAGTCACCTGGAATCAGCCTGCCGGTCATCTCGAAGCCGATGAAACCTTAGTCAGCGCCGCAAAACGTGAGCTGTATGAAGAAACAGGGATCCGCGCGGAGCCACAATTTTTCCTGGGTTTGCACCAGTGGCAGGCACCAGACGCCACGCCGTTTCTGCGTTTCGCCTTTGTGATTGACCTGCCAGAAATGCTGGAAACCGCACCGCAGGATAGTGATATTGACCGTTGCCGCTGGGTGACTGCCGAGGAAATTATCGGTTCTGCGCAACTGCGCTCGCCGCTGGTGGCGGAAAGCATTCGCTGTTATCAGCAATCACCGCGTTATCCTCTGGAAATTCTGCACAATTTCAATCTGCCGGAATAACCCTCCTCTTCCGGTTGTTGCCACGCGGTTAATCAGCGATGCAGCAACCGGCCTGACGTGATAAAATTTTGCGCTTCACGATGTAGCTCGCGTGGAATCTTAGTAAAGCAGTTCCTCTCTGTTCGGTTTCTGTGGTGTTCGGTTTTTTGTGATGTTTTGGATGCGCGCGGCCTTCATCCTCGTGAGTCAAGCATCAGAATAAACACCGTCAGTACCGGGCAATTAATTCATGTGTTTCGGGACTATTATGTCTGACAACAGCCAGAAAAAAGTGATCGTCGGGATGTCCGGCGGTGTCGATTCCTCTGTCTCTGCGTACCTTCTGCAACAGCAGGGTTATCAGGTTGAGGGCCTCTTCATGAAAAATTGGGAAGAGGATGACGACGAAGAATATTGCACAGCCGCCACTGACCTTGCGGATGCACAAGCCGTTTGTGATAAGCTGGGTATTGAACTGCACACCGTGAATTTCGCGGCGGAGTACTGGGACAACGTGTTCGAATTATTCCTTGAGGAATATAAAGCCGGACGCACACCAAACCCGGATATCCTGTGCAATAAAGAAATCAAATTCAAAGCCTTCCTGGAATTTGCAGCTGAAGATCTGGGCGCGGATTATATCGCGACCGGTCACTATGTCCGCCGCCAGGATATCGACGGTGTCAGCCATTTACTGCGCGGCGTTGATGGCAACAAAGATCAGAGCTATTTCCTTTACACGCTCGGTCACGAGCAGGTCGCACAAAGCCTGTTCCCGGTCGGTGAACTGGAAAAACCTGAAGTTCGTCGTATCGCCGAAGAACTGGATTTGATCACTGCGAAGAAAAAAGACTCTACCGGCATTTGCTTTATCGGTGAGCGTAAATTCCGTGACTTCCTTGGCCGCTATTTACCGGCACAACCGGGCGTGATTAAAAGCGTGGACGGTCAGGTGATGGGACAACATCAGGGGCTGATGTATCACACACTCGGCCAGCGTAAAGGTCTGGGCATCGGCGGGCAGAAAGACGGCAGCGAAGAGCCGTGGTACACGGTGGAAAAGGATGTGGAGAACAACATTCTCTACGTCGCACAAGGACACGAACATCCGCGCCTGATGAACGTCGGTCTGATTGCCCAACAACTGCATTGGGTCGATCGCAAAACGCTGACCGCCCCGCTGACCTGCACCGTGAAAACCCGTTACCGCCAGGAAGATATTCCGTGCGTGGTGACGCCACTCGGTGAAGACCGTATCGAAGTGCGTTTCGAGGCACCGGTTGCGGCGGTCACGCCGGGTCAGTCTGCAGTATTTTATCAGGGTGAAATCTGTCTGGGAGGCGGGATCATCGAACAGCGCCTGCCGCTTCAGGCCTGATACGCGGTAAATATATCGTTGAATACGGGACGCTTTCGGGCGTCCCGCTTTATTTCTGTCCGACTGTGATGCCCTGCACTGATTCCGAACTGTGTTTAGAGGCAGTTTTATGGCATGATCTGTCGCCATGAATTTGGGCTATTTCATTGTCACTGCGTCTCATCGTTTCAAAACGCTTACAGGAGTAAACGTGGCTAAAAATTATTACGACATTACGCTGGCTTTGGCGGGGATCTGTCAGGCAGCGCGCCTGGTTCAGCAACTGGCACACGAAGGCCAATGCTCGCAGGAAGAAATGTCAGTGTCACTGCGCAGCCTGCTGGAGATGAATCCGGCGTCAACGCTGGCGGTTTACGGTAATAATGAAGCCAATTTGAAGATGGGACTGGAGACGCTGCTGGGTGTGCTGAACGCTAACCGTCAGGGGCCGGGCGCTGAGTTAACGCGTTACGCATTAAGCCTGATGGTGCTTGAACGCAAGCTGTACGCCAATAAAGCCGCCATGAATCAGCTCGGTGAACGTATCGATCAGCTTGACCGCCAGCTGGCGCATTTTGAGCTGGAATCTGAAACGATGATCAGCTCCCTGGCCTCGATTTATGTCGATGTGGTCAGCCCGGCCGGTCCGCGCATTCAGGTCACCGGTTCACCGGCCATTTTACAAAACCCGCAGGTTCAGGCCAAAGTCCGCGCCATCTTACTGGCCGGTATCCGCTCTGCGGTACTGTGGCACCAGGTGGGCGGTGGCCGCCTGCAACTGATGTTTTCCCGTAATCGCTTGTTTGAACAGGCGAAGAATATTCTCGCTCATTGTTAATAAGATCCCAGGAGTTGCTACCGATGGAATTATCCTCACTGACCGCCGTTTCCCCCGTTGATGGACGCTACGGTGATAAAGTCAGCGCGCTGCGTACTATTTTCAGCGAATTTGGCCTGCTGAAATTCCGTGTGCAGGTTGAAGTACGTTGGCTGCAAAAACTGGCAGCCTGTGCAGAAATCAAGGAAGTTCCTGCTTTTGATGCCGACGCAAACGCTTTCCTCGACCAGATTGTGGCCAATTTTGATGTTAATGACGCTCAGCGCATTAAAGATATCGAAAAAACCACCAACCATGACGTCAAAGCGGTTGAGTACTTCCTGAAAGAAAAAGTGGCAGCCATCCCTGCCCTGCACGCCGTCTCTGAATTCATTCACTTCGCCTGCACCTCCGAAGACATCAATAACCTGTCCCACGCGCTGATGCTGCAAACCGCACGTCAGGATGTTGTACTGCCTTACTGGAAGCAGATTATTGATGCAGTGAAAGGTCTGGCGCACAAGTACCGTGATATACCGCTGCTGTCCCGTACTCACGGTCAGCCAGCGACGCCATCCACTATCGGTAAAGAGCTGGCTAACGTCGCTTACCGTATGGATCGCCAGCTTAAGCAGCTGCAAAACGTCGAAATCCTCGGCAAAATCAACGGCGCAGTAGGCAACTACAACGCTCACATCGTGGCGTACCCTGAAGTGAACTGGCACCAGTTCAGTGAAGAATTCGTGACGTCTCTGGGCGTGACCTGGAACCCGTACACCACGCAGATCGAGCCGCATGACTACATCGCCGAACTGTTTGACTGTGTGGCGCGTTTCAACACTATCCTGATCGACTTTGACCGCGACATCTGGGGTTACATTGCCCTGAACCACTTCAAACAGCGCACTATCGCGGGCGAGATCGGTTCATCCACCATGCCGCACAAAGTCAACCCGATCGACTTCGAGAACTCCGAAGGCAACCTGGGTCTGTCCAACGCCGTATTGCAACATCTTGCCAGCAAACTGCCAGTTTCCCGCTGGCAGCGTGACCTGACCGACTCCACCGTGCTGCGTAACCTCGGCGTGGGTCTGGGCTATGCGCTGATCGCGTATCAGGCCACCATGAAAGGCGTCAGCAAGCTGGAAGTCAACGAAGCCAATCTGGCGAACGAACTGGATCACAACTGGGAAGTGCTGGCTGAACCAATCCAGACCGTGATGCGCCGTTACGGTATCGAAAAGCCTTACGAGAAGCTGAAAGAGCTGACCCGCGGCAAGCGTGTTGATGCGGCGGGTATGCAGGCGTTTATCGATTCTCTGGAATTACCGGAAGAAGAGAAAGTCCGCCTGAAAGCCATGACTCCGGGCAATTACATCGGTCGCGCCACCACCATGGTTGACGAACTGAAGTAAGTTTTTAGGGTGTAGATCATGAGGCGGCCTGCGGGTCGCCTTTTTTATGCGCTTTCTGCCAAAAGCCGTTTATAATTCGTTTAGGTTCTGTTGAGGTTTAAGCACATGTGCGTTGACCTCAGGTTGATTAAAATGTTTCTGAATCAATTACAATTGCACTCAGAATATGTAAACCCTTTTGCGTGCTGTCAGGATAAGGAATCACCATGCGAATTTTAGTCATTGAAGATAATGCACTGCTCCGTCATCACCTTTCAGTTCAGTTGCGGGAAATGGGCCATCAGGTGGATGCGGCGGAAGATGCCAAAGAAGCCGACTATTTTTTGCATGAACATGCGCCGGACATAGCGATTGTCGATCTGGGTTTGCCGGGCGAAGACGGGTTGAGCCTGATCCGCCGCTGGCGCAGCCATCAGACCAATCTGCCCATTCTGGTGCTGACCGCCCGTGAAAGCTGGCAAGATAAAGTCGCCGTGCTGGAAGCCGGTGCCGACGATTACGTTACGAAGCCTTTCCATCTGGAAGAAGTGCTGGCGCGTATGCAGGCACTGATGCGCCGTAACAGCGGCCTCGCCTCTCAGGTCATTACACTTCAACCTTTCCAGATTGATTTGTCCCGCCGCGAGCTGACCGTCAACGAACAGCCGATTAAACTGACCGCGTTCGAATATACGATTATCGAGACGCTCATCCGCAACGCCGGAAAAGTCGTCAGCAAAGATTCCCTGATGCTTCAGCTTTATCCCGATGCCGAACTGCGCGAAAGCCACACCGTGGATGTGCTGATGGGACGGTTGCGTAAAAAATTACAGGCTGAACATCCGGTTGATGTGATCACGACCGTTCGCGGTCAGGGTTATCGTTTCGACATCCGCCCGTAAGGGTATGTTCCTCACCACGAAAGGACGCGCCATGAAAGGACGCACCAGGAAACCCTTCTCCCTTCGCGTCCGTTTTATGATGGCGACCGCGGCGGTCGTTCTCGCCCTGTCGCTGGCCTACGGGCTGGTGGCAGTCGTCGGATATATGGTGAGTTTCGATAAAACCGCCTACCGTTTGCTGCGCGGCGAAAGTAATCTCTTTTTCAGCCTGGCTCAGTGGCGCGACAACAAGCTGAGCATCAACGTTCCCCCTGATCTCGACCTCAACACGCCAACGCTGGTGTTTATTTACGACGCCAACGGAAAACTGCTGTGGGCTGAGCGCCGCATTCCCGAGCTGGAAGCGCATATCGATAAAGCGTGGATGAATAAACCGGGCTTCTACGAGCTGGATACCGACACGCAAATCAGCAGCGAAGTGCTGGGCAATAACCCGAAAGCGCAGGATAAGCTGAAGGATTACGACGAAACCGACGCCAACGCGATGACCCATTCCATTGCGGTCAACACCTATAACGCGACGGCGCGCCTGCCGACACTTAACATTGTTGTGGTGGATACCATACCGCAGGAATTGCAACGTTCAGATCTGGTGTGGGAATGGTTCAGTTATGTGCTGCTGGCAAACCTACTGTTAGTCGTACCGCTGTTATGGCTGGCGGCATACTGGAGTCTGCGCCCAATCAAAGAGGTCATCCATCAGGTCGCCCAGCTGGAATCTCATGAACGGGAATTACTGGATGAAAACCCGCCCCGTGAGCTGCGCGGGCTGGTGCGTAACCTGAATATTTTGCTGCACGGCGAACGTGGCCGCTATGATCGTTATCGCACCACGCTGGCGGATCTGACACACAGCCTGAAAACCCCGCTGGCGGTTTTGCAATCCACCCTGCGCGCTCTGCGTAATGGCAAGCAGATGACCATCGAAGAAGCGGAACCCGTGATGCTTGAGCAAATCAGCCGCATTTCACAGCAAATTGGTTACTACCTGCATCGCGCCACATTACGCTCTGAACAGAACCTGTTGATCCGCGAAGTGCATTCCGTGCCGGCGATCCTCGACGGATTGTGCTCAGCGCTGAACAAAGTTTATCAGCGTAAAGGCGTGGTGATCACCGTCGATATTTCGCCGGAAATCACCTTTGTCGGAGAGAAAAATGACTTCATGGAAGTCATGGGCAACGTGATTGATAACGCCTGCAAGTACTGTCTGGAATTTGTCGAAATCAGCGCTGTACATACCGAGCATGAACTGGTGATTTTGATTGAAGATGATGGCCCGGGTATTCCCGAGAGCAAGCGTGAGGTGATTTTCCAGCGCGGTCAGCGTGCGGATACATTGCGCCCGGGACAAGGTCTGGGACTTTCACTGGCCAACGACATTATCGAACAATATGACGGCAAAATTATCATCAGCGACAGCCCGCTCGGCGGCGCGAGTATGCGTGTCTGTTTCGGCCTGCAACAAGGCATCGAACTGGAGTAACGTTTACCCGACCATTTTGCCAGCACATTTCGGCGTAATCTTAACCATCATGCGAAATTTGCTGGCAATTGCCCAACTCAGCCGCAACACCTTCCGTTATAATCATTTACAGACAGCCCTCTTCTTTATCCACCCTCCTTTTAATGCAAGGGAAATACTATGGATTACCAACTCGACCTAGACTGGAATGATTTCCTGCAGCGTTACTGGCAAAAACGTCCTGTCGTGCTAAAACGCGGCTTTAAAAATTTTGTGGATCCTATCTCGCCTGACGAACTGGCAGGACTGGCGATGGAAAATGAGGTGGACAGCCGTCTGGTGAGCAATCACGACGGTAAATGGAATGTCAGCCACGGGCCGTTTGAAAGTTACGATCATCTGGGCGAAACCGGCTGGTCGGTGCTGGTTCAGGCGGTCGATCACTGGCACGAACCATCTTCACATCTGATGACCCCGTTCCGCCATATCCCTGACTGGCGCATGGATGACCTGATGATTTCCTTCTCGGTTCCGGGCGGCGGCGTGGGTCCGCATCTGGATCAGTACGACGTCTTTATTATTCAGGGCACCGGCCGTCGTCGCTGGCGTGTGGGCGAAAAAGTCGCCATGAAACAGCATTGCCCGCATCCGGATTTGCTGCAGGTCGAGCCGTTCGACGCGATTATTGATGAAGAACTGGAGCCGGGCGATATCGTTTACATTCCACCAGGTTTTCCGCATGACGGCTATTCGCTGGAAAACTCACTGAATTATTCTGTCGGTTTCCGTGCGCCAAATGCCCGTGAAATGGTCAGTGGCTTTGCGGATTACGTGCTTTCCCGCGAACTCGGCAGTCACCGTTACAGTGATCCGGAACTGGTTGAACGTGAACATCCTGCCGAAGTACAACCGGCTGAGCTGGATAAACTGCGCGGCATGATGCTGGATCTGATCAGTAATCCGGCGCATTTCAACAGCTGGTTTGGTGAATTTATTTCTCAGTCGCGTCATGAGCTGGATCTGGCACCGCCGGAACCGCCTTATCAGGCAGGTGAAATTTATGAGTTGCTGGAATCCGGTGAAACGCTGGAACGACTTGGCGGTCTGCGCGTGCTGCGTGTGGGCGATACCTGTTACGTCAACGGTGAAGCGATGACCACGGAACATATCGGCGCAGTGGATGCCATTGCCCGTCACAAAACCGTGACCAAAGAAATGCTGGGTGATGCGCTGGACGATCCTTCATTCCTTGCGCTGCTGTCTGCGCTGGTGAACAGCGGTTACTGGTACTTTAACGACTGATATTAAGAACTATTTAATCTAATTATTAATACAGGATGCTCCGGCATTCTGTATTAATTAAAAAACTTAATATTTTAGTTATTAATCTCTGACACGCAACCAATAATTAATTGATATTAGTCAACAGCCTTTTTTAATCTTATAATTGCGGATTACATTTCATTACTAAACCCAGTTATTAAAGGCCAGATATGTTTTTGACACAGTTGTTCAAGAAAAAAAATGAGTTAACTAAAGCTCATACTTTTTCCCGTCATCCCCTCCAAAAACCTGAAGCAAAAAAAACCGATCTTTACATAAGCCGGAATATCTCATCTGAAATAACCTGTAGATTATACAATACAATTAATCAGAATATAGACCGGGATATCCGCAGGTTTGGCAAATCCGTCATGAATCCGAGTATGCTCGCCGATCTCTCCCGAATGAATTATTTTATTGATAACAAAAAAATATCCGTTCCGGGAAATGAGATTCAATCTAAAATTAACTTTTCCGCTCAGATCATTGAATCCAAAAATCAATGGATTCAGGAGCATATCGGTTCGCTTTCTTCTTTCCTGCATCAGGGCATTTTTCCTGATTTTTTTGGCGCTGTGGATAACTGGAAGGCCAGTGATGGCAGTAAGTTGGAAATCGCTATGGTTTCTCTGGACAGAAATAAGACCAACACCAGCTTTTATATTTCCAGCACCGGTATGATTAAGTTAATTAGTCAGGCGAATATTTCAAATATTATACTCAGAAATAACGATATTATCATGGTGGATAAAGAACGTAGTCAGTTTAACTTACAGCTCTCGTTCCGGGCAGTAGCCATGCCAGACAAATGTTTGATCACTACGCAGGGTAATGGCGCAGATGGCTGCCGGATGACGCTGCACGGAATGGAGCTTTTAAAATAACAAACACAATGCTGTCGGGCTTTCGCGGCCCGACGGGGCTATCGAAGCCGCAACAGGCGTTTCAAAGGATTAAGGTTCAGAGATTTGGCATGCACACTTATTTTCACGAATACGAAATCAAGATATATTTAGGCAGGATATCTTAATAACCAAAGTGAAGGGGTAACGCGCTGATATTAGAGGTTAATCTAACCAGCCTTGTATTGTTACACTTTATAACTCAAAGGCTGACCAGGTTTTATTTAGATCTTTCCGCCGTCAGTTCCGCAATACGCATAATTACGGAGACCGCTTTTTCCATTCCTTCCAGCGTCACAAATTCGTGTTTACCGTGGAAGTTATAGCCGCCGGTGAAAATATTCGGGCAGGGTAAACCACGGAACGAAAGTTGTGCGCCATCAGTACCGCCGCGGATAGGCTTCATGATGGGCTCGATGTCGCAATCTTTCATCGCCTCCTGCGCCAGCGCAATTATGTGCGGGTGCTGTGCCACTTTGTCGCGCATGTTGTAGTAGTGATCGTCCAGCGTCACTTCGATATAGCAATCGCGATGCAACCCTTTGCCGACCAGATGCGCGACATCAATAATTTTCTGCTTACGGGCTTCGAACTGGGTTTTGTCGAAATCACGAATGATGTAATGCATTTCCGCGCGCTCAACGTTGCCCTTGATGGTCGTCAGGTGATAGAAACCTTCATAACCTTCTGTGTGCTCAGGGGTTTCATCCGCAGGCAGTTCGTTGTGAAAACGCGTCGCCAGTGACAGCGCATTCACCATCACCCCTTTGGCACTGCCCGGATGCACGTTATTACCGACAATTTTAATTGTGGCCGATGCAGCGTTGAAGTTCTCAAACTCCAGCTCCCCCACTCCGCCACCGTCGACGGTGTAGGCCCACTGCGCGCCGAATGCAGGAATATCAAAACTCTGCGCGCCTTTGCCGATTTCTTCGTCTGGCGTGAAGGCGATACGCACCGGCCCGTGCGGAATATTACTGTCCTTCAGCCGCACCATCGCGGTAATAATTTCTGCGATACCGGATTTATCATCAGACCCGAGCAAGGTTTTGCCGTCGGTGGTAATGATCGTGTGGCCGAGAAGCTGATGTAACACGGGGAACATTACCGGTGATAAAATTTCGTCGCCATTTCCCAGTGCAATATCGCCGCCGCGATAATTTTCCACAATTTGCGGATTAACGTGTTTGGCCGTGAAATCAGGCGCGGTATCCAGATGGGAAATAAAACCAATCACCGGTACCTTCCAGGCCACGTTTCCCGGCAAGGTTGCCATCACGCAGCCTTTATCGCTGAGAGTGACATCTGAAAATCCCAGTTCTGTCAGTTCATTACGCAGGGCTTGCGCCAGCTTGAGCTGCCCGTCGGTGCTGGGCGTATGTCTGATATTGGGTTTAGATTGGGTATCGAAAGAAACATAATGAAGAAAACGATCAAGCAACTTATTCATTTGGGTATCCTCTGGCGGCTGGCTTTTATTATGCGCAGCATGAAAACCGTGAATATTGCGTCAGGTCAGTTTTCGCCAAGTTTAACGAGATATGTCTGCGGGACAGGCGCAATTTTTCGCTTTACGGTCATTAAGTCGAAAAAAAAGCCCGGTCTACGACCAGGCTTCATCTTTCTTCGTCAGAAATTTATGCACAAATTCCGGCACGACCTGACTCGCCAGACCGTAATGCTTCATATCAAACTCGCTTTCTACCTGGCTGGGCTCAAGATTCAGTTCAACCGCACAGGCACCGCCAATACGCGCCTCATGAACAAATCCGGCAGCCGGATAAACATGGCCTGACGTGCCAATCGCCACGAAGAAGTCAGCTTTCGCCAGTGCATCGTAAATCTCGTCCATGCCAAATGGCATTTCACCGAACCAGACAATGTGCGGACGCAGCGGCGCCGGGAACTGGCAGCAATGACAGCGGTCGTCGACACTCAGATCGCCCGGCCACTCCAGCACTTGTCCGGACTGCGTGCAGCGTACTTTCAGCAATTCACCGTGCATATGAATCACACGAGAACTCCCGGCGCGCTCGTGCAGATTGTCGATGTTCTGCGTCACCAGCAGGAAGTTATCGCCGAGCGCTTCTTCCAGCGTGGCCAGCGCATAATGCGCGGCATTCGGTTTGAGATCGTCGGCCTGCAACTGGCGGCGGCGTTCGTTGTAAAAACGCTGCACCAGTTCCGGGTCGCGGCGATAACCTTCCGGCGTCGCCACATCCTCAACACGGTGTTCTTCCCACAAACCGTCCGCAGCGCGGAAGGTACGGATACCGGATTCAGCTGAAATCCCGGCACCGGTCAGCACCACCACAAACGGCTTTTTCAGTGAAGCCGCAGCCATCGAATCACGGTGGAAAATATTCGACCGGAACCGCTGATGGCGAATGCGCTTGTTTTTGCGAAACCGACACAGACGATGACGTGTGCGCATGAAGTGCTCCTTACTCTCTCTGTGTCTGATTAAAACTGCATCAACACTGCATTAATAAAAACATTACTGACCGCCGCTGAGTACGCGGGCAGGATCAATACGGCTTGCACGACGCGCCGGATACCAGCTCGCCAGCAGGCTCAGGATCAGGGCGGTGACCAGCACGCCCGCAACATCCAGCCAGTGAACTTCAGATGGCAGGAAGTCGATGAAATAAATATCGCCCGACAGGAACTGATGCCCGGTGAGTTTTTGCAAAAAGTTGACGATGTTGGTCAGCTGGAAAGCCGCAATCACGCCAATCACCACACCCGCCACGCTGCCTACCAGCCCTGCCAGTAAACCGTACCAGATGAAGACCGCGCGGATAAGCCCGTCTTTTGCGCCCAGTGTGCGCAAAATCGCAATATCGCTGCTTTTATCTTTCACTGCCATCACCAGCGTAGACACAATGTTGAAACAGGCTACGCCGATCACCAGCACCATCGCCATATACATGATGGCGCGGACCATCTGGATATCGCGGTACATATAGCCGTATGTGCCGATCCAACTACTAATGTAGACGTAAGCCTGCGTCACTTCACCCGCATCATGGACTAATTTTTGCGCCGCAAAGACATCATTCACTTTGATATCAATGCCGGTCACGCTGCTGCCCATATCCTGATATTGCTGCGCATCGGCCAGCGGCACCATGCCCAGACTGTGGTCAAGCTGTCCGCTGAGCTGCAAAATCCCGGCGACCTGCAAACGGATGCGTTTTGGCTGCAACAGTTTCATTTCCGGGTCACTGTTAGGGATCATCACCGTCACCCAGTCGCCCTGCTTCACGCCCACCGCATCGGCAACGCCTTTACCGAGGATCAGCTGTTGCTGACCGGCTTTAAAGTTCTGCCATGCATTGTTTTGTACAAATTTCGGCGCGGCACTGACACGCGGTTCGCTCTGCGGATCCACACCTTTAAGCTGGATAGCGCGCAGTTTGGCACCGTGCTCGATCAGGCCATTGAACTGGATATACGGCGCGGCGGCCACAATGCCCGGCACTTTTTCCACACGATCCAGAACCCCCTGCCAGTTGTTAAACGGCTGGTTCACCGGACGGATTTCGCCATGGGGAACCACCGCCAGCACTCGCTCTTTCAGCTCACGCTCGAAGCCGTTCATGGCGCTCAGGCCGACGATCAGTACCGCCACACCCAGCGCAATACCTAACGTTGAAATCACCGAAATCAGCGACACCATACCGCTGCGGCGGCGCCCACGACTAAAGCGCAGGCCAATCAATAATGAAAAAGGAATGCCAGACATCACTTCGCTCCCAGCAACATCGATTCCTGCTGCAGCTTGCCGTCACGCATTTCCAGCTGACGCGTCAGACGATTGGCCAGTTGCAGGTCATGAGTCACCACCAGAAACGCGGTGCCCTGACGCACATTCAGTTCGCCGAGCAGTTCAAAAATGCTGTCTGCGTTGCGCTGGTCGAGGTTACCGGTCGGTTCATCGGCCAGCACCAGCGAAGGGTTATTCACCAGCGCACGGGCAATCGCCACACGCTGACGTTCACCGCCGGAAAGCTCGGAAGGACGGTGATTGCTGCGGTGTTGCAGCCCAACCGCCTCAAGCATCGCCAGCGCGCGCTCCTGCACTTCGGCAGATTTCTTTTTGCCGATCAGCAGCGGCATCGCCACGTTTTCCAGCGCGGTGAAATCAGGCAACAAATGGTGGAACTGATAAATAAAGCCCAGTTCGCGGTTTCGCAGTTCAGATTTGGCAGAAGATGACATGCTGTTCAGCGACTGACCTTTGAAAATCACTTCGCCGGACGTCGGTGAATCCAGGCCGCCCAGCAGATGCAGCAAGGTACTTTTACCGGAACCGGACGTCCCGACGATCGCCATCATCTCACCCGGTTGCATGGCGAAGCTCACGTCACGCAGCACGTCGGTATGCATCTTGCCTTCCTGATAAGTCTTACAGAGGTTTTCACACTGCAATAATAAAGAATTACTCATAACGTAAAGCCTCTGCGGGATGGGTGGCAGCAGCGCGCCAGGAAGGATAAAGCGTAGATAATAGGGCGATTGCCATGGCGACCAGCGCAATGACAACGACCTGAACCGGTTCGATATCGACCGGCAGCGACGCGCCATCAAGCATCAGCCCGATAGCCGGCATAATGGTATTCAGCTGGGTAGCCAGCACCACGCCGAGCACAGCACCGAGCAACGCGCCGATCACACCGGCACTGGCGCCCTGCACCATAAACAGCGCCATAATCTGGCGGCGGCTTAACCCCTGCGTTTGCAAAATTGCCACTTCGGCTTGTTTCTCCATCACCAGTAAGCCCAGTGACGTAATAATGTTAAACGCGGCGACGGCGACGATCAGACTCAGCAGCAGCCCCATCATATTTTTTTCCATACGCACCGCCTGGAACAACTCACCGCGACGTTCGCGCCAGTCTTTCCAGCTGGCTCCGTCCGGCAGCTTTTGCGTACTCAGGCTGTCGACGTCCAGCGGTTTATCGAGGAACAGACGCCAGCCGGTCACGTTGCCTTTCGGATACAGCATCAGACGTGAGGCGTCCTGAATGTTCACCAGCATCTGGTAACCATCCACTTCACTGTTGGCAGAGAACGTGCCGATCACATTAAACAGACGCTGGCTTGGCACACGACCGACCGGCGTAAACTGGCTGACGCTGGTGACCATCAGACGCAGCTGATCACCGCGACGCACTTTGAGTTGCTGCGCCAGCTGATCGCCCAGAATGATGTTGTACTGACCGGGTTGAAGTTCCTGCTGCGCAACCCCAATTAGGTATTTCGCTAGCGGATCATGCTGAGTGGGATCGACACCGAGCATCACGCCCACGGCAACGCTGCCGGGACTTTGCAGCACGACATCACCGGTGGTGAGCGGCACGGCGCGGTTAACACTTTTCAGCGCTGACACCTGATCATGGGTGATTTTCTGTGGATCAAGCGATCCGGCCGGTGTGGTGATTAACGCCTGAGGCATCAGACCCAGAATGTTACCTTCCAGATCTTTCTCAAAACCGTTCATCACAGACAATACGGTTACCAGCGCCATCACCCCAAGGGTGATACCAATGGTGGATAACCAGGAGACAAACCGCCCGAAGCGGTCCGAAGCACGCCCGCGCATGTAGCGCAGACCTATAAATAACGCGACAGGTTGATACATAACATCCGTTTTAAGTGCTTGGCCGCAAATAAGTGCGTGGCGCAGACTAAAGTGATCAAGGATAATAAAGGCTAGCACCGCTTTATGGAACCACTAACCCAAAGTAATCGGTTTAACTTTGTGACTCTGTTGACGCTTTTATACCGTCAACGGGTTGACCCCGATGACACCAGCGAAGCAAGATACGGTCTGCAAATTGGCCTCCGACAGCCGCCAAAACGAGAACTCAAAACAGCCTATGTCTCAAGATTATCGTTATTCGTTGCCTGAACGTCCGGGCGACACCCGCCTGTTAGGCCAGCTTACGGGCTCCGCCTGCGCGCTGGAATGCGCCCAAATCAGTGAACGCCATACCGGTCCCGTGCTGCTGATCGCACCTGATATGCAGAATGCCCTGCGCCTGCGCGATGAAATCCAGCAGTTTACTGAAAACAAAGTCCTGAGCATTTCCGACTGGGAAACCCTGCCTTACGACAGTTTTTCTCCGCATCAGGAAATCATTTCTTCGCGCCTTTCCAGTTTGTATCAGCTTCCGACTATGGAACGCGGCATCATCATTCTGCCGGTGAATACGCTGATGCAGCGCGTCTGCCCGCACGAGTTCCTGCACGGTCACGCGCTGGTGATGAAAAAAGGCCAGCAACTTTCCCGCGATAAGCTGCGTGCGCAGCTGGAACAAGCCGGTTACCGCAGCGTCGATCAGGTGATGGAACACGGTGAGTTTGCCACCCGTGGCGCCCTGCTCGATTTGTATCCGATGGGCAGCGAAGAACCTTACCGCATTGATTTCTTTGATGATGAAATCGACAGTCTGCGTATCTTTGACGTGGATACCCAGCGCACGCTGACCGAAGTCGATCACATCAATCTGCTGCCCGCACATGAATTCCCGACCGACAAAAATGCCATCGAACTGTTCCGCAGCCAGTGGCGCGAGAAGTTCGAAGTGCGTCGCGACGCTGAGCATGTGTATCAGCAGGTCAGCAAAGGCACCTTCCCGGCCGGTATCGAATACTGGCAGCCGCTGTTTTTCAGCCAGCCGCTGACCACGCTGTTCAGCTATCTGCCAGAAAATACCCTGCTGCTGAACACCGGCGACCTCGAAGCCGCCGCCGAACGTTTCTGGCAGGATGCCTGCCAGCGTTACGAAAGCCGCCGCGTCGATCCGATGCGTCCGCTGCTGGAACCGGAAAATCTGTGGTTGCGCGTTGATTCGTTATTTGCCGAACTCAAAGAGTGGCCGCGCGTGCAATTGCGCACCGATTCGCTGCCGAAGAAAGCCGCGAACACTAACCTGAGCTACGAAAAGCTGCCTGATTTATCCGTTCAGCCGCAGAATAAAACGCCGATGGATAACCTGCGTCGCTTCAATGAATCCTTCGCGGGCAGTCTGGTCTTCTCAGTAGAAAGTGAAGGCCGCCGCGAAACGTTGCAGGATTTGCTGGCACGCATCAAGCTGATGCCGACGCTGATTACCCGCATCGAAGAAGCCGATACTGCCGGTCGTTACATCATGATTGGCGCATGTGAACGCGGTTTTCTGGATGCGGATAAACAGCTGGCGCTGATCTGTGAAAGCGACCTGCTTGGTGAACGCGTGGCGCGTCGCCGTCAGGACAGCCGCCGGTCGATTAATACCGATACGCTGATCCGCAACCTCGCCGAACTGCGCCCCGGTCAGCCGGTGGTGCATGTCGAGCACGGCGTCGGTCGTTATCTCGGGCTGACCACGCTGGAAACCGGCGGTATTACTGCCGAATACCTGATCCTGACTTACGCCGGTGAAGACAAACTCTATGTGCCGGTGTCATCCCTGCATCTGATCAGCCGCTATGCCGGTGGTGCCGACGAAAGCGCGCCGCTGCATAAACTGGGTGGTGAAGCCTGGTCGAAAGCACGGCAGAAAGCCGCAGAGAAAGTACGCGACGTTGCCGCCGAACTGCTCGATATCTATGCCCAGCGCGAAGCCAAAAGTGGTTTCGCCTTTAAGCATGACAAAGAACAGTATCAGCTGTTCTGTCAGGCTTTCCCGTTTGAAACCACGCCGGATCAGGCTCAGGCAATTAATGCTGTACTGACCGATATGACGCAACCGCTGGCGATGGATCGTCTGGTCTGTGGCGACGTGGGTTTCGGGAAAACCGAAGTGGCGATGCGCGCAGCTTTCCTTGCCGTTTCCAACAACAAACAGGTGGCCGTTCTGGTGCCGACCACGCTGCTGGCACAGCAGCACTTTGATAACTTCCGCGACCGTTTTGCCAGCTGGCCGGTGCGCATCGAAATGATGTCGCGTTTCCGCAGCGCCAAAGAGCAAAACGTGGTGCTGGAAGATGCCGTCGAAGGCAAAGTCGATATTATTATCGGCACGCACAAACTACTGCAAAGCGACCTGCGCTGGAAAGATCTCGGTCTGCTGATTGTCGATGAAGAACACCGTTTCGGTGTGCGCCATAAAGAACGAATCAAAGCCATGCGTGCCGATGTGGATATCCTGACCCTGACCGCAACGCCTATCCCGCGTACGCTGAATATGGCGATGAGCGGTATGCGCGATCTGTCGATTATTGCCACACCGCCCGCGCGTCGTATGGCGGTCAAAACCTTTGTGCGCGAGTACGACAGTCTGGTGGTGCGTGAGGCGATACTGCGTGAAATTCTGCGCGGCGGGCAGGTTTATTATCTTTACAACGACGTTGAGAATATCGAAAAAGCCTCGCAGCGTCTGGCCGAACTGGTGCCGGAAGCGCGTATTGCTATCGGTCACGGGCAGATGCGTGAACGCGACCTCGAGCGCGTGATGAATGATTTCCATCATCAGCGTTTTAACGTGCTGGTGTGTACCACCATCATCGAAACGGGTATCGATATTCCGACGGCGAATACCATCATTATCGAACGCGCCGATCACTTTGGTCTGGCGCAGTTACACCAGTTGCGTGGCCGCGTCGGGCGTTCACATCATCAGGCCTATGCCTATCTGCTGACGCCGCCGCCGAAAGCCATGTCTGTTGATGCGCATAAACGTCTGGAAGCCATCGCCTCGCTGGAAGACCTGGGTGCCGGTTTCGCGCTGGCGACGCATGACCTGGAAATTCGTGGTGCAGGTGAGCTGCTCGGTGAAGGCCAGAGCGGTCAGATGACCAGCATCGGTTTCTCGCTGTATATGGAATTGCTGGAAAACGCCGTCGAAGCGCTGAAGGAAGGCCGCGAGCCGTCGCTGGAGGATTTAACCACCAGCCAGACGGAAGTCGAAATGCGCATGCCTGCGCTGCTGCCGGAAGATTTCATTCCTGACGTCAATACCCGCCTGTCATTGTACAAACGCATTGCCAGCGCGAAGACCGAAGGTGAACTGGACGAGTTGCGCGTGGAGCTGATCGACCGCTTCGGCACGCTGCCGGACGCCGCGCGCAATCTGTTGCAGATTGCCGTGCTGCGCCTGAAGGCTAAAGAGCTGGGCATCCGACGTATCGAAGGCAACGAGCGCGGTGGCTTTATCGAATTCGGTGATAAGAACCGTGTCGATCCGGGCTTCCTGATCGGTCTGCTGCAAAAACAACCGCAGGTGTATCGTCTCGACGGCCCGACTAAACTGAAGTTTATGTTGGATCTGACTGACCGCCCAAAACGCCTGAAATTTGTCGGTGACATGCTGAGTGAGTTTACAGAACATCTGATCTGAGTCTGACGAAGCAAAAAGAAAAGCCCGGTGAACTCATCATTCACCGGGCTTTTTTACAGGCTCATCAGGCTGATTAATCAGTGTTTGCGCAACGCTTTCACCTGGTCCGCCGAAATATTCCCCGGCAGGCCGCCGAAGGTCACGCGCAGATAATTCACCATCTCAGCAATTTGCGCATCGTTCAGACGGTCCGCAAAACCAGGCATCGACTGCATGCTTTCACCGTTCGGGAAATCCTGCGCTGGTAAACCATCAAGCACGGAAACGATCAGGTTACGACCATCCGGCTGGCGCAAGGTGGCATTGTTTTGCATCGCCACCGCGACGTGCGGTTTGCCGGAGCCATCGGCCATATGGCAACCGGAACACTGATCCAGATAAGTGATACGTCCGGCGTCATTACCGCCCTGTCCGGTACTGACCGGCACCGCCGCCGGTGGTTTATCGCCCAGCAGGTACGTGACGATCGCACGGTGATCGGCGTCGGTCAGATGACGGGTGCTGAGGTCGACAACCTTATGCATCTCGTCAAAGGCAGATCCCTGAGGCGCAATGCCGGTCGCGAGGAAACGGCTCAGATCCGCCGGATTCCAGCCACGTTGCGCCAGCGACTCCGGGGTGATCGCTGGTGCGGTAATGCGTCCGAGCGTACCGCCTCTCAGGTTACTGTCGGTATCCATCTGCCCCAGTTTGCCGCGAGGTGTATGACATTCGCCGCAATGACCAAGCACATCTGTCAGGTACTGACCGCGCTGCCAGTCGGCAGAATTCCCCTCAGAACTGGCTGGCATCGGATCGCTGGTACGGAATAACAGGTTCCAGCCGATCATCGCCATACGCTGGTTGAACGGGAATGGCATTTCGTTTTCCGGCACCGGCTGATCCACCGCCGGACGCGTCATCAGAAACGCATACATATCGTCAGAGTCTTTGCGGGTGACACCTTTATATGAAGTGTAAGGCATCGCCGGATACAGATGACGTCCGCCCGGCGCCACGCCTTTGGTCAGCGCCAGATAGAAATCGTCTGACGTCCAGCGGCCAATGCCGTCGTCCGCAGAAGGCGTCAGATTGCTGCCAAAGATTTTGCCAAACGGCGTTTCCAGCGGATAGCCACCCGCCAGCGGCGCACCGCCGGAAGCGGTATGACATGCCGCGCAGTCAGACGCCTGCACCAGATAACGACCGCGTTCAATCTGCGCCGTATCCGCAGTGACTTTCTGCACCGGCGCATCCAGCGTGCGGTTTTCCCGCCACCAGAGCACGGCTATCACGATAATGATCACTACCAGCAGCGCGAGGAAAAGACGTTTTTTCATCACGCATGCTCCCGGATCAGGCCTGGGGTTTTCATCACTACATCGCGTACCGCTTCGTAATACCGTACGTAGCCGGTACAGCGGCAGATGTGATTTTCCAGCGCGCCGTTAATCGCCGCTTCGAGATCAGCCAGCGGGATCGGGTGCTTTTCCAGACGCTCAAGCAGCAGCGTCGCCGCATTCACAAAACCCGGCGTGCAGTAACCGCACTGGAAACTGTAATGTTCCAGAAACGCCTGCTGAACCGGAGAAAGGTGGACTTCGCCTTTGTCATCGGTTTTCGCGTGCCCTTCGACGGTACGCACTTTTTTGCCGTTGAAGAAATGTGCGCCGGTGATACAGGTCCGCACTTCTTCACTGGTGCCACTTTCATGGTCGACGATCGCCACGCAGGCGTGACAAATCCCCTGACCGCAGCCCAGACGGCAACCGGTCAGCGCCACATACTCGTGCAGGAAATCAATCATCATCAGGCCTTCAGGAACCTCCAGCGGGCCGTATTGTTGATTGTTGATGGTCAGCGTCATTGGCTGGGTTTTGATGCTCATTGTAAAACCTCACGAATATTTTCAGCACGAACAGGCAAATCACGGAAACGGTGGCCGGTGGCATCGGCAATGGCGTTCACCAGCGCAGCGACGACCGGGATCATCACCACTTCAGCCATGCCTTTCGGCGGATCGGTTTCCGACAGCGCAGGCAGGATATCGCTGGTCTGTTTCCAGACCGCCACATCGCTGGCGCGCGGCAAATGGTAACGGTTGAAGTTCCACGTTCCGTTGCCCGGCCCGTCTTCGTACAGCGGTAAATACTCGTGTAATGCGTGACCGATACCCATTGCCAGCCCGCCCTGCAGCTGACCGGAAACCAGCTCAGGTACGATCAGATTGCCGCACTCCATAATGGAATGGTGCGTCAGGAGTTCGACCTTGCCGGTGGCAATGTCGACTGCGATTTCGGCCAGCGTACCGACCGCGCTGTAATAGGTCACAGAAGCGTTGTTACGTTGTGTTGGCGGGTAATACACCGCGTCACGCGCCAGGGTCTGGAATTGATCCGCACCGTGACGCACTGACATGCCATCCACCGGAATGCGCTGACGCACATTATTGAGGGTGAAATCGGCTTCTGCCCATTGCCAGCGGTTGAATACGTGAACCGCTGCGCCGGTCATGCCTTTCATTTCGTACACTTTTTTCGCCAGCATTTCGAGGCTGAGAATTTGCATTCCGTTGGCGGTCAGACCGCCTTCCACCCAGCGGGCATCTTCTTTGCGCACGACATAAGGCGCAGCCTGTCCGCCACCAATGCCGGTTTGCCAGATAGCCATCGCCGCTGGCCAGATGCCGTTGTCGAAGATCAGGCGTGCCGCTTCGCGGGTGCTGTGAGAGAAGTAATAGGCCGAGTTACTGGCGCTGGATGGCGAGCAGTAAGAAGGCGACCAGCGCGGATTAGTTTGCAGCTTGTCCTGCTCTTCCTGCGACATAATGTACGGATCGCCGCTGGTTTCCACCGGCAATACCGACCAGTCTGTCACCGAGAAATGCGCCTGTTCAGCCGGTTTCCCCAGCCATTCAGCGCACAGAACGGACTGCGACGTCGACATCCCCGTGCCCATTTCCGCGCCGCTGTGCCACAGGCTGATTTCGCCTTTTTCACTGAGTTCCACACGGGCGAAAGAGGTTTCCGCGCCGGTGCCGAAATCTTTCTGCACGCAACCAAAACCGACGCCATAGCGTTTACCCGGATTCTGACTTTCGTATTCGGCTTTACGCTTTTTACGCTCTGTCCATAACGGATGAACAGCGGCTTTTTCCAGCACTTCATCAGTACGAATAGCGCCCGCCGGAATGGCGCCCTGAGTGTTTTTCATGCCCGATTTCAGAACGTTGCGCATACGGAACGCAATCGGATCCAGCTTCAGTTCAGCGGCCAGCTCATCCATCATCATTTCAGTGGCGGCCATACTTTGCAGCGTACCGTAGCCGCGTGCGGAACCCGCATCGAGCGCGCGCGAGGCCAGACCGACGGCAGATAAATCACTTTTCGGGAAGTAGTAAATCGACTGTGCCGCTGTTGCGCCAACCATCACCACCGACGGCGTGAAGTTGCTGCGCCCGCCGCCGTCTGCGGTCATTGCCGCATGGAATGACTGCAACATGCCGGTTTCACGGTTCACGGCAATGTCGTAATTCATATCAAACGCATGCCGTTTGAGCGCTGACTGGAACTGTTCAAAGCGGTCGTTAGCCAGACGCACCGGCGTGCCGTCACCGTACATCGCCGCAACGGCACCGTAATACGGGAAGTTGTAGTGATCTTTCGAGCCGTATCCTACGGTGTAGCACGGATGCATAATCAGCGTTTTCACCGTGCGGTGTGATTTCGCCATCATGCGCGGCATCTCATCCGCCACTTCCTGCGGCGACTGCGTTGGCACCACCATATGCAGCGTTTGTGTCGCAGCGTCATACCAGCCGTTGGCGTTGTCCGGCTCAAGCGCGGAAGTATCAACGGATTGCGTGGTAAAACGGCGCGACATCACCAGCCAGTCCTGCGGAGGCGATTTCAGTTCATCAGCCATTTCACCCGCGTAGAACATGCCCTGCTCGTCCAGCTTGCCGCCCTCGCGCCCTTCCGGCCAGACCGGCAGGTGTTTGCGCATACCCACCGGAAAGACCGGCATATCTTTCAGGCTGGAGAATTTATCATCTTCATAGGCGGTTTCACCCCCGACGCGCACAAAGCGGAACGTGCCCCACGGATCGCGCTCCAGCGGCCCGGTTTTCTCGCCGTAGCGCACCACACCGTCTTTGAATTTCAATGCATTTTTGGCGAAACGGAATTTGGCAAAATCCTGATAAACCAGGATCGCCACGGCTTGTCCCAGATAGGCAGGCGTTTTGCCTTCCGGCAGCAGCATGTCTTCGCCGTAAAAGGCCGGGAATGCCAGCCCGTCGCGCGCCAGCACCTCGGCCGTTACCAGCTGGTCGGGCTGAAGATCGTCGCCAAGCAGTGAGAGATCCAGTCCGGTGTAGATTTTATCGGCTTCAGTTACGCGCAGGATAAAGGCGTGCGCCTGCTTCTGGGGCCAGTGCGGCATGTCTTTGGCGCGGATATCGCGGGCAAAGACTTTCTGCCCCATAACTTTCGCTTTGCCATCGATACGGAAACGGACGCGTTTGTTTTGTGCATCCCACTGGGGTGATTGCAGAATTTTTTCTTCGAACAGTGCGGCATAAGCCCGACTGTGCAACGGCGCGAGATAAACGGAGACGCCAGCGATCACCGCGCCTTTCACAAAGCGCCGCCTGGACGGATTGAAATTGCTCATAAATTCCTTTGATTCTTTTATGTCTTTTTATTGTTCAGCACTTTCTAATATTCTGAAAATCCTGTTTTTCGCGGGCGATTATAGGTACGCAAAACCTTATAAGCTATGATGAGAAACACATTTTTAATATCTTGTTCACAAATGAGCGCAAAAAAGTGCGATAATTCGTTTCTGTTGCGCAAACAATAACCAGAAGGGATAGAAGCGAAATGGCCGGAATTATTTTGCTCGCAGCAGGGTCAGGAAAGCGGTTTTCTGCCGCCGGTGGCGAGGGAAACAAGCTCAATGCCGTTCTGAGTCAAACAGCAGAAAATCCTGTCACGGTATTTGAAACCACGCTGAATCAGTTAACCGGCAGCGGTTTATCAGTCCATGTGGTCACCCGTCCGGAAAATGTGCAGGTTCAGGCCAGTTGCGCACGTAAAGCCGTGCCTTTCACCCTCGTCAGCAGTGCCGGAACCGGTGAATCCATTGCTGCCGGCGTACGCGATACGCCGGAATGGGACGGCTGGCTGATTCATCTGGCGGATATGCCCTTTGTTCCCGCAGAGGTTTTCACCGCGGTTGCTAAAAGCCTGCAACAGGCGCAGGTGGTACGGCCATACTGGCAAAATGAGCCGGGCCATCCGGTCGGTTTTTCCCGGCCGTTGCGTGAGGGACTTTTGCAGTTGCGCGGCGATCATGGCGCGCGGGTTCTTTTGCGCGGACGCGAAGTTTTACGACTGAATTTTAACAATCCGGCAGTGATCGCAGATATCGATCTGCCGGAGCAACTCCCCAAATCTTCGCTTTTTCAGAACGGACAACCGTATGCAGCATCTTGATAATCAGGTTATTTCTCAGGCGATGGAATGGCTGGCGCACCAGCCGGTCTGGCTTTGTACGGTGCTGAACACTTACGGTTCTTCCCCGCGTGCGCCCGGCGCATTGATGGTGGCAACAGCCGGGGGGCATTTTTGCGGTTCGCTTTCCGGTGGCTGTGTCGAAGAGGATTTCCTGCAACGCATAGCGAGAGGCGAATATCAGCAAGCCAGCCAGATTGTGCGCTACGGAGAAGGCGGTCTGACGCCAAATATTGCCCTGCCGTGCGGTGGTTCGCTGGATGTGTTGATCGAGTATTTGCCGTCATCGCAAAGTAATGTGGATTATCTGCAAAGAATGGGCATGGCGCTGGCGGGACATTACGCCCTGACCAAGTCACTTACCCTGCCCGAAGCCTGCGATCATCTGGAACTGACGAATTATCATAATGCGACTCAGGTGATGCGCAATGATGATTGCATCACCCTGCATCTGGCCGCCCCGCCGCGTCTGCTGATTGCCGGATTGTCGAGTGTCGCGCTTTACTGCGCGGATTTTGCCTGCGCGCTGGGATTTGAAGTGGTGGTATGTGAGTGCCGCGAGGACGTGCTGGAAAACTTTCTGCCGTCGCTGAAGGCGGATATTCGTCTGGAAAAACAGTTTCCTGCTAAATATCTCGAGCAAAAAAGCTGTCATGCGAATACCGCCATTGTTGCGCTGACCCATGACCCGAGAATGGATGATCTGACCCTGATGGAAGCGGTGAATACCCCGGCATTTTATATCGGTGCGATGGGATCGCAGCGCAACAGCGCACGTCGCCGTGAGCGTCTGCAAACCATCGCTGATTTCACAGCAGATGATTTTTCCCGTCTGCACGCGCCGGTAGGCTTGCCAATTGGCAGCAAAACTCCCGCCGAAATCGCGCTGGCCGTCATGGCCGATATCGTTAAACATAAAAATGGAGTGAAGCAGTTCAGCACGACGGACTGAATGAACGGTTGATTCCATAAAAAAAGCCTGAGGTTTACGCCTCAGGCTTTTTTGTACAGACTAACCGGTTGATTACGAACGGGTAAGCTGCAACTGACCGCTTTTATCCAGCGGGATCTGAGTGCCCGGATCGTGGTCCATACGAACCTTCCCTTGCTGATCGCCTATTTTATAGGTCACATCATAACCGAGCGTTTTATCTTCTTTGTCATACACGGTTTTACAGCGCTGCTGCTGAGTCGTGTAAGTATCGTTATCCTGCATGCTGCTTTGTACGCGGTTACCTGCATAACCGCCACCCAGCGCACCAGCTACCGTCGCGACGTCGCGTCCGCGGCCACCACCAAACTGGTGACCCAGAACACCCCCCGCCACCGCACCCAGTACGGAACCGGTGATCTGATGCTCATCCTGCACAGGGCGGCGATGAGTGACAGTGACGTTACGACATTCCTGACGCGGAGTTTTCGTGGTCTCTTTGATTGGCGTCGCGCTGACAACCTGCGCATATTGCGGGCCAGACGAAAAGACGTTCATGCTCGCAACGCCAGCAATGCCCAACGCCGCAGCCACACCAATTCCGACCCCAGCTAACATTGACTTGTTCACAGGACTTCCTCCGAAAATGTTACCACGCAATTCGCCCTTTCAATGGCGCTCCTCAGCGGACAACAACACATCTGAGGTCCGGCGTGCGTGAAACGCCGTCTGTAAACTTATTGTCAATAGTGCATACCAAAACGTAAGCAAACAATAAGACGAAATCTGTAAGTGAGGAAAATGACCTGTCTGAGGGGCGTTTCGGAGGATTCTTAGCTGACAAAGTAATAGTGACGTGATCTTGTGCTGTGTGGGTATTTGTAACGTAATAAATATTGCATCAGAAATAAAAAAGCCTGTAATTAACAGGCTTTTAGGTACGAAACGATTCAGCTGACGTTCAAAAAAACGTCGCTGAACGGAATCAGTGCAGTTTAAGACGCGGGCGGATCACGCGGTTTATGCCACCGACCAGCATCATCAGACCGGTTTTAATGTAACCGTGCAGTGCAATCTGATGCATACGATACAGCGAAATATAAACCAGTCGCGCCAGACGCCCTTCGACCATCATAGAACCGCGCATCAGGTTACCCATCAGGCTGCCGACAGTACTGAAGCGTGAAAGGGAAACCAGTGAACCGTGGTCTTTATAAACGTAAGGTTTCAGGCTCTGCCCTTTGCGCTGCGCCATGATGTTTGCAAAGCAGCGGGAGGCCATCTGGTGTGCTGACTGAGCACGCGGTGGCACGAAACCGCCGGACGGCTGTGGACAGGACGCACAGTCACCAATCGCATAGATGTTCGGGTCGCGTGTGGTTTGCAACGTCGGTTCCACCACCAGCTGGTTAATACGGTTGGTTTCCAGACCGGCGATCTCTTTCATGAAATCAGGAGCTTTAATCCCCGCCGCCCAGACCATCAGATCGGCGTCAATGAATTCGCCGGACTTGGTGTTCAGGCCGTTTTTATCCGCGCTGGTAACCATGGTTTGCGTCAGAACGCGCACGCCCAGTTTGGTCAGCTCATTGTGTGCCGCCGCAGAAATACGCGGTGGCAACGCCGGCAGAATACGCTCACCTGCTTCCACCAGCGTGACGTTCAGCGCTTCGCTGTCCAGACCTTCAAAACCGTAGCTGTGCAGCTGTTTGACCGCATTGTGCAGCTCAGCAGACAGCTCAACGCCGGTCGCACCGCCACCGACAATCGCGATATTCACTTTCTTCTGCTTATCGGAACTGGCAGAGAACTTGAGGAACAGGTTCAGCATTTCGTTATGGAAACGGTGCGCCTGATGCGGGTTATCCAGGAAGATGCAGTTGTCTTTCACGCCCGGCGTACCGAAGTCGTTAGAGGTGCTGCCCAGCGCCATCACCAGAGTGTCGTACGCAATGTCGCGTACCGGCACCAGCATTTCGCCGTTCTCGTCGCAGATTTCAGCCAGTTTGATGGTCTGATTTTCGCGATCGATGTCAGTCAGTGAGCCAATCTGGAAGGTAAAGCCGTGATTGCGGGCATGAGCCAGATAGCTCAGCGCATCCACGCCGTCATCCAGGCTGCCGGTCGCTACTTCGTGCAACAGGGGTTTCCACAAATGACTATGGTTGCGATCGACCAGAATGATCTCCGCTTTTTTCTTGCGGCCAAGTTTATGGCCCAGGCTGGTTGCCAGTTCCAGACCGCCGGCGCCACCGCCGATAATCACAATTTTCTTCATTGGTGATGTCAAAATGACCCCCTCAAATGTGAACCAATTGTTATATAAGAGTAAAAATATTATCCTTATATTACATAGGGTTGCTTAAGTTAAATCGGTATCTGAGACGGAGGATATCACGCGTGGTGATTTGGTCATACCAAAATTGATATAGGTCAATTTAAATTCATTTGGCTAATTTGACTTAGGGACATGGCACGTATTTTGACGGATTTAAATCAGCAGGTTAGAGGAAAAACAGGCGGAAAAATGATTTCATCCCGCGGAATGAACCAAATAAAAAACCACTGCTTTCGGGCAGTGGTTTTTAAATATTGCAGAAATGAAATGTTAAATCAGGCGATGTTTTTGAACGCTTTGATCCGCTGAAGATGGGTCGAGATGTCCTTGAACTTATGGCTCTGATGTTCATCCCATTCAACCGGGTAATAGTGATGAAGTTTCTCAGCGGTTTGCTTGCTGTCGAGCACACCGTCTTCGCGGGATAAAATCACCAGACAACGGTCGCGGTTTTTCTCGCGAAAATCACTGATGCATTTCGTCGCGATGTCTTCGTACTCTTCGGGACGGTCGATTTTCCCGGTCATATTGTCCTGCGGGGATAAGTTCGGATTGAACATCACCTGGCGGATACCGCACAGGAAACCAATACGTTCAGCCCAGAACCCGCCGAGCCCGACACCGCAAATCAGCGGATTTTTGTCGGTGGTTTCATGCAGCACTTTATCGACTTCTTTCAGCAAATGTTGCATGTCGTGGCGCGGATGCAGCGTGCTGTAGCTGATGAAACGGACGTCGGGATCAATAAACTGTAGCTGCAACACTTTCTCGTGGTTACCGGGACTGGTTGAATCGAAGCCATGTAAATAGATAATCATCGTTTACCTCATCCTGAATGTGCGTTGAAACCCTTACGCGGACTGAAAAACGTTACCGGGCAGTTTCTTTATGTTCCTGCCAGCGGGCGTCGAGCGCGGTCAGTTCACGGTTTGCGTCTTTCCAGCGACTGGAATTTTGCAGGTCCTGACGGGCCTGTTTTCCACTGTACAGTCCGCGATGATACAACTGCGCAACACGTTCAGCTTTGACCGGAGACAGGTTATCCAGCACGCTCACTGCGCCCTGACGGTTGTTACAGGCCAGGATCATATCGCAACCGGCATCCAGAGAAGCCTGAGCACGTTCCGGAAAGCTGCCCATAATCGCGGCACCTTCCATCGAAATATCATCGGAGAAAATCACACCGTTGAAATTCAGTTCTTTGCGCAAAATTTCCTGTAGCCAGTAAGGTGAACCGCTGGCCGGACGCGGGTCAGCCTGGGTATAAATCACGTGGGCTGGCATGACGGCATCCAGCAATTTACGTTCATTAAGCTGGCGGAAGATTGCCATGTCGTGCCCGCGGATCACCTCCAGCGGGCGATCGTCACGCGGCGTTTCTTTATGAGAATCCGCACTGACCGCGCCATGTCCCGGGAAATGCTTACCGGTGGTTTTCATCCCCGCGGCATGCATGCCGAGAATAAACTGCTCTGCCATATCCAGCGCTTTCTGCGGTTCGGCGTGGAACGAACGCTCGCCAATGGCCGCGCTGATATGACCGATATCCAGAACCGGCGCAAAACTGATATCGATATCCATAGCAATCATTTCTGACGCCATCAGCCAGCCGCCTTCCTGTGCCAGGCGCTTCGCTTCATGCGGCGCATTCAGGGCCGCAAAAGACTGCGCGGCAGGCAGACGGGTAAAGCCTTCACGGAAACGCTGCACGCGTCCACCTTCCTGATCCACCGCCAGCACCAGCCGGTCGTGGGACGCGGCGCGGATCTGGCGGATCAGTTCATGCAACTGATCAACGTCATGATAATTTCGGGTGAATAAAATCAGTCCGCCCACCAGCGGATGCTGCAAAATTTCACGTTCTTCGGCATCCAGCTCAAAGCCAACGACATCCAGCATTACAGGTCCTAACAAAATGGACGCTCCTTTTTATTTTTCAGACGATTATCACGGCCGCAACGGTTGCGCCCATTCACGGTATTTATGCTCGCCGGTCTGCTGCCAGCGCACTTCAAACCACATCAGCATCAGGTAATCGACCCAGGGGATCCAGCGGTTAACCTGCTGCTGCAAAAGAGAAATATCCTGATAGCCACCCGCGTTGATGTACTCACGCAGAAAAACATTTTGCTGCTGCGTACTCCAGCCATTGCCGCGAACAATCGCAGCCAGCTCCAGGGCAACATCCGCATCCGCCGCGTATTCCCAGTCAATCAACCGCAGGCCGTCTGGCGTATGCAATACATTTCCTGCGTGGATATCCATATGCACCAGCGCCAGTTTCAGCGGCGCGGGCTGTGTCTGTGACATCATCTTGCGATGTAAACGCAACCAGCGCGGCGTGAGTCTGCGCCGGTCGATATGTTGCCAGTAACGTGCAAACTGATGCTGCAAATCCAGCCGGTAGCCTGAAGGCGGTAACTGGTGCAGCCTGACCAGCGTCCGGCTCAGTGACTGCTGTGTGGCGGGCGTTGCGAAGGTCTGTTCCGTATGCGGCGTGCCCTCTATCCAGTCAACAATCAGCCACGGCGGCGAATAAAGTCTGACACACGGGCCTGATCTTTGCCGCGCGACATGCCGCAAAATCGCAGATTCTCGTCGCCGGTCAGCGCCCGCAATCCGCTTATCAAAAGACTGATGCCGCGCCAGTAAATCACCGGCAGGCGAACAGATTTTCCAGCTTTCCCCCGTCAGTCCGGCGACCGGTAATAAACGAAATCCGGCGGTTTTCACCGCCGGATAATGTTTTTCGATCAGTTGCCGTAGTTCTGATTGCAGAAGCTCAGCGTTAGTTCTGGACTGCACCACGGCCTGACCAGACGATTTCGCCACTTGGTGCGGTAATCAGACGCATCGACATGGTCGGCGCTTTTACATCACCGCTTACGGTGCTGTAAAGCACGTACTGGGCCTTCACGATGTTTGCCAGGCCGATGGCTTTGCTGACCGACGCCAGGCTGTCATCCGGCGATAATCCCAGTGACTGTTTGGCCGAAGACACCTGATCTGCCGGAACCACCTGGAAAGTGGTGTTGTTCGCCAGTGCATTACGCAGGGCATCCGTCGCCTTGGCCATTTGCAGTGAGCCGTTAGTGCTGTTTTTAACGCTATCCACCAGCAACACGCTGCCGGACTGCACACCATCGGATTTCAGCATTTTTGCCAGCATCGGCTGAACGGTCGCCGTCCAGTCAATATTCGCGAATTTTGGCGGCTGTGGAACCGGCTGAACCGGTGGCTGCTCTGGCACTGGCGGATTGACCGGCGGCAGTGGCTGTTGCGGTTGCTGTGGTTGTTCTGGCTGCTGGGTTTGTTGCTGGTTTGGCAAAGTACAACCACCAAGGATCAAAGCGGCCATTGCCACAATGAGAAAATACTTTTTCATCAACCTTCTCCGTACGGGAATTTAGAGATAAAGGTACATGCGCACACTGTACGCATCGAGATTGCCATTAAGTGAACTGATGTCAACGCTGCTGTTGGCTGGCACGGTGACGGTCCGGGATTCGGCAATCGGTAATAAATCCAGTCCCTGCTTATCATACCAATAGAAACGATAATGCAAGGTGACAGGATGTGGCTGGTTATTATCCAGTGTACTGGTGGCTTTTTTCTGCCCACCGGAATCAGACACGGATGGCGAACTCGGGATAATACCCGCCGTCAGAACGGGGGACTCCATGACCACTCTTTGCTGATTATTGAGCGAAATGCCTGGCTTACTGCTGCAGGCTGTCAACAAAATTACCGGCAATAATGCCATCAGGAAACGCATGTTTACCCTTACTGACGTGACAGCAATGGACCCAATGCACGGCCACCGACCAGATGCATATGGATATGATAAACCTCCTGACCCGCGTCGCGGTTGCAGTTGACGATCAGGCGGTAACCGCTTTCGGCAATCCCTTCCTGTTCAGCAATTTTAGCGGCAACCGTCATCATCCGGCCCAGCGCGGCTTCATGCGTGGTATCAACGTCATTCATTGTAGGGATCAGGGTATTCGGAATGATCAGAATGTGGCTTGGCGCCTGAGGAGAAATATCGCGGAATGCAGTCACCAGTTCGTCCTGGTAAACCACATCTGCGGGAATTTCACGGCGAATAATTTTGCTGAAAATTGTCTCTTCGGCCATCTTAACTGTCCTTAACAAAGTAAAAAGCGTTGTACGCAGTATGGGTTAGAATTTCCATTCCTTTCAACCTGATTACGCTTTTTGATGCTTAATTGACGCAGAAAGCGCCATCGAGAGGCAGCGGCAACCGTTCCTCCAAATCGCAGGCATGAAAAAAGGAGGCCGAAGCCTCCTTTATCAGAACCAGACATTGCTCACCATTAATGGTTACGCATGTACTCGTCCATATCAGTTTTCAGGTTGTCAGACTTGGTACCGAAAATCGCCTGAACACCAGAACCTGCAACCACTACACCTGCCGCACCCAGTTTTTTCAGGCCAGCCTGATCAACTTTGGAGACGTCCGCTACGCTGACGCGCAGACGGGTAATACAGGCATCGAGGTTAGTGATGTTGTCTTTACCGCCGAAAGCCTGAACCAGAGAAGCAGACATTTCAGAACCGCCCTGCGCTGTGGTTTCGCTGGTAGAGTCTTCACGGCCAGGGGTTTTCAGATCCAGTTTCGCAATCAGGAAACGGAAGATGCTGTAGTAAACCACTGCATACACCGCACCCACGATTGGGAACAGCCAGATTTTGCTGCTGTTGCCGCTCAGTACGATGAAGTCAATCAGACCGTGCGAGAAGCTGGTACCGTCACGCATACCCAACAGGATACAGATTGGGAATGCCAGACCGGCCAGGATCGCGTGGATCACATACAGAATCGGCGCAACGAACATGAAGGAGAATTCGATTGGCTCGGTGATACCGGTCAGGAACGCAGTCAGTGCAGCCGAAATCATGATGCCGCCGACTTTTGCACGGTTCTCAGGTTTTGCTGAGTGCCAGATAGCGATAGCCGCCGCTGGAAGACCGTACATTTTGAACAGGAAGCCACCGGAAAGTTTACCCGCAGTCGGGTCACCCGCCATGTAACGTGGGATATCGCCGTGGAATACCTGACCCGCAGAGTTCACGTACTCACCGATTTGCATCTGGAATGGAACGTTCCAGATATGGTGCAGACCAAACGGAACCAGCGCACGTTCTACAACGCCGTAGATACCGAATGCCACAACCGGGTTCTGGTAAGCAGCCCATTGTGAGAAGGTCTGGATACCTGTACCGATTGGCGGCCAGATGAAGGACAGAACCACACCCAGGATAATCGCTGCCATACCGGAGATGATTGGCACGAAACGTTTACCGGCGAAGAAGCCCAGGTATTCTGGCAACTTGATGCGGTAGAAACGGTTGAACATGTATGCCGCAATCGCACCGGAGATAATACCGCCCAGTACGCCGGTATCCGCCAGATGCTTGGCTGCAATTTCTTCAGCAGGCAAATGCAGAACCAGTGGTGCAACAACTGCCATGGTTTTCACCATGATGCCGTATGCCACAACGGACGCCAGTGCAGAAACACCGTCGTTGTTGGTGAAGCCTAACGCCACACCGATAGCAAAGATCAGAGGCATGTTAGCGAAGACGGAACCACCGGCTTCGGCCATAACATGGGAAACGATCACTGGCAGCCAGCTAAAGTTTGCAGAACCGACACCAAGCAGGATACCTGCGATTGGCAGTACGGATACTGGCAGCATTAGCGATTTACCGACCTTTTGAAGGTTTGCAAACGCGTTCTTAAACATAATTGAGTGTGCTCCTGAGTAATGATGCTTTTTGATACTTCATGCGGTTTAGCCTGATAACTAACCGCTTTGCAAAAGGTCGTACAGCCCTTTGCTATCGGGTGTCTGAGCACCCCTTTTAATTTTTACGCAGGGTAAAATAATTCCCTTTGTTAATGTTTGATGGCAGTCACGTTTTTCTGAAAAATGCAGTGAGAGCGTTTAAAAAACCCACGATTTACAACATTTAATCCGAAATAAACGCCAGTGACCCCGCAAAAAACGGGGCCACGATACCTCATTCTGGTGATTAATTACGAGGTGTAAAATAAATCTGGCGTATATGACTAAGCCTAAGGTTAGATCAGGGAGGAAGTATCGATGTGAAATAATCGTGAAAAGTTTGCAGTGGTCGCTTCAGCCAGCTGTTCCACACTCACACCTTTGAGCACGGCCATGTAATCGGCAACGTCACGCACATAAGCAGGCTGGTTCTCTTTACCACGATGTGGTACGGGTGCCAGATACGGTGAGTCAGTTTCCACCAGCAAACGATCCAGGGGTACATAACGGGCCACTTCACGCAACGCTTCAGCGTTACGGAAAGTCACAATCCCTGAGAACGAGATAAAGAACCCCAGATCCAGCAGGAATTTTGCCGTCGGCAGATCCTCGGTGAAGCAATGCAAAACACCACCGCACTCCCCTGCGTTCTCTTCTTTGAGAATATCCAGCGTATCCTGACGGGCATCACGGGTATGGACGATCACCGGTTTGTTAAGCTCGCGGCCAATGCGGATGTGCTCGCGGAATGAATCCTGTTGCAGTTTCAGCTGATGCGCTTCTTTCTGATAAAAATAATCCAGACCGGTTTCACCCATTGCCACCACTTTCGAGCTGGCGGCAAGCTCACGCAGTTCTGCGAAATCATAGCCATCGTCAATATTCAGCGGATGCACACCGCAGGAAAATGCGACGTCGGGACGGTCACCAATCAGCTGTGTCATCGCGCGATAACCTGGCAATGTGGTCGCCACCGCCAGCATAAATTTCACGTCACGTTCACGGGCTTTTTCCAGCACATTATCCACGCCGGAGTGCAGCTCATTGTAATCAAGGCTGTCGAGATGACAGTGGGAATCGACTAAAAACATAGTATTTAACTCATGACAAATAAGGGGTTCAGCGGGAAAGCGCGGAACTGAAAATCGACGCAGAAACCGTGCCCTGGAGCATCTGTTCCCACTCAAGAAGTTGTTCGGTCAGCAGTAACTCACGGTTAACACCGACGATAGAAAGCAGCTGATGGCGGCAATGCATCCAGGCACTCACCGATTGCTGTAAAGCCACGCCGGACTGCGCACCGGCGAGCAACGCAATTAACGGCTGCTGATCGTGGTTGATGATGAACTGCCCTGCCTGCTGCTGCCATTTAATGGCATCAAGCAGTAACGTCGCCAGCCAGTACAGACGTTCCGGCGCGTCATCATGATTAAGCTGCGGCAGCAGGGAAAGCATATCCTGTTGCTGACATTGCGTATAAAGCTGCTGGCATAATGCCACGCGTTGCTTCCAGCGTTCCGGCTGCAAAAGTTCAATGGCTGACAACGGCGCACCATTGGTCAGACGCAATGCGGTTTTGATCGAGACAGGATCAGCACTGAGCTGACGGTTGATCCACTGCACCGCCAGCGCTTCTTCCGGCACCGGCAGATGCCAGTAAAAACAGCGGCTGCGGATCGTTGCCAGTAACGCCGAAGGTTCGCGGCATCCGAGCAGGAAATAGGTGCCCGCCGGGGGTTCTTCCAGCGTTTTCAGCAAGGCGTTCGCTGCGGCTTCAGTCAGCAATTCCGTTTGCGGGATCCAGACAACTTTCGAGCCGCCCTGTTGGGAATAATTGTAGAGCGTTTCGATGAGCTGACGCACCGGATCAATGCCCAGCGAGTTTTTGCCTTTTTCAGGTTGCAGGATATGCCAGTCAGGATGGTTGCCGGCAATCATCAGCTGACAGCTGTGGCATGAACCACAACTCTTTTCGCCATCCTTGTGCTGGCACAGCAGCCAGCGGCTCAGACCATATACCAGCGCCTCATCCCCAATCCCCGCAGCGGCATGCATTAGCACCGCATGATGCCCGCGGCCTGTCAGATATTGCCCTGTCAGCTGGCGATAAGGGGCGCTGAGCCACGGATACCAGTTCATGAATGCTCCCGGGTTGCCTGCTCGTCAAACCAGTTTTTCAGTGTCTGTTCGATCGATGACTTCACTTCTTCAATAGTCTGCGAGGCATCGATGGTTTTAATGCGGCTGTCAGCGGCGGCAAGCTCCAGATAACGGGCGCGCGTACGTTCAAAGAAAGGCAAGGCTTCCTGCTCGATACGATCCAGTTCACCACGCGCACGGGCACGTTGCAGGCCGATGGCCGGAGGTAAATCCAAATACAACGTCAGATCAGGGCGGAAATCCCCCAGAACGGTATCGCGCAATGAGGTCATTAGTTTGGCATCAATCCCACGTCCGCCGCCCTGATAAGCTTGTGAGGAGAGATCGTGCCGGTCACCTACCACCCACGCGCCACGCGCCAGAGCGGGTAAAATCACCGTCTCAACCAGCTGGACACGGGCAGCGTAAAGCATCAGCACTTCGGCTTTGACCGTCGGTTTTTCGCCATCTACGCCACGCTTAAACAAATCGCGTAATTTCTCCGCCAGCGGCGTACCGCCCGGCTCACGGGTAAACACAATTTCTTCTACGCCGTGCTGGCGCAATGCATCCACCACCACGTTATGAGCAGTGGTTTTCCCCGCCCCTTCCAGGCCTTCAATCACAATGAAGTTACTTTTCATTCTTGTTCTTAAGAGCCTCTATATACACACGAACCGCCTTGTTGTGGTTCTCAAGGTTAGTGCTGAAAGTATGCCCGCCTTTGCCGTCAGCGACAAAATAAAGATACGGCGTTTTTGCGGGATGTGCCGCAGCCTGAAGTGAGGCTTCGCTCGGCATCGCAATCGGTGAAGGCGGCAGGCCGGTGATCACATAAGTATTGTAGGGGGTCGGCGTTTCTAAATCTTTCTTCGTGATATTACCGGTGTATTTATCACCCATACCATAAATAACGGTCGGGTCTGTTTGCAGACGCATGCCGATCCGCAGACGATTGATGAACACAGACGCCACTTCAGGACGCTCATCTTTCACGGCAGTTTCTTTTTCAATAATCGACGCCATAGTGACCATGTCTTCAGGCGTTTTATACGGCAGCGAATCAGCGCGGTCTTTCCAGATATCCGCAACGGTTTTTTCCATGCGCACATGGGCGCGTTTGAGCAGAGATAAATCCGTCATGCCTGCGGTGTAATGGTAAGTATCGGGATACAACCAGCCTTCGGCATTTTTGGTATCGGTCATGCCTAAGGCCGCGGCGATCTCTTCACCGCTTTTGCCGCTAAGTTTATGCCTGAGATACTCTGAAGTATCTAAAACCTTCATCCAGTCGCTGAGCTTAAAGCCCTCGACAAAACGAATGCTAAATTGAGCTTCTTTACCACTTTTCAGCAACTCCAGCATCTGGCGAACGGTCATGCCTTTTTCCAGACGGTAGGTACCGGCTTTAAACTCACTCAGTTCGGGCTCTAAACGTAATAACCATGGGAACCACGGATTGGGCTTCATCAGCTTCTTGTCGATGAGCAGCGTTTCCAGAACCACACGCCCGGTACCGGCAGGCAGGGTGAAGATCGTTTCACTGCTGACATTGATCGGGCGATCCGCAAACTGTTTCACTTTCTGGTAGGCAAACGTCGCCAGTCCTGCAAGGATCAGGACAATAACGGCGAAGATTTTGGTCTTTTTGTTTGTCATTGTTTATTCACTTTTTTAACAGTTCTGGAGCAAAAAATTGTACAAATCTCGGGATGAGTAATGCCACCCGCACGCCTGTGCCACGGGTAAAACCGGCATAAGGGCATTACAAATCAGCACCTCATCGGCATCAAACAATACGTCGGCAGGTTCACTGACAATGTGCAGCGTCCAGGGCGACGAGTTTTCAATGAGCCGGATAATGTGCTGACGCATAACGCCATCCACGCCCGACTGTGATAAATCCGGTGTAAATACCTGATTCCCCTTCCGCCAGAATAAATTAGCCGCACAGCATTCCACCAGGCAACCTGAGGTGTCAACCACCAGCGCCTCGTGGGCGTCCGTCTGGTCAAGATGCAGGCGGATCATCACCTGCTCAAGACGGTTGAGGTGTTTTATGCCCGCCAGCAGCGGATTTTTGCTCAACGTCACCGGGCTCAGGGCGAGTTTTACACCGGGCTGCCGTAACGCGTGATAATGTGCCGGATAAGCGGACACAGATACAATCCGGGTCGGTTCAGAGCATCCTGCCGAACTGTAGCCTCGTCCACCCTGCCCGCGTGTCACAACGGCTTTAACGACAGCCTCTTCCTGTTGCCCTGCGGCCTGAATCATTTCGCGTTCTAAAGCTGCCCAGTTCACGCCATCAATATGCAAAACAGACACCGCGCGCTGCATCCGCGCAATGTGCTCTGGAAGAAGCAGGATTTCACCGCGCAACACCCTGGCCGTAGTGAAGCAACCGTCGCCAAATTGCACAGACCGGTCTGCCGCTGGCAATGTTGTCGCCGCCGCACCGTTAATCCACATGGTTACTTCCTCCTGACTTCAGGGTTAGCGTTCTCCGACCGCTGAGACTGCGTGAGCAGGCCTCTGGCAGCAAGTGGAGCATTCTTACTTTATCGTACCGGCAGGCCGAAATGGCGGGAAGACTCCTTCCGTTGAGCTGCCGTTTGATTCCACTTTACCGCATAGCAAATGCTTTTATTCAGACAGCAAAAAGGCCCGATTAACGGGCCTTTCTCAATAATACACCGTCGCAATCACATCTTGCGGAATACCAGGGAACCGTTAGTTCCGCCGAATCCGAAGGAGTTGCAAAGTGAATATTGCATGTCTTTCACCTGACGCGCTTCGTGCGGTACAAAGTCCAGATCGCACCCTTCGTCTGGATTGTCCAGATTCAGGGTCGGTGGAACGGCCTGATCACGCAGCGCGAGTAAAGTGAAGATAGACTCCACCGCCCCCGCCGCACCTAACAGGTGGCCTGTCATAGACTTGGTTGAACTGACCAGCACTTTGTGAGAATCCGCACCAAAGACAGATTTAACCGCCTGCGCTTCGGCTTTGTCACCCGCCGGGGTAGAAGTCCCATGCGCGTTGATATAGCCAATTTGCGACGCAGAAATGCCTGCATCACGCAAAGCGTTTTCCATCGCCAGCGCGGCACCTGCACCGTCTTCCGGTGGAGAGGTCATATGGTAAGCATCGCTGCTCATACCAAAGCCGACGATTTCAGCATAAATTTTTGCACCGCGTTTGCGGGCATGTTCGTACTCTTCCAGCACCATAATTCCGGCACCGTCACCAAGTACGAAACCATCACGATCTTTATCCCACGGGCGGCTTGCGGCCTGCGGATTATCGTTGCGCGTGGATAGCGCGCGTGCTGCACCGAAACCACCGACACCCAGCGGGGTGCTGGCTTTTTCTGCGCCGCCTGCCAGCATCACGTCAGCATCGTTATAGGCGATGATACGTGCTGCATGACCAATATTATGCACACCAGAAGTACAGGCTGTAGCAATAGAAATACTCGGCCCACGCAACCCGAACATGATACTCAGATGACCGGCAATCATGTTAACGATGGTTGATGGAACGAAAAAAGGACTAATTTTGCGAGGTCCGCCGTTAACCAATGACGTATGGTTTTCTTCAATCAGACCAAGTCCGCCGATGCCAGAACCGATCGCCGCACCAATGCGTGTCGCGTTCTCAGCAGTCACTTCAAGCCCGGAGTCTTGCATCGCCTGAATACCGGCAGTAATACCATACTGAATAAAGGCGTCCATCTTGCGGGCATCTTTACGCGGGATGTAGTCTTCACAGTTAAAATCTTTTACTAAGCCAGCAAAACGCGTTGCATAGGCACTAGTATCAAAATGGTCGATCAGGCTGATGCCACTCTGACCGGCAAGGAGAGCGTTCCAAGTGGACTCTACAGTATTGCCGACAGGAGACAGCATGCCCAGTCCAGTCACTACAACTCGACGCTTAGACACGTGTGTCCTCCAGGGAGGGAAAAAAGTAGTAATACCGTGGGATATAAAAAACTTAGGCGGTCAAATGACCGCCTAACTATCTAAACTTAAAGCATGTACGCTTACTGTTGGCTAGCGTTGATAAAATCAATTGCTGCCTGAACAGTAGTGATTTTTTCAGCTTCTTCGTCAGGGATCTCGGTATCAAACTCTTCTTCCAGAGCCATAACCAGCTCAACGGTGTCGAGAGAATCAGCGCCAAGGTCGTCTACGAAAGATGCAGCATTCACTACTTCTTCCTGTTTAACACCCAGCTGTTCAACGATGATTTTCTTAACGCGTTCTTCGATAGTGCTCATACTCTTAAATTTCCTATCAAAACTCGCTTTCGCGATGGTTTTCGTAGTGTATAAAATGTTGAAAAAGATGCAACTAAATCCAGGCTGGTCAAACCACGAATTTGCTCTATTTTGCGGTTTTTACCGCAAAAAACGCAAATAATTTCGTAATTTTTAAATCATATACATGCCGCCATTGACATGTAATGTTTCACCCGTGATATAGCCGGCCTCGTCAGAGGCTAAAAAAGCAACGGCGCTGGCAATTTCTTTGGCATCGCCCAACCGGTTGGCTGGAACTGATGACAAAATGCCTGCGCGTTGATCATCTGTCAACGCCCTTGTCATATCCGTCTCAATAAAGCCGGGAGCGACGACGTTGACAGTAATGCCACGTGAAGCAACTTCACGTGCCAAAGACTTACTAAAACCAATCAAGCCAGCTTTAGCCGCCGCGTAGTTCGCCTGCCCTGCGTTACCCATGGTGCCAACAACGGAACCAATTGTAATAATCCGTCCACACCGTTTCTTCATCATAGCTCGCATGACAGCTTTTGAAAGCCGAAACACAGAAGTCAGATTCGTATCCAGGATATCCTGCCACTCATCATCCTTCATACGCATGAGAAGGTTATCACGGGTAATGCCGGCATTATTAACTAAAATATCAATTTCGCCAAATTCAGCTCGAATTGTCGCCAATACTTGCTCAATAGATGCAGAATCAACCACATTGAGCATAATACCTTTGCCATTTTCGCCTAAATATTCGCTGATCGCTTCAGCACCTTTCTCGCTGGTCGCTGTGCCGATCACTTTCGCGCCGCCTGCTACCAGTTTCTCTGCAATAGCGCGGCCAATACCACGACTGGCACCAGTAACAAGTGCAATTTTGCCTTCGAAGGTCATACTCATCCTCTTATTACTGCTCTAACGCCGCTGCCAGACTTGCCGTGTCATTCACAGCGGCCGCCGTCAGGGTGTCAACAATACGTTTTGTCAGACCGGTCAATACTTTACCCGGCCCCACTTCTAAAAGCTGCTCAACGCCCTGTGCTGCCATAAATTCGACAGACTCAGTCCAGCGCACCGGGCTGTACAACTGGCGTACCAGCGCACTGCGGATGGCTTCAGGAGACGTTTCAATTTTCACATCAACGTTGTTCACCACGGAATACTGCGGTGCGCTGAATGTGACATTTTCCAGTGCAACGGCAAGTTTATCCGCAGCAGGCTTCATCAGCGCACAATGCGATGGCACGCTGACAGGCAGAGGCAGAGCGCGTTTTGCACCCGCTTCTTTACAGGCCGCACCGGCACGTTCTACCGCTTCTTTATTACCCGCGATCACAACCTGACCTGGCGAGTTAAAGTTAACCGGAGAGACAACCTGCCCCTGAGCAGACTCTTCACAGGCTTTGGCAATCGCGTCGTTATCCAGACCGATAATAGCGTACATCGCGCCAGTACCTGCCGGAACCGCTTCCTGCATCAGTTTGCCGCGCAGTTCAACCAGTGAAATCGCCTGTTTGAAATCCAGCACACCGGCACAAACCAGAGCAGAATATTCGCCCAGACTATGACCCGCCATCAGAACAGGCTGAGTGCCGTTCTGCTGCTGCCATACACGCCAGATAGCGACGGAAGCGGCCAGCAACGCAGGCTGCGTCTGCCAGGTTTTATTCAGTTCTTCAGCAGGCCCCTGTTGCACCAGCTGCCATAAATCATATCCCAGCGCCGAAGAAGCTTCGGCAAATGTTTCTTCAACAACCGGATGTGCAGCGGCTAAATCAGCCAGCATACCGAGCGTCTGAGAACCCTGACCAGGGAAAACAACTGCAATTTTTGTCATTTTTATCATCCTGTTAAATCAAAAACGTACCAGCGCCGAGCCCCAGGTAAAGCCACCGCCAAATGCTTCGAGCAACACTAATTGCCCGCGCTGAATTCTGCCGTCACGCACTGCTTCGTCAAATGCTGCAGGCACAGAGGCCGCAGAGGTATTGCCATGACGATCGAGCGTAACCACGACTTTGTCCATTCCCATACCCAGCTTTTTCGCTGTCGCACTGATAATGCGCAGATTCGCCTGATGCGGAACCAGCCAGTCGAGTGCAGTACGGTCGAGATTATTTGCGGTCAGTGTTTCATCAACAATGTGCGCCAGTTCAGTCACAGCGACTTTGAAGACTTCATTACCCGCCATGGTGACATAAGCAGGTTTTTCCGGCTCAGTCTGGCTTGGGTAGGCCAGCGTCAGCAGGTTGCCGTAATGACCATCCGCATGCATATGCGTAGAAATGATGCCCTGCTCTTCTGAAGCGCCCAGCAATACTGCGCCCGCACCATCACCGAACAGAATAACCGTACCGCGATCTTCAGGATCGAGTTTACGCGACAACACATCAGAGCCGATCACCAGTGCATATTTCACAGCACCGTTTTTGATGTATTGATCGGCAACGCTCAGTGCGTAGGTAAAACCGGCACAAGCGGCGGCCAGATCGAACGCTGCAGAATCCTTGATGCCCAGCATGTTCTGCACCTGGCAGGCTGAACTCGGGAATGCATGTGAAGATGAGGTTGTTGCAACAATGATCAAACCCACGTCGCTTGCGCTGACGCCGGCCATTTCAAGTGCTTTTTCTGCTGCGTGCAGGCCCATTGTGGCCACAGTCTCATCCGGTGCAGCGATACGACGTTCACGAATACCTGTGCGGGTGACAATCCACTCGTCGGAGGTATCCACCATTTTTTCTAAGTCGGCATTAGTCCGAACTTGCACGGGCAAATAGCTCCCCGTACCGAGAATTTTTGTATACATGTACGATCAGTCACTCTTGGGTAATACAGCTTCAAGGCGCGCGGCAATCCGCTGAGGGACCTGCCGCTGCACCGCCTGCACAGCCTGTTCGATAGCAACAGCAAACGCACGCTGGTTTGCTCCACCGTGGCTTTTAATAACGATGCCCCGTAATCCTAACAAACATGCGCCATTATACTGGTCGGGGTTGAGGTGGCTAAAACGCTTTAGCAACTTCTTCTGGACTATCCGTCCCAACCATTTCAACCACCAGGCCTTCTTGCCACCCTCACCGGAGGATTTTAACAGTGACAAAAACATCCTTATTACACCTTCCATGGTCTTAAGCGTAACATTGCCCACGAAGCCGTCACACACCATCACATCTGTCTTACCGGTCAGAAGGTCATTGCCTTCAAGATAGCCGATATAGTTGATTAGTGCGGTATTTTTTAAAATAGCGGCGGCTTCGCGGATATTATCCAGCCCTTTGCTTTCCTCTTCACCGATATTGAGTAAGGCGACACGGGGGTTACTGATACCCACCACCTGCTCCGCCATTACTGCACCCATCACGGCAAACTGGACCAACATTGTGCTGTCACACTCAACGTTCGCCCCCAAATCCAGCACCACAGTTTTACTGCGTTGCTGATTGGGCAGGACGCTCATCAGCGCCGGGCGTTCAATGCCATCCAGTGGCTTGACCACCATTTTGGCTAATCCCATCAGAGCGCCGGTATTCCCGGCACTGACACACGCTTGTGCATCACCGCTTTTGATCAGTTCCAACGCCACACGCATTGAGCTTCCTTTACTGGCACGTATAGCTTGCGACGCGCGCATGTCGCTGGCTATAACTGATTCAGCAGGAATTATCCGAATTCGTTCTGTTATAGAAGGATCGGCTTTGGCTAAGAAAGGTGTGATTGCGTCGGGATCGCCGACCAGAAGAAGATCTAATTCAGAATTAGAGATCAGTGCCTGCAATGAAGCAGGCACTGTGACGGAAGGACCGAAATCTCCGCCCATTACATCTAACGCGATGGTTAGACGAGTCAAGGTATCGCCTTGCCAGCACTTATCACGTGAATAAGTTGCAGGCAATTATCAGCCGATTACCTTGCGACCGCGGTAGAAACCGTCGGCAGTGATGTGGTGACGCAGGTGAGTTTCACCAGAAGTCTTGTCCACAGACAGAGTGGAAGTGGTCAGAGCGTCATGTGAACGACGCATGCCACGTTTAGAACGGGTTGGTTTATTCTGTTGTACGGCCATGGACCTTACTCCTTAAGTACTTTTCTTTAAACTCGCTAATACGGCAAATGGATTAGGTTTCTCCGCCTCTTCAGGCAGTTTGCCAAATACCATGTCCGCGTCGGACACTTCACAGTGTTCAGATTCATGTACCGGAACGACAGGCAGTGAAAGAATAATTTCGTCTTCAATCATTGCCAGCAAATCGACTTCGCCAAAATCATCGACTTCGATAGGCTCGTACGCTTCCGGTAATGCCTCAGCCTGTTCATCATTCTGGACAGGGCTAAAACAATATGTTGTGTGAACCTGATGCTCAAACGTCTTACCGCATCTCTGGCATTCCAGAGTCACAGCAACATCGGAGTGGCCGGTAATCACAGCCAGGCGCTGATTGTCGATATTAAACGACAATGAGGTTTGTATATCAGAATCCACACTGACCACTGATTGGGCAACACGCGTAACCTGATCTGCAGTATAGACACCTGTATAGTCTAAACGCTTCTGGGCAGTGCGGACCGCATCAAGGGTCAGGGGTAATTTTACTTTTTGCATAGGGCGCGCATATTAACTTTGTAACGACAGAGAGTCAAAGAAAAAGGCCTCAAAACCGCACCTTTCACCAATATTCGCTTCCGCAGCGGACGACAGTTTAAAATGTGTGATTCAATAACGCTACGCTTTGTGAAAAAAAATTATGATTATGTCTGCACCAGATTTACTTTTAGCCTCGACCTCGGCCTACCGGAAAGCCTTGCTGGAGAAAACCGGGCTGAAATTTACCTGCGCTTCACCCGATATTGATGAAACCCCTTTTCCCGATGAAAATCCGGCAGAACTGGTGCAGCGGCTGGCGCAATCCAAAGCCGACACGCTCGCTACTGCTTATCCGCATCATCTGATCATTGGCTCCGATCAGGTTTGCTTTATCGATGGAAAAATCACCGGAAAGCCGCACACTTTCGATAATGCATTCCGTCAGTTGCGGGCAGCCAGCGGAAAAATGGTTACGTTCTATACCGGCCTGAGTCTCTATAACAGCGATGCAAAAACAGCGCAGACGTTATGCGAAACGTTTGACGTCACCTTCCGGCCATTGACCGATGAAGAAATTACCGGATATTTACATCGCGAAGAGCCGTACGACTGCGCGGGTAGCTTTAAATGCGAAGGTTTGGGGATTACGCTTTTCGACAGTCTGACGGGGCGCGACCCAAACACGCTAATCGGGCTGCCACTTATTGCCCTGCTCTCCTTACTGCGCGAACACGGCATCAATCCATTGCTTGAAAGCCGTTAATTGAGAGGCATAAAAAAGGCGCAACCAGTGCGCCTCTTTATAAGCTGATCTTTTTAACGAGCGTTTGCTTTGCCGCGTAAAATTTTCAGGCAGTTACGCAGTTTGGCATCCATAGGAGCCTCAATGCGCATGGTTTCACCGCTAGCCGGATGTTCAAAACGCAGCGCAGCCGCATGCAGGAAAAGACGGTTCAGACCCGTTCCTGACAGTTTCGCATCGAAATCACGCTCACCATAACGATCATCAAAAGCAATCGGATGACCAGCGTGCAACGCATGCACACGGATCTGGTGCGTTCTGCCTGTCACCGGGCTGGCTTTCACCAGCGTTGCAAATTCATAACGCTCTTCAATTTTGAAACGTGTTTCAGAAGGTTTTCCTTCCGCATTCACCCTGACAACACGCTCACCGCTTTGCAGGATATTTTTCAGCAGCGGAGCCTGCACCACTTTGCAATGCGAAGGCCATTCACCGCGCACCAGCGCCAGGTAATCCTTCTGCATACTTTTAACGCGCAATTGCTCATGCAGTGATCGCAGGGCGGAGCGCTTCTTGGCGACCAGCAAAACACCGGAAGTATCACGGTCAAGACGGTGAACCAGTTCAAGGAAGCGCGCTTCCGGACGCAGGGCTCGCAGACCTTCGATCACGCCAAAGCTCAGACCGCTGCCACCATGTACGGCAGTACCGGAAGGTTTGTTCAGGATCAGTAAATGGTCGTCTTCATATAAGATGCAATCTGCTAAAGCCGCGACTTTATCCAGCTTCGCAGAAACCGGCGCTTCATCACGCTCTGCCACGCGAACCGGCGGGACACGCACTTCATCACCGGCAAGTAATTTGTATTCAGGCTTAATTCTTTTCTTATTAACCCGCACCTCACCTTTACGCACGATGCGATAGATCATGCTCTTCGGCACGCCCTTAAGGATTTTAAGTAAGAAGTTGTCGATGCGCTGACCGGCTTCGTCTTCGGAGATGGGGATTAATTGTACAGTTGGATTCTCAGTTTTCATGGCTCGCGATTCTAAATATCCGGCACGGTTCGCGCCACTGATTTTTATGTGCTTAACTCTTACTTTACCAGTAACTGCTGAGGAAAACCCTTCTATACCCTTTGTTTTTACAGAAAGCGAAAGTTCAGACAATGCGGCACATCTCTCATTGAGGTAAATATCTTACCCGCATGGGAAAAGTCACCTTGCTATCACAGTGCCTGCAATGGAATAATGAAACTACTTTCGGCGTTGTTTCTCTTAAGTTAGGGAAAACGCAGGAATTATAGATTTGCCTGATTGCGCAAAAACGCAGCAATGGCGTAAGACGTAATGTGAAATCAAGCAATTAGCGGGCTGCGGGTTGCAGCTTGGCCGGCATACGGAATGAGATCTGTTAACCTAAATTCAGAAGCTATTCCCCTAATAAAAGTGCTGCTTTCATAACGCTGGTGTCTTTAATACAGCAAAAGCAGACTTACCGAAATAATGCGCCCCTATGCAAGCGACAACCGTGAGGTTGACGATTTGCGAGAAGACTCGGGGCCAACGGTTTACCCGGTCATGAGGTCATTTTGCCCGCAGCTCTGTCAATAATGGAATAATAATGAGTAAGTTACGATGAAAAGAATGTTGATTAACGCGACTCAGCAAGAAGAGTTGCGCGTTGCCCTTGTAGATGGACAGCGGCTGTATGATTTGGATATTGAAAGTCCGGGCCATGAGCAGAAAAAAGCGAACATTTACAAAGGTAAAATCACCCGCATTGAACCTAGTCTGGAAGCGGCATTCGTAGATTACGGCGCAGAACGACACGGTTTCCTCCCCCTGAAAGAAATTTCCCGTGAATATTTCCCTAGCAACTATTCTTCCCACGGCCGCCCAAACATCAAAGATGTGTTGCGCGAAGGTCAGGAAGTTATTGTTCAGGTCGATAAAGAAGAACGTGGAAATAAAGGCGCAGCACTGACGACGTTTATCAGTCTGGCCGGTAGCTATCTAGTTCTGATGCCTAATAATCCACGCGCTGGGGGAATTTCCCGCCGGATTGAAGGTGATGACCGTACTGAACTGAAAGAAGCGCTGTCTTCTCTGCAACTGCCTGATGGCATGGGTCTTATTGTGCGTACTGCCGGTGTCGGCAAATCCGCAGAAGCCCTGCAATGGGACCTGACTTTCCGTCTCAAGCATTGGGATGCTATCAAGAAAGCTGCTGAAGGCCGCCCTGCCCCATTCCTGATCCATCAGGAAAGTAACGTTATCGTTCGTGCATTCCGTGACTATCTGCGTCCGGATATCGGCGAAATCCTTATCGATAACCCGAAAATCCTCGACCTGGCAAAAGAGCATATCGCCGCTCTGGGCCGTCCTGATTTCAGCAGCAAAATTAAACCGTACGTCGGTGAAATTCCGCTGTTCAGTCACTACCAGATCGAATCGCAAATCGAATCCGCTTTCCAGCGTGAAGTCCGTCTGCCTTCCGGCGGCTCGATTGTTATCGACAGCACTGAAGCGTTGACCGCTATCGACATCAACTCCGCGCGTGCAACCCGCGGTGGCGATATCGAAGAAACTGCATTCAACACTAACCTTGAAGCGGCTGACGAAATTGCCCGCCAGTTACGCCTGCGTGACCTGGGTGGCCTGATCGTTATCGACTTCATCGATATGACGCCAGTTCGCCATCAGCGCGAAGTGGAAAACCGTCTGCGTGACGCCGTTCGTCAGGACCGCGCCCGCATCCAGATTGGTCGTATTTCCCGTTTCGGCTTACTGGAAATGTCCCGTCAGCGTCTGAGCCCTTCACTGGGTGAATCAACGCACCATATTTGCCCGCGTTGTGCAGGTACCGGTACCGTCCGTGACAACGAATCTCTGTCACTGTCGATTCTGCGTCTGATTGAAGAAGAAGCGCTGAAAGAAAACACCAAAGAAGTACATGCCATCGTTCCGGTGCCAATCGCTTCTTACCTGCTGAACGAAAAACGTGAATCGGTGAATGCCATCGAAAAACGTCAGGGTGGCGTGCGTGCAGTGATCGTACCTAACGATCAGATGCAAACTCCGCACTACCACGTTCTGCGTGTACGTAAAGGTGAAGAAATCTCTGCACTGAGCTACTTGCTGCCTCAGATCCACGAAGCAGAAATGCTGCAACCTTCTGAAGAGTTGCCGGCTGAACGTCGTCGTCCTGAGCAACCGGCACTGGCTGCATTCGCGCTGCAAAGCGAAGCACCTCCTTCCAGCTTCGAGCAGGCTGCTGTGCCTGAAGAACCTGTCAAAACCAGAACAGCCACAGTGAATGCTCCGGCAGCGCCTGTTGTTGAAAAATCCGGTTTTGTCAGCCGTCTGCTGAGCGGGTTGAAGAGCTTGTTCGCACCGGAGCCACAACAGGAAGTTAAACCTGTTGAAGCACCAAAAGAGACTACGGAAGCAACTGAAACCGAAAACCGTCGTAATAACGAACGCCGTAACCAGCGTCGTCAGGGCGGACGCCGTGAGCGTAACGGTGAACGTGGCGAGCGCAATGACCGCGGTAATCGTGGTGAGCGTGGCGAAGGTCGTGATAACAATCGTGATAATCGTGGCGAAGGCCGTGATAACCGCGAAAATAATCGCGAACAACGTGATGATCAGCGTCGTGGCCGTCGTAATCAGGAACCGGTTGTTACTGAAACCCGTAACGAAGAAGTTGAAACTGCTGCTCGCGAAGAACAGCAGCAACAACCTCGTCGTGAGCGTTCGCGTCGCCGTTCTGAAGACAAACGTAAACCACAAACTGAAGAGAAAATTCAGGATGCGGTTGCTGTTGAGCAAGTTGTTGTTGCACCGGTTGTTACTGATGAAACTGAACAGGAAGACCGTCAGCCAGCACAGCGCCGTCAGCGTCGCCAGCTGAATCAGAAAATCCGCTTCGAATCTGAAGAAGTTGATCATGAAGAAGAAGCTGCGGCTCAGTTGCTGATCACCGGCACTCGTCCGGCAGCACCAGCGCCAGCCGTGGTTGCGCAAGAATCTTCTGATGCCGAACCAGCAAACACAGCGGACAACGAAGACAATCAGAATGACAACGCCCGTGAAAATGGAATGCCGCGTCGTTCACGTCGTTCTCCGCGTCACTTGCGTGTCAGCGGTCAGCGTCGTCGTCGTTACCGTGACGAGCGTTACCCGACTCAGTCGCCAATGCCAATGGCAGGTGCATTCGTTTCTCCGGAAATGGCGTCTGGCAAAGTTTGGATCACCTATCCGGTGGCCCACTCTTCTGAATATCAGTCTTCTGAATATCAGTCCCATGAGCAGCAGAACACTGAAGCAGAAGCACCTGAAGTACTGACTCAGCAAGTTGAGATTGCCCAGGCGAATACGCCGGTCATTTCTGAAACTGCAGAGGTTGCACCTCAGCCAGTAGCTCAGTCAGAAACAGTAGTTGAAGCTGCTCAGCAAGAAGCAGCTACAGATGCTGCACCTGCAGAAGCGGCACAGCCTGTTGCTGACGAACCTGTATTGGTTGAGCCTGCAACAGCTGAACCTGTTGAAGAAACGCCTGTTGTCCAAGTGGCACCTGAAGCGCACGAGCCAGCCGTCGTTGAACCGACAGCCGTGCTTGCTGAACCTGAACTTCAGGCACCTGCGCCAGTCGCAGAACCTGAAGTGAAAGTGGAAGAGAAAGCAGAACCGGTTGCGGAAGTAAAACCTGCCGTGGAGGCTGCCCCCGTTGCGCACGCTCCGGCAGTGACTGAAGCTGCGGTTGTTGCACCTCGCTTCAAGCATTTCGCGACAGCGCCTATGACGAAAGCACCAGCACCTAGCTATGTGCCTGAACCCGCGCGTCAAAGTGACTGGGTTCGCCCTGAGTTCAACTTTGATGGCAAAGGTTCTGCCGGTGGCCATGCTGCAGTAACGACTGCCACGGCTCCTGCCACTAAGCCGGAAATGCCAGCAGAGTAATTCCGCTGAGCTGACAGTGTCACAAAACTAAAAACCCGCCTCGGCGGGTTTTTTTATTGGCGAGTTAGCTGCCCCATGAAAATCAGGCCAGACTTTTCAGACGACGGATCGTCAGTTCCTCAAGTTTCCCTTCCAGGCTTCTGGCGAAATGCTGGAAATGCTCGGTCTTGTTGTGCTGGTTCAACGCATCTTCTGATGCCCAGCGCTCATAGAAAACAAAAGTGCCGTCGTTATCCAGATCCTGATGCAGCTCATATTGCAGGCATCCCACTTCCTGCCGGCTTGGCTCAATTACGTCAAGCAATGCTTCTGTCACTTTTGCCCTGAATTCTTTTTTCGCGACAATTGTGGCAACAACTCTGATTTCCATAATGGTTCTCCCGTTATTTTGTCGTGCTTCAGGCACACACCATGAAGCACGGTGACTAAAATCTCCCTCCACTATGAACCTTTCGATACATTGATTTCAATACGAACTTTATTTAACAGATGCAACACAACGGTTTTACGCTTATTCTTGTTCCCCGCCGTTAATGCTCCCATTACCGCACCTGATCCCAACATCTTGTCTCTCAATGCCGGAGTTTTGCCTGATGACCGCAACACCGCAAGTTTTGAAAATCCGCCGCCCAGATGACTGGCATATTCACCTTCGTGATGACGAAATGCTCAGCACGGTGTTACCTTTCACCAGTGAAGTCTTTGGTCGCGCGATTGTCATGCCAAACCTGACGCCACCTGTAACGACTGTCGCTGCGGCAATCGCCTATCGTGAACGTATTATGGCCGCGCTGCCTTCCGGGCATAAATTCACCCCGCTGATGACCTGCTATCTGACCGATTCTCTGGATCCGGAAGAAATTGCCCGCGGGTTCGAGCAAGGTGTTTTCACTGCGGCAAAACTGTATCCGGCCAATGCGACCACCAACTCCCAGCATGGGGTTACGGATGTCAAAACGATTTATCCTGTGCTCGAGCGTATGCAAAAAATCGGCATGCCTTTGCTTATCCACGGCGAAGTCACTCACAGCCATGTTGATATTTTTGATCGGGAAGCTCGTTTCATCGATGAAGTGATGGATCCGGTTCGCCGTCAGTTCCCTGAGCTGAAAATTGTCTTCGAGCACATCACAACCAAAGAAGCGGCTCAGTATGTTCTTTCCGGTAATCAATATCTGGGCGCAACCATTACGCCACAGCATCTGATGTTTAACCGCAACCATATGCTGGTAGGCGGAGTTCGTCCGCATCTGTTCTGTCTGCCGATTCTTAAACGCAACGTTCATCAGGAAGCACTGCGTGAAGTCATCGCCAGCGGTGCTGACCGTTTCTTCCTGGGTACCGATTCCGCCCCGCACACCAAAGGCCGTAAAGAATCAAGCTGTGGCTGTGCCGGTTGCTTTAACGCACCACTCGCGATATCAGCTTATGCAACCGTCTTCGAAGAGATGAATGCACTGCAGCATCTCGAGGCATTCTGCTCCCTTAATGGTCCGCGTTTCTATGGTTTGCCGCTCAATGAAGATTTCATCGAACTGACGCGCACGTCGGTGACGCAGCCGGAAGAAATTGCTTTGGGTAACGAATCTGTTGTGCCATTCCTCGCGGGACAAACCCTGAACTGGAAAGTGACATCGTACTAAATACGATTTCTCAACACGGTAGCTTGCGCTGATTATGATTTGACTGTATAAATATACAGTCAAATCTATTCAGGAGGTCCTATGCGTGTTGAAGTCACAATCGATAAAACCAAGCCTCTGCCTGTTGGCGCGCTGGACGCGTTATCGGGTGAATTGAGTAAGAGAATTAACAAACAGTTTACTGATCGCGAAAATAAAGTTCAGGTCCGTTATGCGGGAGCAAATAGCCTGTCCGTATTGGGCGGAGCTAAAACTGATCGCGATCTGATCGAAGAAATTTTGCAGGAAACCTGGGAAAGTGCCGACGACTGGTTTTCAAATCAGAACGATGAGTAACACTATGAAATTTCTGCAAACCTATTCATTTTCTCTGCCCTATTTATAATAATCAGGTTTATTAAAACCACGCCGTAAGGCTATTTCTGTATTTCACCGGGCGTCGCAGTCCGGTTTTTTATTCCATTGGAATGCATAAATCACACTTCCCCCAAAAATAATTTTGGTTAATCTTCGGACTATTCTGCTGAATTATTAATCGCCACAAATTATTTACAATTTAATACTCTCAAATCTCACCATAAATCGATTTAACTGTTTATACTGAACAAGCTCACCTGATAATGAGCCGCATTGATCCTCAGATAGTCACTCACGTTAGTCACTACAATATAAGGGGTCTATATGGACAGAAATGATGAAGTTATTCAGACACACCCGCTTGTTGGTTGGGATATCAGTACCGTCGACTCTTATGACGCCATGATGATACGTCTTCATTACCTGTCTTCAAAAGACCAGACACCCGAGGATGCTCAGGTAGACAGAACTTTGTGGTTAACTACCGACGTTGCCCGACAACTGATCAACATTCTCGAAGCCGGCATTGAAAAGATAGAATCTAACGAGTACGAATACAGTGATCACCGAAAACATTGATTTTAATCTGCCAGCCTGAGGCACCAGCGATTTCATCCTGGTGCCTTTTTCTTTGCCCCTGACCTGCTTGCCTTCACCGTCGTAAACTCTCTATCATGCCTGTAACCTGTTTGTTAAAAACTCACCTCAGGAATTTTTAAATATGGATTACGATCTCATCATCGTCGGCAGCGGTTCCGTCGGTTCTGCGGCGGGCTACTACGCCACACGTGCCGGATTGAAGGTACTGATGATAGACAGTTCAATGCCGCCCCATCAGGCAGGCAGCCATCACGGTGAAACCCGCCTGATCCGCCATGCTTATGGTGAAGGCGCGCGCTATGTACCTATGCTGCTCAGGGCACAAACGCTGTGGAATGAACTGGCAGAACTGAGCGGCGATAAGATTTTTCATCGCAGCGGCGTGCTCAACATCGGTCCCGAAAATTCTGAATTCATCGGCAATGTAAAACACAGCGCACAAACCTATCACCTGAACACACAGAACCTGAGCGCCGCCGAGATCCGCGATAAATGGCCTTTATTCACGTTACCTGACGGTTACTCAGGCGTGTTTGAGCCTGACTCCGGTTATCTTCAATGTGAAATGGCCGTCACCGCTTATATCCGTCTGGCACGAGAAGCCGGATGCGCGCAGTTGTTTAATTGCCCGGTTGAAAGTATTCAATGGCATGAGAACAGCGTTGAGGTGACTACGGCGGATGGCGTCTACAGTGCGGCAAAAATGCTGATATCTGCGGGAACCTGGGTCACCAAAATTCTGCCTGAATTGCCGGTTAAACCTCTGCGTAAAGTTTTCGCCTGGTTCCATGCAGATGGCCGTTATAGTGAGGAAAACCACTTCCCTGCGTTTACTCTTGAGACACAGCAAGGCGATCAGTACTACGGTTTCCCCTCTGTCAAAGATGCCCTGAAACTAGGAAAACACAACGGGGGCCAGTGGATCACAGAACCGGAGGAACGGTCACCTTTCGGCAAAATCAGTCAGGATGGTACCGAGTCCTTCAATTTTTTCCGACATTTCCTGCCAGGAGTTGGGGTCAGTCTGCGCGGTGCATCATGCACTTACGATATGACTGCGGATGAAGACTTCATTATAGATACACTGCCTGACCAGAAAAACACGCTGGTTATTTCAGGGTTAAGCGGACACGGGTTCAAATTTTCCAGCGTATTAGGTGAAATAGTTACTCACTTCGCTAACAATCATCCTATTCCTTTTGATCTTAAACCCTTTTCTCTCTCAAGATTCAGTTAATGTATAAATGTTTCAACCATCGTTGATATTTAACGATGGTTGTCATTGTATTTCTGTAAGGATTATTTCTAATTTCGCTTTGAACGAGATCAATAGTCTGGTATTTCCGAATTGACAGCATTATAGAAAAAAAACTATGCTAGCCGCAGAAATCACAGGAGTGGTTTCCATCGCGTAATGACACGCATGACAAGGACGTGACATGAAAATCTCAATTATTGAACCCTGTGGCTTTACCCGATTAGGAATTTTCTCTTATCTGGCTGAGAATAATAATCTCCAGATTATTGATGCAGTGAATGTTTCACAGGCGTTAGAATCAATCCCTGGATTTCAGCCAGACATTATCTTAGTTAACATGACGAAGTATTGTCACAACTCCGAATTGTCTCAGGAATTAAAAAACTTCTTCGAGTATCGACACGGCGCAAGTATATACTGCTATATCGATGCGAATTATCCTGATTGTGATACTCCGATTCCGATTACCCGTGAAGTATTTATTCTCAACAAACAGTCACTGACGTCATTATTACGAGACATAGCGTTAGACCCGCAATCGTTTATGCCAGTTAATAATTTCAAGATCCCCAGAACCTTGTTCAGCGATCAGGAGATTCTGGTGATGAGTTACTGGATGTCGGAAATGCCTAACTACCGCATCGCCAGAAAATTGAATATCAGCAGCCGTACGGTGTATGTCCATAAGCGTCATCTGGCGCAAAAAATAAAAGTGCGTAACCGTCTGGAGTTCTGCTTCGTTTATAATCTCATCAAGTATATGTTCTGGCCGATCGATGATATTTCCGCAACACCCGTCAGTCGTCAGATTAAAGATGACCTTCAGCAGATTTACAAAATCTACAGTTAAGTCAACAAAGCTAATTAATATCCTGTTCAGTCAGGGTATTAAGTGGCTTTGTCATCACTATTTCTCCGCTTCAAACCTTCCACTTTATCCGTCGTGCTTTTAACTCCATGCCACAGGCAGGTTGCACTCCCCCCGCGGAGGGATACAATAAACTCAACGTTAGCAGACTAATTTTGAGCGGCCTCACAATATGATTGAACACACATCTGACGATGCAACTCCAGCGGTGATCACTGAAACGCTGCTGTCGGTTATCCGGCTGATGCGTAAACAAGTAGACGCCGCCATGTCCGCTCAGGGACTTTCTCTGGCACGCGAAAAACTGCTGACAGCAATTGCCCAGGAAGGGACCTGCCGTCCGGCTGAGCTGGCCAACGTGCTTCAGCAATCTCCCCGGACGATCACAGATGCGATAGATGCGATGGACAGAGATGGTTTACTGGTACGTCGTCGCCATCCTACTGACCGCCGTTCGCAATTGCTTGAGCTAACAGAAGCCGGCAAACAGGCACTGGCGCAGGTGAAAAAACCCAAGCAGGAAGCCATCGACAGATTGTTTGACGGGCTTGATCTAGCCGCCCGTCAGCAATTACTGATATCGCTGCAAAGCATCGAAATTCTCGCACAGCAAATAGAAGAGCAAAACTTAAATTAGCGTTTCAGCGGTCCGTCGCCCAACAGGACGGCAATTTTGTGACCAGCAGCGGTCGGCTCCAGTGCAATTTTCAGCACAATGGTCAGCGGTACTGACAGCAGCATTCCCACCGGCCCCATCAGCCATCCCCAAAAAATCAACGATACAAACACCACCAGCGTTGAAAGCCCAAGCCCGCGGCCAAGAATTTTCGGATCAATAATGCTGCCAAACAGCAGATTGATCAGGATATATCCGCCGGTCAGAATCAGTCCTTCACTGAAGCCATTGAATAGAAATGCCTGAATGATGGGAGGAATTGCCGCGATAAAAGAACCAATATTGGGGATATAGTTGAGCGCAAAAGCCAGCATCCCCCAGAGAAACGCAAACCTGATCCCCATAACGGCCAGCAACGCCCACACCGCCAGCCCGGTCACCACGCTGATCAGCGTTTTGATCACCAGATAACGGGTTACGCTGTCGAGCGCACGCTGAACATTCGCCATGCCCTTGCCCGGATCTTCGGACAACTGCTGCACCTTATAAGGCAGTTGCGGAACTTCGAGCAGCATAAAGGCGACGGTCATAAGCAGTAAAAATAAACCCGCCATGGCATTAGACAGATAGCTGATAAGCTTGCTGACCAGATTGAGCATGAAGGCCGGATCAATATAGCCGGCCAGTTGTTCAGGTGTTAATGAAAATTCTGACCAGTGGAACCAGGTATCAATTTCGATAAGCTTTGCTGCAATCAGCCCGCGATACTGCGGCAATGTGCGGGCAAACTCATTCAGGGTCATCAGCAACTTGGTGGTCAGAAACACCATCAGGCATACCGTCAGGGTCGCAACCAGTAATACCGCGAGTGCCCGGGGCACCCGCCATTTTCCCAGTAAGACAATCAGCGGATTGAGCACGAAAGCCAGAAACAGCGCCAGAATGAATGGCACAATGATATCTGCTGCCGATTTAATGCCCGCAAATATCACCACCAGCATCGCCATCATCACGACGATCCTCAGCCCCTGAGTTGTCACCATTGTCTTTCGCAAATTTCTTTCCCTCATGCCTTTAGCGGGATTTCGTCCACTCACGTAAACGCTGAATATGAACATACAGCGCCGGGATAAACAGGATCCCCACCGTCGTGGACAGCAACATACCGCTAAACACTGTGACACCGATAATATGACGGCTCATGGCTCCCGCTCCTGACGCCATTACCAGAGGTAACACGCCGAGAATGAAGGAAATGGCCGTCATCATAACAGCACGAAAACGCTGTTTCGCCCCTTCCTGCGCTGCTTCGCGGACGGATGCCCCTTCTTCCCTGCGTGCTTTGGAGAACTCGACGATCAATATAGCGTTTTTCGCGGCCAACCCGATGAGCAACACCATGCCAATTTGAGCATAGACATCGTTACTTAATCCCGCTAAATGCAGGCCGCCGATAGCGCCAAATACCGCAAAAATCACCGAAATCATGACCACCAGCGGAATGCTCCAGCTCTCGTATTGCGCCACCAGGAACAGATAGGCAAACAGAAGTGCCGCGGCATAGATAAGGATTGCCTGCCCTCCGGCCTGAATTTCCTGCAACGACATTCCGCTCCATTCATAGCCATATCCTGCCGGTAACTTTTCACTGAGGATATTTTCCATCTGCGCCATGGCCTCACCAGAACTGACGCCCGGCGCTGCCGCCCCGCTCACCGCCAGTGACGGGAACTGGTTATATTGCGTAATAAAGGGCGCGCCCAGTGACGGTGTCAGCTCCACCATTTTCCCAAGGCTTACCAGTGAACCGTTATCACTGCGCACAGTGAGTGTCGAAATCTGGTCCGCGCGCTGGCGATCTTCCATTTCATTTTGCATCTGCACGTTAAACAAACGGTTATTCTTGATGAAATCGCTGACATTCACGCCGCCCAGAGACGTCTGTAATGTCGAGAAAATCCTGCCAACGGGCACCTGCATCATGCCCGCACGGTCGCGATCCACACTTAAAGCGATTTCCGGTACGGAGGCGCTGAAGGTAGTGAAGACACGGCTCAGCTGCGGATTTTGATTAGCACTCTGGATTATCGTTCGCCCAATCTCTGCCAGTTCCTGCGGGGATTGTCCCTGCAAGGCCTGAAGGCGTAAATCCAGTCCGGAAGCGGTTCCCAGCCCGGAAATCGCCGGCGGATTTATCGCCATGATCATCGCGGAAGGAATGCCCGCCATTGCCGGTTGCAGACGACCGATCACCTGATCCACTGCGCTGCGCTCACCCCAGGGTTTGAGCAATACTATGCCGAATGCAGTATTGGGCGCACTGCCCCCGCTCATCAGGCTAAAGCCGCTGATGGCGATCACATCTTCCACCGCAGGATCCTTCTCCAGAAGAGCCTGCATCTGATCCAGCACGGCGTCAGTCCGGTTCAGGGATGCACCATCTGGCAACTGCACATTCACGAAGAAGTAGCCCTGATCTTCATCCGGCAGAAAAGATTTTGGCAGGCTGTTGTAGCCCCACACGCAGGCACCGGTTATGACCAGTACCGTCGCCACGCTGGTCAGGGCATGTTTACTCAAACGCGCAGCGGTTTTGACATACCTGTCACGCACCTTGTCCAGCCCCTGATTAAAGAGGTGGAAAATGCGGGCGGGTTTCTCAGGACGCGGTTTGAGCAACGTCGCGCAAAGTGCCGGCGTCAGCGTCAGCGCATTGATACTGGAAAGCACCACCGCAGCAGACAATGTAACGGCAAACTGACGATACAGGGCGCCGGTAATGCCAGGCAAAACCGCAATCGGGACAAATACCGCCAGCAGAACCACGGTCGTCGCAATTACCGGGCCCGCAATTTGCTTCAGGGCTTTGCGGGTGGCGGCAACGCGTCCGAGAGACGGGTCTTCCATCATCAGACGCTCGACGTTTTCTACCACCACAATGGCATCATCGACCACCACCGTCAGGGCCAGAATAATGGCGAACAAACTCAGCGTATTGGCGGAATAGCCAAAGGCGTACAGCACAGCAAATGTGCCAAGCAACGAAACCGGAATGGTCAGCGCGACGATGAATGTCGCTCGCAAGCTTTGCAGGAACAAATACACAATTGTCAGAACAACGATAAAGGTCAGCACCAGTGAAACAGCGATTTCATCCAGCGTAGCGCTGACAAAACGGGTTGAGTCGAATTTAATTTCATAGGTTAGGTCGTGAGGAAAATTGCGCGCCTGACGCGTCATCTCTTCACGCACCGCATTGGCCACATTCAGCGCATTCGCTCCCGGCGCGGGATATACAGACAGGAACGCAGATGGCGTCTGATTCAGTGTGGCATTGACCTGATAATCCTGCGCGCCCAGTTCAATTCGCGCGACGTCCCGCAGACGAACCGTTCCGCCATTGGCATTCTTGCGCACAATGATATTGCCGAACTCTTCCGGCGAACTCAGCCGTCCGGCACCGCTAATGGTCAGGGTTTGCTGCTGCATCGATGGACTGGGTGACGCGCCAATCTGTCCGGCAGCGGCCTGTACGTTTTGCTCGCGGATAGCCGTGCTGATTTCAATACTGCTGACATCCAGCGCTTCCATTTTGTTCGGATCCAGCCAGATCCGCATACTGTAATCACGCGAACCGAAAACCCGGACATCACCTACGCCATCAATACGCGCCAGCGCATCGCGTAACTGAATGCTGGCAAAGTTACTGATAAATAATTTGTCGTGCGTATTCTTAGGTGAAAGCAGGCTGATCCCCATCAGAATATTAGACGCCTGTTTACGTACCGATACACCCGTACTTAGCACTTCCGGCGGAAGGCGCGAGCTGACCTGAGAAATACGGTTCTGGACTTCCACGGCCGCGGTGTCCGGATCGGTTCCACTGGCAAAGGTAATGGTCAGGGTGTAACTGCCGTTATTGCCGCTGTTCGACGACATATACAACATATTACTGACGCCATTGACCTGCGCTTCAATCGGCGCAGCGACGGATTCCGCCACATCGCGCGCGCTGGCACCGGGATAGGTGGCGCTGACCGAAACCACCGGTGGCGTAATATCAGGATACTGCTCAACCGGGATTACCTTCAGTGCAACGGCACCCATCAGCGCCGTCACCAGCGCGATCACCACCGCAAAACGGGGTCTTTTGATAAATTGCTGAAGCATCGTTGTTCCTTAACCTTTCTTAGCAGCGGCGGCTGAGACGTCAGAAGCGTCCCGTACACTGACCTTCATGCCTGGCTGAACCTGTTGCAGGCCTTCCGTCACGACACTTTCGCCGCCCTGCAATCCTTCCGCCACGAAATAGCCGTGAGAAGTTTGTGCGCCAAGCCGGACAGGACGCGCCTCGATGCGCTGTTCAGCATTCACCAGCAGAACAAAATATCCTGTCGCATTTTGCTGCAGAGCCTGCGCCGGCAATACCGGCAGCTGATCCCCTGTGTGCGGCTGGGCAGTGACATTGACTGTTCCGCCCGGCAATAAACGATGCTCAGGATTGGCGACCGTCAGCCTGACTGGCAACGTTCCTGTCTGTGCTTCGATGCGGTTACCCAGTGACTCAAACACCGGCGTTTTCATATAGGGTGAGCCATCCGATAAGCGCAGGGACAAAGCCATATGGGTATCAGAAAATGCCTGCCCGAGGTCACCGCTGGTATGCGTCGCGCTAAGAACATCCCGCTCGTTGACCGAAATCACCACGCGGACGGGATCAAGTTGCACAATTTCCGTCATTACACCGCTGGCCGGACTGACCAGGCTGCCGGTATGAAAATGACTCACGCCGATGCGCCCCGAAATGGGCGCGGTGATACGGGTGTAACTGAGCTGAAGTTCCTGCGTTTTCAATGCAGCCTGAGCTTGCGCCACGGCAGCGCGGGCGGTATCACGTGCGGCGAGCGCCGTATCGACATCGGACTGACTCACCGTACGCGCATCTCCCAGACGCTGAATACGGTTCAGATGTGTCTGGGCGTGGCGCGCGGTGGCATTCGCACTGTCCAGCTGGGCCTTTGCCTGAGCAACCGCGGCCTGATGCAGGGCCGGTTCGATTTCATACAGCAGATCCCCGGCGTTCACGAACTGCCCTTCTTCAAAGGCGCGGCGGGCAATAAATCCTTCCGTCCTGCTGGTGATATTCACCGCCTGAACGGCCTCAAGGCGCCCGAGATAAGTACGGCCAACGCCGTCAGCCTGAGTTTCGATAGTGGCCGCGGTTACTACCGGCAGAGGCTGCGCAGCATGAACGACCAGCGGGGCGATGAATAATGTCAGCAGTAACGGAATGGCGGCAAAACGTTTTGTTGCAGTAAACCGTTTTGGTGCAGTAAACATAATGTCACTCTCCATGTGATGCCGGATGCCGCTCTCTTTGAATTCAGGGAAAGAAACCTCATCAGGAAACATCAAATATAAGACAATAAAAATATTCCTAATCGGAATTAAAAAGGATTATAAATATCATCCTATTGCATAAGCTGATCTCGATCAGGTCTGAACAAAACCCTAAAAGTCTTTACGCTTTCTTTAAGAAACATTGAGTCTTTCCGACATAAATACTGCGTTATTCCGTATCTTCAGCCATTCAACAAACCTCAAGCCAAAAGCATTCGATTTTATTAATCACTGTTGAAATCATTATTTTTACTCAAATTTTTAGAAGAAAAGCAAACTTTACCGTCGATGACAAAAGTTGACAAACCCTTGCCGGCTCTGCCTTACACTCAAAAACCCGTATCTTCGTGAAGATAAAACGAAAGCACTGAATAAGATCATGATAAAAACATCAAAAATAATGAAAGAGTAAAATTAATCACCTTTTTTGGAAATAATAGTTTGCCAGAATGTTTCTAAATGTTTAATTTCCACAAAAAGCCTTAGTCGAGATTGCCTGTTTATGTTGTGGAAAAATACGCCCGTCCGGTTTGGTCATATTTCAGTAATCCTTCACTGGATTATTGCATTGGCCGTTTACGGATTATTTGCACTGGGATTGTGGATGGTCGGACTGGGTTATTACGACACCTGGTATCACCGTGCGCCGGAAATACATAAAAGTATTGGCGTGCTGGTATTTATTGCCATGGTATTTCGTCTGGCCTGGCGCTTTATTTCACCGCCGCCTGCGCCTCTTGAAAGCTATAGCGCGAAAACCCGGATCGGCGCGTGGCTTGCTCATGTTCTGTTATTTATCGGGTTGTTCGGCATTCTTATCAGCGGCTATCTCATTTCGACCGCTGAAGGCCAGGCCGTCAGCGTCTTCGGCTGGTTTGAACTTCCCGCGACGCTGTTCGGATTGAATCAGCAGGCGGACATTGCAGGCACCCTGCATCTGTGGCTGGCGTGGGGCATTGTGATTGTCTCGGGGTTCCACGCGCTTGCAGCGCTTAAACATCATTTTATTGACCGCGACAGCACCCTGACACGCATGCTGGGGCGCTGATCCGGTTAACGTTCTGCTCTTTACTTATGTTGTTCACATTATGGATAAACGGAGAATAACCATGTTGAAAAAAACCACCCTGGGTCTGACGCTGGCATCCCTGTTACTGGCCGCCGGTTCTGCCACCGCAGCAAATTACAAAATTGATAAAGAAGGTCAGCACGCCTTTATCGAATTTCGTATCAAACATTTAGGTTACAGCTGGCTCTACGGCAGCTTTAACGATTTTGACGGCGGATTCACTTTCGACGAGAAAGACCCAGCGGCGGATAAAGTGAATGTGACCATCAACACCACCAGCGTATTTACCAATCATGCCGAACGTGACAAACATCTGCGCAGCGCCGAATTCCTGAATGTCGGCAAACATCCGCAGGCAACGTTCAAATCAACGTCAGTGAAAAAAGAAGGTGAGGATCTGGAAGTCACCGGTGATTTCACTCTCAACGGCGTCACCAAACCGCTGACTCTTCAGGCCAAATTGCTCGGTCAGGGCAAGGATCCGTGGGGCGGCTATCGTGCAGGCTTTGAAGCCGCGGGCACTATCGCGCTGAAAGATTACGGTATCACCACCGATCTGGGTCCTGCGTCTCAGAATGTGGAGCTGATTATTTCCGTGGAAGGTGTGCAGGAGAAGTAATTCACTGCGCCAAAAAAAGCCCTGAACAGCGAATGCCGTTCAGGGCTTTTTGTCATTCAGCATTCAGACGCAGATCAGTCGTTTTCTGGTGATGGAATGTGCATGGTGGTTTGCAACAGGCCTTTGGACTTATTGAAAATCTTGATGCCGTTTTCACGGCCAGCACGCAGCGCACGCTGTTCTTCCACCGGCAGTTTCAGTTCGGTCATACAGATTTCGCTGCAGCAACCGTCAAACTTCGCCGCACACGTCGGGCACTGAATAAACAACAGATGACAGCCGTCATTTTTACAGTTGGTATGGTTATCGCACGCTTCGCCACACTGGTGGCAATGGGCGATCACGTCATCAGAAATACGCTCACCCATGCGTTCATCAAAGACAAAGTTTTTGCCTTTAAATTTGACCGGTAACCCCTGCTCTTTCGCACGGCGCGCATATTCAATAATGCCGCCTTCAACGTGATAGACATTCTTAAAACCGTTATGCAGCATATAGGCGCTGGCTTTTTCACAGCGGATCCCACCCGTGCAATACATCACGATTTTTTTGTCTTTGTCTTCTTTAAGCATATCAACGGCCATTGGCAGCTGATCGCGGAAGGTATCCGATGGCACTTCTATCGCTTTGTCAAAATGCCCCACTTCATATTCGTAGTGGTTACGCATATCAACAAACAGCGTATCCGGATCGTCAATCATGGCGTTGACCTGTTCGGCTTTCAGATACTCCCCCACGTTAGAAGGATCGAAAGAATCATCATCAATCCCGTCCGCCACGATACGGTCACGCACTTTGAGACGCAGCACCCAGAAGGATTTACCGTCGTCTTCCAGCGCAACGTTCAGACGAATTTGATCCAGCGCCGGATGGCTGGAAAACAGCTCGGTTTTAAACGCCTCAAACTTGCTCTGCGGAACACTGATTTGCGCGTTAATCCCTTCTTTTGCCACGTAAATACGACCAAACACGTTAAGACGCGTCAGGCTGACATACAAAGCATCGCGGAAGGTTTTCGGATCTTCGAGCTGGAAATACTTATAAAAAGAAACGGTGGTGCGCGGCTCTGTTTCAGCCAACATGCGCGCCCTGAGTTCCTCATTAGAAATACGGTTATGTAACACTGGCATGGTGTACGTTCCTGTCTTTCAGGGAAATTTAACTATTGGATACCGAATAGCTACTTTTGAAGCGGCAAGATTATACATTAAAGCAACAACGAGGACATCTTCCGTTGCAAATTCGTCATAAGAAAAACACCTGCTGTTCATTGCCCATGTTTTAAATGCGATAACCTATTCTTAGATGTCACCCATCCTTGGGAACTCTTCACTACGCTGAATTTTAAGGGGCATGAAATATGAGTAAGCTTTTTGAACCAATTACCTTAGGCGAGCTGACGCTGGAAAACCGCATTGTGATCGCCCCAATGTGCCAGTATTCCTCCGATGAGGGGAAAGCTACTGAATGGCATCACGCCCATTTGGGCCAGTTGTCCTTCTCGGGTGCCGGTCTGCTCATCCTTGAAGCCACTGCCGTTGAAGCCGCAGGACGTATCTCTGCCGAGGATTTGGGGTTATGGGACGATGCCACTGAAGCAGCAATGAAAGATCTGATTACCGGCCTGCGCGCCAACAGCAAAATGCCGCTGGGTCTGCAACTGGGACACGCCGGTCGCAAAGCCTCCTGCGCTGCACCGTGGAACGGTGGCGCGCAAATCCCACAATCCGCCGGCGGCTGGCAAACGGTCGCACCTTCCGCGATTGCCTTCACAGAGGGTACTGAAGCACCTGAGCCGATGTCTCTGGCGCGTATTGATGAGCTGAAAAAAGCGTACGTTGAGACTGTCCGCCGCGCGGATCGTCTGGGCTTAGACCTGCTCGAACTGCACGGTGCGCACGGTTATCTGCTGCATCAGTTCCTGTCACCGCTGTCAAACCAGCGCACGGATCAGTATGGTGGCTCACTGGAAAACCGTATGAGATTGCTGCTGGAAATCTTCCAGGAAATACGTGCCGAATTCCCGGCTGAAAAACCGATCGGTGTGCGTATCTCTGCCACTGACTGGGTGGAAGGTGGCTGGGACCTGGAACAATCCATTGAACTGGCTAAAGCGTTGGATAAGCTGGGTTGCAGCTATATTCACGTCTCCAGCGGCGGCCTGAGTCCGCACCAGAAAATCGCTGTTGGCCCGAACTATCAGGTGCCTTTCGCTGACGGCATCAAGCGTTATGTGAACATGCCAGTGATCGCCGTAGGACTTATCACCGAACCAGAACAGGCTGAAGCCATTATCGGCACCGGTCAGGCTGATATGATTGCCCTCGCTCGTGGCATTTTATATAACCCGCGCTGGCCGTGGCATGCCGCCGCGAAACTGGGCGCCAAAGTTTCGGCGCCGAAACAGTACTGGCGGAGCGAGCCTCACGGGCTGAAAGGTCTGTTCCATTCGGAATAATCCCTCAGTCACAAAAGCACAACAGGCAGCCTTCAGGGCTGCCTGTTTCATTGACAAAACCGTTTCTCTGCTGATATTTGATGCGATGTATACCGTAGCAAAACGGATGAGTAGAAAAAAACCAACTTGTTTTCCATTCACCCAATCCATAAGTAAAATGAGGTATTAGTGCCGTGAATTTTCACCTCATCCAAAAAAAATGCCACAATGTTTCACTTTACTGCAAATAATTACGAACAACTTTTATTCCCATCGAAATATGGACGTATTTCCGTGGCAGGCTGCTGCACTAGACAGAGCTTATAAACTTTCTACTTCGATCCATTGACGCAGAGAATCTATGACTCAGGTACCGACCTTTAACCGATCGTTGCTTCACCCACGCTACTGGATCACCTGGCTTGGTCTGGGCTTGCTGTATGCGCTGGTATTATTACCTTATCCGGTCATTTATCGAATTGGCACCGGACTGGGCCGCTTCTCTATGCGTTTTCTCAAACACCGCTATAAAATTGCGCAGCGTAATATCGAATTATGTTTCCCGGACATGCACCCGGAACAGCGTGAAGATATGGTGGTTAAAAACTTTGAATCCGTGGGAATGGGCTTATTTGAAACCGGTATGGCCTGGTTCTGGCCGGACTGGCGTATAGAGCGCTGGTTCAAAGTCAGCGGTCTGGAGCATATCCAGCACGCACGTGACAACAAACAGGGCGTGTTGCTGATAGGCGTACATTTCCTGACGCTGGAGCTGGGCGCCCGCATTTTCGGCATTCACAACCCGGGCGTGGGCGTTTACCGTCCGCACGACAATAAGCTGATGGACTGGATCCAGACCAAAGGACGTATGCGTTCGAACAAAGGGATGCTTGATCGCAAAGACCTCAAAGGTATGATCCGTAGTCTCAAGCAGGGCGACATCATCTGGTATGCGCCCGATCACGACTATGGCCCGCGTGCCAGCGTATTCGTTCCTTTCTTTGCCGTGGATAAAGCCGCAACGACCACCGGCACCTACCTGCTGGCGCGGATGGGCAAACCGGCCATTATCCCGTTCACTCCGCGCCGTCTGCCGGGTGGAAAAGGCTATGAGATGATCATTCATCCTCAGGTGGCTGACTTCCCGCTGGATGATGAAGTGGTCGCCGCGACGTATATGAATAAAGTGGTTGAGAACGAAATCCGCCAGGCGCCGGAGCAATATATGTGGCTGCACCGCCGCTTCAAAACGCGCCCGCAAGGGGAACCGTCGCTCTATAAAGCCCTCAGGGATTAACGTACCAAACCGGCGGACTCAGGTTCTGCCGGTTTTTTGATTTGCTTCGACAGTTTTTTTGACAGACATCTTCAAAGTTATCAGATTTTATCCCATCCCGTTTAGGCCAATACTCTCTGCATAATTCCTCCACGTGATTACTCCGCTGATCTTGGAGCCGCGTGACCCCCTGCCTGCACCCGGGCATGTTACCTTCAAAAGGAACACATTATGTTGGCTAAACTGAACGCTTCTTTTACCCGCGCCATTGATCATCAGGATTTTGGTAAGCTGCTGTTACGTCTGACTTTTGGCATTCTCATTTTATTTCATGGCGTGGCTAAAATGGAAAACGGTGTCGGCTGGATTGCCCAGATGTTGCAGGCTGACGGTCTGCCTGGTTTTATCGCCTATGGCGCTTACATTGGCGAAGTGATTGCGCCGGTTCTGATTATCCTGGGTATTTTCACCCGCCCTGCTGCGCTGGTAATGGCCTTCAATATTTTAGTCGCTGTGTTCCTGGTCGTCGCCGGTAAGTTCTTTACCACCACTGAAGTCGGAGCCTGGGGTCTGGAAGGTGAAGCCATGTACTTCTTCGGCGGTCTGGTGATCATGTTCCTGGGCAGTGGCCGTTACTCCGTTATGAAAAACGAAGCCTTGCGTTAATCGGTCTCTTTTGCGTCATCCTGGCTGTTATTAAATCTGTGTCTGTCGCGGTCAGCTACGTTGCTGGCCGTTTTTTTTGCATTTTTCACCCTCCGTTTGATCTTCTTCACTCCCCGATTTTTTTAAATCTGTATTTTAGTTCTTACTGTTACAGTTCATTAACATCATTGAAGTGAATGATAATTAGGCGCATAATTATCATGCCAATTGATTGTTACTTGTGCTCTGTCTTGTTTCCGTCTGTCATTCCAGAGCGAACCTGACCTCATTTTTCGGTATTTTATGACTCCGGCACCTGAACCTGAAATCGCACCAGATCCTATAAACTGGAAACGTAATCTGTATGTTGCCTGGATTGGCTGCTTCCTGACCGGTGCCGCATTCAGCCTGATCATGCCGTTCCTGCCCTTGTATATAGAAACCCTCGGTGTTACCGGCCATGAATCCCTGAATATGTGGTCGGGGCTGGTTTTCAGTATTACCTTTCTGTTTTCTGCTATCGCCTCGCCTTTCTGGGGCGGACTCGCCGACCGTAAAGGCCGTAAAATCATGCTGCTGCGTTCCGCGCTGGGTATGGCGATTGTTATGGCGCTGATGGGCTTTGCACAAAATATCTGGCAATTCCTGATCCTGCGTGCGCTGCTCGGGCTTCTTGGCGGATTCGTCCCTAATGCCAATGCGCTGATCGCCACCCAAATTCCGCGCAATAAAAGCGGCTGGGCGCTGGGCACGTTATCTACCGGTGCGGTCAGTGGCGCACTGATCGGCCCGCTGGTCGGGGGGTTGCTCGCCGACAGCTACGGTTTGCGTCCGGTGTTCTTCATCACCGCCTGCGTGTTATTCCTGTGTTTTCTGATGACGCTGTATTTCATCCGCGAGCAGTTCGTGCCGGTGAACAAAAAGGACATGCTCAACCGTAAGCAAGTTTTTGCTTCGCTGAAAAACCCCAAGCTGGTGTTATGTCTTTTCGTCACTACGTTGATTATTCAGATTGCGACCGGCTCAATTGCGCCGATCCTGACGTTATATGTGCGTGAACTGGCGGGAAATACGCAAAATCTGGCGTTCATTAGTGGGATGATTGCGTCGGTACCTGGCGTGGCCGCGCTGATGAGTGCGCCCCGTTTGGGCAAACTCGGCGACCGGATTGGCCCGGAGCGAATTCTGGTGGCGATGCTGGCGCTGTCAGTGTTACTCCTGATCCCCATGGCTTTTGTCCAGACGCCATTACAACTCGGTATTTTGCGCTTTCTGCTGGGTGCCTGCGATGGCGCACTGCTTCCCGCCGTGCAGACGCTGCTGATTTATAACTGTACCAATCAGGTTGCCGGACGCGTGTTCAGCTACAATCAGTCTTTCCGCGATGTCGGGAACGTCACCGGTCCGTTACTGGGCGCGGCGGTATCCGCCAGTTACGGCTTCCGTACGGTATTTTTCGTCACGGCGATGGTCGTGCTGTTCAATGCGGGATATTCGTACTGGTGTCTGCAACGCCGCCCTAAACAGGCCATGGCGGACTAGCGCCTGACTGGCGTCGCAAGGCTTGTACTGACGCTAGGCGCGCCAGTCACGCTGAGCCAGAACCACGCGATAACCATCGATATCCTCAAAGGTTTTACCGCATTCATCCCAGTAAGGATTAAACGATGGCGCGGCGATAAAACCCGCTTTTGACATCAGCTCACACTGACTACGCCATTCCTCGTTATCCGGGATATAGAACACCAGGAGATTGTCCTGCGTCGGTGCCCGCCCAACTGATGTGCCGTGATGATGCGTGAACTCCAGATGATAATGGTGATGCGGATGCCCTACCAGCACACCATCAAAGCCCTGATGATCGCTAAAACGGCCGATCTCCCCGAAACCCAGCCCCTCACAATACATTCGCGCTAACGGCTCGAGATTATCCGTCGGACGCGCCACCCGCATAACTGCCTGTCGTGAAACCATTTGTACCGTCTCTCTTTTTATCCGATGAAAATCACCAGCAAGAAATTGAGAATAGCAGAAAAAAATCCGACTGATTTGGTCTGAAAACTTGCATCCTGCCAGTTATCGACAACAATCATTTAATCAGGTTTTTCACTGTCAGATGGTCGTTACTTTTTCATTAATAACGCTATTTGCTGCACCCCTATTTCCCTTTCAATCCAGGAGACAACAATGAGCATGTACGCAACGCTTGAAGAAGCACAACAATCTTTTACACACCATTAAAACTGATAGTTAGTACTCAACCGTCACTACCTCACATATCACCTTCGTACCATTCCATTCATCCTTGTAGATACTGGTATTAATGCAGTCCCAGCTTCAAACGGCTTAATTATTAATTTCTTGTTGTAAGAATGATTATGTAATTTTAATATATGCTTTTATTCTATCCATATTTTTTCTAACAATATCAATTGATTTAACCATTTCCTCATAGTCACCTATTAGCCATGGACTACACATGGAATAGTAACCATCATCGAAAATGCAACCTGAAGAGTGAACTTCTTTAAGAGACCCACTTATATCTCGAATTTTTTTGAGATTTCTCTTAACATCAACAAACATTAATAGTACGGTATGATCTGGCATATCTGTAACTTTAAACTCATCAAGCATAGACAAAGCATCCAAAATTTGGCTCAAATGAACACTGTAAAGCATATCTGAAATGTAGGTTTTTCTTTCTTTTACAAAAGGTTCAAAATCACGAACAAACATATTCATGGCGTCTTCTAAATCACATAATGCATCATACATATAATAGATAATTATCGCCCTTTTACTATAAAGATCTTTCCTCCTATTATTATTATCTTTACGTGATACAAGAATAGCGACAATTACAGAAGCAGCACCGCCAATGAATGACATAACACTACTACATGCTTGGATAACATCAGTTTTACTGCCTTTTGAAAGATAAATAAAACTAAAATTGTTATTTATAAAATATAATACCAAGAATACTATGCTAATAAAAATGGACCATTTTAAAAAAAAGCACTTTCATATAAATAAACCCTTCCCATTTAAAAATATAAATCAACCGCCACCGATTAAGATTATAAGTACTTTCCAAACTTCATCAAGGGGTATCGCTGGTAGTAACACACAACATAGTGCTAACAGCTGTATCACTACATAGTTGTAAAAGACAATGAACGTTAGTACCCAACCAAGCCCCTGACGCCATGTAAACCCTTTACGTGTTTCTTCAAGCGTGATTTCATTCTGTTCATGGCTGTTCTGTGCATCTAAATCTGCCTTACTCTGTTCCTTATTCTGGAAGAATCCAAAACCTGTTTTAATCAATTCAATAATATTTGTAATTCCTATTATTCTATAATTTTTATTGCAAATACCCAGTAATTCTTACCTTTGAAGAATAGCTTTTTTGTATCGATAACTTACACATCAAACTGTAAACCAATACCATCGAGTAGTTCACATTTTTAACTTAATTTACTTTTAGATCCTGCGGTTTTTCAAAAAACGCATTCATAAAACTTTCAATATGATAATCAGCCTGGCTTATTGTTTTTTTAATTTCTTAAATAGGGGCTGATATAGCCCCAAATGCGTTATGCCGTACTTCTTTCGTTCCAAGCATCGGTATATTGAATGTTACCATCAACATACTTCCAGGTGATTTTCTCATAACGAAGTGCAACGTTTTCCATATGGCCTGTGCCGGGGCAACCACGGGTATCGTGCATCATCGGAGTTACAGAAATGACCTTTACGGTTTCAAGTAAAATGTTGAAGTACTCGACTTCCTGCCCTGCATCGTTGATGCAATACCATTTGATTTCGGCAGAGTGTAACGTTTGACCTGTACCAACTGCCTTGTATAAGTAAGGACTTGATGAGTCGATTTCCTTATCAAACTGGAAAGGGGCATGTTGTCGAGTGCCTGTTAGCTTCCCTGTGTTGCTATCAGTTGGGATACTCAGGTTATGGTGAATCGACCTTAGTTCTATACTTCCTTCACGATCCTTTACATCAGATGAACCACGGATATTTGCACCGCCATCGTCTTTAAGCCATAAGTGAACTGGTACAGCCATTGATTTAGCTCCTTGCTAATCGTACAACCATTTACCGGCTTTTGCCGACTCTATCAACATACCAATAGTAAAATCTGGAATGTCTACTATTTGTTTTTTAAATGGATTCCATGAAAAGGTTACTTCTGGATAATAGGTTTCAATTTTAAAACCTTCCTTCTTAACCTGAAACTTTGAAAAGTATTCGTCCATTAACTCTTCAACATCATCTTGATCTAATTTCACATCAAAATGAATATTTGATTCTTCAGTATATGTATCATATTTTTTAGGTCTAAACATATAAACGCCACTGCGGCGAGTCACAAGATCAATGACTTGTTTAGCTATATCATCAGTTACCATATTTTATCATCGCCTCTGGCTATCATATTGTAGTCACGGATTGAGCGATATACGATTTGGGAAACATCAGAGATTAGAACCAACTCACCGATCAAGGGAATAGTACGACCTATAAATGTACTGATTTGTGACACCATTCTTCTTTTTACTGTCCAAGGTGTGTAGCCGCCAATCCACGTCGGTAACTGTATCCCGAATGGGAATTTGGCCTGCTTGAATACTGCCCTAACTTTTTGTGAAGCTCTCGATGTGCCTTTAAGAGCAGTTCTGGGTTTGCCTCGTGTTGTCTGGTTGTTCACGCCGCTGTATAACGCAACTAACGCACCAAAATCACCGAAACCAAATTGATCAGCTGTGTTCTCACAAAAGATCATAAAAAGCATCTGACCAGCAGTTAAATTTGACTTACCCGCATAAAAGTAAGTTCCATTTAGTTCTTCAACCGTATCCATACCTTCCCCTTTTACGTGACGTCTAAAGAGTATACAACTGATTAAAATTCTTAAACATTAAAAAGCGTGTACGAAATATCTGATTTTACTTTTATTTGTGATTTAGATCGTGCAACTCAGTATTCGTCTAATCATAAAATTTTAATATTCTGTTATGATGACCTATATTGTTACCTTTCTGCATTTATTAGAGATTTGATGTTATAAATACTATCTTGTAATTATTTTAGTTGAGCATCAAATTTATCATTGCTTCCATATACGTCTGCCAATCCCATGAGACTGTTTAAATCTTTCTGTAGTGCTATGAGGTTTGTTACTAATAGATAGTCTGTAACGCTCTCTACGTAGCTTGTATTAGCCATTAGGTAATCAGTACGTAGTTCTGCTTTAGCTTTTTCTCCCATTTTATATCCTCATAAGTTTTTGTAAAATTCTCCGGTAGCACGTAGTCCATATTTTTTATTCAAATGTGTGCAACTTTCCGTGGTCCCCTCTGTTCTTTATATTTAATTATAAGATCCCTGATTACCTCCCTTAGTTCATTACCTATTAGGGGAATATCACTTAGTGGGGATTTTTTGATAGTATTATAAAGTCCGTTTGACTTCATTCCTTCTTTCTTCCAATTCGGTTTTCTATTCTTATTATTTGAAACGTTCGAGCTCCCCTTTAGTGAATTTGTGTCCCTTATAGGCAGACTTCCCTAAATTACTATCCAGCAATTCGTAATCATTTGGGTCAAGCTCATAACCCAAGCCAGCGGTAAGGACGCTTCAGAAAGAAAATCCATTACAGTGTTAATCTGATGCTCAATCCCATAACCCGCTTGCTGCTGCAACCTACTGATACGAGTGTATAAATAAGACTTAATTTTTTTATCGCCATTTTTTTTACCCTCGACAAACTTGGTCTATCCTTCACTAATCATACAAAATGATTACAGGAGAAAGCATGTCATTGTACGCAACGCTTGAAGAAGCTATTGATGCCGCCCGCGAAGAATTTCTCGAAGCTGCGCAAGACAGGATCCATGGTGATGAGGAGCCCGTTCCGGATCAGTTCAACCTGCAAAAATACATCATGCAGGATGGCGATATCATGTGGCAGGCAGAATTTTTCACCGGTGAAGGCGAAGCTGTCGACGCACTGACTTTCCGCAGCGGCGCGGCAGCGCAGGCTATCTTTGACGAGGACTATGATCAGATAGAACTCGAAGAAGAGTGGGATGACGAAGCCACGTTATATGAATGGGATGAAGGCGAATTCCAGCACGAGCCGCAGCTTGATACCGAAGAAGGTGAAGCCGCAGCGGAAGAATGGGATGATGAAGACGAATATCCCGGCCGCGATATCGATTAAGGGCGCGGATTAAGACTCATTCATAAGGCCCGTGGCGGGCATCAATCGGCAACATAAAAGTGTCGACAATCATTGATAAAGGGACGTCAATGACGGTGACGTAACGCCACGGGCTGTCACGCAAATCCCACTGCATGCCGGGATAATACTGATTGCCATGTCCCTGCCCCGGAACGGTACGGCTGATAATACTGCCACATCCGGCAAGCAGAGTGGTCAGTAACGCCAGCACACATCCACGTAAAACAACCCGTTTAATCACTCACACAACCTGTCGAATCAAATCAAAAGAAGCACGCTTTTTAGCGCAAAATTGCGCTCTGAGCTTAGCACGCGCGTGACACTTTCAATGTTAAGGGGAGGTAAAATTTACACTGTAATCCGCTAAAGATTACCTGTCTTCACGCATAAAGAAAACGGGCAGTATGTTTGCACATACTGCCCGTTTTTAGCCCTGCACTGTCAGTCAGGCGGGTTTTACTTCCAGCGTCTGCGTAACAGGGAACGCCTGTACGTTACGAGGCAGCTGGTTGTAGTATGCACCCCATGCCTGCTGATCCGGTTGCGTCCACACCGCAGAGTGTAAACGTGCCATCAGCACCGGATCACTCAGCAGAATCAGACGATCCGCTTTACCCAGATCCTTCGGACCAGTTTTCAGCGCATGTTCCAGATGAGCACGACGACCGTTTTCAACGGCATCGCGCAGCAGGTGGCGGGACGTTGCCATCGCCGTTGCCAGTGCGTTGAAGCCCGGATCAAATACCGCGTGCATGAAGCCATTCTGCAGCTTACGTTCGCGGTTCAGCGTCAGGTATTCTTCAGTCGCCACCAGTTCACGCGGAGGATTGTACTCTTCCGGGATCAGGAACAGTTTGGCTCGTTTACTCTTAATCCCGAGCGTTGCACGGCTCGACAACACCGAAACAATCGGCGACAAGATCAGAGAGAAGACGATTGGCGCCAGCCACCACAGGAAACGCAAGTCCAGCCATGCCATACCGGCAGCCCAGACAGCACCCAGTAACAGCTGAGATCCATGACGCTTGAAGGCTTCGCCCCATGGCGTGTCATCATCATCACGCTGCGGTGAGTTCCAGACCACTTCCCAGCCAAGGAACGCGCTGACCACGAAAACGGTGTGGAACAGCATACGTACCGGCGCAAGCAGTACCGAGAACAACATCTCGAGGAACATCGAAACCAGCAGACGGAATGCACCGCCAAACTCTTTCGCGCCCTTTGCCCAGATCAGCACAATACTCAGCAGCTTCGGCAGGAACAGCAAGACCATGGTGGTCGAGAACAGGGCTATCGCCAGTTCAGGACGCCACTGCGGCCACACCGGGAACAACTGACGTGGTTGCAGGAAGTATTGCGGTTCCATCAGCGTATGAACGACCTGCAATGCGGTAGACAACGCGAGGAAAGTAAACCACAACGGAGCAGAAAGATAAGACATCACGCCCGTCAGGAATACCGCACGGTGAACCGGGTGCATCCCCTTAACCAGGAAAAGACGGAAGTTCATCAGGTTACCGTGACACCAGCGGCGGTCGCGTTTCAGCTCATCCAGCAGGTTTGGTGGTAACTCTTCGTAACTGCCCGGCAAATCATAGGCAATCCACACGCCCCAGCCTGCACGGCGCATCAGCGCGGCTTCCACAAAGTCATGAGACATGATGGAACCGGCAAATGAACCTTCGCCTGGCAATGGCGCCAGCGCACAGTGTTCGATGAACGGCTTCACGCGGATAATCGCGTTGTGGCCCCAGTAGTGAGATTCGCCCAGCTGCCAGAAGTGCAGACCGGCGGTGAACAGCGGGCCGTAAACGCGGGTCGCAAACTGCTGGCAACGCGCATACAGCGTATCCATACCTGACGCTTTTGGCGCAGACTGAATAATACCGGCGTTCGGGTTAGCATCCATCAGACGGGCCAGGCCGGTCAGGCATTCACCGCTCATGACGCTGTCGGCATCGAGAATAACCATGTAGGCATATTCCCCGCCCCAGCGACGGCACCAGTCATCAATGTTTCCGCTTTTACGTTTCACACGACGGCGGCGACGGCGATAGAAAATACGCCCGTGACCTTCGACGTCACGGCACACTTCCATCCAGGCTTTTTGTTCCGCTACGCAGATATCCGGATCGTAACTGTCGCTGAGCACGTAAATATCGAACTGATCCAGGTCACCCGTGGCTTTGACTGATTCATACGTTGCACGAAGACCCGCGAAAACGCGCTCCACGTCTTCGTTACAAATAGGCATGATTAGCGCAGTACGGTTGTTCGGATTCAGCGGCTCATTGCCTTTAGTCGATGCCGTAATGCTGTATTTGTCACGACCAATGAGCAATTGCAAAAAGCCCATCAGTGCGGTCCAGAAACCGGCCGAAACCCAGCAGAACAGAATCGCAAACAGCACCAGAATCCCGGTCTGTAAGACATAAGGCAGCAATTGCAGAACCGACTGTTGCCAGTCCTGATTCAGCATATCGCTTGGGTCGATGAGCGCCCAGCCCTGATAAGGCAGGATAGTTTTCATGTACCAGGTAGCGATCGCCGTTTGAACCAGCATCAGGATAAGCAGGATATAACGACGAACAGAACCGGCATGACGCCAGCGCTTTTCCGACTCAGGCATTTCTGAGGCACGATGGCGGGAAGCCGCACTGCGCCCCATCAGGTTATCCCAGAAACGACCGACCGGGTTGGTGCGCCAGACATCAGGGAACATGCTGGAACGTTTAACCGGCGGCATCGCGCGGGCGATGGTACGGCCTTCGTTATCGACTTCGTCCAGAGTGCCCTTCTCCCGGGCATCTGGCCAGCTTGCGCTGACACGTGCTTTGACTGACACCAAAGGGGCATCAGGATCCGCAGCATCAACGATGGCCGACACATCACCGCCTAAGCGGTGATGGACGGTTGCAAAAGCCTGCTCTTCAGCAACGGGAAGCTGCTGAGTGAGCGCCGCTTTCTGTTCATCAGTAAGCGGCAAAGCTTCTACATAATCTTGAGTAGAGTGCGTTGACTTATTCATTTGCAGGCAGCTGATAGCTCCAGGTTTCACTCAGAGTTTTGTCGCCATTGGCCAGAGAAGCGCGCATTTCGATCGCTTTCTTCGGATCCTTCACTTTAAGGCGCAGCGTCAGACGCCAGCCTTTAGTGACAGGATTATAGCGGACGGAGTTTTCAACCAGATCACCGTTGTCACCAACGCTGACCTGAGACGCCACCGGCGTATCGCTCTTCAGTGCTTTCAGATTCGGACCGACGAAATCAATCAGGAAAGCAACACTGCCATCTGGCTCACGGATCAGGTTCGACTGTTTCACATCACCCGTAGAACGCATTGTCCGTTCAACCCACGCCAGATCAGGAGAATGTAACTTCTCTTCTTCACGGGTGAAGTGTAGACGATAGTTCAGACTCAGCGGTTTGCCAGCATCAGGCAATTGCTCCGGCGTCCAGAACGCAACGATGTTGTCATTGGTTTCATCAGCCGTCGGAATTTCGACCAGCTCAACTTTACCTTTGCCCCAGTCGCCTTTGGTCTCAACCCAACCGCTCGGACGCAAGTCGTAACGATCGTCCAAATCTTCGAAGTTGGAGAAGCTGCGACCACGTTGCAGCAGACCGAAGCCTTTCGGGTTTTCCATTGAGAACTGGCTGACCGCAAGGTGTTTCGGATTGTTCAGCGGACGCCAGATCCATTCACCGTTACCGGCGTGAATCGACAGACCGTTGGAATCATGCAGCGCCGGACGGTAGTTCAGTACCGGTGAAGGCTGATTTGCGCCAAACAGGAACATACTGGTTAATGGTGCCACACCCAGCTTGCCCACTTTGTCGCGCAGATAAACCTGAGACTGCACATCCACCGTCGCTTCTTTGCCTGGATAAACGTCCAGACGATAAGCACCAGTTGCACGTGGAGAATCCAGCAACGCATAAATGACTAAATGTTTTTCATCCGGATTTGGACGCTCGATCCAGAATTCACGGAAACGCGGGAATTCTTCGCCGGAAGCCAGTGCCGTGTCGATTGCCAGACCACGCGCGGATAAGCCATAAACCTGACCTTTACCGATGACGCGGAAGTAGCTGGCACCCAGCACACTCATAATTTCATCATCTTTGTCGGCTTTATTGATCGGGTAAAGCACTTTAAAGCCGGCAAAGCCGAGGTTTTTCACTGAGTCAGCGTCATGTTTGACGTTGCCAAAGTTGAAGTAGTCCGGGCTGTATTTGATTTCTTTAACTGAGTTCGCCGTCACTTCGTTAATTTTAACCGGCGTATCGAAGTACATACCCTGATGATAAAACTCAAGCTTGAACGGCGTATTCAGGTTTTTCCAGTACGCTTTATCATGATTGAATTGAATTTGTTGGTAATCTGCGAATTTGAGATCGCGGAACTGAGACGGAAGATTGCTTTTCGGCGCTTCGTAACCTTTATCGGCTAATGCCTTCGCTTGTTTGGCAACATCATCTATAGAAAAAGCCCAGGCAGATGAGGTGAACATGGTCATCAACACTGCGGCACTTAGCAAACGGACTTTGATCATACGTGACCCTATGGAAAAATTTTTATCCGACACCTTGTCTCCTTTACGCGCGCTTAACTCGTTAACTGTAACTATTTTAAGGGAAGTGTCAGGTTTCCGACAACTTGAGCAGTCGATGGTTCAGCCATTGATGAACCGTTTAAGCGCGACAGGATACAAGGATATCAATTCGTTGAAACTCCGGCTATGGAAACTTGTCCTATAACTTGTCCTATAACAAAGCATGTTTTAAGGTTAGAAACTAAACTAATGTCAACGAGGGTCATTTTTGCTTACCGGTAAAATTAGGCCTAAAGACAAATCACGCTCTAAAATTAGGATGAGCTCTCTACCACGGATACGTAATGAAAGAACAAAAACCACAACGTGAGTTCTTCTTAGACTCCATCCGCGCATATTTGATGCTGCTGGGTATTCCTTTCCATATATCATTGATTTACTCCAGTCATATCTGGGCGGTAAACAGTGCAATACCCTCTCACGGCCTGACAATATTCAATGATGTCATTCACGCCTTCCGGATGCAGGTATTCTTTGTTATCTCAGGGTATTTTTCTTATATGCTCTATGAGCGCTACAATCCCCAGCAATGGCTGAAGGTACGTCTGGAGCGCGTCGCCATCCCGCTGGCGGCGGCCTTCCCGCTCATCACTATTCCGCAGTTGTATTTCCTGATGAAATTTACTGATAAATTCTCCGGCTGGGACAGCATGGGTTTTTATCAGAAAATTAATGCCACCGTCTGGGAACTGGTCTCACATTTATGGTTCCTGTTAACTTTAGTTATTCTTACCAGTATTTGTTTTTACCTGTTCAAATTCATTAAAGAAATTAAGAGTAGTCGTATTCAAATTATAAAAAGCCGGACAAACAGCTTAGGAAAACTCTCAATTATATTTTTGTTCATCGGATTAATTTACGCGGTATTTAACAGAAGCTTGTATCTTTTTGCGCCTGAGCTACTTTCAAACGGTGCTTTTAATTTCATCGTTATGCAGACGTTGTTTTATCTGCCATTTTTCATCATCGGTGCGTTTGCTTATAAATTCTCCTGGCTGAAAGAGTTGTTCCTGAAACCTTCGGCAACGGCGGGCGTGGTCAGCATCTTCCTGTTCGTGGCATACATGTTCAATCAGCATGTAAATACCCCGCAGCTGTATTCGATGGAAATTGATGCCATCATCACTACCCTGCTGGGCATCCTGATGGTTAACGTGGTGTTCTCGTTCAGCCATTACCTGCTGAATTTCCAGGCGCCGTGGATAACCTATCTGGTGAATTCATCACTGTTTATCTATCTGATCCACCACCCGTTAACGCTTATTTACGGTGCATTTATTACGCCGAAAATCCACAGTGACTGGCTTGGCTTCTTACTGGGACTGGTGTTTGTGTTTGGTATCGCGTTCTTCCTTTATGAGGTTCATAAACGCATCCCGATCCTGCGTTTCCTGTTCTCAGGTAAACCGCAGCACCCGGCAAAGAAAAACGCATCTGAGCCAACGCCTCCTCAAAATCAGGCATCCTGATCCCTTTTGCGAAGCGGACATAAAGAAAAGGCGGCCCTGCTGATGCAGAGCCGCCTTTTTAATTGCTGAGCCGGCGCTTTATCAGCGCGCTGTCTGAATCGACGGGATCACCGACATCCCCACTTTCAGACGACTGGCATCAGGCTGATGCGCATCCAGCACAATTTTCACTGCCAGCCGTTGCACCACTTTAGTGTAATTTCCTGTCGCGTTATCAGGTGAAATCGGCGAAAACGTCACGCCGGTTGCAGGAGAGATGCTGTCCACTTTGCCTTTCAGCACCACGCCCGGCAGCGCATCGACTTTAATTTCTACCGGCTGCTGCGTCTGCACATCACCCAGTTGAGTCTCCAGATAGTTCGCCACTATATAGGCGTCCTTCAGCGGCACAATCGCCAGAACGCGTGTGCCCGCGCTGACATATCCGCCAATACGCACCGAGCGCTGGCCGACCACGCCGTCAACCGGCGCAGTAATTTCAGTATAAGAAAGGTTCAGTTTAGCCTGCGCCAGCGCAGTCGCCGCTGAATCGATTCCGGCTTTTGCCTGCGCCTGTTGTGCCTTCAGGACATCCACCTGCTTTTCAGCGCCCAGTGCCGCAGCTATATCACTTTGCTGCGACGCCAGTTTGGCACGTAAATTGGCATCGGATTCGTCACGTGCATCGGCGGTGCCAGAGCCGTTTTGCAGCAGTCTTTTATAGCGGTCCGCACTCTGGCGCGCATAGGCAATGCTTGCGGCATCCGAATTCACCAGTGCCTGCGCCTGCAAAATAGTTTGTTGCTGCTTAGCCAGTTGTGCGGTCAGGCTTAGCATCTGCGCATTGGCTGTTTCCAGATTAGCTTCCGCAGTCTGCACAGCGTTGCGGTAATCCCGGTCGTCTATTTTTGCCAGCACATCCCCCGCTTTCACGTTCTGGTTATCCTGCACATAAACCTCGGCGATAGTGCCAGAAATCCGCGGTGCGACCAGCGTGGAATCAGCAGATACAAAGGCATCATCGGTAACAGGCCGTGAGTTGCCGCTGAGGATCCAGAAAGCGACTACCGTCAGGATGATCACCACCACAGCGGCAATCAGCCAGCTCAGGCGGACGGATGAGGTTTTCGTCATGATTCTTATCTCTCGTTTTTTTTATAGTGAATTCAAATAGTCAGGTGATGCTGCATTCAGGGACGCTTAACCAGCGACTGAGGGGGATAAGTCCTTTTCGGCAAAACGGCGACCAGCAAAACCAGGAACAGTGCCAGCCCGATGATGACCATATAGGTGTCGGATATCCCCATCACCAGCGCCTGTCGTTTCACACCTTTGGAAAACTGAGCAAGGATTTCTGTCGAAATCGCTGCACCCGTGCTGTTCAGCGGCGCAAGGAAAGTGCTGTCGCCGGCATAAGGCTGGGACAGCAGATAACTCACACTGCCGGCATGATTAAGTAAAATGTTGGAATGGAATTGTTCACGATGGCTGACAAAAACGGCCACAAGGGAACCGCCCATGACACTGCCCAGCCCGCGGGTAGTGTTGAACATCGCTGAAGCAAAAGGCCCTTCCTGAGGCTGAACCACGCTGGTGGCGCTCATCAGAATTGGCAGCACCGCCATCGGTTGTCCGAAAGCCTGCATTATCTGGATCAGATAAAAGTTTTCGCGCGACCAGACACCGGTGATCTGCGTTCCCAGAAAACAGGACAAACCCACCAGCCCCAACCCGCAGGCCAGCACCCAGCGGCTGTCTATCCAGCGCATGGTCAGCACGAAGGCCACCAGCGGTGCGAGCAATAACTGCGGTACACCTATGGTCAGCGCCAGCGGCCCGACCTGTACCGCGCGAAATCCGCCAGCTTGCTCCATATAGCTGGCAGGCAATGCCGAGCCGGATAAGAAGAGAAACATCAGCGCGAAGAGCGTGATCAGGCCATGCGCCAGATTATGCCGACGCAACATCTGTAATTTGAAAAGAGGCAACGGATGGTGCCATTCGTTCACCAGGAAAAGTGTCAGCAAGCCGAGTGCGCCAAAAAACATCAGCGTGATAAGAGGAGAGTTGAACCAGTCCAGCCGTTCGCCCTGCTGCAACGCCAGCACTAACAAAGTAATTCCGGCGGGCCCGGTCAGCATTCCGACAGTGTCCATCTGTTTAAACCGCTCAAGCCGCAACGGATCCTGTGGCAGACCGTAAGCAACCATGGCGAAGGCCAGAAGACACGGCGGGATCACCTGCCAGAATACCCATTCCCAGCCAACGTAATCCGTCCAGATTGCCGCCAGTGACGTGGCCATATTGGGTCCGAATGTTGCCGTCAGCGCATAGGCACTCAGCCCGTATAACTTGAGGTGCGGTGGCATAAAACGCAGTGCCGCAGTCATCAGCAACGGCGGCAACGCACCGCCAAAAATCCCCTGCACAGCACGCATTGCGATAAACACGGGCAAATTGGGGGAATAAGGCAGAACCGCGGCCAGAACCAGAAAGCCCGTCGTGACGAACAGAGTAAAACGACGCAGTGAAAACGTCATAGCAAACCACGGTGCCAGCATCATGGCTGACACTTCCGCGGCCTGATAGGCACCGATCAGCCAGGAACCCTGATCAGAACTGATACTCAATGCACCACGCACATCCGCGAGCGCGATATCAGTGACACGGTCGTTAAGACCTGAACAGAGCGAGGCGATTAATACGCCGATTAGCCCGATCACCAGTCTCAGGGTGAAAGGCTGCGGAACAGGCATCGTGGCGGCAGGTGCCGCCGTGACTGACTGATTCATAAATTCATCAACTCGTTAACTTCACCGCTTTATAAGTGCGGTGAGAGGAAAAGGCAGGTTTGTATCCTGTGAGCTTCAAACATCGGATGGATCACATACATTTCGATGCAATGCACCACATTGCGATACAAGCAGAAATACTATAATACGGTGCACTGTATTGCAATGTGATTAAAAATTGTTTTTAACCCGGCGAGCCATTACATTGACCGCTCAGGATCCAGATTGGGATCACCGGTGGGGGAAAAGGAGAAATGATGGCTCAGGACATTCCGGCAGACGAAGAACGCAGCAGTGGGATCCAGGTTATCTCGCGCGCAGCGACCATTCTCAATGCACTGGGAAAACACCCGCAGGGCATGAGTCTTGGCGCAATTGCCAATGAGGTAGACCTGCCCCGTTCGACCGTGCAGCGCATCGTCGCGGCGCTGGCCGAAGAAGGCTTAGTGCGCTCAGAAGGCAGCGGCGGCGTGCGTTTAGGCCCGACACTGCTGAAACTGGTTTCCACCGTGCATACTGATGTGATTGCCATCGCCTCCCCTTTCCTGCGTCAGCTTTGCGATATCACGCAGGAAACTGTTTCACTGGGGCGTGCGAGTGGCCGCCAGATTGCCAATATTCACAGCATCGTGGCCGAGCGGGAATTACGCGTGGTTCCCCGGGTCGGTTTGAATCTGCCGATATACAGCACGTCCGGCGGCCGCGCCCTGCTGTCGCTGAAAACGGATGAAGAAATCCGCATTCTGGTGGGCGAGGTTCTGGAACCGGCAACCGAAAATACTGTACGCACATTTGATTCCCTGCTGGAAAGAGTTGCCGCTGTGCGTGAAAGCGGAATCGCGATGGAAGAAGGCGAAACGGTCAGCGGCGTCACCACCCTTGCCGTAGCAATAGATACTATTCTGGGGAGGTATTCCGTCTCCGTACTTTTCCCGACGGCCCGACGCGCAGCCAAAGAAGCACAAATCCGCGAAGCGTTGCTGGAGTGCAAAACCGCCCTGATTGGTGAAATCGGCAAGCTGAGTGAGAACAAATAACAGCCCTAAAAATGAATAAAGGAGTTCCCGTGTTTGATGTCATTTTGTTGGCGGTGGACGGATCAAAGCAGTCGCCTTTTGTCACAAATCTTGCCTGTCAGCTGGCTAAAGGTCAGCCTTCGACCGTTTATGTTACCTGTTGTATTGATGAATCTTATGCTCTGGAAGATAACGGAGATGAACCGGGTGAAATTGTTGATTATCCGCCGGCAGAAGCAGAGCAAAACACTGCCCGGGCTGTCGTCGGTCAGGCCATGGCAACACTAAAGCAGGCGGGTATCCGTGCCAAAGGTAATCTGATTGTCGGGCCTGCGGGTGAAGCGCTGGTGGCGGAAGCCGCAAGGATCAATGCTTCCGTGATTGTTATCGGCCACCGCCAGCTTTCCGCTTTTGGTCGCATGATGAAAGGCTCGGTCAGCGCCGACGTGATTGAAGATTCGCCCTGCCCGGTGCTGGTTGAAGTCCGGGGCAATTAAGCCTGTAGTTATAAACTTGTAGTGATTAACTCATCGTTATAAAAGCAAAAAGCGCCTGACGGCGCTTTTCATTATTCATAAAGAAAATAAGTGTTTAGCAAAAGTATTACTTGGTATTTATCAGCCCCATCGATTTTGCCCATTCACTGATATGATCCCGATAAAAGAAAGTGATATCCAGTTCCAGCGAGCTTTCTTTCGACGGCGTTACTGAGCCTAAACATGGATATTCCTGTGGCCGGTATTCAAAGAGAAAATCATCCATTTCCTCATCGGTCAGCAGTTTATCCCCCTCCATATCATCTTGATAAAAATAGGCATTCAGCATCCAGACCCGGTACTCATAATCATTTTTAATAAATTGCATAGGGATAATCTCGGTAAAAGACCTATTGCGTACCTGAAAAAATTCTCCCTAAAGTGCAGTTATCAAGTGCAACTATGACATCAGGCACGCGTCGCGTTCGAGCCATCCATTGCTGATTTCATATAACAAGAAATTAACATATCAATGGCCTTTAGCAAGCAGCAATTACTCTGAAAAATTCATTTTATGAACATTTAGTTATTAGATGGCAAATGTTTGAATTAAATATAATTTGAACAAATAGATTAAATTTTATTATTAATGACGTGATTAATTCAGAAGAAGCATTTCAATAAAGAGAGGAGAACTGAGAGAAGAACTGAGAGGAACAGAACTGACATTGGGGATGCCTTCGCATCGCCACTGCCAACCCTGTTCCCTAAATCTGTTTAACTGTGTTTACCCTGACTATCTTAAACTGTTACCAGCGTCCCGGAGGCGGACCTTCGCGCCAGTGTCCCGGAGGTCCATCGCGCCAGTAGCCTGGTGGCGGGCCTTCATGCCAGTGCTCGTGATGCCAGTAATGCGGCGGTGGTGGCGGAGCTGGCTCGTAATACACCCAGTGACCACGCCCTTCATCACGATAATGATGATCCCACCAGCCTGGCGGACGCCAGTCACCCCCATCCCAATAGTACCCGCGGTTGTCGCGATCACCGATGTGCAGTGACAGGCCAGGCATATTAACTCCGAGCTCGACGTCTGCCTGTACGATAGCTGGCAAAGTTAGCAAAACGGCGAGAACTAAAATCAATTTTTTCATTGTGAACCTCACGACCTGCTTATCAGGTGGTGACAAAGTACCGCCAGCTATCTTCCTGTTCTATAGGAATTTATCCCAAAAAAAATGCCTTAACGCTACCCTTACATTTGCGTCAAAATGCCATTGCGGATAACCGGTTGCAACGCTATGTCAGTAAAGGATATTCAGCAAAAAATCGGCAAAGAGAAAGAAATGACAGATACAAAAAAACCGCCGAAGCGGTTTTTTGTTTGCTGCATAGTTGTACAAAATCAGATTTTGCAACCTTCGCAGTCACTTTCGTCCTGAACGGCTTCAGGCACTTCCGCTGCTTTTTCAGCCGCTTTGACTTCAGCGGTTTCCAGTGCAGCATCAATGTCAAAATCAAAAATATCGTCGCTCATTCTCATCACCTTAATTGTTCGAAATCGGCCTAAGTATAACGACCCGCCTCGGCAGATGCCGGTTTTTTTGTGCCCTGAAGGCGTATAAAAGGCTACAGACACGCCACAAAAACCCGCAGGATTTGCATAAACACCTTTCGGAAACCATAGTTATAGTGAATACAACGGTGTCACGGAGACACTTTTTGCTGATAAATACGAGGAGAACCGGATGACGACGTCAAACATCAAAGCCTGGGCAAATACCCGTGAAACGTCTCACGAAATCGCTGAGGCTATTTTCGAACTGGCTAAAAACGACGAGAAGCTGGCGCAGAAAATTTGGGAAGAAGGAAACGATGAGGTTCTGCCTATCGCCTTCGCTAAAACCAAGGACGACTATCTTTTCTGGGGCGAAGAGAAAATCGACCGGAAAAACGTCTGATTACGTCAGGCCTAAACTGGTAAGAGTATACCGGTAACAGGAAGCCCTGAGTCCCGCTCAGGGTTTTCGCATGAGTGTCCCACAGCCTTCAGCTGTCGAAACCAAATCCCATTTTATGCGCCCACTCAAAGATTTGCTCTTTGTAAAAGAAGCGCGGCTCACAGACGCCCGGCTCTCCCGGCGTCTGGATCATGACAGCCACACACGGATAAGCCACCGGTCGCGCATCAAAGATAAAGTCATCCACTTCCTGATCGGCAAACTCAGAGGTCTCGCCTACCGCACTCGCCTGGAATATTTCATCCATAATCCATTTACGGTATTCAAATTCATTGTTGATAAATTTCATCATGCACCTCTGTTCGGCTTTTACTCTACATGCGGACAGTGCCAGGTTAAATCAACCGTGTAAGACGTCACCGCCACAGCAGGGGCATACTTCGGCGCGGGAAACTGACATTTCAGCGCTGCCGTCGCTGTCCCATTCAACGCGTAAAGGTTTGCCATTATCGCGTTCAGCTTTAATGAAGCGATCAAAATGCGTCGCCTGCCCGGTCATCGTTTCAGTCAGCAGCAATTCGTCCCCGGCATAAATGCGTGCGGTCGCCTGAGCATCTTGTTTCTCGCCCGAAATGATTTTGTGCAGATGATGAATAGTCAGTTTGATACGTTCCACAGTCGCTCCTGTCACGGCTCAACATCTTTTTCGCTTGTCATATTCATTCACGAAAATGATGTCCAGCCGCTATTTTATCAGAGCATGCAGGGTAACGTCATGGCCTGTGGCCATGTTTACACGCGGGATTAATGAGCTAACTGTGCTGTTCCGGTGGGATCCGGCAGCTGTTGTTGTTCGAGACGAGCCAGATCGTACACATCATAAAAATCGACAAAACCTTTATGGCTGACGATCGACTGAATGCGATTTTTGATCCGTGCGCTTACGCTGTCGGAACTGAGAATTTGTTGCACGGCATCCGAAGATAATTCACGGCTGAAATACCATTCACCGTTGTAGCAGACGCGTAAGTCCAGCACGCCGATATCTTCATAGCGATAAACCGGTTTGATTTCCAGCAGTAACATTGCCGACATGAAGACCAGAAACGCGGTGAACCCGATGAACCAACCGATGCCCATGTAAGGCGAAACGTACATCACGATGCCCACCGCGATATACCCCACCAGCATGGCCAGACATAACCAAGGGTGATTCACAAAAAATTCTGCGTTAATGCGTGGTTTCCCGTCGCGCCCTTCCTGATGGTTGATACGATCAATTTCACTGTTTAATACACTTTTGATTACGTCCATCTCATTTCCTCATTGCGTCACGACTATAATGCAATCTGATAGGTGAATTTTATCATGACAACTGTTATAGCGCGTAGAGCAGTTGCCGGGAGTTAAACGGCAAACTGTTATAGTTTGGCATTTGCGTCATCCCAAAAGGAATCCACTCTCTGCATGTCAGATAAAAGGAGATCATCGTGGCATTACTAATCGTAGAAAGACCGGCGAAAAAGCTGGTGAGCTACCGGGTTGTTGGCCCTTATAAGGAGTCAATCCATCACGGCTTTCAGCAACTGACAAAATGGGTTGCACGGCACCATCAGCCGCAAAAAGAATGGCTGACGTGGTTTCACGATAACCCGGATACAACGCCTGCGGAAGCTTTGCGTGCTGATCCTTCTGTGTGCGTTGCGGATAACTTTATTCTTGATGATGCCGAAGGGTTGACGTTGCAAACGCTGCCCGGTGGCACTTATGCGGCATACCACACCACGATAACAGATGAGAATTTCGAGAAAGCCTGGCGTGAGTTTTACAGCCAGCTGCTCACCAGCAGTCATTACCGTCCGGATGGTAAGGCCTGTTTTGAGCACTATCTCAGTGATGGCTCGAAAAATGGCATTTGGGAAGTGGTGCTGTATCAGTCCGTAGAGAAAATTCCGCCGATACGTTAGATGATCAAACCAGCAACGGGATGTCAGACTGGTCGCAAAAATCGATATAAGCCTGTGGTGGCTCAGTATCGCTGACCACCACATTAAAACGGGCAAGAGGTGCGATCGCAGCCGGTCGCACCTGATCGAACTTGCTGCTGTCAGCCACCAGAATGCTTTGCGCAGAACGTTCAATGGCCTGATGTTTCATCAGCAGCTCATCAAAGTTGAAACACGTCACGCCATGCTCAATGCTCACGCCAGCTGCGGAAATGAACGCTTTCGAGGGCCGGATAAAATCCAGTTCACTGCTTCGCCCTATGGGCGTGAAGATACTGTTGCTGGATTTGAACGCCCCTCCGCACAAAATAACCTCGCAGTGCGGTTTTTCCTGCAACGCCAGAAACGTATTCAGGGAATAGCAAATAGCGGTAAATACACAGTCTTCGGCAATTTTTTCAATCACATAAGGCATAGTCGTGCCGCAATCGAAAAATACAGTATCGTTATTCTGGATGAGGCTGGCAGCACGCGAAGCAAGTCGTCGCTTTTCTTCTATCTGCCGCATTTTCTGTTCACTGACAAAATAATGCGTGGCCGGGCTATTTTTGGGATCCATAACGATGTAACCGCCCAGCAGAATAACCGGGGCGGGGGCGGAATTCAGGTCACGGCGAATCGTCATTTCGGAAACATCGAGCAGCAACGACGCTTCTTTCAGATGAATTTTGTCGGTTTTTTTTAAAGCCAGTAACAGACGCTGGATCCTGTCTTCACGCTTACTTTCCATGATGTTATCTCACGCCCTTACCGTTTCGCAGCCGCTCACTATACCGTTGCCCGGCACTCACCGCAAACCTCTGCAATGCCTCAATTTATTGCAACTGACGCAGCGTCAGATAGCCGTCAAAAACCGCACCGGTATCAATATAAAACTGATTAGCAAACTGCATCGTGGATTCCACCGGCGTATGGCCGAAATAGAACTCGTCAGCACCGGAAATGGGTTTGTAACGCCCTGCCAGAGCGAAGTTAACGCGATCCCGGTTCCAGATAATCTCATACCCATCCAGAGGCTTGCCGAAAACATAATCATCGGAAATATAATCCGCGTGAGCGACCACAATAAGCTTGCCTTCACGGGTGGTCAGTTCAAGAACGTGTGGCAACTTATCAGCCTGAAGAATAAGTGATTTTGCTTCCTCCTGTTTGTCGCCTTCCAGTGCATAAAACCAGTCGCCACCGTTGCGCAGCCAGCGGGGGATATTTTCTTCATTCACTGCATCAATAGCCATTTGTTCATGATTGCCCCGGACACAGGAAAACCAGGACTCATTCAACAGTCTCAGGCATCCCACACTGTCAGGCCCACGGTCGGCGAGATCTCCGACTGACAGCAATAAATCCCGATGCGGGTCGAAAGCTACTCTCGCCAGCTGCTCTTCAAGCAGGCTCAGGCAGCCGTGTAAATCCCCGACGATATAAATATGTCTGTAAACCGAACCATCGATACGCTGGTATAAAGCGGAAGTCATATTAAGCAAGGATCCATAGGAGAAGTGAATCTTTTAAGTGTAACGCAGGAAGGTGAAGTGAGAAGCACGGAAGTGAAATGAACAGTATGAAGAAAACCGGCGGTCACTTTTCCCAAGGCATCAGCGGTTTGTGGGCTCTCTACACTGAGTTGGCGCTGAAATCCACTGATAATTAAATTATCGTTAAGTAACTGGCGCCTTTTTGTGCTAGACTACTGCCCGCTCTAAGTAAAACCGGAGGTTTTATGAGTTCCACAGTTGTAAGCGCTCAAGACGAGTGTCCGTTGTGCCAAAGCACGAATAAGACGTCGGTCAATATGTCCGCAAAAATTGTTACTGTGACCTGCACATCTTGTGGCCGGTACAGTATCTTCCGTAAAACCATGGAAGAGATTTCAATTGACCGTAAGAAACGCGTTGCCCTGCAGGCGTTTTTCACCAGCCAGCCTAACTACCACCTGCCTTTATCTATCAGGGCACTGAGCAATACTGAATCACCGGGTGAATTCTGACCCTAAAAACGCCCCTCGGGGCTGTTTTAATTTCTGATTTTCTTCATTCTTTTTATCGATAACCAGCATTCTGTTCAGAAATAAAACTCTGACTGCGGCTCTTTGCGCGAAGGATGTTATTGAAGAAACACTTAAGGCCCCCTGTTGCAGGTGGCCTTTTTTATTGCGCCGATATTGTGGCAATAGCTTCGTGGCAACAGAATGTGTTGTATCAGACTGGAGCAGCGGGAAGTGCCTGAATTGCAGACATAAAAAAACCACCCGAAGGTGGCTATAACGACATTACTACTATATTGCTTTTGATTATTCTTTGCATTTTCCCATGGTACCCGGGACGAGACTTGAACTCGTACAGCCTAAGGCCGAGGGATTTTAAATCCCTTGTGTCTACCGATTCCACCACCCGGGCTCCGGGAAAATTGGAGGCGCGTTCCGGAGTCGAACCGGACTAGGCGGATTTGCAATCCGCTACATAACCGCTTTGTTAACGCGCCTTAAATCTTACTACTTGTCTTGCACTTAAACCAATTCATGAACCAGTTTAATAAAATTTGGAGCGGGAAACGAGACTCGAACTCGCGACCCCGACCTTGGCAAGGTCGTGCTCTACCAACTGAGCTATTCCCGCTTTAATCAGAACGTACTGATTTTTTTAACTAATCTTCTGGCATAAGACTGGCTGCCTTCCGATGCGTTGCATTCTACTGACCTGACGGATTGAGTCAATAAAATTATCGCTTCTGGCGATCGTTTGACGTTTTTTACGTCAGTTTGATCAGGGTTCCAGCAAATCGTGGCGCGCAGCGTTGAGATATTGGAACATTGACCAGAAAGTCAGCACCGCAGCAATGTACAACGCCACGACCCCCACGCCCACAACAATCGCATCCGGACGCCATAATAACGCGACCAGCGACAGCATTTGCGCTGTGGTCTTCACTTTACCAATCCACGATACCGCCACACTGCTGCGTTTACCAATTTCAGCCATCCATTCACGCAATGCTGAAATGATAATTTCACGGGCAATCATGGTCGCAGCAGGTAACGTAATCCACCAGGAGTGGAAATACTCCGCGACCAGCACCAGCGCAATAGCCACCATCACTTTGTCGGCGACGGGATCAAGAAACGCACCGAAGCGGGTTGTCTGCTTCAGACGACGTGCCAGATAACCATCAAACCAGTCAGTCGCGGCGGCAAAAACGAAGATCAACGCACAAGCCAGCGGTGCCCATGGATAAGGCAGGTAAAAGGCCAGCACGAAGAACGGTATCAGTACAACGCGAAACAGGGTAAGGCACGTAGGTATATTAAATTGCATAGCGAAGGTAACTGTTTGTCCGGTGTGGATATTATGAGTATGTTGCTACAACGCCCTTAGTGTTTCAACGCATTATGAATCTTTTCTGCCAATGCGATAGAAATACCCGGTACCTGTGCAATTTCCTCTACGCTGGCATTCAGTAATGGCTGAATGCCTCCCATGTATTTCAGTAAAACCTGACGCCGTTTCGGCCCGACGCCTTCGATTTCTTCCAGTGCGCTGGTAGTGCGGACTTTAGCGCGTCTCTGCCGGTGACCTGTAATGGCGTGATTGTGTGAATCATCGCGAATATGCTGAATAACATGCAGGGCCGGGGAATCTGCCGGTAGCGCAATCCCCTCGCCTTCTGGCACAAAGAACAGCGTTTCCAGTCCGGCTTTGCGATCCGCCCCCTTGGCGATACCAATCAGCAACGGTTTGGATTTATCCCACTCCACATTCAGTGAATTGAACACATCCAGCGCCATGCCAAGCTGCCCTTTACCGCCATCGATAAAGATGACATCCGGGATTTTATTATCATCCAGCGCTTTACCATAGCGGCGCTGCAACACCTGCGCCATCGCAGCGTAGTCATCGCCGGGCGTAATACCGGTGATGTTATAGCGCCGGTATTCAGAACGCACCGGACCATTGCCATCGAAAACCACACAAGATGCGACCGTCTGCTCGCCCATAGTATGGCTGATGTCGAAGCATTCCATGCGGTTAATTTCAGCAAGGTGCAGGGTTTTTGCCAGCTCCGCCAGCCGCTGATGGATTGTCGACTGCTGCGCCAGCTTGGTCGTCAGGGCTGTTGAAGCATTGGTGCGCGCCAGTTTCAGATAACGTGCACGATCGCCGCGCGGTTTACTCTGTATTTGCACTTTGCGCCCGGCCAGCTCGCTAAGCGAGTCGGCCAGCAGATCTTTTTCCGCCAGACTGAAGTCCAGCAAGATTTCACCGGGAAGTGTCCGCTGCTGGCTGCCCTGCAGATAAAATTGCCCGACAAACGTTTGTACCACTTCACCAAGATCAGTACCGCCCGGCACTTTCGGATAATAGCTGCGGCTGCCCAGCACTTTGCCCTGCCGGATAAACAATACGTGCAGACAAGCCATACCGGATTCAAAGGCCACGCCGATGACATCCAGATCTTCACTGTTACCGGACACGAACTGACGTTCGGTTACGCGGCGCACGGCCTGGATCTGATCTCTTATCCGTCCGGCATCTTCGAATCGAAGCGATTTGCTGGCTTCTTCCATGCGGTTAACAAGCTGGGTAACTACCTGCTGATCTTTACCGGACAAGAACAGGCGAACGTATTCAACCTGATCTTTATAATCTTCTTCACTCACCAGCCCTTTGACGCACGGCCCCAGGCAACGGCCAATCTGATATTGCAGACAAGGGCGCGAGCGGTTGCTGTAAACGCTGTTTTCGCACTGGCGGATCGGGAAAAGTTTTTGCAGCAACGCCAGGGTTTCACGCACGGCATAAGAGTTCGGGAAAGGCCCGAAATACTCGCCTTTGGCGTGTTTTGCACCGCGGTGAACCGTAATTCTTGGATGATTATCCGCGCTGAGGAAAATCAGCGGGTAAGACTTATCATCACGTAACAAGACGTTGTAACGTGGCTGATACAGCTTGATGTAGTTATGCTCGAGGAGCAGCGCTTCCGTTTCCGTATGCGTAACGGTGACATCGATTTGCGCAATATTTTTGACCAGAGTTTCGGTCTTGCGGCTGGAAACCTGGACACGGAAATAGCTCGAAAGACGTTTTTTAAGGTCTTTGGCTTTACCTACGTAGATTACGGTGCCGCTGGCGTCATACATCCTGTAGACACCGGGCTGGCTGGTGACCGTTTTCAGAAAGGCCTTGGGGTCGAAACGCTCATCACTCACTGCCTGATAAAGTCTCCGTGTTGAACAAACCGTGTCGAATAGCCAAATGGGTTAACTCAACATCGCCGCTGATATTTAATTTACTAAACATCCTATAACGATAACTGTTAACGGTCTTCGGACTCAAGTTCAGTTGTTCTGAAATTTCATTCACTTTTTGTCCCTTGGTAATCATCAGCATGATTTGTAATTCACGCTCAGATAAGGAATCAAACGGTGTTTCAGACTGAGGTTCTATCTGGCTCAGTGCCATTTGCTGTGCAATATCAGACGCAATATAACGCTGACCAGAATCGACCAGACGAATCGCATTGACCACTTCCTGTGGTGCAGCACCTTTGCTCAGATAACCTGACGCCCCCGCCTGCATCACTTTGGCCGGCAACGGGTTTTCAGTATAAATCGTTAACATGATGATCTTGATATCCGGGGAGAAACGGACGATTTTTTTCGTCGCTTCCAGCCCACCAATACCTGGCATGTTCATATCCATCAGGACAATATCAACATCATTGGTACGACACCATTTGACGGCATCTTCACCGCATTGCGCCTCACCAACAACTTTGATGCCTTTGATATCTTCAAGAATGCGTCGGATCCCTGCGCGCACCAGTTCGTGGTCATCAACAAGAAGAACGCTAATCAAAGAGAATTCTCCAAAAAATAAGGGCAACACACCGTCAGGGTCTTCAGGCCAGTCTTACGTATTCCAACGCGGCGAACATTAATATTGTTCTCAGACAGCGTATAAATGAAGAGAAGGTGGCAATTAGAGGCCAGCATCAACTAACTCGTCCCACTGCATGTCAAGGCAGTGTTTTTAAATCAGGAAGACACAGTTATTTATTATAGCCCGCGTATTTTACTCTAACATGCCTTCCTGACCAAGGAGTGTCTGCAAAAAACTACTTTGCTGAATGTAAATGAGAAATGCCATCACCTGTATTAATAATTTATAAAAAAGGCTTTTTAATCAAGGGTAAAACAGCAGGATCCATCCTGTCTTTTTTCCCGCAAAAAAATAATGCCCGCTGTCTTTTGAGGCTTAAACCCCATTGTTAACAGTGCTGTCTATTTAACCGCCAGCAAACCTCATTCACATATATATGATATGGCCGATGATTATTTGCGATCGCACGAATTGCTGCGGGATTATATGAATAAATCTGCACGTGGGGATGAAATGTTCTCATCCGGCAATAATGTTTAGTATTCTTTACTCCATGTACAAAAGCGCTATATGTTTATATCCAATTAACGCGCTGACAGCGCCGACACCGGCGATGCACTAAAACCGGCCAACTATGCTAAAATGCCGCCACTTTCCACCCGGCACGAACGGGTGAGTTCATTTTTAGCCCCATTTTTCTGCCCTATAGAAATCGGCGTGCTGCCTGGCAGCCAGCCTGAGGAGATATAAATAATGAGTAATTGCGATTTTACGACTGAAGCTAACGTTGAAACACTGGCGACCGAAGTTGCCTGCCTGAAAGCCACGCTGACCCTGATCCTCAAAGCCATCGGTCAGGCTGATGCGGGTAAAGTCATGCTGAACATGGAGCGTTTTGTTGCGCAGATGGAAGACGAGCAACAGGCTGAAGTCTTCAAAAACTCCCTGCAACAAATTAAGTTCGCATACCGCCAGTAATGTATTCAGGAGTCTGTCGCCCGACAGGCTCTGCCTTTCCCCGTTTATACCCTGCACTTTCTGCGCTAACTCTCTGCTATAGTTAAGTCCTGAATTCATTTAACGGGAACAAAAGCATGAGCGACGAAAAGAATAAAGAAAACAAAAGCAAAGCCGATGATGTCCATGTCAGTGACGGCTTGGGAGAACTGCTGGAAGTTTCGGAACAACTGACTGAAGAAGAAATTCAGAAAGCGGCAGAAGAAGCGAAACAAGCCGTTGAAGATGCCAAGAATCAACAACATCATTGATCCATGCAGCACAACTTCCTTGCTCCTCACCAGGCGATAGCCCCTCTGGCTATCGATTACCAACATGGCGACAGTGAGCCCGCGCACAGCCACAGCTGTTCACAACTGATTCATACTTTATCCGGCGTGGTGGAAGTGCATACCACGCTCGGAACCTGGATAGTGCCACCCGGACGCGGCGTCTGGTTACCCGCTTACGTCGAGCACAGCCTGCGTTTTATCGGTGGCGTCAAAGCCCGCACCCTGTTTGTTGAGCCTCTGGCCCGTGCAGATTTGCCCGCACAATGTCAGGTTGTTCAAATTTCGCCCTTGCTGCGCGAACTGATCCTCACCTCGCTGACCGTTCCGGTCGATTACCTCCCCGGCGGTCGCGACGAACGCATTATGGAGCTTTTGCTTGACGAATTACGTCTGTTGCCGAGCTTACCGCTTCATCTTCCGGAGCCGAAGGAGCCGGAGCTTCTGATACTGACTCAGCAGATCCGGGCAGACTTGTGTTCATCCTGGGAGCTGGAAGACGTCGCACAACGGCTGGGGATCAGCAGCCGCACCCTTTCGCGCCGTTTTCAGCGTGAAACAGGATTACGTTTTAGTGACTGGGTACGTCAGGCGAAATTACTCGAAGCACTGAATCAGCTGGCGGCTGGCGTGTCAGTGATTGATGTGGCGCTGGCACTCGGCTATGACAGCCCGAGTGCCTTTAGTGCGATGTTCCGCCGTTTACTGGGCGTTTCACCCAGCGAATACTTTAATCAGACAGCTTAACCAGAAAAATCAGTCAGCCACATTAATCAGCCATTATGGCGCTGGCTGCATTAAACAGCGCCTGCAAAGACGCGCTGGAAACATCGCTGTCGATCCCCACGCCGTAACAGGTTTCCCCCGGACGCCCCTGACAGCTCAGATAGGCTACCGCACGGCTGTGACTCTGATGCCCCAGCGTATGCTCGTGATAATCCCCGATCTCCAGTTGCACGTCGAAACTGCGACGCAGCGCATCAGCTGCGCCGGAAAGCAGACCATTGCCGCTGCCGGTAATATTCTGATCTTCATTGCGATAACGGATCCGCGCGCTGAAATGACAGACGTTTTGTTCATCACTGCGGATGTCATAACCCAGCAGTTTGATCGCCGGTTGTTCAGTTAAACCATAACGCTGGCGGAACAGGCGCCAGATATCACTGGTACTCATTTCTTTGCCATGCGTATCGGTCTCGCGCTGCACGGCTTTGCTGAAATCAATCTGCAAGCCACGTGGCAATTTCAGACCGTGGTTTTGCTCAAGCAGCCACGCCGCCCCGCTTTTCCCTGACTGACTGTTGACGCGGATGACCGCTTCGTAGCTGCATCCGACATCCGCAGGATCCAGCGGCAGGTACGGCACGCGCCAGTACGGGCTATCTGAGGCTTTCTGCGCCGTAAACCCTTTCTTGATAGCGTCCTGATGCGAACCAGAAAACGCTGTAAAGACCAGCTCCCCCGCATACGGATGGCGCGGATGCACCGGCAACTGATTGCACTCTTCCACCGCTTCCACAATAGCCTGCAAATTACTGAAATCCAGTTCAGGCGCGACACCTTGTGTATAGAGATTCAGCGCCAGCGTCACAAGATCTACGTTCCCCGTGCGTTCACCGTTTCCGAACAAACACCCTTCCACGCGATCTGCACCCGCCAGCATGGCCAGTTCGGCACACGCCACGCCGGTCCCGCGGTCATTGTGCGGATGCACGCTGATGGAAACCTGCTGGCGGCGGCTGAAATGACGACAGAACCATTCAATCTGATCGGCATAAATATTCGGTGTACTGACTTCCACAGTGGCCGGTAAATTAATGATCATCGGTCTTTGCGCGCCCGGCTCCCAGACATCCGCCACGGCTTCACACACTTCCAGCGCGAACTCCAGTTCAGTAAAACAGAAAGTTTCCGGTGAATATTCGAACGTCCAGTCGGTTTGCGAATATTGTTCGCAAAGCTGGCGGATCTGCTGCGCGCCGCGCACGGCCAGTTCGCGGGTTGCAGCCTGATCCTGATTGAAAACAACTTCGCGGAAAACCGGCGCGGTGGCGTTGTATAAATGCACGATAGCGCGTGGCACGTCTTTCAGAGCTTCAAAGGTGCGCGCAATCAGATCAGGACGCGATGGCGTCAGAACCTGGATCACCACGTCATCAGGGATCAGCTTGTCTTCAATCAGCCCGCGAACAAAATCAAAATCGGTTTGCGATGCCGACGGGAATGCGACTTCAATCTGCTTAAAACCACACTTAATCAGCAAATCGAAAAACTGACGTTTACGCGCATTATCCATGGGTTCCGCAAGCGCCTGATTACCGTCGCGCAAATCACTTGAGCACCACTGTGGTGCCGCACTGAGCACATTTCCCGGCCACTGCCGGTCAGGCAAATTGACCTGCGGGAAGGGGCGATATTTCTGCGACGGGTCGTTTAACATACGATTCTCCTTGAGGTTTAGAGGCAGCTGCGATGCGCCGGTAGATTCATAGTACGCAAACGATAACTTCCTGCGCCTGACTAACTGACAGCCACCCTCGCAAAACGGACAAAAGAAAATGATAAATGAATCAAAGTCACGCTATAGTGCATAACTAAACGCGTCCAGCTCGGCGATCAGAGGTCGTACAGAATGAAAAGGGTTCTGAATCCAAACGAAAAGAAACGGCTTGCGGCGCTGCAAAAACTCAAGATTGCTGACAGCAATCCGGATGAAGTCCTTGATCTGATTACCCGTCTCACTCAGCAGATTTTTGATATTCCAATTTGCATCATTACTCTGGTTGACCAGCATCGTCAGTGGTTTAAATCTAAAACCAATACCGCGCTGTGTTATACCGCACGGGATATCGCCTTTTGCGATTACACCATTCGCTCTTCGTCTGTGATGGTGGTGAATGACGCTACTCTGGATCCCCGTTTTAACGAGAACCCGCTGGTCACTGGTGAAGAAGGGATGCGCTTTTACGCCGGTGCCCCGCTGATTACCCGTGAAGGTTTTGCTGTCGGCAGCTTATGCCTGGCAGATAAAAATCCCCGCGACTTTTCCGTTCAGGAAACAGAAATGCTCTCGGATCTGGCGGCGATTGTCATCGACATTATCGAATCCCGCAGCAGCATGAGTTTTGTCGATATCGTTACGCGATTGCCTAACCGCCAGCGTCTGATGGAAGACATCGCGCAACTGATCAAAGCGCCGGACAATACCGCTTATCTGCTGATAATGATCGACACGCTGGATACGCTCTACGCCTATGACATTGGCCGTGCCATTGGTATCCCCAAAGTCGAAAATATCCTCAAAGATATCGGCTCATTCCTGCGCAGTGAACTCAACGAAAATGACAAAGTGTACAGCCTGATGCTGGGTCGCTTTGCACTCATCAAGCGCATTGATGAGCAGGAAGAAATCTTCACTCAGCTGGAAAATGCGGCGACAAGAATTCAGAAAAGTATCACCAGCGACATTCCGATAAATGTCCGCCTGCATGCCGGTTATACGGTGTTTTCGCCAACCTCTGACTGCGCTGAAAATATCATGCGGCAGGGGATGTCCTCATTGCATGAAGCCATCAGCAAAAACCAGCTGGTGATGCCCTATCATCAGGAATCGGATGTTATCCAGCGGCGCGCCTTTAACCTGCTGAATGATCTGATGGCGACCGTTGCCTCCTGCAAAGATTTCCATTTGCTGTATCAGCCGAAAATTCGTCTGGCCGATAAAAAATTCCAGGGAGTTGAAGCGCTGATCCGCTGGCAGCATCCGACTCTCGGCGTGATTTCGCCGTCCGAATTTATTCCTCTGGCTGAAAAAACACCGCTGATTACTCCGCTGACCAACTGGGTGATCACCCAGGCCGTGATGCAAATTGCCGAATGGCAAAAACGCGGCGCACAAATTCAGGTATCGATTAACCTCACCGCCAATAATCTGGTAGAGCAGGATCTGGTGCAGCGCATTCACAACGCGCTGATTCTGCATCAGGTATCGCCCTCGATGCTGGAAATCGAATGTCTGGAAACTCAGACGCTGGCGAATAATCCGCACGCCGTGGCTTCGCTGGATGCACTACGCAATATGGGGATCAGCATCGCGCTGGACGATTTCGGCTCCGGTTACAGTAATCTTAATTACCTGCAAAAAATCCCGGCGGATACGCTGAAACTGGACCAGTCATTGATTCAGGGCATCAGCAATGACAACAAAAGCAAAGTCATTGTGAAATCGATGATAGAAATGGCGCATGCGCTCAGTTATCAGGTGGTGGCGGAAGGGGTTGAAGACAACGATACCCTGTTGTGTCTGGAAGAGCTTCGGTGCGATTCGGTGCAAGGTTTCTATTTCTCACGCCCGCTGAAGCACGATCAGATTCTTGAGTGGTCCAAACCGTACATCTGAAAATGCAGATAAATGGCTGACAATAAAAAACCCGCTTTCGCGGGTTTTTTATTTTATTACTTATTAGTGCTGCCTTCAGGCCGGATATTGTAGGTTCCGAAGAAACTACGGTCGGTTTCCAGACTGATGTTTTTCCCGTTCGCATCGACCGTGATCGAGCCGGTGGTTTTCGTCAGCGCACAGGCAATCCGCACTTCAATCTTGCGCATACCGTTTGGCACATTCAAATCCACATATTGATTGAAATGCAGAGTGGCGATTGTCTTTCCGTCCAGAATCACCAGCAGCGGGCAGGTCTTCTCAAACGGAATAATCGAAGATTGTTCTAACCGATGCAAACGGATATGCGTTTGCCCTTCTGGCGCAACCGCGCTGGCATTCGCGTAGGTTGATTTAACCTGAAGCGTCGGTTCATAAGGATTACTCGCACACCCGGCTAAAAATAAAGCAGCCAAGGCCACCAGTGTTTTTTTCATCGTTATCTCCCTGAGTTTATGAACGAATGATAGCAGCGTGCGCGCAACGGGCAACAAAAAACCTGTACCGGCAACCGGTGAAGTGTCCGTACTTCTAAAAAGTCGTGCTGATTTGTGACATCCGTATAAAAAACCATCACCCGAATTGCTAATAGTCATCAGGTCGTATTTGATATTCTTAATCAGATTTATCCGATCAGATGTTCAACTCAATATCAGGAATGATTATGTACAGTTACACACTCATCGCTCCCGCAGGGATAGTTAAGGCATACGAAGACGAATTTCGTGAAAAAGGGATTGAGCTGCTGGTTGCCAAACAGAACCGATCCGAAACGGTCGTTTTACGCAGCAGTCAGTTTGCTGAAGAACGTACTTTTATCACCCATGTTCATCTGCTGATTTTCAGCTTGTGTATGCGGGTGCAAAAACAGCTAAAGAATGGTAAGACTCCCAATACGACAATTATGTATTGATATATACCTGCATCACCTCGCCCTAACATATTCTGGCCTCATTCAGGGGCCTGACTCCTCTAAAATCATTCAGTCTTTACACCCTTCAAGGCTCGCGTAAATAATCCCAACTTGCTGGTTGATTTAAAAAAAAACTTCACCGACTTCTTTTGAGAACAAAAGCCTTCTGAGAACACAAAGCGTTATTTTTTCGCTGGCTTATATTGTCTGGAGGAGAACGTATTACGTAATAATGAAAGGAGAATTAAAACTGCAGGAGATAATGCAAGGGCTTGCGAATTGTTGGTGGGTCGTGGCGGGTTCGAACCGCCGACCAATTGATTAAGAGTCAACTGCTCTACCGACTGAGCTAACGACCCAACGGGACGAATTATTCTCCTCTATCCTGATGATGTCAAACGCTTACCCTTACTTTTTTTACCGTCTTTCCGGTAAATATTTGTGAAGCTCATCACACCAAAAAAAGGTATTATTCTTCCCCTTCGGCTCATGCCTGGTTAATTAACACTCAGTTATCCACTATGTAAAAATTACGATACATTTACCCTGACTGGCATTTTTCATCTCGGTTATAACATATTCGAAATTAACATTATTATTACAATCACTCACTCCGGCTGTCGTTCCAGCTGAGAGGATATAAGAGCCTCAGAGCTCAAATAATTGCCGTAAATGAATGCGATATGGCGGAGTTCATACGCAGAAAGCAAAAAACAGGAATCTATACAACATGCAAGAAGAGTCAAAAATCCTCGCCCGGCCGGAGGAAGAGAACGCGGAAGGTCTGCGGCGAAATCTCTCCAACCGCCATATCCAGCTTATCGCCATCGGTGGCGCTATCGGTACCGGCCTGTTTATGGGCTCGGGAAAAACCATCAGCCTCGCCGGTCCGTCCATCATCTTCGTCTACATGATCATCGGCTTTATGCTGTTTTTCGTCATGCGTGCGATGGGCGAACTCTTATTGTCCAACCTCGAATACAAATCTTTCAGCGATTTTGCCGCCGACCTGCTGGGCCCGTGGGCTGGCTATTTCACCGGCTGGACCTACTGGTTCTGCTGGGTGGTGACCGGCATCGCGGATGTCGTGGCAATTACCGCCTACGCACAATTCTGGTTCCCCGGCCTCTCGCAATGGATCGCCTCCCTGCTCTGCGTTCTGGTGCTGCTCAGCCTGAATCTAGCCACGGTGAAAATGTTCGGTGAGATGGAATTCTGGTTTGCGATGATCAAAATCGTCGCCATCGTCGGGCTGATTATCGCCGGACTGGTGATGGTGCTGACCCACTTCCAGACACCAGCAGGCACCGTCGCCTCCTTCAGCAATCTATGGAATGACGGCGGATTCTTCCCGAAAGGCGTCAGCGGCTTCTTTGCCGGTTTCCAGATAGCGGTGTTCGCGTTTGTCGGAATCGAGCTGGTGGGCACTACTGCCGCCGAAACCAAAGATCCGCAGAAGTCCCTGCCGCGCGCGATTAATGCCATTCCGCTGCGCATCATCATGTTCTACGTGTTCTCGCTGATCATGATTATGTCCGTCACACCGTGGAGCCACGTAGTTGCGGATAAAAGCCCGTTTGTTGAACTGTTCGTGCTGGCAGGTCTTCCCGCGGCGGCGAGCATTATCAACTTTGTGGTGCTGACTTCGGCGGCCTCTTCCGCTAACAGCGGCGTGTTCTCCACCAGCCGCATGTTGTTTGGTCTGGCACAGGAAGGCAATGCGCCGAAAGCGTTCGGTAAACTCTCTTCCCGCGCGGTGCCGTCAAACGGCCTGACCTTCTCCTGCATCTGCCTGCTCGGCGGTGTGGTGCTGATTTACCTAATCCCAAACGTGGTGACGGTCTTCACGCTGGTCACGACCGTTTCGGCGATTCTGTTTATGTTCGTCTGGACCATCATTCTTTGCTCTTACCTGGTCTATCGCCGTCAACGCCCTCAGTTGCACGAAGCATCCATCTACAAAATGCCACTCGGTAAACTGATGTGCTGGGTCTGTATGGCATTCTTTACCTTCGTTCTGGTGCTGCTGACCTTGCAGGATGACACCCGTCAGGCGCTTCTCGTCACGCCGTTGTGGTTTGTGGTGCTGGGGATTGGTTATTGGTTGCGCTGCCGCAGCCGCAAAGTCTGAATGATTGATATAAGAAGGGATTGAAAAAAGAGCCACCTGGCTAATACCCGTCACTTAAGCACATTTATGAATACAAATTCTTTCTGTGCTTCTGAGGAACGAAGGAATCAGGCTTGTAGTGCTGTTTGCTTCATTGAAGGCCCGAATTCACGGGCCTCATTTCCTTAAGTGACTGGCAGCAGGCTCAGGCCTCTTTTTTTTCATTAACCTACGCAACATATAAACGAACAAACCATAACTCATCAGTGTAAGAAAGGTTGTAATTGCAAATACCAATGCAGGACCATATTCCGCGTCAGGCGAGACAAATCGGTCATAATCGATGCAACAAACGAACAGCGCGAAAAGGCCAATCACTGAAACCACCTTCAAAATCCTGAGTGCTATCCCTTTCGCTATGCTCGCAATGTGCTGAGAAAAACCCTTACCTAATAAACTTTTGATTGGAATTAAATTTATACCAACAGAATACACAACAATTGCCACGATAATATTGATAACCAGCACTGCATAGTCTGAGATTGCATAAACATCTTCTGGCGTAGGATTATTGTTGAAAAATCCAGCGACCTGAAATGCTGTATTTCCATTTAATATGGCTGTATCACCATAGATAAAAAAGTAAATTTTCGAACTGATAAAGAATAGAGTCAGAAACCCCAAAACCCGCAGTCCTTTAAGAACATATGCTGCCATTGGCGATTACCTCAATTGTTCCATATGCCATTAAATGCTTCATACAAGGGACTTCTACCATGGTTGTCCGCAATAAAGCGTCTCTCAGCATTGCGAAATCACAATGATGAGCCAGTGTGATACATACTTCAGATATTTGCCCAGGGTGCAACCTGAAACCGCCGCGTCCCACGCCTTCAATCATAGTCCCATCATCTGTTAACATATCGTCTCGATATAAAGCAAACCATTCACTATGGTCAACGTGATAATAGAATGTGCTTTTATAAGTATCCACGCCCCAGGCTCTTATTCTATTTTTGATACTACCCTTTGGCCTTTCAACAATATAATAATTTCCTGCGGGAATGGGGTTCATGCCTGATGCCAACCGTTTAATTAAGCCATTTATGAATACAAATTCATTTCTGTGCTTCTAAGTAACGCAGGAATCAGACTTGCAGTACTGTTTGCTTCATTGAAGGCCCGAATTCACGGGCCTCATTTCCTTAAGTGACTGGCATCCGCCACCCGGCTCCTTTCACCTTACTGCGAATTACTCCACTTCCAGCGCCTGCCAGAACTGATCCAGCATTTTTCTGGCGGACGGTCTGGCGGATGCCACTTTCACCGGCAGTTCTGGCGGCATACCGGGTTTCATTTCGCCGAGATCAAACACAAAGGTGTAATCCGGTTCCTGTCCCATGCGTAAATCGCTGACCAGAATGTGGCCACCCTGCTCTTTTACGCTGAAGAAACCGTGGCTGAACCAGGCGACGCGCGCCAGAAACGCATTATCTTTATGCGCCTCGTATAACGCATCGCCGCGCGGATAAAAGCGGAAGCGGATCGGTGAATCCGGATGCAGCAGCGAGGTAAACCCTTCGCCGTAGCTGTCCTTATTCATCACCACCACGCGCCACACCAGCGAATTGAGCGGCGTCGGCGTGACCAGCACCTGCGTGCTTTCGATGTTCTGGCGTTGTAATTCCTCGCCAACATGGCGCGTCACCTGATGTTGCTCGAAGGCGGTACAGGCCAGATACAAACAACTCACCCCCAGCAGCACGTTATTCCACGTGATCCCGCGCTGTTGCTCGCGGTACAGCGCCAGCCCGACGCCGATGATCAGCGGTAAGGTATACAGCGGATCGACGATGAAAATGCTGCCGACCGCAAACGGATAGTTTGTGAAAGGTAATCCGAGCTGCGTACCGTAAACGGTCATTAAGTCCAGCAGCGGATGGGTGATCAGCGCCAGCCAGACCGCGCCCCACCAGTGTTTGAAATGCCGCCCGCCGCTGAGCAGTTTTGCCATCAGCCAGGCCAGCAGCGGTGAAATCAACGTCAGATACAACAGCGCATGAGTTTCAGTGCGGTGCATCGTCATATTACTGATGGCGTCACCGTGATCGTAAAACACATCCAGATCGGGCAACGTGCCGCAGACTGCCCCGGCCAGCGCGGATTTCCACACCGGCGCGCGTTTGCCCATCACCGCGATACCGACCGCCGCGCCCAATACTAACTGAGAAACCGAATCCATCCTGACCTCTTTAAGCCCGAAGCTGAATGCCTTCGGTAATAATGTGCTGCACGTTATTCACCGTCTGTTCAAAAAACTCAGGATCGCTGAGCGTTTTACCGGTGATAGCCTCAACTTGTACGCCAAAGTCCGCATAATGCTGGGTGGTTGCCCACAACATAAAAATCAGCTGCATCGGATCAACCGGCGCGATCAGCTCATCTTTGATCCAGCCGCGAATAACATCCGATTTATCTTCCACCAGCGTTTTCAAACTCCCGCCCAGTTCCTGTTTCAGTAACGGCGCGCCCTGCACCATCTCCAGACAAAACAGCCGCGATGCCTGCGGATGGTCACGGGATACACACAGTTTCAGGCGGATATATTCACGTATCGCTTCCAGCGGATGCTGATCAGACTGCAATGCTTTCAGCGGCGCCAGCCAGATATCCAGCAGCCCTTTCAGTACCGCGATATACAAATCTTCTTTTGACGGGAAGTAATACAGCAGGTTGGTTTTGGACACGTCGGCGCGCTCGGCAACCTGATCCAGACTGGTGCCATGAATGCCGTACAACGAAAAGAATTCCAGCGCCGCCGCCATGATATTGCCGCGCTTGGCAGCGACCGCCCGCGAGCGACGCGACGGGGTTTTCGCCGCCGTCTGACGGGATTTTTTCTCTCCGGCGGCAGGCTGCGGAGGTTCGACCAATGGCTTCACAACGTCTCCCTGAGACAAACGGCAAGGCTGAAATCATAGCAAATGGCGCTACAGGCGACTATCGCTATGCATCCCGATGATGGAAGTAACACTGACAATATTAATGCGTAACCATTAAGGATTATAAAATTAACAATTCTGCACCATTTACGCTCAATCCTGCCTGATAAACGTGCAGTTATTTTTGACCAGATGGTCTGAAACAGACCGTTTGCTCCACCATGCATCCAGACTCATTTTTAACCTGCTGATAATCATCATGATTTAAAAACTGGCATCCGCTTTGCAATAACCTTTCCGTCAGGAGATTTCAGCACGGTGCAATTCGGAACCCGCAGGACGCACTCAAGCCGCGCAGAGATTTTCGCAAGCCCTTGTTTTGGTACTTATTATTTTCAATCGAGGTGAGCTATGAAAATCGGTGTCTTTATTCCTATCGGCAACAACGGCTGGTTAATTTCAGAAACTGCGCCGCAGTACAAACCGACCTTCGAACTGAACAAAACCATCGTGCAGAAAGCGGAGCACTACCATTTCGATTTCGCGCTGTCGATGATCAAACTGCGCGGCTTCGGTGGCAAAACCGAATTTTGGGAACACAACATGGAGTCATTCACGCTGATGGCCGGTCTTGCCGCCGTGACCTCCCGCATCCAGCTTTACGCCACCGCCGCCACGCTGGTGATGCCTCCGGCGATCGTGGCCCGCATGGCGGCGACTATCGACTCAATTTCTAATGGCCGTTTCGGCGTGAATGTCGTCACCGGCTGGCAGAAACCAGAATACGAACAAATGGGCATGTGGCCGGGCGACGACTATTTCACCCGCCGCTATGACTACCTGACCGAATACGTCAGCGTTCTGCGCGACCTGTGGGGCACCGGCCACTGCACGCTCGACGGCGAATTCTTCAAAATGGACGACTGCCGCGTCAGCCCGCGTCCGCAGAGCGAAATGAAAGTGATCTGCGCCGGCCAGAGCGATGCCGGTATGGCGTTCTCCGCCAAACACGCCGACTTCAACTTCTGCTTCGGTAAAGGCGTTAACACGCCGACCGCCTTTGCGCCAACCGCTGCGCGCATGAAAACGGCGGCAGAAGCTGAAAACCGCGACGTGTCCTCTTATGTCCTGTTTATGGTGATTGCCGACGAAACCGATGCCGCTGCCCGTGCCAAATGGGAGTTATATAAAGACGGTGCCGACGCCGATGCGCTGGCGTGGCTCACCGATCAGAGCAGCAAAGACACCAAATCCGGCGCCGATACCAACGTCCGCCAGATGGCTGACCCGACTTCGGCGGTCAATATCAACATGGGCACACTGGTGGGTTCTTACGCCAGCGTCGCCAGAATGCTCGACGAAATCGACACCGTGCCCGGCGCAGGCGGCGTGCTGCTGACCTTTGATGATTTTGTGCAAGGCATTGAAAACTTCGGCCGTTACATCCAGCCATTAATGAAAACCCGCCAGCACATCGGCACTGAGCAAAAAGAGGTCGCATGATGAACGTTGTTGAGAATCAAACTGTGGTCCGCCGCGAACCCCAAAATACCGGCGAGGAAACGATCCTCACAGCACGTCCTGAAGCCATTGCTTTCACGCCGCAGCAAACGGCGCTGATTGTGGTGGATATGCAAAACGCCTATGCCTCACAGGGCGGTTATCTGGATCTGGCCGGTTTTGATGTTTCCGCCACCGCGCCGGTGATTGCCAATATCAAAGTGGCGATTGCTGCCGCCCGTGCCGCCGGTATCAAAGTGATTTTCTTCCAGAACGGCTGGGACAACCAGTATGTCGAAGCTGGCGGTGCCGGTTCGCCGAACTTCCACAAATCCAATGCGCTGAAAACCATGCGCAAGCGCCCGGAACTGATGGGTAAACTGCTGGCAAAAGGCGACTGGGATTATGACCTGGTGGACGAACTGCAACCGCAGTCTGGCGACATTGTGTTACCCAAACCGCGCTACAGCGGCTTCTTCAATACCCAGCTCGACAGCCTGCTGCGCAGTTACGGTATTCATCATCTGGTGTTCACCGGCATCGCCACCAACGTCTGCGTCGAATCCACCCTGCGCGACGGTTTCTTCCTCGAATATTTCGGCGTGGTGCTGGAAGACGCCACCCATCAGGCCGGACCTGAATTCGCGCAAAAAGCCGCGATTTATAACATCGAAACCTTCTTTGGCTGGGTCTCCAGCGTGCGCAATTTCTGCGACGCCGTGGGCTACAAAACTGAACAAAACGCGGCCTGACCGCTTTCTGAAAAGGACGATTAACGATGTCTAAAAGCGCCATTATTCCGGCTGGCAGCGGCGTTCCGCTGGCACCTTTTGTTCCGGGCACTCTCGCCGATGGCGTGGTGTATGTTTCCGGCACCCTGCCGTTTGATAAAGACAATAACGTGGTGCATGTCGGCGATGCCGCTGCGCAAACCCGTCATGTGCTGGAGATCATCAAAAGCGTGATCGAAACCGCAGGCGGCACCATGGATGACGTCACTATGAACTCGATTTTCATCACCGACTGGGCAAATTACGGCGCAGTGAATCAGGTGTATGCCGAATATTTTCCGGGAGAAAAACCGGCACGTTTCTGCATTCAGTGCGGGCTGGTGAAACCGGATGCGCTGATCGAAATCGCGTCCATCGCCCATATCGGCAAATAATCCGTGCGATGGAACCTGTCCTGAACTCCCTGAGGTAGCAGCATGTATTACAAGATACTGGGTAAGAAAAATGCTGATGCAGAAACCGTCGTGCTTTCTTCCGGCCTCGGCGGTTCCGGCGGCTTCTGGCAGCCACAGCTGGCGATGCTCGCGGAACATTTTCGTGTAGTGGTTTACGACCAGCACGGTACCGGCGTCAGTCAGGGCACGGTGCCCGCCGGTTACCGCATGGAAGACATGGCCGATGAGCTGGCAGGCATGCTCAACGAGCTGGAAATCAGCCGCTGTCATCTGGTCGGTCACGCTCTCGGCGGCATTATCGGCCTGCATCTTGCCCTGCGATATCCGGCATTGCTGCAAAGTCTGGTGGTGATTAACGGCTGGACGAAGCTCGACAGCCAGACGCGGCGCTGTTTTGAAGTGCGGCAGAATCTGCTGCTCAACAGCGGCGTGGATGCCTATGTGCAGGCGCAACCGCTGTTTCTGTATCCGGGTGACTGGCTTTCTGAACATGAGGCGTTATTGCAGGAAGAGCGCCAGCATCAGGTGGCGCATTTTCAGGGAATGGAAAACCTGCTGCACCGCTTGCAGGCACTGATGGATTCAGACCTGACGGACAGCCTGGACCAGGTGATAGCCCCGACGCTGGCCTTCAGCGCTAAAGACGATTTGCTGGTGCCGTGGTCGCGGTCGGTGGATCTGGCTTCCCGCCTGCCCCAGGGCGAACACACACAAATGCTGTACGGCGGCCATGCCATGAGCGTGACCGACCCGGAAACCTTTAACCCGATTTTACTGGACTGGCTGCGGCGGCATTCAGCGCAACATACCGCCACCCGCTAATGAGTACGGATAAAACCTCTGAGGACATGACCATGCAATCAGCCCTGAACGCCACATTGTCTGCGACCGATATGCCCGTCGTTGAAAAACAAGTCGTTGTTGAAAAACAGGCCGTCGTTGAAAAACAAGCCGCCGTTGAAAAACAAGAGTATCGCGATGCGATGGCGCGGCTCGGTTCTGCCGTCAATATCATCACTACCGACGGCCCCGGCGGACGTGCAGGTTTCACCGCCTCTGCAGTGTGCAGCGTGACCGATACGCCGCCGACATTGCTGGTGTGCCTGAACCGCTCAGCATCCGTGCATTCAGCGTTTACGCAAAATCAGGTGCTGTGCGTAAACACGCTGGCTGATTGTCATGAGTCACTGTCCAATTTATTCGGCGGAAAAACGCCAATGGAACAACGCTTTGACGCCGCCGAATGGGCGCGCCTCGCCACAGGTTCGCCCATCCTCACCGACGCGCTGGTGTCGTTTGACTGCAAAGTCACACAAATCACCCGCGTCGGCACCCATGACATCCTGATTTGTGAAGCCGTTGCATTGCGACGCAACGACGACAGCCACGGACTGGTGTATTTCGACCGGCGCTATCACCCGCTGATGCGTCAGATAGCCTGATAACTCAATCCTCTCAACTTAGTAAGGGTCGTGCATGGCAAATACCTGGTTTCCACAATGGCGTAAAAGAGAAGGCAATCTGGATGGCGCGGTGATCGCACCGGATGAACGACTGCCGTTCGGATCGACAGTGATCATGGGTCTGCAACATACGGTGGCAATGTTTGGTGCCACCGTCTTAATGCCCTTGCTGATGGGTTTTGACGCCAACATGGCGATTTTGATGTCGGGCATCGGCACCTTACTGTTCTTCCTGGTCGTCGGCGGGCGTGTGCCCAGTTATCTCGGTTCCAGCGCTGCGTTTGTCGGGCTGGTAATCGCGGTGACCGGCTACAGCGGCCATGGCGCCAACCCGAATATCGGCGTGGCGCTGGGCGGTATTATTGCCTGCGGCGTGGTTTATACACTGATCGGTTTTGTGGTGATGGCGGTCGGCACGCGCTGGATTGAACGCCTGATGCCGCCGGTCGTCACCGGTGCGGTGGTGATGGCGATCGGCCTGAACCTCGCGCCGATTGCCATTAACAGCGTATCGGCTTCTTCATTCGACAGCTGGATGGCGGTGATGACCGTGCTGTGTATCGGCTCGGTGGCGGTGTTCACCCGCGGTCTGGTGCAACGTCTTTTGCTGCTGCTCGGGCTGGTGGCGGCGTATCTGATTTACATGGTGATCACTAACGGACTCGGGCTCGGTACTCCGGTGGATTTCAGCGCCGTGGCACAAGCGCCATGGTTTGGCGTGCCGGCCATCACCACGCCGGTATTCAGCTCTCACGCCATGCTGATGATTGCACCGGTCGCGGTAATTCTGGTGGCTGAAAACCTCGGCCACATTAAAGCGGTGGCTGGCATGACCGGCAAAAACCTGGATCCCTACATGGGTCGCGCCTTTGTCGGTGACGGTCTGGCGACCTTACTTTCCGCCTCGGCGGGCGGTACCGGCGTCACCACTTACGCAGAAAACATCGGCGTGATGGCCGTAACTAAAATCTACTCCACGCTGATTTTTGTCGCCGCCGCCCTCGTTGCCATCGTGTTGGGCTTCTCGCCCAAATTTGGTGCACTGATCCACACCATTCCGGGGCCGGTACTCGGTGGCGCGTCGATTGTGGTGTTTGGATTAATCGCCGTGGCCGGTGCGCGTATCTGGGTACAAAATCAGGTGGATCTGGGACTTAACGGCAATCTGATCATGGTGGCGGTCACGCTGGTACTGGGCGCAGGCAACTTTACCCTGAGCCTGGGCGGTTTCAGCATGGGCGGCATTGGCACGACGACCTTCGGTGCGATTCTGCTGAATGCCTTCCTGAGCCGCAGCAAACAGGTAAAAACACAGCCTGAAATAAAAACTGGCACAGAAGCTGCATTAAAAGATCACTGACGACCTCAGTTTCTCCTTAGCTCATCATTTTTGATGATCGCCAGCGGTTATCCGGTCCACCCGTCCGGATTAGCCGCTGGTTTTTTTCTTTCTGCCTCCCGCCCATTTTCCCTAATGCCGTTTCCAGCTAACGATTGCAAAATTCCTTCGTTCACCTCCCCCTTAAATTGGTTTGTTATGGGCTCAGCACTTTCGTTCTAAGAACGCATAAGTCATTCACCTGCCATCACACCAAATAAGAAAAAGGGTTTAACGATGAAGAACATTCGCCGGATTAACGCGGTTACCCGCGCACTGGCTTTAGGGGCACTTCTCACCAGCACGTTTTCCGCCATCGCCGCTGACGGCACACCGGTTCAGGGCGGCACCCTGATTTATCTCGAGCAACAGGCGCACACTAACCTGTATCCGCCCGCAGGCGGCTTCTATCCCAACGGCGGCATACTGAATCAGATCACCGATAAACTGACCTATCAGAATCCGAAGACGCTGGAAATTGAGCCGTGGATCGCCGAATCCTGGTCTTTCAATGCCGATAAAACCGAATACACATTCAAGCTGCGTCCGGGCGTGACCTTCTCCGACGGCACGCCGCTGGACGCCAGCGCGGTCGCCAAAAACTTTGATACTTACGGTCTGGGCAATAAAGCGCATCACCTGCCGGTTTCCGAAGTCATCAACAATTACGACCACAGCGAAGTGGTTGATCCGCTGACCGTGAAGTTCTATTTCAAAAAATCCTCACCGGGTTTCCTGCAAGGCACTGCGACGATTGGCTCCGGTCTGGTGTCGCTGAGCACGCTGGATCGTAACTTTGATGCGCTGGGCGACGCCACGCACATCATCGGTTCCGGCCCGTTCGTGGTCAGCAAAGAAACGCTGGGGCGTGAAGTCGATCTGACGGCGCGGAAGGATTACAACTGGGGGCCGAAAAACCTCAAACAGCAGGGTCGCGCCAATCTTGACGGCATCAAAGTGATCGTCACCGGCGAAGACAGCGTGCGTATCGGCGCGCTGCTGGCGGGTCAGGCTGATTTCATCCGTCAGGTTCAGGCCTATGACGAGAAACAGGCTAAAGATCAGAACTTCCCGATTTATGCCGCGCCGACCAAAGGCGTTAACGACAGCATTTCGTTCCGTCCGGACAACGCGCTGGTGTCAGATCTGAAAGTGCGTCAGGCGCTGCTGCACGCCACCAACAGCAAACAGGTTGTCGACACGCTGTTCTCGCCAAACTATCCGCAGGCCACGTCTGTGGTTGCCAAAACGGCGGCCGGTTATGTCGATCTGAGTAACAAACTGACTTACGACCCGACGCTGTCCAAAAAGCTGCTGGATGAAGCGGGCTGGAAACCGGGTCCGAACGGCATACGCCAGAAAGACGGCAAAACGCTGTCGCTGACTATTTATGAATCCCTGCCACAACCGCAGAACAAAGAAGTGTTGCAGCTGGTTTCTCAGCAGTGGAGCCAGGTCGGCGCGAAGCTGAATATTCTGGCGGGCGATGCGGGCAGCCGAGTGGCGGATAACCTCGATCCTGAGAAAACCCCGGCCAACGTGGTGGAAGTCGGACGTGCCGATCCGGACGTGATTAAAAGCTCCTTCTACCCGACTAACCGCGATGCGCTGCTGCAAAAAGGTGGCCTGAGCAGCAAGGTGAAAAGCTTCCGCGACGACAAACTCAACGATCTGCTGACCGCGATCTCTGCCGAAGTCGATCCGAAAAAACGTCTGGCACTGACCGGCGACGTGCAGAACTACCTGCTCGATCAGGCATACGTGATTCCAATTTTCGAAGAGCCGCAGGTGTTTGCCGGTGCGCCATATTTCAAAGGCGTGAGCTTTGAAGCGGTCGGGCGTCCGAGCTTCTATGGCGCTTGGCTGGAAAAGCATTAACAGACGGGAGTCAATCATGAGCCGATACGTAAGCGGTCGATTCGGGCAGGCATTGCTGGTGCTGTGGGCGGCGTTTACCGTCTCCTTCATCTTGTTGCAGGTGCTGCCCGGCGATGCGATTCTGATTAAATTCCAGAACCCGGACATGGGATTAAGCCCGGCGCAGATTGCCGATATGCGCGCTGCGTACGGCGCCGATGTGCCGGTCTGGCAACAATATCTGCATACGCTGGGTAATTTCCTGCGCGGGGATCTGGGCTATTCGATTCAGGCTGGCGTACCGGTCACCGAATTACTCAGCAGCAACTTTCCGCCGACGCTGCGTCTGGCACTGATTGGTTTCGCACTGGCCGCCGTGGTGGCCTTTGCGCTGGCATTTCTTTCCAGCCTGCTGCATTTCGGCTGGCTGAAAAACGCCTTACAGGCAGTGCCGTCGCTGTTTATTTCCATTCCCACCTTCTGGCTGGGCATCGCGCTGATTCAGTTCTTTTCGTTCCACCTGCGCTGGATCCCGGTGATCAATCCGGGCGAATGGGTCGGGCTGATTTTGCCGATTATCACGCTGGCGGTGCCGATTTCCGCGCCGCTGGCGCAGATCCTCATCCGCAGCATTGATCAGGTGCAAACCCAACCGTTCGTCGCCGTCGCCCGCGCCAAAGGCGCCAGCCGCAGCGGCGTGTTGTGGCGACATGTGGCACGCAACGCCCTGCTTCCGGCGCTGACCATTGCCGGTTTGCTGTTCGGCGAACTGATTGCGGGAGCACTGATCACCGAAACTGTCTTCGGTCTTAACGGCCTCGGACAACTGACCCAGCAGGCAGTCAACAATCAGGATGTCGCGGTATTGCAGGCGATTGTGGTGATTTCCGCCGCCGCCTTTGTCGGCATCAATTTACTGGTCGATTTGCTGTATCCGTTACTCGATCCGCGCCTTAAAGCTTCTGCTTCTAAAAACTCACGGGGAGCCACCGCATGAGCAGCTTACCGCTTGGCAAAAGTACGCTTTCATTGCCGCTCACACAGCGCCGCCGCTGGAAACCGGCCAGCCTGCAACCGGGATTAATCCTGGCGTGGCTGGTGATGGCTACCGTCATTTTGTGGGCAATTGCGCCTGGTTTATTTACGGATTACAGCGGCACCGAAGGGATTGCCGGTGCGCAGCGGCTCGCTCCGCAGGCCGGACACTGGCTGGGCACGGATCAGCTTGGCCGCGATGTGTACGCACGGATTGTCTACGGCGCATCGCATTCACTTTCCGGCGCGCTGGTCGCCGTGGCGCTCGGGCTGGTATTCGGCACCGCACTCGGTCTCGCGGCCGGTGCCAGCGGCGGTCTGGTGGATGCCATTGTCATGCGCATCAACGACGTATTGCTGTCCATCCCCGGCCTGCTGCTGTCGCTGAGCGTGATTATTTTGCTTGGTTTCGGCACGGTTCATGCGGCGATTGCCGTCGGTGTGACGTCGGTTGCCAACTTCGCCAGACTGGCACGTGCTGAAGTGGTGCTGGTGCGTCACAGCGATTACGTCGAAGCGGCGTATGGCAGCGGCGGTTCCTTTTTCTCCATTTTGTGGCGACACATTTTGCCCAACTCGCTGACCTCGGTGATTGCCTTTTCCGCACTGCAGTTCGGCAGTGCCATTCTGGCGATTTCCACCCTGAGTTTTCTCGGTTACGGCACGCCACCGCCGACGCCGGAATGGGGGTTACTGATTGCCGAAGGCCGTAACTACATTTCCACAGCCTGGTGGCTGACCACCTTCCCCGGCGTGGTCGTGGTGTTAGTGGTGCTTTCCGCCAACCGCATCAGCCAGTCATTACGCAGGAGAACGCGATGAACGCACAGGCCACTTTTACGCATGACGCTCCGCCGGTTCTCGAACTGGAAAACGTATCAATTGCCTACGACGGCAAACCGGTGGTGCATAACGTATCGTTTACGATTAACGCCGGAGAAGTGCTGGCGCTGGTCGGCGAATCCGGCTCAGGGAAAACCACCACCGCACAGGCGATTATTGGCCTGCTGGCGGAGAACGGTCATATCGAACAGGGCGAAATTCGCCTGAACGGCACGGACATCAGCCAGTGGTCGCAGCGCCGTCTGGATGCCCTGCGCGGCGCGCGCATCAGCCTGATACCGCAGGATCCGACCAGTTCGCTGGATCCGGTGAAAACCATCGGTTCGCAGGTAGCGGAAATTCTTGATATCCATCAGCGGCTGCCGCGTGCGCAGCGCGACGCCCGCGTGGTGGAGCTGCTTTCCCGCGTTGGCCTGTCACATCCTGAACAGCGGGCTAAACAGTATCCGCATGAACTTTCCGGCGGCATGAAACAGCGCGTATTGATCGCCATCGCGATTGCCCTGCAACCGGCGCTGATCATCGCCGATGAGCCGACCAGCGCACTGGATGTCACGGTGCAAAAACGCATTCTGGATCTGATCGACGAGCTGCGTCGCGAATTTGGTACTGCCGTGTTGCTGGTGACACATGATTTAGCGATTGCCGCTGAACGCGCCGACCGGTTACTGGTGTTCCGTCACGGCAAAGTGCAGGAACAGGGCATCACCCGCGAGGTGCTGGTTGCGCCGAAAAGTGATTATACCCGCCAGCTGTTCGCCGATGTCCCTGCCCTTTCCGGCCGCCACCGCGCGCAACTTCGCACGGCGGAAGATCCGGTGCTGGTGGTCGAAAACATCACCCATGATTTCACGCTGGGGGGCAAAAACCAGGCGGCGTTCCGCGCTGTAGATCAGGTGTCATTTAGTATTCCGCGCGGCACTACGCATTCGCTGGTCGGCGAATCCGGCTCCGGAAAAACCACGCTGGCACGCATTCTGCTCGGTTTTCAGAAACCGGACAGCGGACGTGTGCTGATTGACGGCGAAGACATCACGCGCCTGAAAGGCGAAGCCTTGCGTCAGCTGCGCAGGAAAATCCAGCTGGTGTATCAGAACCCGTTCGCCTCGCTGGATCCGTCGCAAACGCTGTTCAAAGTGATTGAAGAACCGCTGCTGAATTTCGAAAAAATTCCCGCTGCCGTGCGCCGTGAACGGGTGCTGGATATCGCCCGCCGCGTGGCGCTGCCGGAAGAATTACTCAGCCGCAAACCGCGTGAGCTGTCCGGCGGGCAGCGCCAGCGGGTGGCGATAGCACGCGCATTAATTTTAGAGCCGAAAGTGCTGATCCTTGATGAAGCGACGTCGGCGCTCGACGTCACCGTGCAGGCGCAAATCCTGACATTGCTTTCGCAGTTACAGGATTCACTCGGCCTGACCTATTTGTTTATCTCGCACGACCTGGCAACCGTCCGGCAAATCTCGCACAGCGTCTCGGTGTTAAACCGCGGACAGCAGGTAGATTCCGGCGACGTGGAAGACGTTTTCGCCCTGCCTTCCAGCGATTACACCCGCCAGCTGATTGACGCCATACCCGGCCGCCACCGCGCCGCCTGAACCCGTACATGAACGTCCGTACAGAAAAAAGAGGGACATTATGAGCAGTAAACGTCTTGGATTCTTCACCCGCCTGCTGGACAACACCAGCGCGCAGGAACGTTACCGGCTGGCGACCGAGCAAATTATTCACGCCGAACAGTTAGGCTTTGATTCCGCGTGGGTCGCGCAGCACCATTTTCACGAGGCCGAAGGCGGCCTGCCTGCGCCGCTGGTTTTCCTCGCGCAGGTGGCAGCGCATACCCGCTTTATCCGTCTCGGCACCGGCGTGATCACGCTGCCGATGGAAAACGCATTGCGCGTTGCCGAAGACACCGCCGTGCTGGATTTACTTTCCGGCGGACGGCTTGAAATCGGTTTAGGCTCGGGCGGTACGCCGACGTCATTCCCGCCGTTCGGGCTGGAAAGTCAGGATCGCGGCAAGGCCTTTGGCAACAATCTGCAAACCCTGCTCACCGCCTGGCGCGGCGAACCGCTGGCGGGCACCGATAACCGTTTATATCCGGCCGCTCCGCAACTGGCGAACCGCGTCTGGCAGGCGACGTTCTCGGTGGACGGCGGCGCACGTGCCGGTAAATCCGGTGACGGCCTGATGCTTTCGCGCACCCAGCCACGTCCGCAAGATGCGCCAGATTTACGTCTCGATGAACTGCAAAACCCGATTATCGATGCCTATCTGGATGCACTGCCGGAAGGCGTGACGCCGCGCATCATGGGATCGCGTACCGCATTCGTCACTGAAAACGGCGATGAAGCCCGTGAACTGGCGCAAAAAGGTTTACGCCGTCAGGCCGAAAACCACCGCGCCAGCGGGCAGATTGTGAAAGGCGATACGCTGGACGATTACATCCGCGCTTTCGACGTGCATCTCGGCACGGCGGCACAGGTCACCGCGACATTGCAGGCCGATACTGCGCTGGCACGTGTCACCGATCTGGCGTTTCAGGTGCATTCCATCGATCCGCCGCACCCTTACATTTTACGTTCTATCGAACTGATTGCCCGTCACGTTGCGCCCGCGCTCGGCTGGGTTCGCCGCACGCCGCAACGCCGTGTTTCCACCTCCGCTGCCGACTCCTCATTCTCAAGGGAAGCCCTATGACTACCTATTCGACCGACCTGCTGGAAAAGCTGGCTGACATCGCCCCGGACTCGGCGCTGAAACAGGCTCGCGACACGCGTGATGCCGCAACCCGTCACGCACAGGGCAGCTATGACGCGCTGTTTACCGAACAGGATGGCGTGGATTTTTCACTGGCTGAACGCCTGCGGTTAGCGCAAAACGTCGCGCGCTGGCATGGCGATTCGCAACTGACTAACCACTATTCCGAACGTTTGCAGGACTTGCCCGACATCGACGAAACTGCCCGTCTCGACGCTGCGCTGACGCACGGTGAACGCCTGAGTTTCAAACCTGCCAGCGCGACGCCGGCGCATTTGCAGGCACTGAAAAAAGCTGGCTGGTCGGCAGATGCGATTCTCACACTGTCGCAACTGATCGCTTTCGTCAGTTTCCAGAGCCGTGTGCTGCGCAGCTACCGGCTGATTGGTGGCAAGCCGGTAGAGAACGGCAGCAATAAACCTGTCGGTGCCGCGTTCTGGCGCACCGAACCGAATACCCACAGCGGCCGCGATGCACCACAGGCCTTTACCCAGGAAGAACTGGGCTGGGAGCCGTGGATACCGGCGAAAAAGCTGGAAGAATTTGATGAAGCCCAGCAGGCGATCCTGGCGAAATTCGGTCATACGAATTCCGACTATTTCCGCCTGTTAGGCCGTAATCTGCCGGTGCTCGAACAGCGCACGCTGACCGACAAAGGAATTTTCTACACTTCCGGCGGGCTGCCGCGCAAAGAGCGCGAACTGGCCGCCACCGTCGCCAGCAAAATCAACGGCTGTATTTACTGCGCATCGGTGCATTCGCGCAAAGCCAGCCAGCTTTCCAAACAGACGGAAGATGTCCAGCGCCTGATCGACACCCCGCCGGGCGGCATTCTCAGCAAAGAACAATCCCCGCGCTGGCAGGCCGAAATTGATTTCGCCGCCGCGCTTTCCGCTACCCCGCCGGTCGCCACTGCGCAGCACATTGCGGCGCTGCGCGAACAGGGTTTAGACGAACTTGAGATTGTCGATCTGGCGCAGTCTGCGGCGTTCTTCGCCTGGGCAAACCGTCTGATGTTAACGCTGGGAGAACCGTTTAATGACTGAAGCTCAACATCCGCAGCCCCTTCGCCCGCAGCTTGATCACGTGGTGATCAACGTCGCCGAACAACTGGATCAGGCCGGGCAGCAGTTTCGCCGTCTGGGATTCCATCTCACGCCGCGTGGCCATCACTCGCTGGGATCCAGTAATCATCTGGCGATTTTCGGCGAAAACTATCTGGAACTGCTCGGCTTTGAGCTGGGCAACGCGCACACCCGCAAAGACCTGTGGCAGGCGCCGCTTGGCCTGACCGGTCTGGTGTGGAAAACGCAGAATTCATCGGCGGTGTACGAACATCTGCAACAGCAAAACATTGCGGGTTCCGCACCGGCAGAATTCTTCCGCCCTGTGGCGCTCAACGATGGCACCTCGCCGAATGCGCGTTTCCGTACCGTACCGCTGGCCGCCAGCCGCGTACCGAATGGCCGCAGTTTCTTCTGTCATCACCTGACGCCGGAACTGGTGTGGCGCAACGAATGGCAAAACCACCCGAACGCCGTGGCTGATATCACCAGCTTCGTGATTTCTGCAGCAAATCCGCAGGACGCCGCAAAAGTCTATGGCGAGTTATTTGGTGCCGCTGCACTGGAGATCAGACCGCAGGAAGTGGCCCTGCGCGCGGGTCGCGCCACCGTCCGGTTTATCACGCCGGAGCAAGCCACCGCTGAATTCGGCATTGTGCCGGAAGGCGAAAACGGCAGCGCGCGGATGGTCGGACTGGAATTCGCCACCCGATCGCTGGAGGCAGTACGGAATAGTTTGCGGGTCGGGGAAATTACATTCAGGGATGACGTTGATCTCGTGTCTGTCCGGGCAGCGGACGGGCTAGGGGTCGCGCTTAAATTCAGCGAGGAATAAGGTCAAGGTCGTGGGCGTCGGCCCACACCGACAAAACCTTGGGTTGCCACCCAGGTCAACACCTTGGGTTGCCACCCAAACTGGCCTCAAGGTCGTGGGCGTCGGCCCACACCGACCAGAGACCCGGTAACGCGCGGGCCTCTGGACTCCGCGCTTTTTACACTGCGCGCTATCGCGGGCAAAAGGGACATGTCCTGTTGCATCAGTGAGTGGCGCAAATCCAGGTGCTTCGCACTGCCTTCTCTCGGTCTTCAAGCCATAGGTCTTGAAGCCGCTCCGTTCAGCTGAATTTTAATCACGCCAGTCAACTTTTCTAAAAGATGAAAACAATCTGTCTTTGAATTTAAGATCGTGCGGGCGATTCAGAAATCTTGCTGAATGAGAGGTTGCAGACCCAAGGCTGCAATCCCGAAATGAAGGGACCGCGCAGCGGCAAGATTTCCAGCCTGTCGCTGCGATACCTGAAACATAGCCAGCGAGCGGAGCGCGCAGTGAAAGAGCCGGAGATTCCTAAGAGGCGCGGCGATAGGCGCCTCTTAGGGCCAGTTTGGGTGGCAACCCAAGGTCTGGTCGGTGTGGGCCGACGCCCACGACCTTGAGGCCAGTTTGGGTGGCAACCCAAGGTCTTGTCGGTGTGGGCCGACGCCCACGACCTTAAGGCCAGTTTGGGCGGCGAGCCCAAGGTGTTGAATTTGTGATCGGTGTGGGCCGACCCCCACGGTCTTAACCTTGACCTTAGATCTTTCTGTTATCTCTTATCCTTTTTAATCTCTTGATTTAATCCCCCAATATGTTAAAAATTTGCAATCAAAAACCCAATGGACGGCTAAACGTCTAAATCCCCATCCGTCTATTTAATAAGGCCGAACGCCCAGTGACCACCTCCCTCCTTGAGATGCGCGATATCTCGATTGCATTTGCCGGTTTCCCTGCCCTGCGCCAGGTGGATTTCACGCTGGAAGGCGGCTCCGTCCATGCGTTAGTTGGCGCGAATGGCGCGGGGAAATCGACACTGATGGCGGTGCTTTCCGGCACGCATGAACATTACACCGGGCAGATCACTATCGACGGCAAAGCCGCAAATATCCGCCTGCCGCATCATGCCCGCGAGCACGGGATTCATCTGGTGCAGCAGGAAGTGGATGTCGCGCTGGTGCCGACGCTGAACGTTGCCGAAAACATCATGCTCGACCGCCTTTCTGAACCGGGTCATCTGCATAACTGGCCGCAGCTTTACCGTCAGGCACAGTTACTGACCGAACAGCTTGGGCTGAACATCAACCTGCGGGCTCGCATCGAGAGCTGCACGCTGGCGGAGAAACAGCTGATTTTGCTGGCGCGGGCGTTATCGCATAAATGCCGGTTCCTGATCCTCGATGAGCCGACCGCCCCGCTCGATCAGGCGGAAAGTGCACGTCTGTTCGCACTGGTACGCAAGCTGAAAGCCGCCGGAATGGCGATTGTGTTTATCTCGCACCGTATCCATGAACTGCGTGATATCTGTGATCGCATGACGGTGCTGCGCGACGGGCGTCTGGTCAGCGATGACAGCATGGACGGCCTGAGCAACGAGCACATTATTGAGAAAATGATCGGCCATCAGCTCGACGATATTTACCCACCGCGCCGTCCGCCGCACAGCGGTGAAACGCTGCTAAGCATTCATGGGATGCACGATAAAGACAAACTGCGGGATATCTCGCTGCGACTGCATCGTGGCGAAATCCTCGGCATTGCCGGGCTGGCGGGTGCCGGAAAAACTGAACTGTGCAAGGCGCTGTTTGGCGCGACGCCGAGTCAGGTGGAAAGCGGTGAACTGAATGGCAAACCCTGGAAGCCGAAAGAACCGCATCTTTCTGTCGAACAGGGGCTGGCGTTAGTGCCGGAAGAACGGCGCAAGGAAGGGATTTTCATTGATGAAAATATCCCGATGAACCTGAGTGTGACCGCTGACGACACTTTTTCGCGCTGGAGTATTTTCAACGCGCGCCAGTCACTGTCATGGGCAAAAGACATTATCAGCCGCTTAGGCATTCGCGCTTCCGGGCCGATGCAGAAGCTGGCACGGCTTTCCGGCGGCAACCAGCAGAAGGTCGCTATCGGAAAATGGCTGCGCAGTGAGAGTCAGGTGTTGATCTTCGACGAACCGACCAAAGGCGTAGACATCAAAGCCAAAACGGACGTGTTCAGGCTGATCGACGGCCTGGCGCAACAGGGAAAAGGCATTATTTATGCTTCCGGTGAGTTCGCCGAACTGGTCGGTTTATGCGACCGCATTCTGGTGTTGTGGGATGGCCGCATTGTGGCCGAACTTGACGCCGCTAACGTCGACGAAGAAACCTTATTAGTCTATTCAACCGGAGGAACACCCGCGTGAACAAAGCCGTGGTGAGTAAAGAAAGCGTGCCCGCAGCGAGTCAGCCGTGGCGTCATCAGCTGTTCGAGTTTTTGTATAAATGGGGCATGTTGCTGACCGTGGTATTGCTGATTGCCGGTTTTGGTGTGGCATCAGATAACTTCCTCGAGCCGTCGAATATCATCAACATTTTGCGTTCGATTGCCATCGTGACGGTGATTGCTATCGGCGTATCGATTTCACTGGCGGTCGGCGGCTTCGATTTATCCGTCGGGTCAACGGCGTCACTCGCCAATGCGCTGGTGATTTCGATGTTCGTCTGGCACGGTTTCGGCACCACCGAAGCCATCTTAATCACGCTGGCGTTGTGTACGCTGGTCGGCCTGTTCAATGCCTTCCTGATTGTCATCCTGAAGATCCCTGACATGCTCGCCACCCTCGCCAGTTTGTTTGTGATTCAGGGCGCGGCGATGACTTACAGCTATGGCGGCTCGATCACTGAAAACATGTTATTGCCGAGCGGTGACATGGCCGAAGGCACGGTGCCCGCGGTGTTCAGCCTGCTCGGTCAGGTGCCGGTGATTGTCATCGTGATGGCCGTCGTGACCATTGCGGTACAACTGTTTATGTCGCTGACCAAACATGGCCGCCGCATGTACGCTATCGGCGGTAACCCGCTGGCTGCACGTCTGGCGGGGATCCGCACCGCGCGTTATCGCGTGATTGCCTATGTGATGTCATCCGTTCTGGCCGGTGCTGGGGGTATTTTGCTGGCGTCACGTATCGGGTCTTCGCAGGTGAATGCCGGAGGCGGTTACCTGATGGACGCCGTTGCCGCCGCCTACATCGGCTTCTCGCTGGCAGGTTCCGGTAAACCGAATGCGCTGGGAACCCTGCTGGGCGCAGTCATTTTAGGCGTGCTGTCGAACGGACTGGTGATGTTGTCGGTGCCGTATTACGCGATGGATATCATCAAAGGGCTGGTGCTGGCGGTGGCGCTGGCGCTGACGTACATTCAGAAGAGATAGCAGAGGCCGCTGCTATATTTCGGCTTTTTTAAGGTCAACACCGTGGGCTCGCCGCCCACACCCACAAAACCTTGGGTTGCCACCCAAACTGGCCTCAAGGTCGTGGGCTCGCCGCCCACACTGGCCCAAAGGGTTTTAAACGAAACCCTTTGGAATCCTGCGTTTTTTTAACTGCGCGCTATCGCCAGACACTATGTTTCAGTCACCGCAGCGACAGGCTGGAAATCTTGCCGCTGCGCGGTGCCTTCATTTCGGGATTGCAGCCTTAGGTCTGCAACCTCTCATTCAGCAAGCTTTCTGAAACGCCCGCAGCATCTTAAATTCAAGGGCAGACAGTTTTTAGATTTCAAAATCAGTCAGGTTGTGAATTAAGAGCCTGAGGCCGGTTCCAAAATACCGCCGGACGAGAGGTGGAAAACCGCGCATCTTTTTGCGCAGGTTGTAACCCGATGGGAGGGAACCGCGCAGCGGCGGGATTTTGCGGCTATCACTGCGGCTTATGAAACATAGTCAGCGAGCGGAGCGCGCAGTGAAAGAGCCCGGGGGGTCTTGGGGGGCGGCGGCGATAGGCCGCCCCCCAAGTCGGTGTGGGCCGACGCCCACGGTTTTGACTTTAAAACATTTCACATCAGCACTTTATACATCACGCTCGTCGATTCCAGCATCCCTTCCGTCGACATCGCATAATGCGGGATCGTTCCGCTCAGGGTGAAACCGAGATTTTCATACAATGTCTGTGCCGGACTGCCCGTCACCGTATCCAGTACCAGCAGGGTTTTACCTTCTTCGCGTGCCAGCGCTTCGACTGCCGTCATCAGCTTACGGGCGAGCCCTTTACGGCGGCCATCGGGGTGAACCATCAGTTTCACCACGTCACCGCGATGGATGCCGTTGGCGGGCTGATCGACCACCAGTTGCACAGTACCGGCAATTTTCCCTGCCACCCGCGCCACCAGCAGACGCTTTTCACCACGCTCAAAAGCTGGCAAAAGCTTTTGCCAAAAGGCCTGCGCCTGCACAAAACCAAAAGGCAAAATGAATCCGATACTTGCGCCGAGTGCGACGGATTGCATCAGCGTCTCCGCCAGCGCATCCAGATCCGCAGGCGTCAGCACGCCATCCTGCACTTCGCTGATCACCACTTCTTCATTGCTGCTTTGCATGGGAATAACCCTTTTCATCAGAGGTTAAGGACGTGAAATAACGATGGCGTAACGGGCATCCTGCGGGCCGGGTACGTGAAAAGATGTTGTGCCGTGAAGATGAAAACGCAGACAGTCTCCCGCTTCCAGCCGGTAACAGCGGCCATCGAGGGTGAATTCCAGTACACCTTCCAGCATCCAGATATGCTGTTCGAGGCCGTCCACCGGCGGGGAATCATACGAAATGGTCGCGCCTGATTTCAGCAAACCGGAAATCAGCTCAGCACGAAAACCGGGGGCGGGCGCGGAGACCGAACGACGCTCAAAACCGGTTTCGCGATCATGCCAGACAGGTTGCTGCGCGCGGCGTATAAGCTCCGGCGGGTTATCTTCCAGCGCCATCAGCAGGCGTGAAGTCGTCAGCCCGTAAGCCGCGCTCAGTTTGCCCAGCAAAGATGCCGTCGGGCTGGTTTCTGCCCGCTCGACTCGCGAAAGTGTGGCACGGCTGATACCGGTCAGTTGCGCCAGTTGTTCAAGTGACCAGCCCTGCCCGATACGTAATTCTGCCAGACGCTCAGCGAGACGCAGATCCTGACTTTCCTGCCCTTCTTCCATTTTCTTACCCTGCCGTTAAATCTCAATATCGGGAAAATATCTCTGATATGAGAACATTGCAAGTTAAAATAATGTAGGCGAAAAGTATTAGGCAAGTTGTACAAAAATAATAAAGTTGTACAGCTTTGCAATCTGGCGCTAGAGTTAAGATTAGTTAGTGCGAAAATTTTGGAATTCATTATGTCTCTTTACAGCATCGGCGAAGTCGCCCGAATTTGTGGTATCAACCCGGTCACGCTGCGTGCCTGGCAACGCCGTTACGGCTTGCTAAAACCGCAGCGCACCGAAGGCGGCCATCGTCTGTTTAATGATGATGACCTTGATACCATTCGCACTATTTTGGGCTGGATTAATCGCGGGATACCTGTTGGTCAGGTGAAATCCCTGCTCGAAGGCAAAGTGGATGCACTGCCGGGCGGCTGGTCGCAGTCAGAACACAGTTTGCTGACCGCATTGCAGGATGGCCGCAGCAATAAAGTCCGTCAGTTGATGATGGAACTCGGTCGTGAATATCCGGCGGCATCTTTTGTGAATAACGTGCTCAGACCCTTGCGCTCGCGTCTCAGTGCAGGTGATCCGCGCCTGCTGATGTTACGCAGCCAGCTTGACGGCCTGATCATCGAACACGCGGTGATGTGTATGGGTGCCGCCCGTAAACGTCCCGGCAATCCGGCGACGCTGGTGGGCTGGGGACATCTGGACAGCACCGAGCTATGGCTGGAAGCCATTGTGCGCTGCGAGGAAGGAATGCAGATCGACATCATGCCGGTCCCGCTCGATGACCCGCATCTTGAAAATCTCAGTGGTTCGCAAATCCTGTTATGGGCTGAAGGCAAACTGACGCAAATTCAGCGCCAGCGCCTGCTGAACTGGGTTGAACAGGGCCTGTCGATACTTCTTCTGGGCAGTGCTTCCCTGCTGCTTGGCTCACAAGACAGCGAAGATGAAAACGATAATGTCGAAAGTCTTCACGGTGAAGGCACGCCTCCGGTTCTGCAGATAGTGCCAGTGCGTAATGGAAGGAAAAAATAATGATCAAATATTTTCCTGAACCCGCGATACCCGCTGATGTTCTGACCCGGCTTTGCGAATTTTACAGCCATCTGGATGTGAGCCAGCTCCCGCAGCTTTCGCGTATTTATCATCCGCATGTGGTGTTCATTGATCCGGTGTCGCATTACGACGGCGTAGATGCTCTCGAACGCTATTTCGCACAGTTGCTCAAAAAAGTGAATTACTGCCGCTTTGACATTCAGCCTCCGCTGACCAGTGGCGCTGAAGCGTCGCTGTTCTGGCGGATGGAGTTTTCGCATCCGGCACTGAAAAAAGGTCAGGCTATGTTCCTCAATGGCGCCAGCCATCTGCGCCTGTCAGATAACCGGATTGCTTATCAGCGCGATTATTACGATCTCGGTGCGATGTTGTATGAGCATGTTCCGGTGCTCGGCGGCGCTGTCCGCGCGGTTAAAGCAAGGTTGAAATAATGCGCCGCGTCCTGATCACCGGTGCCAGTTCGGGTATCGGAAAACAGCTGGCTCAGGACTATGCCGCAGAAGGCTGGGAAGTTATCGCCTGCGGGCGTGATGGTGAAAAACTCATTGCGGTCGCCGCCGCCAGTCCGCTGATTATCCCGCTGCGTTTTGATATCACCGATTTATCAGAAACCCGTCAGGCGTTGCAGGACGTGCAGGCCGATCTGGTGATCCTGTGCGCCGGTACCTGCGAATATCTTGATGACGGCGTGGTTGAGGCTGAAAAAGTCGTCCGCGTGATGAACACCAATTTCATCGGCCCGGTGAATTGTCTCGATGCCCTGCTGCCGCGCCTGGCTCCCGGCAGCCGCGTGGCGCTGGTCGGCTCCGTGGCCTGGCTTTTGCCTTTTTCACGCAGTGAAGCTTATGGTGCCTCGAAAGCCGCGCTGGCCTTTTTCGCCCGTTCTCTGGCGGTGGATCTGGCAAAACGTCAGATCCATATTTCCCTGATCCAGCCGGGATTTGTCGAAACGCCGCTGACAGCACGCAATGATTTTCCGATGCCGATGATGGTGACGGCGGTGCAGGCATCAAAACACATCCGTAAAAAACTGGCGCACGGCGCCAGCGAAATTGCCTTCCCTCCTCTCTTTGCCCGTTTGCTGAAAACTACCGCGCTGCTGCCGGTCGGTCTGCAAAAATGGTTATGCCGGAAAATGGTGAAATAAAATGACAACTAAAGTGGCTATCATTGGCAGCGGGATTTCAGGGCTGAGTTGTGCCTGGTTACTGGCAAAGAACCAGCCGGACTGCGAAATTACCGTCTTTGAGGCATCGGCAACGTTAGGGGGGCACACCGCCACGCAGGATGTGATTTCAGACGGCCAGGAATACGCCATCGATACCGGTTTTATTGTCTATAACACCCGCACGTATCCGCATTTTATCGCCCTGCTCAAAGAGCTGGGCATTGAAGGTCAGCCGACGGAAATGAGCTTTTCTGTGCGTAATCCGCTCAGCAAACTCGAATACAACGGGCATTCGCTCAACAGCCTGTTTGCCCAGCGTCGCAACCTTTTCAGGCCGCGGTTCTGGCAGTTCATTTTCGAAATATTGCGCTTTAATAAATTGTGTAAGGCACGCCTGCTCAATCCGCATAATGACGAAGACACACTGGCCGATTTGCTGGATCAAAACGGATTTTCGCCGTTCTTCGCCCTGCATTATGTGCTGCCGATGGGCGCGGCAATCTGGTCCTCTTCTCTCGGCGATATGGCGAATTTCCCGCTGTCGATGTTTCTGCGCTTTTTCAATAACCACGGGCTGCTGGATGTCACTAACCGTCCGCAGTGGATGGTGGTGCCGGGCGGTTCGCGGGAATATATCCGCCGGATGCAGGAGAAACTCCCCGCCAGCGTAAAACTGCTGACCAGTACACCGGTCACTGGCGTTATCCGCACATCCGGCGGCGTGACGCTGCATTCAGCACAGGGTGAAGAACGGTTTGATCAGGTAGTTTTCGCCTGCCATTCCGATCAGGCGCTGAGCATTCTGGGTGAGAACGCAATGGACGCAGAAAAAAGCATTCTCGGCGCGCTGCCTTATCAGGCCAATGACGTCATTTTGCATACCGACACCCATCTGCTGCCGCGCGAGAAACGCGCCTGGGCGAGCTGGAATTATCAGCTGCCTAATACGCTCCATCCGGCGGGGCGCGGCGATTTTCGCGACAGCAATCCGGCGCACAGCCGCCGTGCCAGCGTGACCTATAACATGAATATTTTGCAGGGACTGAACGCGCCGCAGACGTTTTGTGTTTCCCTCAATCCGCTGACGCCGATTGATGAGAGCAAGGTGTTGTTCCGCGCCACCTATATGCATCCGGTTCTGAATCTGGCCAGCCACCATGCGCAGCAGGAGCGTTACCGGATCAACGGCCACCACAACACCTGGTTTTGCGGCGCTTACTGGTACAACGGTTTTCATGAAGACGGTGTTAACAGCGCACGCGACGTGGTGGAACAACTGAGCCTGCGGTTATTCACTGCACAGGCAGAACCTGCGCCGGAAAAACGGGAGGCGTCATGAACAGCCAGCTGTATGTTGGCACGGTGCGCCATCGCCGGTTTACGCCGGTTGAGCATCGTTTTGACTATGACATTTTCATGCCGCTGATTGATCTCGATGAACTGGATGCATTGCCCGCTCTGGGTATCCGGCTGGAAAAATTTTCTCCTGCCAGTTTTCGCCGTAAAGATTATCTCGGCGGTGGCGATATCAAAACCAAAGCCCAGGCGAGAATTGCCGAGCTGACCGGCGAACGCCCCGAAGGACGCGTGATGCTGCTCTGTCAGCTGTGTTATTTCGGCTGCTATTTCAATCCGGTCAACTTCTACTACCTTTATGATCAAAGCGGAATTTTGCGCTGGATGCTGGCCGAAGTGCGTAATACGCCCTGGAATGAACGCCACACCTACGCGGTGCTCCCTGACGGCTCGCAGCCTGTGCCGAAAGCCTTTCATGTGTCGCCCTTCAATCCGATGGACATGGTCTATCACTGGCGCCTGACACCTCCTGGAAAACAGTTACACATCACTATCGAAAATCACCGCAAAGAACGGGAATTCGATGCTGCCCTTTCTCTGACCGCCCGCCCGCTGACCCGCGAGGCGCTGCGTCAGCAATTGTGGCGGCTGCCCCTGATGACCGCAAAGACCGCGCTGACCATTTACTGGCAGGCGCTGAAACTGTGGCTGAAACGGGCCCCCATTTATTCTCATCCTCCCGTTGATAAGGACTGACCATGAGCCAACCTGAAGTGCAGCTCGCCCGCGAAGGGGCGAACAACAGGCGCAGCAAGGCCGCACGCGCATTGATTCTGAGCGTGCTCAGGCAGCTGAAAGGAGCCGGTCTGACCCTGCGGGAACCGGGCGAAGACGCCATTTTCTTTGGTGATCACACAGCGCCTTTGCAGGGCGAAATCGAAGTTCATCATCTGCGCGCTTATCGCCGTGTTTTACTGGGCGGCAGCATTGCGGCGGGCGAGAGTTTTATTGATGGCGACTGGACCACGCCGAACCTGACGACGGTGTTACAGCTGCTGGCGGAAAACCTGAAACTGGTGGACAAGCTCGAAGCACGCCTGAGCTGGCTCAGCACGCCCGCGAATAATCTGATCCACTTTTTCCGTCGCAACAGCCCTTCTCAGGCACGAAAAAATATCTCCGCGCATTACGATCTGGGCAACGATTTTTATCAGGGCTTTCTCGATGAGAAAATGCTCTATTCCTCCGCCTGGTATCAGGAACCGCAAATGACGCTGGAACAGGCGCAGGAAGCCAAAATGCGCCGTCTTTGCGAACAGCTGCAACTGCATGCAGGAGATCATCTGCTGGAAATCGGTACTGGCTGGGGTGCGATGGCAGAATTTGCCGCGCGCGAGTACGGCTGTCAGGTGACGACCACAACCATTTCCCGCGAGCAATATCGCTTTGCCTGCGAGCGTATTGAAAAAGCCGGGCTGAGCGACCGCGTGACGGTGTTGTGTGAAGACTACCGCTCGTTGCGCGGCCAGTTCGACAAACTGGTGTCGATTGAAATGATCGAAGCGGTCGGAAAGCGTTATCTCTCCACCTTTTTCAAACGCTGTAATGCCCTGCTTAAACCACAGGGACGCATGGCTATCCAGGCGATCACCATTGCCGATCAGCGTTACGCGTCTTACAGCCGCAAAGTCGATTTCATCCAGCGTTATGTGTTTCCCGGCGGCTTTCTGCCGTCCATCACCGCCATGAATGACACCATGACGCGCTGCACCAGTCTGGTGGTGCGTGATTTATTTGATATCGGTTCCGATTACGCCCGCACCCTACATGAATGGCGCGAGCGTGTGCAGCGTTACTGGAATACGCAAACCGGTGACGGGCAGGACGAGCATTTCCGCCGCCTGTGGCTGTTTTATCTGTGCTATTGCGAGGCCGGTTTCCGCGCCCGCACCATCAGCACCGTACAACTGACCGCCGAGCGACGCGGATGATGTCCCTGCGCTTCTGGTTGCTGGCAGCAGGCTTCGACGTCTGGTGGACGCTGGCAGTCTGGGGGCGCGACCGTTTTATTATTTTTCTGCTGATCAGCAGTTTTCTGATGCTGGCGTTCACCCCGTCGCGCCGCCGTTTGTGGGTCGCGGTGGCCTGTACGCTGGGCATTATGATGGATTCGCTGTGGTGCATTCTGGGTCTGTTTGAGTTTACTGATTCTGCCGCCGTGCCCGCGTGGATGATGGCACTGTGGCTGGGTTTCAGCGCGTGGTGGCTGTGGCTGCTGGGGGTTTTACGCCTGAAAGTGTGCTGGTTAATTCCGCTCGGTGCCGTCAGCGGCCCGCTGGCTTATTTTATCGGCATGAACCTGGGTGCGATGCAACTTCAGGCCACGCCGTTGTACGTCTGGCTGGCGCTGGCCGCGGGCTGGGCACTGTTTTTACCCCTGATCAGCCTGCCGGTTTTGCTTAACCAACATTCCCTGCGGAGAAGCTGATGAAAGCACTTTTAACCGCCGCGCTGCTGCTGTTCTGCTCCCCGCTTTTCGCCGCTGTGCCGTGGGAACAGTGGAAACCTGTCGGGCACGCCACGCTCAGCTGGGGGCCGTTTGAGGTTTACAACTCGCAGTTGCTGACCCCTGACGGCACATATCAGCCCCAAAAATGGCCACTGGCATTAGACATTGATTACCTGCGCAGTATTGATCGCGAGGAACTGACCAAAGCCACAGAAGAACAGTGGCAGGCACTCGGATTGCTGGCACAGGCGCAAAAAAATGGCTGGCTGGACGCCGTTGAAAATACCTGGCCGGACGTCAGTAATGGCAGTGAAATCATTTTTGTCGCCACAGAAAACGGCGGGCAGTTTTACAGCCGTGCGGCCAACAGCGTGATGATAAATCCGGCGGGCAACGCATTCACCCCGGCTTTTCGTGATGCGTTCCTGGCCATCTGGCTCTCCCCTGAAACGCAATATCCGGATTTACGCAGCAAACTGACCGGTGCTACCGCATCGGATTGACATCCCTCTGACCGGAGGCTTTATGACTGTTTTTCGCCAAGGTTTTTTTGCGTTACTGATGGGCTGCATTGTGGTCCTCAGCGGCTGTAAAGCCAACATCGAGGATTACGCCCAGGCTCAGCCGAAGCTGGATATTTTTACCTGGTTCGCCGGTGACAGCTTGGCGTACGGCATGGTGCAGGATTACAGCAACAAACAAACGCGACGCTTTACCGTGAAAATTCGTGGTGACGTGGCGGGCGATACGCTGACGTTGCATGAGGATTTTGTGTATGACGACGGCGAGAAGCAAACCCGCGTCTGGCATATACGTAAACTCGCTGACGGCAGCTATACCGGCACGGCGGGCGATATTATCGGTACCGCCACCGGTCATTCCGCCGGTAACGCGTTTAACTGGAAATACGTCATGGATGTGAAATCAGGCGGCAGCACCTACCGCCTGACCTTCGATGACTGGATTTATCAGCAGGATGAACAGCACCTGTTCAACGTCACCTCACTGACAAAATTCGGCGTGGAAGTCGCGCGGGTGTCGATCTTCTTTGAGAAGAAGTAGGTAAGTTCGATCTGCTTCCTCCCCTGCGCAGGGGGAGGAGCACAACAAACCAGCTGTCACATCTGAGAAAGGGAGCGGTTTAAACCTTCACTTCCGTGATCTCAGTTTTCTTACGTCCGAACACGAATTTCCCCAGCGTCACCAGCAGGACTGCGCACAGGATCACGCCTAACGCCACCCATTCGACCGGTGACAGGGATTCGCCAGCGAAGGTGATCCCCAGCAGAACCGCCACAATGGGATTCACATAGGCGTAACTGGTGGCGACAGCCGGACGCACGGTTTTCAGTAAGAACATATAGGCGCTGATAGCGATCATAGAGCCAAAAACCACCAGATAACCGAGTGCCAGAAAACCGTGCAGCGATGGCGTCGCGGTCAGATGTTCGCCGGTAACGCGGCTGGCAACCAGCAATACCACACCGGCGATGATCATTTCCGCAGCACCGGCCATCAGGCCTGCTGGCAGCGGCAGGCGCGAACTCCACACCGAACCGAATGCCCAGCTTAATGAGGCGAGCAGGATCAGCGCCGCGCCCCACGGGTTCCCTTCCAGATTACTGCCGGTATTGAGCAGCACAATCCCAAACAGGCCAATGGCGACACCGGTCCATTCCAGACGGCTGTTGGGCATTCCCCACAGGCGGCTGAAACACAGGGTAAACAGCGGAACGGTCGCGACCATCACGGCGGCAATGCCGGACGGCACCTGCATATGTTCCGCCACCGTCACCAGACCATTGCCGACTGAGAGCAGCAAAATGCCCACGGCACCGGCGGCCATCCACTGTTTCAGCGTCGGGACTATATGCCCGCGCAGCAGCAGAAATGTAAATAAAATGCATCCGGCGACAAAGAAACGCAGGCCGGCCATCATCAGCGGCGGCCAGCTTTCCACGCCGACGCGGATAACAAAATACGTAGAACCCCAGATAAAATACAACGCAAACAGTGCAGCAATTAATGGCAGCAGAGAACGGGTGACGGAACCAGTCATAGGAAGAACTTATTAGCGTGATAATGAAGGCCAACAGTTAACGCTATTGGCCTGATTTCCGGCAAGGGAATCTGTGCGATCGCGTCAAAATGTTGCTAAAAAGTTTCTGCATATGACAAAAAATTCGCTGACGGCAACGATAATGTAGTCACAGCATGAATAGTCTGTTGCAGGGGTAACGAAACGATTTATAATTCGTCGTTCAAATTTCTGAGGTATTGCACATGAATTCGCTTGGCAAAAAATTATTTATCGCGCTGTTTGGTCTGATGGCGATGGGCGCAATTGGCGGCGTAATGGTTGCCGGTTATGCGGTGGTGATCCAGGACGACGCTAAACCTGTCAGCGATAACGACGCCCCTTCTGTTGTCCCTGCGCCGTCTTCTGCATCAACGAACTGATTCGTCTGCCGATCGCTGCTGCCAGCGTTGTAACCAAAGGCTCCAGCGTTCAAACAGCATATCCACGCAAATCGCCAGCAGCGCCACAATCACCGCGCCCTGCAACACGTAAGCCGTATTAAAGCCGCTCAGGCCGATAATAATCGGTGATCCGAGGCTTAACGTGCCGACCGATGAGGCAATCGCCGCCGTCCCGATATTGATAATCACCGACGTGCGGATGCCGGAAATAATCACCGGCGCGGCCAGCGGAATTTCCACTTTCCGCAACATCTGCCAGCGGCTCATGCCCACGCCTTGCGCAATCTCACGCGCCGAGGCAGGCACGGATTCAATCCCGGCAATCGTTCCCTGCAAAATCGGCAACAACCCGTAAAGCACCAGCGCGATAATCGCCGGTTTTTCGCTGAATCCCATCACCGGTACCGCAACCGCCAGCACGGCGACCGGCGGAAATGTCTGCCCCATCGCCACCAGCGTTTCCACCAGTGAGCGGAATTCCTTGCCCGCCGGACGCGTCACGCCTACACCGGCCGCCACACCTATCACCACCGCGATCAGACTGGAAATGCCGACCAGTAATAAATGTGCTTCCACCAGTGAGGCGAAACTTTCCTGCTGATATACCGGCCTGCTGAGCTCAGGGAACATCCAGTGGAACAGGCCGCCGAGCGAGGTCATGCCGAAAATCAGCGCCAGCAGTAAAGCGAATAACCAAATCAGAGGATCTGCGAATATCCGTTTCATGCGTCATTCCTCTCAGTCGTCAGATCGGCGAAATGCAGCACGCCGAGCGGCTGGCCCTGTCCATCGACCACCGGCAGTTGCTGAACCCGTTGCGCGACAAATTTTGACAGCGCCTGACTCAGGCTCATCGAATCCGTCAGCGGCGGCTGGCTGCCGGAATACGGTTCGCCGCGCCGCGTCAGTGAACCGACTTCGCGCAGGGACAGCAATCGGATCCCCATATCGCTGCCACCAAAGAAATCGCGCACGAACGGCGTCGCAGGCCGGGTCAGTAATTCCAGCGGTGTGCCCTGCTGCACCACTTGTCCGTCGTTGAGCAGCACGATGCGGTCGGCCAGTGCCAGCGCCTCATCAATATCGTGCGTCACCAGCACAATGGTGCGGTGGGTGATTTTGTGGATGCGCGCCACTTCTTCCTGCAACGTGGCGCGGGTCACCGGATCGAGCGCACCGAAAGGTTCGTCCATCAGCAATACTTCCGGGTCCGAGGCCAGCGCACGCGCCACACCGACGCGTTGCTGTTGCCCGCCGGAAAGCTGATGCGGATAACGATGCCGGAACTGTTTCGGATCCAGATTGAGCAATTCGAGCAACTCCGTCACACGGTCGCGGATTTTCACCTTCGGCCACTTCAGTAACTGCGGCACGGTGGCGATGTTCTCTTCCACCGTCCAGTGCGGGAACAGGCCAATCGACTGAATGGCGTAGCCCATCCGGCGACGCAAATCCTGCGCACGGAATTTTTCTATCGGTTCACCGGCAAATAAAATCTCGCCGCGATCGTGCTCCACCAGCCGGTTGATCATTTTGAGCGTGGTGGATTTTCCCGAACCGGACGTGCCAATCAGAACCGTGAATTCGCCTTTGGCCATTTCCAGCGTGAGATCGCGCACGACCGCTTTTCCGGCAAAGTGTTTGCTAACCTGCTTGAAATGAATCATCTGCGTGTGGTTTCCAGAATTGAGACTGCAAATTTAAAGAGACTGTCGACGACCACCGCCATCAGCACCGCCGGGATCACCCCGAGCAGGACCAGATCCAGCGCGCTGCTGAGCAAGCCCTGGAACATAATAGCGCCCAGCCCGCCTGCACCAATCAACGCGGCGACCATCGCCATGCCGACCGTTTGCACCGCCACGATGCGCACGCCGGTCAGGATAACCGGCAAAGCAATCGGCATCTGCACGCGGAAAAACACCTGAGCGCGGTTCATGCCCATACCGCGGGCGGATTCAATGACCGCTTCCGGCACCGATTCCAGCCCGGCAATCACGCCGCGCACCAGCGGCAACAGCGAATACAGCACCAGCGCGATAATTGCCGGAGCCAGCCCGATGCCGCTGATGCCGTGCTCCGCCAGCCACGGCAGCGCTTTTGCCAGCCCGGCCAGCGGCGCGAGCAGCAGACCAAACAGCGCAATCGACGGCACGGTCTGGATAATATTGAGCACCGACAATACCGGCCCGCGCCAGCGGGGTTTACGGTGACACAGCAACCCGACCGGCAGGCCGATCAATACCGCAGGCACCAGCGTGCCAGACAAAATGCCGAGATGCTGCCACAGCGCGTCGTTAAACACGTCGGAACGGTTGTCGTATTCCTTGAGCAGCGAAAGTTCGGCAAGCTGACCGTACGCCAGCAGCAAAACTACCGGCACGATCATCTGCACACTAAACAAAATGCGCAGGCTGTGATTGCGGGTAAAACGGGAAATAGCGTCGGAGGCGATCAGCAGACAAAGCGCCGCGCCCGCCCAGAAACCGCCGCCCAGCGAGGTGCGCGCGATACTGTCTTCATCGCCACCGGCAAGCTGAACCGCACTGTGACCAGCCAGCCAGACCAGCGCGGTCAGCAGGATTTCAGCCAGTAACATCACCACCAGATGATTGCGGCCATAGAGATTCAGAAAGGCGCAGATCAGCAGCAAGACGGCAGGCAACAGCAGTAAGGCAGAATAGCCATTCAGCAGGCTCGCCAGCGAAATACCTTTGCCGGAGACCAGCCGGTTAGGCGCATGACTGACGAAGGCCAGTCCGAAACCGGCCAGCAACAGCAGCAAAACCAGCGTCAGCAGGACGCGGTTTTTAACGGGTGAGTGATAAGTCAAAACATTACCTGATATCAAAGAGCACGACCCGAAGGCCGTGCTCCGGGCGTCACTGCCCGGTTATTTTTTAACGAAACCTTTTTCCTGCAAATACTTCGCCGCCACTTTTTTCGCATCCTGACCATCCACCGCGATTTTCGCGTTCAGGCCCTGCAATGTTTTGGTATCGAGCGAAGCAAACACCGGTTTGAGCAAATCAGGAATGTTCGGATGCGCTTTCAGCGCGGCCTCGCGGATGATTGGCGCAGGTGCGTAAATTGGCTGCACGCCTTTCGGGTCTTCCAGCGTTTGCAGGCCAAGCGCCGCCACCGGTCCGTCGGTGCCGTAGGCCATTGCCGCGTTCACACCGGAGGTTTTTTCCGCTGCCGCTTTGATGGTTACCGCCGTATCACCGCCCGCCAGCGAAAGTAACTGCGCCTGATTCAGTTTGAAACCGTAAGCATTTTCAAACGCCGGTAAGGCATCCGGACGCTCGATAAACTCTGCTGAGGCCGCCAGTTTGAACTCGCCGCCGCTGCTGATGTATTTGCCCAAATCACCCAGCGATTTCAGGTTGTGCGCACTCGCCACGTCCTGACGCACCGCGATAGTCCAGGTATTGTTAGCCGGAGACGGATCCAGCCAGACGATTTTGTTCTGGTCGTAATCCAGCTTTTTAACTTTATCGAAACCGGCCTGAGCATTTTTCCACGCCGGATCTTTATCGTCGGAGAAGAAGAACGCGCCGTTACCGGTGTATTCCGGATAGATATCGATTTCACCGGCGGTGATCGCGCCGCGCACTACTTTCGTCGTCCCCAGCTGCAATTTATTGGTGGTATGAATACCGTTGGCTTCCAGCACCTGAATAATAATGTTACCGAGCAGCGAACCTTCGGTATCAATTTTCGAGCCGACACGTACGGCATCATCAGCGGCCTGTGCGCTGAAACTTATCGCAGAAACCAGCGCCAGCGCTGCCACGGAAAATCCCCGTACTCGCCCAGTTGTTGCAGTCATACTCTATCCTCTTATCGGGTTATGTTGGTTTTGTCGCCCGGCGACGGCTCAGTCTTTGAGCTTTCATCTGTATAAACAAGCTGCTAACAAGAATAGTCCAATTTCGCGCAGGGGAATGGAGGGTGTGCCATAAAAACAGGCGGCGGTAGCGGAGTAAAATACCGAAATGTTCGAAGCTTATCCGTGAAATCGCTCAAACAAGATTGTCTGTTCCCCCGAAAAAAAATGCTCACCTCTTCCTCTTAGATCACTTTGTTTTAACTTATAGCCATTTGTTTTCACTCAACGTCTAATCAGGACTTGTGACGGGCATCACCTCGCCTCTATGCTGGTTTTTTTGTCAAAAAGCGTAAACACAATAATGTCTGATTCAATTGCGGCCTCTCCCGCCGCCTCTTCAGGGGATTACAGCGCAGATCCTGCGTCTGACCAGCCGGTGGTGATTCGTTCCGCTGCCGATATTACTCAGTTAGTAAACCGCGGCGCGGCGAAAATCAGCGACGCGCGTATCGTGATTGCTATTGCGCTGGGCGGCGTTTTCCTCGACGCCTATGACCTCGGCGCGCTGGCCTTCGGGATGAAAGACATCACCCACCAGTTTGGTCTGACGCCTTCCGGCGCGGGCTTTGTCGCATCGGCGATTACCTTCGGGGCGATTGTCGGCGCATTGTTCGGTGGCTATCTGACCGACAAAATCGGCCGTTACCGCGTGTTCATGGCTGACATGTTCTTCTTCGTGATTGCCGCGCTGGCCTGTGCCTTTGCGCCAAACGAATGGGTGCTCGGTGGCTCGCGCTTTGTGATGGGATTAGGCGTCGGCATCGATTTACCGGTGGCGATGGCGTTTCTGGCGGAGTTCTCAAAACTTCAGGGACGCGGCAATAAAGCCTCGCGCGTGGCGATGTGGTGCCCGACATGGTACGCGGCGATCAGCGTTTCCTATCTGCTGGTGCTGCTGCTTTATGCGGTGCTGCCAGCCACGCATACCGACTGGTTGTGGCGTCTGATCCTCGGTTTCGGCGCAGTGCCTGCAATTCTGATTATTGCTATCCGCCACCGTTACATGAATGAATCTCCGGTCTGGGCGGCGAATCAGGGCGACCTGCAAAGCGCGGCGGCGATCCTGAGAAAATCCTATAACATCAATGCGGTCGTTGCGGACGATGCGGACAAAACCCCGCAGGTGAAAGTACGCAAAGCCGCATGGCGCAACTACGGCACGCTGTTGCAGGGGATTTATCTGCGCCGCACCGTGCTGGCGACGGTCACCGCCGTTGCCTCATCATTTGCCTATAACGCCGTGGCGTTCGGTCTGCCGGTGATTTTATCCAGCTTCCTGCAACAGTCGATGATCAGCACTATTCTGTTCTCACTCGGCCTGAACCTGTGTTTCGCCTTCGTCGGCGGCCTGATTGCGGTACGGTATGTGTCGAAATTTGGCGCATGGAAAATGACTTACGCCGGATACGCCTGCCAGCTGGTGGCAATGATCGGCCTGGCCGTCGTTGGCCGTCCGGCAGACGGCGGTGAAGCGGCGATTTCCATCGCCATGCTGGCGTTATTCCTGTTCGGTCAGGGCTTCGGGCCTGGTTCACACACCATGACGTTTGCTTCACTGAGCTACCCGACGTCGCTGCGCGGCATGGGTGTCGGTTTCAACCAGACGCTGATGCGCGCCAGTTCCACCCTTTCCCTGTTCCTGTTCCCGGTACTTTCCGCTGCGCTCGGCACCGGCGTGTTCTGGGTGATCGCGTTAGCGCCACTGGCGGGACTGATCGTGCTGACAGCGGTGCGGTGGGAACCGTCGGGATATGATGTTGATGCTGAGGATTTTCAGCAGGAAATTAAACCGGGGGCAGCGGTTTAATCGCTGCTAACGTCAAAGCCTTGGGTTGCCACCCAAACTGGCCTTAAGGTCAAGACCGTGGGCGTCGGCCCACACCGACTTGGGGGGCGGCCTATCGCCGCCACCCCCCAAGACCCCCCGGGCTCTTTCACTGCGCGCTGTCGCAGGTATGACGGACATATTTCCCGGCAATAGTGAGTGGCGTAAAATGTCATCGCTTCGCGATTCCCTCATTTCAGGTGTCGAGCCTTGGGTCTCGAACCATTCATTCGGTGCCATTTTGAGCACGCCAATCAATTTTTCTAAAAGATAAACCCATTCGATTTTTGAATTTAAGACCGTGTTTTGAATTTAAGACCGTGTTTTGAATTTAAGATCGTGCGGGCGATTCAGAAAGCTTGCTGAGTGAGAGGTTGCAGACCTAAGGCTGCAATCCCGAAATGAAGGTACCGCGCAGCGGCAAGATTTCCAGCCTGTCACTGCTATACCTGAAACATAGCCAGCGAGCGGTAGCGCGCAGTGAAAGAGCCGGAGATTCCTAAGAGGCGCGGCGATAGGCGCCTCTTAGGGCCAGTTTGGGTGGCAACCCAAGGTGTTGACCTTAAAGCCAGTTTGGGTGGCAACCCAAGGTGTTGACCTTAAAGCCAGTTTGGGTGGCAACCCAAGGTTTTGTGGGTGTGGGCGGCGAGCCCACGGTCTTGATCTTAAAGCCAAGTTTGAGCGGCAACCTCAAAGCATCAAATCACCGCGCTTCTCGGCGCAAACACAAACCCGATATCGTTCTCGATCATCGCGGCCACCAGTTCAAATCCACCGTTTGGCTTAGCCTGGGCGAACTCCAGTTCGCTGGTAAACACCGGGCTGACCCAAAACTGATTCACCGGATCGCCGTAAATCTTCGGCAAACGCATTTTGTCGGCAGGGCCGCAGAGTGCGGAGGAAATCACGTGGCCTTCGAAACCGAGCGGTGCCATGGGTGACATCAGCGTGTGACCTTCGCCGAGCCAGCTCAGTGTGGTCCAGGGAACCTGCGCGTAGCCGGATAATGCACTCGCCATCTGCACGGCGTTTTCTTCGGTGACGTATTCTTTGCCAACTGAAAAAGCCAGCTCGATGCGGCGGTGCTTTTCCGCTTCATCGTTGAAAACAATGTCGATTTGCGGCATCGGGCGGATGCTCATGCCGACGGTGAAGAAGTAATAGTTTTCTTCATCTTCATGCTGGGAAATCGCCATCGGCGGCCAGTTGCCCTGATTGATTAGATAATATTTCAGCGACGGGCCAAAGCGGTCTTCGTAGGATTCCAGCAGTTTACGCTGGATTTTTGGCCACGGATTAGTGAACTCATTTTGCCAGTCACGCCAGAAAAGACGGGTCTTTTCCGCCAGTTCACATTGTGTGTTGGTCGAGGCAGAACCCAGCGGGAAAGTCAGCGGATTCTGTTTAATGCAGCCGGCGGAATAACACACCGAATGATCGATATACAAACTCCAGCCGGGGATCACCGCCAGCAACAATCCCTGATACCACAACGCCGCGCCGTCATCGCTTTCATTCCACAGGATCTGAATTTGTGCCGGATCCAGCGGCGCTTCGCCTTCCAGATTCCGGCAATATTGCGCCGCCAGCATCGGGGCCATCCCCTGCTCCATCGCTTCCGTGTCATCGTTTACCGGCGCGGGCACCAGATTGCGTACCCAGCAGGCACGCATTTTCGGAAAACGGTCGCGCAAATCTTCACGCGCAAAAATGTAGAAATACACCACGCGGTTATCCTGCTCGACCAGCGCGGTCAGGGTTTGTTTGTCGTTACTGACTTCAGCAACTATGTCGGACTGGCGCATATGACCTCAACATTATCAGGAAGCTTATTATTCCCTGTGATGGTCAGTGTAGAACGGATAAGCCAGCCCGATAACGGGCAATATTCCCAAAAATCCCCGATAAATCATTAAAACAGGCGCTTTTTTGTCAAAATATCGGCATCAGCGGCAATACATGCGGAACAGTTGTGCCAGATGCGCGGCCATTGGCGTCAGCGTGGTATCACGCCGCTGAATGAGATAGAACGTTGCTTTCGGCAGCGGCAGATCCAAATCTAGCGCCACCAGACTCTGGCCGATCACCGGATCGTTAATCACATCAACGGACAGTACGCTGAGAAAGTCTGTTTTCGCAATCAGGCTGGTGCACGACATAAAGGTTTCGCAAATCACGCTGATATTCGGCTCCGCATCCATTTCACTGAATACTTCGCTGAGCAATTTGTAATAGCTGCCGCGCGGCGTCGGCATGGTCCAGTCGCAATGCCGCAACTCCTGCATCGACCGGGCGTTTTGCATCGGATGACCGCGTCTTGCCACCACGCGGTACTCTTTATCCATAAGCTTTTCATATAACAGTTCGTTATCAAAGGGGCCCTGATAATAGGTATTCACCGTGAAATCCAGCTCGCCCTGACGCAGTTCGGGGATCATCGATACCAGTTGTCCTTCAGCGATCCGCACCTTCACATGGGGGAATTCGCGGTGAAAACGGTCCACGACTTCCGGCATGATAGTACGCGCGATACTGGCACCCACACCGAGATTCACCCTGCCGCTGGTCCCGCCGAGGCGCTGAGAAATATCTTCCTGTGCGACACGTAGCTCTTCCAGAATCAGGCTTGCGCGCTTAAAAAACGCCTCACCACAGTCAGTTAGCGTCACGCCCTGACGACGGCGGATAAACAGCCGCGCGCCTAATCCTTCCTCAAGTTCTTTAATCGATTTGGTCAGCGCAGGCTGTGACAAATTCATCGTCCGGCTGGCGGCACGAATACTGCCCTGACGCGCAACCGACACAAACGCCCGTAACTGATGCATTTTAATTTGTGATGGCATGAGATTCTTTGATAACCCCTGATTATCACTAAGAAGATTTTGGCATCTTATATGCCCTGATTGCTTTATGTACATTGAAAATCATCTAAGGCCGCCTTTCGTCGCTTTCTGCACGCTGGCCTGCACTTCCCAAAGCTTTGATTTCCTCCTTTCTGCCGCTGCGCGGAAAGCCTGCATGTCTGTACAAAAAGAGAGTCCGTGATGGTTAATGAGATTTCTGAACGTGTAGAAAAGCTGTTCCCTTCCCTGCAAACGCAACGTCGTGACCTGCATAAATACGCAGAATCCGGCTGGCTTGAATTTCGCACCTCCACGCTGGTGGCGGAACGTCTGGAAAAGCTCGGCTATACATTGAAACTCGGTAAAGAAGTGATAGACGCTGATTCGCGTATGGGTTTGCCTTCTGACGCCGTGCTGGCTCAACAGGAGCAACGTGCGCTGGAACAGGGCGCGATTGCCCGCTGGATGCCGCATTTCTCCGGCGGTTTTACCGGTATTGTCGCCACGCTGGAAACCGGCCGCCCCGGTCCGGTGATGGGGTTTCGGGTGGATATGGACGCGCTGGATTTAAACGAAGTGCTGGAAGACCAGCACCGTCCGTTCCGCGAAGGATTTGCTTCTGCCAATAACGGCATGATGCACGCCTGCGGGCACGACGGTCATACGACCATTGGTCTCGGACTGGCGGAAGTGCTGATGCAGGTTCGCGACCAGCTGTGCGGCACCCTCAAACTGATTTTCCAGCCTGCCGAAGAAGGTACACGTGGCGCGAAATCGATGGTCGAGGCGGGCGTGGTGGACGATGTGGATTATTTCACCGCCGTGCATATCGGCACCGGCGTACCCGCGAATCACATCGTCTGCGGTAACGATACGTTTATGGCCACCACCAAACTCGACGTGCGTTTCACCGGCGTCGCTTCTCATGCGGGCGGCAAGCCGGAAGACGGTCGCAACGCCCTCCTCGCAGCGGCTCAGGCTACGCTCGGCTTACACGCGATCCCGCGTCACAGCGGCGGTGATTCACGCATCAATGTCGGCGTTTTACAGGCCGGTACCGGGCGCAATGTGGTGCCTTCCAGCGCCACGATGAAAGTGGAAACGCGTGGCACCACCAATGAAGTGAACGAATTTATTTACCAGCAGGCGCTGAAAGTGATTTCCGGCGCAGCCGAAATGCATCAGGTGAAATTCGACATCACCCTGATGGGCGCGGCGCAAAGCAGCACGCCAACGCCAGCCTGGGTGAATTACATCCACCGGCAGGCGGAAAAACTCGGCGAATTCGAACAGATCATAGACCGTCAGGAAGGCGCGGCCGGTTCGGAAGATGCCACGTACATGATGGAACGCGTGAAATCCCGCGGCGGCGAAGCCTCTTATGTGATTTTCGGTACCGACCTTAGCGCAGGCCATCACAATGAACTGTTTGATTTCGATGAAAAAGTGATGATGCAGGGCATCAAAACGCTGGCAGCACTGGCGCTGAATATCACTGAATTCAAAGGAGATAACTGATGGCTGATCAACAAAATATTGTCAATTTTATCAATGACTTTATCGATAATCAGCAGCCCGCGCTGGCAGAAATCAGTGATGCCATCTGGGACCATCCTGAAACCCGCTTTGTCGAATCCTTCTCTTCTGCATTACTGGCCGACAAACTCGACGCCAGCGGATTTACCGTTGAGCACGGCGTCGGTGGTATGGAAACGGCATTTATCGCCAGCTTCGGCAGCGGCAAACCGGTGATCGCCCTGCTCGGCGAATTCGATGCGCTGGCCGGTTTAAGCCAGAAAGCCGGTTGCGATGTGGCTCAGCCATTGATTGAAAACGGCAACGGCCACGGTTGCGGCCATAATCTGCTGGGGACGGCGGCACTCGGCGGGGCGCTGGCAGTGAAAGCCTGGATGGAACGTGAAAACATTCAGGGCACGGTGCGTTTTTACGGCTGTCCGGGCGAAGAAGGCGGATCCGGCAAAACCTTTATGGCGCGCGAAGGGTTGTTCGATGACGTCGATGCCGCGCTGACCTGGCATCCGGAAACCTACAGCGGCATGTTCAGCAACCAGACGCTGGCCAATATTCAGGCGTCGTTCAGCTTTAAAGGCGTGTCCTCACACGCCGCCGCCGCGCCACATCTGGGCCGCAGCGCGCTGGATGCCCTGACGCTGATGAATACCGGCGCGAACTTCCTCCGTGAGCACATCATTCAGGAAGCGCGCCTGCATTACGCGATCACCAACGCGGGCGGAATTTCGCCAAACGTGGTGCAGGCCGACGCCGAAGTGCTGTATCTGGTACGCGCGCCGCAAATGGATCAGGCGCAGGCGATTTTCGACCGCGTAGTGGATATTGCCAAAGGTGCGGCGCTGATGACCGGCACAAAAATGTCGATGCGCTTTGATAAAGCCTGTTCCAACTACGTGCCTAACCGCACGCTGGAAAGCGCCATGTATCAGTACGTTCAGGCTTTCGGCACACCGCATTACACCGACGAAGAGCGGGCGTTTGCGGCGTCGATTCATGCCACGCTGACGGAACAGGATATTGATAATAATCTGCTGAATATCTCCCGCACCAGCGGCGCAGAAGGCATCGAATTCGCCGAAACCCTGCGCCATTCCCCGCTGACAGACTCTGTTGCTCCGTATGCCCCGAACGGCAATATCCTCTACGGTTCAACGGACGTCGGTGATGTCAGCTGGCTGGTGCCCACGGCGCAATGCTTCAGCCCGTGTTTTGCGGTCGGATCCCCGCTGCATACCTGGCAGATTGTGTCGCAGGGGCGTACCTCCATCGCCCATAAAGGCATGTCTCTGGCGGCAAAAGTCATGTCCTCAACCGCAATTGAACTGTTCACTCAGCCGGATTTACTGGCGGCCTGTCAGAAAGAGCGCGATGTACAACGCGCACGACGCCCGTATCAGTGCCCGATCCTGGCTGGAGTGAAACCTTCGCCATTGAAATAAATCACTGGTGTCAGTTAATGAAATAAACCGCTCATTCGCGCCCCGTTCCGGCACGGATGAGCGGCATAAATATAAAAAAGACAAACACGACAGAGGGTTAACAGATGAGTATTCAGGCGCAAGACTCCGGACAGAGCCCTGGAGGATTTCTCCAGTGGGTGGAACGTATCGGTAATAAAATTCCCAACCCGTTTTTATTATTTGTTTATCTGATTGCTTTGCTGATGGTCGCCAGTGCGGTGATTTCATGGTTCAACATTACAGCCGTGAACCCGACGAACGGTGAGATTATCCGCGTTAAAAATTTGCTGAGCGTGGAAGGTATTCAGTGGATTTTGCCGAACGTCATCAAAAATTTTAGCGGATTTACCCCGCTGGGGTCGATTCTGGCGCTGGTGATTGGTGCAGGACTGGCGGAACGAGTCGGGCTGCTGCAAAGCCTGATGTACAAAATGGCCTCTAAAGTGAATGCCCGGTACGCCAGTTATATGGTGATTTTTATCGCCTTCTTCAGCCATATTTCCTCGGACGCCGCACTGGTGGTCATGCCGCCGTTGGGCGCACTGATTTTTCTCGCCGTCGGGCGTCATCCGGTCGCCGGTTTGCTGGCGGCGATTGCCGGTGTTGGCTGCGGATTCACCGCCAATCTGCTGATTGTGACTACCGATGTGTTGTTATCCGGGCTGAGCACAGAAGCGGCGAAAGCCATTAATCCGGCGGTTCAGGTCAGCGTGATCGACAACTGGTACTTTATGGCCGCGTCGGTAATTCTGCTGACCATTGTCGGCGCTATCCTCACCGATAAATTCGTGGAACCGCGCCTGCCGGTGTATCAGGGCGCACGCAATGAAGAGATGAAAAAGCTGACACCGGAGCAGAACCGCGGGCTGATGGCCAGTGGTATTGCGGCACTGGTGTTCATCGGACTGGTGGCATTGCTGGTAGTGCCGGAAGCCGCACCGCTGCGTAACCCGAAAACCGGCGGCATTATTCCCTCGCCGTTTATTCAGGGCATCGTGCCGCTGATTATTTTGTTCTTCTTCGTTATTTCAGTGCCTTACGGCATGGTGACGAAGCAAATCCGCAGTGCCAGCGACGTACCGGACTTGCTGGTTGACCCGATGAAATCGATGGCCGGTTTTATTGTGATGGTATTCCCGCTCTCCCAGTTTGTGGCGTTTTTCAACTGGAGCAACATGGGGAAATTCATGGCAATCGGGCTGACGGATGTGCTGGAAAACTTAGGTATGACCGGTATTCCGGCGTTCCTCGGGCTGATTTTTCTGTCGGCATTGCTGTGTATGTTTATCGCCAGCGGCTCAGCCATCTGGTCGATTCTGGCTCCGATCTTTGTGCCGATGTTTATGCTGCTTGGCTTCCATCCGGCCTTTGCACAGATTGTATTCCGTGTGGCGGATTCTTCGGTTATCCCGCTCGCGCCGATGTCGCCGTTCGTGCCGCTGTTCCTCGGATTCCTTCAGCGGTACAACAAAGAGGCGAAGCTTGGCACCTACTATTCGCTGGTGCTGCCGTATCCGATTGTATTTTTTGTGGTGTGGTTGCTGATGCTGGTGGGCTGGTATCTGCTCGGTTTGCCGATTGGTCCGGGCGTTTATCCGCATCTTTAACCGTCAGTTCAGACGTCCCATCCGGCGCATGGCGCGGTGCCATGAGCCGTTTCTCACCGCCCAGCGCAATACGCCAGCGATGCGACGGGTGGCAAAACGAATGCTTCTGCGTTTAGACGGGGAAAGGGAAATCCCCAGTTGTGTGGCGGCCCACTCGGGTAAAAGCTCGATACCCGCCTGAATCATCAGGCTGCCGACAGGTTTTGCAAGACGGCTTGGCGCGGGCGCATTCTGCAATAATCTCACCACTTCCAGCGTACGCTCATCGCAGCGTAACTGCGGGCGCATCGCCTGCAAATACTCGTCTACCGCCGCCACACTGTCCGGCACGTTTACAGCACCCAGACTTTCTGCCACGCGGGCAAATTCCTGATAATAGCGGTTCTGATCGCTCAGACTGAGCGCAGGATTGCGATAACGCAGATGCGATTGCAGGAAGCTGTACGCCTCGGCTACGTGCACCCAGACCAATAAATCCGGATCGCTGGCAGCATAAGGCGTGCCGTAAGCATCGGTTCCGGTGACGCGTAAATGGATGGATTTTACCTTTTCGATCAACGCATTGGCGTCTCGAACCGGCGCAAAGGTAGTAGCGGAAATAAACTGACTGGTACGCCGCAGACGGCCAAGCATGTCTTCACGAAATGAGGAATGATCCCAGACACCGGCGAGCGCCAGCGGATGAAGCATTTGCAGCAGCAAGGCACTGACGCCACCACAAAGCATCGAGGAGAAGTCTCCGTGAATTCGCCAGGTGATGCTTTCCGGGCCAAAAAGCCCCGGATCACCTGCCGGTTTCTCGAAGTCTATACCGCCCAACGCCAGGCCCGAAATACTCAGCACCTGGCGTTCTATTCTCTTTCTTAACAATTGTCTAAAACTCAGCGTTTAGTGTGCGGCTTTACTGGCAACCGTGGCTTTCGTCAGCTCCGGCCACAGATTCATGACCACGTCGATCAGGCGGTTAAGTTCAGCGGAACTTGCGCCGTCACGTGCCTGAACGGAGAAGCCCTGAATGGTGCAGGCGAGGTATTTCGCCAGCAGCGCGCTGTCCGTTACCGCCGTCAGATCACCGCTCTCTTTCTTCTTCTCGAAGTATTCAAACAAAGTGCGTTCCTGCGAGAGGTGACGCGCACGCAGCATTTCGGCAATGTCCGCAGAAGATGAAGACATCCCGGATGATGCGCTGATCATGAAACAGCCGCTTGGCGTGTCGCAGTCGGTAAACAGCTCAACGATGGCGCGCAGGTAGCGCCCGACCGTATCTTCGACGGACAAATCTGTTCTGCTCAATAAACATGAGCTCTTTTCGTAAAAGTTTTTCAGATAGTGTTCAACGGCTGCGCGAAAGAGCCCTTCTTTGTTTCCGAATTCGGCATACAAAGTCGGCGCCTTCGCACCGGTTGCTTCGACCAAATCAGCTAATGAAGTGGCCTCGTAACCATGGCGCCAGAATAAATTCAGGGCCTTGCTCAGAGCAGTTCCACGGTCGAACTGTTTTGGGCGACCGCGACTTTTCCGGACCAAAGCCGTCTGTTCAGTGCTCATACACCCTCCTTCCATCACCATTGTGATTATGGTTATTAAAATAGTTATAGAAATAACTTAACGATCATTATTAAAAATAGTTGCACACAAGTCCAGCGGAGTTTATTATTTAATTATCGAGCGATAAGAAAATCACTCAAACCCGCAAAGTTGCACAGCTATAAACGCTTTAACAAGCAACAAACCCAGGACGTAACATCATGAGTAACTTCAAAATCCTTCTTGCAGTTCTGGCATTAACCGCTGTACCGGTTGCCAATGTTGCCGCACAGCAGGTTATCATGATGCCAGCACTGAGTCAGGAAGTGAGAATGGTCAATGTGACCGGTGACAGTAACTTCTGTAACCCGGCTACCTGCGCGAACAAAAAAGTCGCACAGGGTCGAATTTCCACTTCTCCGACTCAGCCACCTGCACCTTCGGCCTCTGGTCATCAGCCCGCTTCTGTTTACTACTAGCTTTTTAACTACAAGCTTTTGTTTACACCCAAGCGTGGCGCCTGATGAAAGAGAGTCAGGGCAGGAATAACGGTAAGGCGGCTCAGGTCGCCTTATCTTTTTCGTAACCGACCCCTGTTTTATCACCCTCTCTGGTCAGAGCCAACCATTAACTTAGCGATCATTAAAGATTCATTTAGCGAAATTATGGATATGGCTGTCTCATTCCTTTCCGGCGATCTAGTTTAAAAACATAAATTTAACAAAACAAAAACAACAGCCTTTCCGAGCGTGATCTGAGTCACAGCACAATTAGTTAACGCTCATTAAAAAAACATCTTGCACAAATCCGCTACACCCCTTACCATTTACTTATCGAACGTTAACTAATAGATAACGTTGACCTGAAACTGACGCGCCCTATTCCTTATTAATGATTAGGGCACTGCCGAAAAAATTAACGAACAGGAATCACCATCATGAAAACTATCACAATGACCCTCGCCGCTCTGACACTGGCTACCGCTTCTTTCTCCACACTTGCAGCGACTGAAGTTCAGTCTGCACCAGCGGGTGAACAAACTATCGGCACTGTCAGTGCCTCTTCAAACGGTGACCTGAGTACGCTGCAGTCAAAACTGAATGCGAAAGCCACTGAAGCTGGTGCAAGCTCTTACCGCATCATCGGTGCTTCCGGTGAAAACCACATGTACGGTACTGCTGAGCTGTACAAATAAGAGATGAAGATGCTAAGCAGATTGTTCCGCACAATTAGTTAACGATTAATAAATAAATGAGTTGCACAGAATGTGATCCAGGTCTAAGATTTAATTATCGAACGTTAATTAACAACGTCTGACCGAATCATCACCTGCTGATAAACAGATTAAAAGGAAGACCATCATGAAAAATATCACAATGACATTAGCTGCAATCGCCCTTGCTACCGCTTCTTTCACCACCCTGGCAGCGACTGAAGTTCAGTCTGCACCGGCGGGTCAACAATCAATCGGTGTAGTAAGTGCTTCTTCAAGCAATGATTTATCCAGCCTGCAGAACAAACTGAATGCAAAAGCTAACGAAGCTGGCGCAAGTTCATACCGCATCATCGGTGCTTCTGGTGACAATCATCTGCACGGCACTGCTGAGCTGTACAAATAAGTAAGAAGCTTTGCGTTAAGGGTAACCGACATTTAGTTAACGATTAATAAGCTAGATGTTAGATCGGACAGAAGACAGCTTTGCCCATTAAATGAACGTTGATGACAACGCCTGGCAAAGCTCAATAAACGAATTGAGGAAACTATCATGAAAAACATTACTATGACTCTCGCCGCTATCGCACTGGCAACCGCTTCATTCTCCACTCTGGCAGCGACTGAAGTTCAGTCCGCTCCGGCCGGTCAGCAGGCAATTGGTGTTGTCAGCGCAACGTCAGGTAACAGCCTGAGCAGCCTGCAGGACAAACTGAGCGCCAAAGCCAGCGAAGCAGGCGCAAGTTCTTACCGTATCATCGGTGCTTCAGGTGACAACCACCTGTACGGTACAGCTGAACTGTATAAATAAGCACAGCGGTATACTTTAAAGCAGTAAGCAGAAGAGGCGGCATTTGCCGCCTTTTTCGTGCCTGCGATTCACCAAAACCACATTTGTTACGGCGCATCACGCAAAACATATATCCACTTTCTTGCTCACAGCCCCTGCCGTCATATAAAGGTGTTGGCGTGAGGCATATTTAGGTATAAAATTTTATACACAAGGAAAGTGATGGTGACTAAAAATATCGACTGGAGGGGAAGTTCACTCAAAGATTTGCGCAATTTTCCTGTTGATGTCAAAAAGCGGGCGGGCTATGAACTTGAGCAGATCCAGCAAGGCCTGCCTCCGACACAATGGAAGTCCGTCAATGACTGGGGAGCCGGCGTGGTTGAAATCAAAATTGATGCTTTTGCCGGCACATTTAGGGTTGTTTATATCGCAAAATTTGAAGATACAATTTACATCCTTCATTGCTTTGCGAAAAAGACTCAGCAAACCAGTCAGACCGATATTGCCATCATAAAAACACGGTACGCTGAGATCGTCAGAGAACGTGAAAGGAGACAAAATGAAAGAGAACATTGATGTTGCTTCGCGCCATATCACGCCTGCTGGCGGTAATGTCTTTGCCGATTTAGGATTTTGCGAAGAACAAGCGCAACATCTACATGCGGATTCGCAAGCTAAAATCGCACAGACCATTGCCCTGAAAGAACAACTGATGACTGAAATTGGCAACTGGATAGCACTGCAAAATATGCGTCAAGGTGATGCAGCTAAAGTGCTCCAGGTTTCACGCCCGCGGGTTTCCGACGTAGTGAATAAAAAAACCGATAAATTTACGCTGGATGCTCTGATTCTGATGCTGAGTCTGGCTGGCAAACAGGTGAAACTGGTGGTCGAATAATCACTATCACAAAATAGAAAAGGCAGGGATCTCTCCCTGCCGTCTTCGTATTGCCCTGAAACCAGACGGTCAGTTAGCCGAGCTTTTCAGCTGGTTGTCCTGCTGATGTTGCTCCAGCGCCAGTTCGATCAGGCGGGTGATCAAATCGCTGTAACCTAAACCACTGGCTGCCCAGAGTTTCGGATACATGCTGATATTAGTGAACCCCGGCAGTGTGTTGATTTCATTGATGATGACTTCGCCCTGTTCAGTCAGAAATACATCTACGCGCGCCATACCCCGGCACTCCAGCACCTGAAATGCCTGTAAAGCGATAGCGCGTATCCTGTCGTGAGTTTCCTGCGGTAGGTCCGCCGGAACAGCAACAGAAGCGCCGGATTCATTGATGTATTTGGTATCGTAGGAATAAAACTCATCGTGCAGGATAACTTCTCCGCAGACGCTTGCCTGCGGATAATCATTGCCCAGCACCGCGCATTCGATTTCGCGGCCTTTAATGGCGGATTCGATCAGCACTTTATGGTCGAAACTGAACGCTTCATCCAGCGCGCGCTGATATCCCGCTTCATCGCTGACTTTGCTGACGCCGACGGATGAGCCCTGATTAGCAGGCTTGATAAACAGCGGCAGGCCGAGTTGTTGTGATACTGCGGCAAACGTATGTTTCTGGCGGTTCGCGCGGGTCAGGCAGACAAACGGGGCGACAGATAAACCGGCATCACGCAACAAACGTTTGGTGACGTCTTTATCCATGCTCACGGCTGAACCTAATACGCCCGAACCGACGAAGGCGATATTTGCCATACGCAGCAATCCCTGCAACGAACCATCTTCGCCCAGTGTGCCGTGGACAATCGGGAAAATCACATCGACTTGTGAAAGCGCGCTGGCGCTGTGCGTTTCGATTAACTGATTTTCCGTTTGCCCCGGGATCAGCGCAACCTGATTATTCGAGCGGTTCAGGGCAATCAGCGAAGGGTTCTCAGCATTGATCAGGTAATTGCTGGCATCATTGATATGCCATTCGCCCTTCTTATCAATGCCGAGTAATGTTACATCAAAACGTTGCTTATCAATCGCATCTACAATATTTTTTGCCGATTGCAGTGACACTTCGTGCTCTGCCGATTTACCACCAAAAATGATACCAACCCGTAATTTACTCACCTGCTGCTCCTTGTCGTCCGCCTCAGCAGACGGCGAATTTTCTATAAACAAACGTGCTCAAAACAGCCTTGCCTAATCAACAACAAACAGTTTCGCGCCTACCGGCGTGGAGGAACGGTGCGCTTCGGCATCGTCCGCTACCTGATAACTCATGCCCGGCGACAGCGTAAATTTACGACCATCTTCCAGACGGGTATGAAGCTCTCCTTCCAGACAAAACAGTACGTGGCCTTTACTGCACCAGTGATCTGCCTCATAACCTGCCGAATATTCAACAATACGCACCCGGATATCGCCAAATTTTTGCGTACGCCACAGCGCCATGCCGGTGTCGCCCGGATGTTGTGTCGGCGTTACGTCGCTCCAGTCAGTCGTGCAAAACGGAATCGCATCAAGCTTCATGAGTTTCTCAATGTCGGGAATTTGAAGGAAAGCCAGCATAAAAGTGAGCGTTAAATTTATCAATCGCTTGCTGAAAACAATTCATTAACAGCCCGCCGCAAAGTTACGTAAAGCCGATTGTTCTTAGAGACAGGCTACAGCCCGCGTATGGCGGGGCCTTTGAAAATAGGGGCTGAGCACGCGAAACGGTTGTGTTGCATGAGGTGTCTGTGGGACAGAGGTCACGTTTTTTCGTCTATGCTTATTGTTCTGTTGAGAAAGAACGCAGTAAGGCGGACGCACCTCAATTCCAACGTGCCGTTGTTTTCGACGACACGCCACAAAACAAGGAGCAACACATGCCATATCAAACGATAAATCCGTTCAATAACAAACTCATCAAAGAATATCAGACCCATAATGACAAACAGGTTGAGGAAGCGCTTTCCACGGCACATGCCCTGTATAAATCTGACTGGGCGCAAGGCGATATTAAGCAACGCGTTAAAGTGCTGCATAAACTTTCAGAACTGATGGTTTCCCGTGTCGATGAGCTGGCAGAAGTGGTCAGTACGGAGATGGGGAAACTCATCGGTCAGAGCCGTGGCGAAGTGCAGATTTGCGCCGATATTGCGAAATTCTATGCTGAAAAAGCGGAGGAATTTCTCAAACCTGTGCCGTATAAATCCGATCTCGGTGAAGCCTGGGTGGAGCACCATCCGATTGGTGTGATCATGGCCGTTGAGCCGTGGAACTTCCCGTTCTATCAGCTGATGCGCGTGCTGGCGCCAAACCTGGCTTCCGGTAACAGCGTAATCGTCAAACACGCCAGTATCGTTCCTCATTGTGCAGAAACCTTTGAGAAACTGGTTGCCGAAGCAGGTGCGCCAAAAGGTGCCTATACCAATCTGTTTATTTCACAGGATCAGGTGGCCTCCATTATCGATGACGACCGTGTTCAGGGCGTTGCGCTGACAGGTTCGGAAAAAGCAGGTGCCATCGTGGCTGCACGCGCCGCCGGTAAGCTGAAGAAATCGACTCTGGAGCTGGGCGGTAACGACGTGTTTGCCGTACTTGATGATGCCGATATCGATAATGCTGCCAAAGCAGGTGCTCAGGCACGCGTATCGAATGCCGGTCAGGTCTGTACCGCCGCCAAGCGTTTCATTATTCACGAGAAAGTCGCCGATGAATTCCTGAAAAAGTTCACCGAACACTTTAAAGCGTTGAAAATGGGTGACCCGCTGGATAAATCCACCACGCTGGGGCCGTTGTCTTCTGCCGATGCGGTGAAAACTCTGAGCAAACAGGTAGATGACGCCGTGAAGCACGGTGCGAAACTCCACTTTGGCGGCAAGAAAGTCAGTGATAATCCGGGGAATTTCTTTGAGCCGACCATACTGACGCACATTACACGTGATAATCCGGCGTACTTCGAAGAGTTCTTTGGCCCGGTCGCGCAGGTGTACGTGGTCAAAAATGATGAAGAGCTGGTGAAACTCGCCAACGACTCTCATTACGGCCTTGGCGGTTCAGTGTTTACCAAAGATATGAACCGCGCCCGTAAGCTGGCTAGTCAGATTGAAACCGGAATGGTGTACGTCAACTCACCGACAGATACCGCAGCCGAACTGCCTTTTGGCGGTGTGAAACGCTCCGGTTTTGGTCGCGAATTGTCTGATTTAGGTATCAAAGAGTTTGTGAACCAGAAACTGGTGGTGCTGGCCGCTAAGTCCTGATGTTTTTTCTCCCCCTGCGAAGGGGGATTTTCCTCTCTCCGCACTTCTCGTTTCTCCCTCATTTACCAAGCCTTGACCCACGACAAAGCGCGCTCAAGCACCGCCTCTCTATAATCAGGCTCGTTTGTCTTCCCACTGGTAAATCACATGGCTTATGAACTCAATCTGGACTGGCCGGAATTTTTAGAAAAATACTGGCAAAAACGACCTGTTGTTATTAAAAAAGCGTTCTCTAATTTTGTCGATCCGATTTCCCCTGATGAGTTAGCCGGTTTAGCGATGGAGCCGGAAGTGGACAGCCGTCTGGTGAGCCATAAAAATGGGGAATGGCAGGCAAGCAACGGGCCTTTCGAACATTTTGACGGGTTGGGTGAAACCGGCTGGTCATTACTGGCGCAGGCCGTGAATCACTGGCATCTGCCCGCCGCTGAACTGGTGAAACCTTTCCGCGTATTGCCGGACTGGCGTTTAGATGACCTGATGATTTCCTATTCCGTGCCCGGCGGCGGTGTCGGCCCGCATATCGACCAGTACGACGTCTTTATCATTCAGGGTATGGGCAGCCGTCGCTGGCGTGTAGGCGATGCGTTGCCGATGCGTCAGTTCTGTCCGCATCCGGCGTTACTGCATGTCGATCCCTTCACGCCAATCATTGATGAAGATCTCGAACCTGGCGATATTCTGTACATTCCGCCGGGCTTCCCGCATGACGGTTTCACCCATGAAACCGCTCTCAACTATTCAGTCGGTTTCCGCGGTCCTAACTCGCGCGATTTCATCAGCAGCTTTGCTGACTATGCGCTGGAAAACGATCTGGGCGGCAATCATTACAGCGATCCGGATTTGACGCTGCGTGAACACGTCGGGAAAGTGGAAGAGTATGAGCTGGAACGTGTGCGCCAGATGATGGTTGAAATGCTCAGTCAGCCGGAAGATTTCAAACAGTGGTTTGGTCGTTTCGCCACCACGCCGCGCCACGAGCTGGATATCGCCCCGGCGGAGCCGCCTTATGAAGCGCAGGAAATTGTGGATGCGCTGATGCAGGGCGATAGCCTGACCCGTTTAAGCGGGCTGCGCGTACTGAATGTCGGTGAACGTTTCTTTGTGAACAGCGAACCACTGGAAACTGCTCAGCACGAAGCCGCCGATGCGCTGTGCCGGTTCACTCTGATCAGTCAGAAAGAGCTAGGCAATGCGTTGCAGGATCCTGAATTTGTTGTCCTGTTAACGGATCTGGTGAATCAGGGTTACTGGTATTTCGACGAGTAACCCTTCGCTAATAAATAAGAGAGCAAAAGGCGGCCTCCCTGCGGATGCCGCCTTTTTAATGCGTTTTGTTTGCCGGGATAATAAATTAAGGACGGTAAAGCTCCACCGGCGGCTTCATTTTTCGCTCTTCCGGCTCAAACAAATCAATCTCTTCACCGTGAATATATTTGGCGCGCAACATGGCGGAGATCTTATCCATAGTCATGACAATGGCGACCAGAATCAATGTGATAAACATCACCACATCCCAGTTCCATAAACGCATATTTTCCGCATACACCAGACCGATCCCACCCGCGCCGACAAAACCGAGAACCGCGGCAGAACGGGTATTAGATTCAATCTGATACAGCGACAGCGCGAGGAATGTCGGGAAAGATTGCGTGAAAATGCCAAAACGGTGCGTTTGCAACGGTGAAGCTCCCAATGCCCGTAAACCGCGGCTCGGCGAGCGTTCCACGGCTTCGTGTCCTTCGGCGTACAGTTTGCCGAGTAAGCCTAAATCCTGCATCACAATCGCCAGCACGCCGGCCAGTGGCCCCATGCCGACAGCTCGGACAAAAATAAGTCCCCAGATCGCCATATCCAACCCGCGCAGCACATCCAGAAGTCGGCGAATAATCATGGAAACCGGTCTGAGTAGCGGCGTAGACATTACATTGCGCGCCGCCAGAAAGGACAGTGGCAGAGCAAGGAAAGACGCAGTGATTGTGCCCGCAAAAACGATCGCCAGCGTGATCGCAATCTGCGTGAAATAATACTTAAAAGGCCATTCGGAAACGTTATGCCAGACGAACATGCGCAGGAAATATCGTCCGACTTCACGGGTGCCGCGCACCACTTCGCTCCACGGAATACCGAAATAACTGAAGAAATAGACGTAGTACAACGCAATGACGACAGCCAGTATCGCGAGGTAACGCAGATAGCGGCGCTGTGCGGCAAACAAATGTCCGTGCTGCTGCTTCAGGCTGCTGACAACATGAGGTTCAAGCGCATCAGTTAACATCAGAAAGTGCCCTCCACGACGCGTTTGCGCAATTTACCGGATAGAAAATCCATCGCCGACACCACCAGAATGATCAGTAGTAAGGTCATACTGACCTGGTCATAACGGTCCAGTTTGATTGACGTCATCAGTTCCTGCCCGATGCCCCCCGCCCCGACTAAACCGAGGATTGTAGACTGACGGAAGTTGATTTCGAGGCGCATAAAACTGTACGACAGAAAGATAGGTTTAACCTGCGGCCACATAGCAAAGCGCATACGCTGCAAGCGTCCCGCTCCGCAGGCTCGCAGACCGCGCACCGGTTTGTCCGATGCGGTTTCAATGGATTCGTAGAAGAGTTTGGTCAGACTGCCGACGGTGTGTAAAGTCAGCGCGATAAAGCCCGGAATAGCGCCGACGCCAAAGGCCATGACGCACATCACCGCCCACGCCAGCTCCGGCATGGTACGCAGGAAAGCCACAAAAGTGCGGATACTGAATTTCACCCATTTTGGCGAATCCGTATTACCCGCGGCGAGAAACGCCAGAATAACCGCCAGCGCGGTCGATAATATCGTCGAGGATAACGCCAGCTGAATAGTTTCCCAGATCAGTGGCAACTGAATATTAAGACGATATCCCCAATACGCCAGTGAACCTTCTGTATGACCGTCAGAAAATAACAATGACCAGTGTAATACCGGCACCGTCTGACCAATATAATCAAAGAAGCTCGGCGCGGAGACAATAATCGTTTTTAAATTAAGTTCGGAAACATTGCCTGACCACAGATATAACAACAGCATCAGCCCTGACCAGATCAGCGCCTCACGCTTTTGTTTTCCCCGGATCTGCTGGTAATAACGATTGAAGTCTTTGTTCAAAATAATATTTCCGATTTGCGATAATCATTATTCTTCCCCCTGCGAAGGGGGAGGTCAGGAGGGGGTATTAAAAAAACAATAATGGTAAAAGCTTTCGCTTCCTGAGTTGCCATTAATACCCCACCCCAACCCTCCCCTTCGCAGGGGAGGGAGTTACGGGTTAGCGACCGCCTTTAGTCAGCTCACGCTTCATATCAATAATCTGCTGATATTCAGCCAGGGACGTTTCGCCGATATGTTGTTTACCGCCGACGGCTTTCACGAAGCAGGCGTGGTCTTCTTTATCCAGTTTCTTGATGGCAGAAACCAGTTTAGCCTTGAACGCCGGTGGCAGATCGCTTCGCACTAAGATCGGGCCGTTAGGGATCAGCGGAGATTCCCAAATGATACGAATTTTCTTCATCAGATCCGGATGGTCCATGCGGATCATACGGTTGAATGCGCCGGAGGTATAACCGGTTTCACGGTCGCCAATCATCGATGCCCAGGTCACTGCGCCTTCAAACTGACCGTTCAGCACGCCAAGAATATCCTGCTCATGGCCGCCGGAGAAGGTGACACTGGAGAAGAAGTTGTTGTACTTGTTGTCTGTCGTGCCACCAAATTCTTTCTTGAAAGTCTGGTTTGGGATCAGATAGCCGGACGTGGAATCCGGGTCCGCGAAGCCGAATGATTTACCTTTCAGGTCAGACAATTTCTGGTACGGGCTGTCGGCTTTCACCACAACCACCGAGTGATAACCCCGGGATTTATCGGTATCGTCGATAACAATACCGACCAGATCTACGGCTTTCGGGTTATTAATATAAACTGAAGCGAAAGACGATGGCGACATGCTTAATACCATATCTACTTTCTTACCTAATAACCCCTGAATAACACCTGAGTAATCAGAGGAATTACGCAGTTTGGTATCCACGTTTAATTCTTTATCGAAGAAATCTTTTACACACTGATTATCACCGATTTGCTGAGTCGCATTCTGGCCGCCCAGAATACCCAAATTCAATTCTTTAGGCGCATCTTCTGCCATGCTGTGCATCGCGGTAAAAGAACCTGCTACGAAAACTGCCAGACGTAATAACTTCTTCATGTAATGATGACCTTGTGTAGATTGAGAGAAAGTAGAAATAAGTACTGCAAAATAAATAACGTTGTTGTTTAACTGTTTATGGCTTCGTGTTCTTCACCGTATAACTGTTGCAAAATACCGTCAGTTAACTGATCGGGATGACCGTCGAAAATAATTTGCCCTTTGGCGATACCGATAACGCGGGTGCAATAATCTTTCACCAGGTCGACCGAGTGCAGGTTGACCATGACGGCAATATTTTCTTCACTGACTTTTTTCAGCGCATTCATGATGCGCAGCGTATTTTTCGGATCCAGCGACGCAACAGGCTCATCGGCCAGCAGAATTTTCGGGTTCTGCATCAGGGCACGGCAAATCGCCACACGTTGCATCTGACCACCGGAGAGATTTTCAGCGCGCTGCAACGCATGCGGCAACATATGCAGCCACTCGAGCAGAGAAATCGCGCGGGCACGGTCTTCGTCGTCAAACTGGTTAAAGAAAGATTTGAATGTTGAGGTATGGCTCAGACGGCCCAGCAACACGTTAGTCAGCACATCCAGGCGAGGAACCAGACAAAAATCCTGGAAAATCATCCCGCAACCCGAGCGCCAGCGACGCAACGCTTTACCGGTCAGCCCGGCCAGTTGCTGTTGTTCACCATTTTCGTAATGACACACTACGCTACCATCGGTAAGCGGAATGGTACCGTTGAGTACGTGTAACAGAGTGGATTTACCTGCGCCGGACCGGCCAATCACCGCCACGAACTCACCCGCGTGCAGATCAAAATTGATGTCATTCAGGACGCGCTGACCTGATTTATAAGATTTCACCAGGCCTTTCACGTCCAGAACTTTGTTTAAATGCTGTGGCCCGGCCTGAGGGTATTCAGCCTGTGCCAGCTTAAGTTGAGCTTGCGCCATGATGCTGTCTCTCGGTTGCTTTCATAATCTGGCGTTCATTAAGCGCGAGTTATATGACACATCAATGACGATTTAATGGACAGCACATGACAAAAATGCAACAGATTAAGTGAAATTACCTAACGGATATCCCGAATGGGGTTTAACTTAATAAGTATCATTTAAGTCTATGATTAGATGGCAACGCATTTAAAAAGGAAGATGAAATGGATAATCAGTCACTCATCGCCACGCTCAAAGAGATTGCTGGCAGCCGTCATGTTCTGACCGGAGACAGCAACACTGAGCGCTACCGCAAAGGATTTCGTTCAGGTGGCGGCAAAGCGCTGGCCGTGGTATTTCCGCAAACGCTGCTGCAACAATGGCAGTTGCTTAAAGCCTGTATCGCCGCCGATAAGATTGTCATTATGCAGGCCGCTAATACCGGGCTGACCGAAGGCTCAACGCCCAGCGGTGATGATTATGACCGCGATATCGTCATTTTCAGTACTCTCAAACTTGATCAAATTCAGTTGCTCGACGGTGGCCATCAGGTAATCGGCTTCCCCGGCAGCACCCTTTATAAGCTGGAAAAAATCCTCAAACCTTATAACCGTGAACCGCATTCGGTAATTGGCTCGTCGTGCATCGGTGCATCGGTGGTCGGTGGGATTTGCAACAACTCAGGTGGATCGCTGGTGAAACGCGGTCCGGCCTATACCGAAATGGCGCTTTATGCGCAGATCGACGCACAGGGTGAATTACGCCTGATTAACCATTTGGGTATTAATCTTGGCGAAACGCCGGAAGAAATACTGACGCGTCTGGAAAAAGCTGATTATCTGGAAAGTGACATACTGCACGATCAGCGTCTGGCATCTGACCATGATTATGCTGCGCGGGTGCGTGAAGTGGACGCTGATACGCCTTCACGTTTTAACGCCGATGAACGGCGGCTGTTTGAAGCCTCAGGTTGTGCAGGAAAACTGGCCGTGTTCGCCGTACGTCTGGATACTTTCCCGGCTGAAACGCAACAGCAGGTATTTTATATCGGCACCAATGACACGGCAGTGCTGACCGAATTACGTCGTCAGATCCTGCGTGATTTTGCGAACCTGCCGGTGGCCGGTGAATACATGCATCGCGATATTTTCGATATCACCGAAGTCTACGGCAAAGACACGTTCATGATGATCGATAAGCTTGGCACCGACAAAATGCCGGACATGTTTACCGCGAAAGGGAAATTCGATGCGCATGCCAGTAAAGTCCCTTTCCTGCCGAAAAACTTCAGCGACCGCGTAATGCAATGCCTGAGCAAAGCCCTGCCGAATCACCTTCCACCTCGCATGAAGCAGTACCGTGACCGGTTTGAACATCACTTACTGCTAAAAATGTCCGGCCCTGGAATTGATGAGGCACGTACATTTCTGACGCGTTTCTTCAGTGATGGTCAGGGTGATTTCTTTATTTGCTCGGCTGACGAAGGCAAAAAAGCTTTCCTCCACCGTTTCGCCGCTGCAGGTGCTGCGGTGCGTTATCACGCGGTACATGAAAAAGAAGTGGAGGATATTCTGGCGCTGGATATTGCACTGCGCCGTAATGACCGCGACTGGTTCGAAACATTGCCGGAAGATATCGACAATCAGCTGGTGGCAAAACTGTATTACGGCCATTTCATGTGCCACGTTTTCCATCAGGATTACATCGTCAAAAAAGGCGCGAACAGCAAGGCACTGAAACACCGGATGCTTGAATTGCTCGACGCCAAAGGCGCGGAATATCCGGCAGAGCATAACGTCGGGCATCTGTATCTGGCAAAACCGCATCTGAAAGAGTTCTACCGGCAAGCAGACCCGACCAACAGCTTCAATCCGGGGATCGGAAAAACCAGTAAGATGAAAAACTGGCAGGAATAATGTCCTTCAAAAGGCAAATGGCGTAGTCGGCGCAGGCAGTTTGTTCCCGGACAGCGCGGAGGCTCCGCAGCGTACATAAAGTACGTGAGGAAGCCGAGCACTGCCCGGGGGCAAAATGGCAAGTAAGATAGCCATTACGTTAAAATAACTGTGTTCCGTAACCCCACATAATCACCGTCAGAGCCAGAAGTAACTCTAATACCAGAACGCCCATTGCCAGCGTTGAACTGGAGAACAGGAACCCTTCGCGACGGTCGATATTCAGGAAGTTAGGAATGCCGAGATACAACAGATATCCGCTATAACACAGCCCGATGATGCCGACGAACAGGCATAACCAGACCATCGGATAAAGCGCAACAAGACCACTCAGGAACATCGGCGTGGCAACATAACCGGCAAACACGATACAGCTGTTGAGTGTCGGGCGGCTGTCATAACGACGTGCCATCCAGTAGATTATGCGCCCCATGAGTGCGACAGCGGCGAGCATCAGAACATAGAAGATAACGGCGATATACGACGCGGTGAACATGGAAACCATCAGCGTCTGACCGTCACCGAAATTCCAGCCCAACTGTGTTGTACCGATAAACGAACAGACAACCGGGATCAACGCCATCAAAAGAACATGGTGGGAATACACATGTGAAACGGTTTCCCGCTCACGCTGGATTTGCTGCAGTTCGGGACCAGGATGGGATAACAGTCCCCAGACATGATTTGCCATGAAACACCCCCTTGTACGCCGAAAGCCGCCAGCGGCGTGCAGTGATAGACCTTCGGAAATGCCCGTCACACAAGGGCACAAGGAAGGTGGCGACCTGTCTATATTATAGCCGTTATTGCCAGTTTTGCTGCTGCGCTCAACTTATCGTAATCAGCGTTTGACCGCAGCAGGCCCCTCTTAATGGATAAAGCGAGCGGCTGTAAAAGTTGCACCTACCAGTACCAGCATCATGCTAATAATCCAGCGTGTCTGTTGGATCATAAGGTCATAAAACATCTTCTGCATGGCGCTTAATGAGGCTTCAATCTTTACAAAGCGCGCATCCACCTGTTCAAACCGTTTGTCGATTTGTTCAAACCGTTTATCGACTTGTTCAAACCGTTTATCGACTTGTTCAAACCGTTTGTCGATATGCACCAGTCGATCGTCAATCCTAAGAAGATGCCCGTCGATGCGGGAGATGTTCTGTTCAGTTTTTCCTACACGCACACCGATATCTGTTACCGCTTCAGTGAGCGTGACCATCTGATACTCCAGTTTGCCGACCCGCAGATTAGTGTCGGTGACCACTTCCGTCAGCTGACTGACCTGTTGTTCCACCTTCCCTACACGAAGATTTAGTCCGGCAATTTCCTCACCGTTTTTGATCCCTTGTTTTTCGATATTATTGATCTGATTTTGCATGAGCTTTTCCATGAGCAATTTTCCTTTGTATTCTTCCGGCCAGGCAGAGGCACCGGGAAAGTAGAGCATCGGATTGACGGGCGAGATATCCATTGTGCTGAGCTGAAACATGGCTGTTGTCCCTCACATGAGCTGATGAGCTTTCCCTGTTTAGAAACTCTTAATCTGTGGGGATTTTGCGCTGTATAAATAACCATATCAAATCAATTTACTTCTCGTTTCACATGCCACTGCTTATGTATCTATGCTTCGAAATCTTACATTTAGATGATGAATAAAAACCAACAAAAAGAGCCTCTTACGAGGCTCTTTAAACTTTAAAACTTACGTTAGTTTTCGTTTACTGCTGTTCGGGATTATGCAATGCGGCAGCACCCTGCTGAGATTTACGCGCTTTTGCTACGTCGTCTTTGCTAACCGCCGGCGCCTGATTTCCCCATGCGTTACGGATATACGTACTGACATCCGCCATCTGCTGATCGGTCAGTTTCCAGCCGAACTCAGGCATGTCCGCGCTGGTCGGATTGCTTGCCGTTGCCGCCCCCTGCCCGCCGTTCATCAGCACGTGCAGAATGTTGGTCGGCCGGGTGGCCTGAACGCCGTTATTACCCTTCAGGGCAGGGATCATGTTGCGTACCCCTTCACCGGAATTCTGATGGCATGCCGCGCAGTTATCGGCGTAGAGTTCTTTGCCGTTGGCCATCGCGGAATTAGCGGCTAAAGGCGCGGAATTATCTTTGCTGCCCGGCAAGCTTTTCAGATAAACCGCGATGGCATGCAGATCTGAATCCGACAAATGCTGCAGTGAATTCGTGACCGCTTCCGCCATCGGACCGGCAGCCACGGTACGCGAGTTAGCCCCTGTTTTCAGGTACTGCACCACTTCGTCATTGCTCCAGTCGCCAATGCCCTGACGGGTATTGCCGGTGATTTCCGGCGCGAACCAGCCCTGCAATTCTCCGCCCTGCAGATGCACGCCAAAGTTATCACCGCCCAGAGGATTTTTTGCAGTATGGCACGATGTACAGTGCCCCAGCCCTTCAACCAGATACGCGCCGCGATTCCATTCTGCCGACTGCGACGGATCGGCTTTGAACGGTGCCGTATCCAGGAACAACAGGTTCCAGCCGAACATCATCAGACGGATGTTATACGGGAACGGCAAATCCGTTTTCGGGCCGTCATAATGCACGGCAGGCACGGTATTCAGATACGCTTTGATGTCTTTCAGGTCCTGATCGCTGACCTTGGCGTAAACGTTGTAAGGCATCGCCGGATACAGATTCTCACCGTTGATCCCTTTGCCGTTTCGCACCGCATTAATGAACTGCTGATCGGTCCATCCGCCAATGCCCGTTTCTTTATCCGGCGTAATGTTAGTGGCGTAAATCGTGCCGAACGGCGTGTTCAGCCCGTAGCCGCCCGCAAAAGGTTTACCGCCGCCGGGCGCGGTATGACAGGCCACACAGTCCCCTGCCAGTGCCAGATATTTGCCGCGCTCAATGGCAGTTTTGCCGGTCATGGCTGCCGCAGCCGGAGCCTGAAAATCACCTGACTGGCTGGCATTGTGCCAGGTTTTAAAACCGACAAAACCCAGCCCGCCGATGACAACCACGCCCGCGATAATTGCTAATGTCTTTTTTACGCTCATGCTTAAACCCTCACCAGCGGACCAGGAGATTTCAGATACTGGGTTTTGATGGCTTCAGCTGCCCATAAGGTCAGCGCACCCACGGTACCGGTCGGGTTATATCCGCCATTATTAGCAAAGGCTGAAGCGCCGCAGACAAAGACGTTATGCACATCCCAGCTTTGCAGATAGCGGTTTACCGCGCTGGTTTTCGGATCGTCGCCCATGCAGGCGCCACCGGTGGTATGCGAGGAAAGGTTATCCATCGGTGAGAACGGTTTGGTGGTCGGTTCCTGACGCACGACGGTCTTTGCGCCCATCGCGTGCGCTATCTCAACCGAGCGGTCGGCCATAAATTTCGCTGAGCGTTTGTCGTTTTCGATCCAGTCAAAGGTCACGCGCAGCAGCGGCTGGCCGTGGCGGTCTTTATATTCCGGATCTAAATCGAGGAACACATCGCGGTGCGGGTAGCTGTTGCCCATGCAATAGACGTTGTTGTAGTTCTGATAGCTGTGTTTGACGGCTTTCTTCCAGTCAGCGCCCCAGCGCGGAGTGCCCGGCGGCACGTTATTGGAATAGCCAATCGGACGTCCGTTGGTGGAATGCACCAGCGCCACACCGCCGCCGATAAAATCGTGGTGGGTATGATCGAAGTTGTCGCCGTTGAAATCGTCAATCGCCTGCGACAGCGCACCGGCACCGATAAACGGATTCATCATTTCATCTTCAAAGAAGAAACCTGCACCGGAAACGGTCTGATAAGCATAGTTGCGGCCTACAACGCCTTCGCCGGTTTTATGGTCGTAGGGTTTACCGATGCCGGAAAGCAGCATCAGGCGCACGTTGTCCATCTGGTAAGCAGAAATCACCACGATGTCCGCGGGTTGTTCCCACACTACGCCGTCGCTGCCGATAAAAGTCACACCGGTAGCGGTTTTGCCGTCGGCGGCCTTGTTCACGCGCAACACTTCAGATTCGGTGATTACCGTGAAATTGGGGCGCTGCATGACGGCTGGTAAGATACAGGCATTCGGACTGCTTTTTGACCAGTTGCCGCAGCCGAAGAATTCGCAGTAACCGCAATAAGTACACGGTGCCATGTTAATACCCAGCGGATTGGTATAAGCATCAGACGTGTTACCCGCAGGCACGGCAAACGGGTGATAGCCCATCTCGCGGGTGGCTTTATCAAAGATCATCGACAGCTGAGTGCGTTTGAGCGGCGGCAGCGGATAATCGCGGCTGCGCGGCCCTTCGAAGACATTCCCGCCTTCAATTTTTTCACCCTTAATGTTGCCCGCTTTCCCGGAAGTACCCGCGTAGCGTTCGAATTTGTCGTAGAACGGTTCGACGTCATCATAGGTCACGCCCCAATCCTGCACCTGCATGCCTTCAAGAAATTTGTTCTTACCGTAACGTTCTACTGTCTGGCTGTAGCTCTGGAAATCGTACGGCAGGAAGCGCCAGGTCATGCCATTCCAGTGCGTACCCGCACCGCCGACATTCATACCAAACTGGTAGGTATTAAATTCACGCAGCGGTAACGCTTGCTGGATCGGGTTATTACGGAATGTCAGGGTTTCCACCGCCGTCGGCTGCATGATCGCGCGGCGGCTGACAAAGCGCAGCTCATCGGTATCAATAGTGGTCGGGAAATCGTTGCTGGTGTCGCGCCATGAACCGCGCTCAATTGCCACCACATTCAGTCCTGCCAGCGTCAGCTCATTCGCCATCAGCGAACCTGCCCAACCCATGCCGACGATGACCGCATCAACCTTTTCACGTTTATTACTCATACGACATTTACTCCTGCAAAATCAATTCAATCAATGACCGTTCGTGGGCGGTTTTTATGATTTTTCGTATTGGGACAGCATGCTGACCGGTTCGATATGTAAGTCTTCGCCACGGCGGTCGATGACATCCCGGAAGTCATAACGTGCACCGGGGAAACCGAGCATTTTCCAGCCCGCCATATCTTTGTTGCCGCCATATAACGGGTCGGAGAAGAATCCCTCACGCATGTTCTGCACTAACATGTTGAAGAACAGCTGGCCATTGACGCCCGCCAGCGGAATTTCGCCGGATTCCACGCGACGCAGTAAGTCGTCCTGTTGTTCGCCGGAAAGCTCGGTAAAGTTTTTCCCGCCATTGCGCGATTTCGCGACGTTATTCAGCGCCGTCAGCCCCAGTTTGTAACGTTCGGCTGGCGTGTCTTTATATTGAGGTCCGGCCTGCGGCAACCCGTCCTGAATAACCGGTCCGAGACGATAGGTGGTTACCGCTTTGCCGAAATCGCCGCTCAGCTGACGATCCAGAAACACCGCGCAACCGGCCTCTTTGCCGCCGATACTGAGTTCATCTGCCGGAATGATACGGTCGGCCAGGGTTTCCACCAGGCTGACTTCTTCGGGCGTGAAAAATGTCCATTCACCGGCGACCACCGGTTTTGGCGGACGAACCGAATGGATAATCCACGGCATACCACCGGAGAAAATTTTGGCTTTAACCTTCAGCGCAGTGCTGAATAACAGCACCGCCATTGAGGTCAGAAAATGTCTGCGTTTCACGATAAAACTCCTTTTAGCGGGGTCTGACGGGGAAGTACCCACATCTGCGGTGGGCTTTTATTTTGTGACGGAGATTATACGAAGATGTTAGGCGAAAGTAAGATATTTTGTACCAACTGGTACATACTTTATTTGTTTTAAATCAAGGTATTATTTATTTGGTAGTGAGTTAGTACACTAACTAACAAATTTTTACAGGCGAATAAGCCTGCACCACGTCTAAAAAATCATTAACGTAGAGGCTGGAATTTATCAGGAGAATGAGATGCGCATCACCTGTTTACACACGGCGGACAGCAATATTGCGGTATTCGAAAACGCAGCACAGGAACTCGGACTGGAGCAGCATCAGTTTGTGCATGTGTCCCGGCCTGATTTACTCGCCGCAGCCGAAAAGGCAGGCGGACTGACTAAGGATATTCGTAAGCAAACTGCCGATGTGTTGCTGGCTTTGAGTGAAAATGCCGACCGCGTTTTACTGACCTGCTCGACGCTGGGTTCAGCGGCAACGCTTGCCAGCGAAACAGCCACGGTGCCGGTTTTGCGAGTCGATCAGGCGCTGGCGCAACAGGCCATGAAAACGGCGGGTAATGTGGTCGTGCTGTGTGCAATCGAAACGACCCTTGAGCCGACGCGAGAGTTATTCGCACAGGTGGAAAAGCATCCGCAGGCACAGCTTGAAATCCGTCTGGTAACGGGCGCATGGGAAAAGTTTAAGCAGGGTGATCTGGCGGGATACTTACAGGCCATCGCGGCAGCGGCTGATGCGCAATATATGAAAGGTGCGGTCTGTGTGGTGCTGGCACAGGCATCAATGACCGGCGCGGCGCAGCTGACACAAATGGGCAAACCGCTCACCAGCCCCGAATGTGGCTTACGCGCGGCGCTGGCCTGAAAAAACAGCGAGCAAAAAGCAAAAACGCAGGCAGAAGCTATACTGATAAGGAATATCATTGGCTTAGCCGGACGGCCGATGATGACTGAAAAGTATGTTAAGGAGAAAACATGAAAATTATTCTGTGGATCATCGCCATCATCTTTATCGTCGGCCTGCTGACCCTCACAGGTGTCTTTAAACTGATTTTCTGATCATCAGTTCATTCCCTGCAAACAAAAAGTCCGGCACATGGCCGGACTTTTTCATTTATCAGCGATTGCTGAAATATCCAAAATAATTCGGATTGCAATAAGGCGGCAAGCGAACGAATCCCGATGAGCTGACATTAGTCAGTGATTCGGGTGAGTGAACGTCGCCAACGCCATTGCGGTCCGAAGTATGCAGGATATTTTTAGTCGTCTGCTTCTTCGACGGATGGCTGCGTCTTCTGCTGCTCTTTCTGCTTACGATAGTTCTTCGCAATTTGCGGAACGGGCACGGTTTTACCGGTTTCCATCCAGGTGCGCAGACGGTTGGCGTCGGCAAAAGCGGTGTATTTTCCGAAAGCATCCATCACGACCAGAGTAACCGGTTTACCGTTTATGGTGGTGCGCATCGCCAGACAATGCCCAGCATCATCGGTGTAACCGGTCTTTGTCAGCTGGATATTCCAGGACGGGTTCATGATCAGATGATTGGTATTACGAAATGGCAAGGCATACGCCGGATGGCTGAAGACCGCGGTTTTTTCCGCTGTGGTACTCAGCTGGCCGATCAACGGATAACGCTGGGAAGCCAGCAGCAGGCGGGTCAAATCGCGTGCAGTCGAGACGTTGTGCGGCGACAAACCGGTCGGTTCCACATAATGCGTATGGGTCATTCCCAGCGATTTCGCTTTGGTATTCATGGCTTTAATGAACGCTGAATAACCGCCGGGATAATGCGCCGCAAGACTGGCTGCTGCACGGTTTTCCGAAGACATCAGCGCCAGCTGAATCATCTGGCGACGGGTAATTTCGCTGTTGAGTTTCACGCGGGAGAAAACGCCGCGCATTTCAGGCGTATTACTGATATCGACGTTAATCACTTCGTCGAGTGGCAGATTCGCATCCAGCGTGACCATGGCGGTCATCAGTTTTGTCAGGGAGGCAATCGGCCTCACCTCATCAGGATTTCGGGAATAAATCACTTCGTGGCTTTTAAGATCCACCACCATGGCGCTGCCGGAAGCAATTTGAACAATCGGGGCGACGGCCTGCTCTTGCTTTGCAGCGAAGGCGGCAGGTGCAGACAACATGCCTGTATTTAAGGCTAATAAGCTCAGAACCAGAAGACGGATTTTCACATGCATTGCTCTGTATTTAGAAAGTTGTCATTGAGTTATGTCGAAACAGCGGGCGGAATTATAAGTGACGCGAATAGTCTTAGCACCCGCATTTTTCAATTCTATTTGTCACAAAGTCTGTCACCAGCGCCCGCCAACCGTGGAACGGCGAGTAAGTGAACACTTGCGTAAGATTAACCTGAAATGAAAAAAGGGACGCTTAAAAAGCGTCCCTCCGGATTCTGTCGTCTCTCTGCCCGTGGAAAGACATCATGGCATCACCGGTTGATGCGTTCGGCAATTTCCTTCGACGTCTTCAGCACGCGCACTTCAGTAAATAACTCTGTCGCTTCTTCGTACTCTTTGCGCAAGTAGCTCAGCCACTGTTTGATACGCGCAACGTGATACAAACCGGTGTCGCCCTGCTTTTCCAGGCGGGTGTATTTCTGCAACAGCGTCATCACATCCGGCCACGGCATACGCGGTTCGTTGTACTTCACCACGCGGCTGAGGTTCGGGATATTCAACGCACCACGCCCCAGCATTACCGCATCGCAACCGGTGGTTTGCAGACAGGCCTGACCGCTTTCGTAATCCCAGATTTCGCCGTTAGCAATCACCGGAATACTCAGCCGCTGACGGATTTCACCAATCGCGGCCCAGTTAATGCGCTCCGGCTTGTAACCGTCTTCTTTGGTTCGCCCGTGAACGGTCAGTTCGGTGGCACCGGCCTGCTGCACTGCATCAGCAATTTCAAAACTGCGCTCGAGGGAATCCCAGCCAAGACGCACTTTGACGGTCACCGGCAAATGCGCGGGAACGGCGGCGCGCATGGCTTTCGCACCCTGATAAATCAACTCAGGATCTTTGAGTAACGTCGCTCCGCCGCCGCTGCCGTTGACCATTTTCGACGGGCAACCACAGTTGAGATCTACTCCGTAAGAGCCAAGCTCAACGGCAAAAGCGGCGTTTTCAGCCAGCCATTGCGGATATTGTCCGAGCAGTTGAACGCGCACCCGCGTACCGGAGGGCGTACGGCTGTCGTGATGTAATTCGGGGCACAGGCGATGGAAAACTTTGGCGGGCAGCAGCTGATCGACCACACGCACAAACTCAGTGATGCACAAATCGTAGTCGTTCACTTCAGTGAGAAGTTCACGAACCAGAGGATCAAGCACACCTTCCATCGGAGCCAGTAATACGCGCATCGTTGTTCAACCTTTAAAAATGACGCGCAAGATTACCGCATGGCCCGCCGCCGGGCAATTACCCTTGTGACAAATCGCGGCTCATTTGTTCCGGCGCATTGCCGCTGGCCTGCCGGGCTTTTACCGAGCGCCAGGCAATCCACACAGCCAGGAACGCCGGTATGGCAAACAGCAGGAACATCCAGAAAGCCGCGTTGGCCGCACCGGCATCTCCCTGACTCACGCCCGCGAAGTTAGCGACAGTGCCCGCCAGTGCCGCGCCGAGCGCTGACGCAAAAGACTGCACGACAGTTATTGATGCACCGGCTTTTTCGCGGTCGTCCTCCGGAGCCTGTTGCAGCACGCGGGTCAGCAGATGCGGCCAGCCAAGACCGATGCCGAAACCGGCCAGCGTCAGCCCGAGAACCACACCACTGATATTCAGCCACGGCAGACCAAACGCGACGGGTACGGTAAACAACAATAAAAGCAAACCGGCAGCCAGTATCACCGGCCCGCAGACAATGGCGTTGTCGGCACGGCGACCTGTCCAGCCGGAGCTCGCGACTTCGCTTAATGTCCAGCCCGCTGCCGCGGCTGCCGTGATATAACCGGCCGCCAGCGGCGCCTGACCATGCAAATGTTGCAGCATATAAGGGACAAACAGTTCGCAGCCGAGGCCGATAATCAGCAGACTCATCACCAGATACAGCCCGTAAAGCGGAGAAGAACGGCGTAATGCATCGCGCGGCAGCAGCCTGACATCAGCGGTAAATTCGCGGTGACGCAGAATTAACATCATCACCACCGCAATCACGAATCCGAGCAGGTTAATCAGGCCTTCGGAGGACAAACTCCCCGCAGAAACCACCAGCACCGAGCCGGTCAGCAACGCCAGCTGCATCAGCGGTAACGGCTCGTCGGCCTGTTTTTCACGCTGCGCTTTTGGCAAAATCCGCCATACCCACAGCCCGAACAAAGACGTCACCGGCAGCAGCAAACCAAATGCCCAGCGCCAGGCGTGCAGTTCCGCAAAAATCCCGCCTACTGCCGGGCCGATCAGCGTCGCAATCCCCCACATGGCAGAAATCAGTGCCATTGCCCGCGGCCAGAGAGATTCTTTAAATAGCAGATTGATCATCGCGTAAGAAAGCGCAAACAGGAATCCGCCGCCCAGCCCCTGCAACGCCCTTCCGAGCAGCAACACCGGCATATTCGGCGCGGCGGTACAAATCGCGGCACCGGCGATAAAAATACCGGTCGCCATCAGATAACTGCCGCGGGGTCCGGCGGTCCGCATCAGACGGGCGGAAAGTGCCGAGCCCAGTATGGAGCACACGACGTACAGTGTGGTGTTCCACGCATACCACGCCAGCCCGCCGATATCCTGCACGACAGAGGGCAAAATGGTGATCACGATGTAACTGTTGGTGGCGTAAAGCGCGACACCGGCACTGAGGGTGATGGCGCTCCCGCGGTTTTCTGCACTGAATAAGTCCGCCCAACCGTTCTGACTTCCCGACATTTCTCTGCATCCCTTTGGTTTGTGCTTTCCACACATTGAAGCGTGATGTGGTTATGGTATGATTAAAACAAGAAACAACTTGGAATATGTTTTACGTAATCTAGAACCCGCCGAGGTAATATGTCAAGCAATGACTTGGAAAATAAAAATGACGTCAGACAAAGTGTGGCAGAACGCCTGCTGACGCTTCTGAAAACGCGCGGGGAATTACAGGCCAGTGATGCCGGTCACCTTTTGGGCACCACCGGAGAAGCCGCACGACAGCAGTTCGTGAAGCTGGCAAAAGAAGGTCTGGTGGAAGCCAAAGCCGTTTCCCAGGGTGTCGGCCGCCCGTCACAATACTGGCAGCTGACCGCCGCAGGCCATGCGCGATTCCCCGATGCGCACGCCGATCTCACCGTACAACTTTTGCAGCTGATCCGCACCTCTTTGGGCGATTCAGCGCTGGATCAGCTGATCACTTCGCGGGAAAAAATCACGCAGGAAAACTACCACCAGGCGATGCTCGGGGCGGTGTCGATGGAAGAAAAATTGCAAAGGCTGACGGATATCCGTACCCGTGAAGGCTATATGGCGGACTGGACATTACAGGAAGATGGCAGTTATCTGTTTATCGAAAATCACTGCCCGATTTGTGCCGCCGCCGCTACCTGTCAGGGATTTTGCCGGGCAGAACGCGATGTGTTCAGCGAAGTGCTGGATGCTGATGTGCAACGCACCGAGCATATTTTGCAGGGCGCGCGGCGTTGTGCCTATGTGATCCGATAAATCGGATCCGGTAGATCGCAGACGAAAAAAAACCGCCGGTGAAGGCGGTTTGATTGCAGAACAGCGATAACAATTACTTGTTGCCGCTGCCTGCATTGCCGGTGCGACGCTGACCTGCATGAGCAGGACGCGAACGTGCCGGACGATTTTCAGCTGAACCGCGGTTTTCTGAACCACGATTTTCTGAGGTACCGCTGCGCTGACCATTCCCGCCCTGACGCGGAGCACCGGAGCGTGGAGCACCAGAACGCGGTGCGCCCGGACGCTGGCCCTGACGTGGCGCGCCACGACCGCCGCCGCCGCTGCCCTGACGACCATTAATGATCGGCTCAGCTTTGATGCTCGGGTCTGGCTCGTAACCTTCCAGCGCGATGCGTGGAATTTCACGTTTCAGCAGGCGCTCGATATCACGCAGCAGTTTGTGTTCGTCAACGCACACCAGAGAAATCGCTTCGCCGGTGGCTTCCGCACGACCGGTACGGCCGATACGGTGAACGTAATCTTCCGGCACGTTTGGCAGCTCGTAGTTCACCACGTGCGGCAGCTGGTCGATATCGAGACCACGCGCAGCGATGTCAGTCGCGACCAGAACACGGATAGAACCGGCTTTGAAATCGGCCAGTGCGCGGGTACGCGCGCCCTGACTTTTGTTGCCGTGAATAGCGGCGGCAGTGATGCCGTCTTTATTCAGCTGCTCAGCCAGATGGTTTGCGCCATGTTTGGTACGGTTGAAGACCAGCACCTGTTTCCAGTCGCCTTCGCCGATCATCTGAGACAGCAATTCTCTTTTACGTTTCTTATCAACAAAGTGAACGCTTTGTTCAATTTGCGCAGAAGCGGTGTTGCGACGCGCCACTTCGACAGAAGCAGGGTTGGTCAGCAACTTGCTCGCCAGACCTTTAATCTCATCAGAGAAGGTCGCGGAGAACAGCAGGTTCTGACGCCTGGCAGGCAGTTTCGCCAGCACGCGACGGATGTCATGAATGAAGCCCATGTCCAGCATGCGGTCAGCTTCGTCCAGCACCAGAATTTCAACCTGAGATAAATCAACAGCACGCTGATGTTCCAGATCCAGCAAACGACCAGGCGTTGCGATCAAAACATCCACACCACCGCGCAGTTTCATCATCTGCGGGTTGATGCTCACACCACCAAATACCACCAGCGAACGCAGGGTCAGGTATTTGCTGTAAGCCTGTACGTTTTCACCAATCTGCGCCGCCAGCTCACGGGTTGGGGTCAGGATCAGCGCACGAACCGGGCGACGTCCTTTGAATTGCGCGTTGGTATGGCTGAGCATATTGAGCAGCGGCAGGGTAAAACCAGCGGTTTTACCGGTACCGGTCTGCGCACTCGCCATCAGGTCACGACCTTCCAGCACGACAGGAATAGCCTGACGCTGAATAGGCGTAGGTTCGCGATAGCCCTGTTCTTCAACAGCACGCAAAATTTCGGCACTTAAGCCGAGGGAATCAAATGACATATAAGGAAAAGCTCCAGTCCACTCTAACCCGAACGGGGTTCGGTGCAGTTTCAAGAGTGGATGATCAGACGAGGCAAATGAGGCATTACCACGAGGATTCGGCACAAACTGCAGTGCGCCAGTTGGGTCGATTCTACCACAGAACGCCGCCGTGCGTGAATTTATCTCCTGCCGGCCTGTAACGGGCGGTTACAGAGGCTGACTCCGGCGACGCTTTCCGGCGGCATAATCTGTCGTGATAATCCCAAATGTTGACACAGGATAATCAATTATAAATCTGATGAATGGGTTCCCACTTTTTGCGTCCCACTTCACAGATTTGATTGCTATGCTTCGTTTCTCACACTCCTCTGTCCATAAGGCTCGCTCGCTGCAACATGGAAACCTGGAAAGTAAATTTAATCTCCGTCTGGCTGGGCTGTTTTTTCACCGGCATGGCGATGAGTCAGATCCTGCCTTTTTTACCGCTTTACATCGAACAGCTTGGCGTCACATCTCATGAATCACTGAGCCTGTGGTCAGGACTGGTGTTCAGCGGTACGTTTCTGGTTTCGGCCATCGTGGCGCCGCTGTGGGGCAGCCTTGCGGATCGTAAAGGCCGCAAGCTGATGTTGCTGCGCGCCGCGCTGGGCATGGCGATTGTCATGATGTTGCAGGGTTTCGCCACCAACGTCTGGCAGCTTTTCATTCTGCGTACGCTGATGGGGCTGACGTCCGGGTATATACCCAATGCGATGGCGCTGGTCGCCTCGCAGGTGCCACGGGATAAAAGCGGCTGGGCGCTGGGCACCTTGTCTACCGGTCAGGTATCTGGTGTGATTATCGGCCCTCTGCTCGGCGGTTTTATGGCTGACCATCTCGGCCTGCGCACGGTATTTTTCGTCACCAGCGGCATGTTGTTTATCAGCTTCCTGATCACATTGTTTCTGATCAAAGAACGCGTAGTGCCGGTGACCAAAGCCAACCGGCTGAGTGGTAAAGCGGTATTCACCACACTGCCTTATCCGTGGCTCATCGTCAGCCTGTTCGTTACCACCATGATGATTCAACTGGCGAACGGTTCCATCAGCCCGATCCTGACGCTGTTTATCCGCGAGATTTCGTCTGACACCAGCAACATCGCGTTTATCAGCGGGGTAATCGCCGCCGTACCGGGCGTTTCCGCGCTGATGGCCGCCCCGAAACTCGGCAAGCTCGGCGACCGCATTGGCGCACACCGTATCCTTATCGCCGCACTGGTCTTTTGCTTCATTCTGTTCTGCCTGATGGCGCTGATTAATACACCGACCCAGCTGGGTATTTTGCGTTTCATGCTCGGTTTCGGTGATGGCGCGCTGATGCCTGCGGTTCAGGCGCTGCTGGTGAAATACAGCAGCGATCAGGTCACAGGCCGGATATTTGGATACAACCAGTCGTTTATGTATCTCGGAAATGTCGTCGGGCCGCTGATTGGCTCCAGTGCTTCTGCCCTGCTCGGCTTCCGGTGGGTGTTTATCGTGACGGCGATTCTGGTGCTGTTTAACACCGTGCAGGTGTGGTGGAGTTTTCGGCGGGTACCGACGGGAAGAGTGCGGATACCGTAAGCCGCGGTATCGGGGCGGTCATGACCATTTGGAAATGGCGGAAACTTTTTGACTTAAAAATTGATCGAGAAAATTTCGGTTTCTTAATGACGTCGTTCATTTAACTTGCTGCGCCGAAACCGACCAGAGGGGAAAGGCTTTTCCCCTCTGAACTCCCCTCGTTTTTTTATTGCGCGCTATCGCAGGCTCGATGGACATATCCTGTCGCATCACCGGGTGGCGCAAAATGTCATCGCTGCGCGATTCCCTCATTTCAGGCTTCGAGCCCTACGTCTCGAACCATTCATTCGGTGCCATTTTTGATCACGCCAATCCACTTTTCTAAAAGATGATAAACAGTCTGCCTTCGAATTTAAGATCGTGCGGGCGATTCAGAAATCTTGCTGAACGGAGCGGCTTCGAGACCTTTGGCTCGAAGACCGAGAGAAGGGACCGCACAGCGGCAAGATTTCCAGCCTGTCTCTGCGGCAACTGAAACATAGCCAGCGAGCGGTAGCGCGCAGTTCAAGACGTGGAGATTCCAAAGAGGGCTCGTCATAGCCCTCTTTGGTCGGTTTCGGCACAGTGAGTTATGCAATCACCGCACGTGAGAAACCGAAACTTTCTCAATCCTTTTTTAAAAGCCGCCCTTTGCCTCGGCTCCGGCATAAAAAAGGGACACTTCTCAGTGCCCCTCTCAAACGTTTGCAATCAAAAACCGTTACCGGCGGTTGCCGAAAATCCGCAACAGCATCAGGAACAGGTTGATGAAATCGAGATACAACGTCAGTGCGCCAACAATGGAGTATTTACGGAAGTTATCGCGATCATCAGCAGACAACTGCGCACCCATGTTTTTCAGCTTCTGTGTGTCATACGCCGTCAGACCGACGAAGATCAACACACCGGCGTAAGAAATGATGTTCGCGAGGCCGGAGCTTTTCAGCCACATGTTCACCAGCGATGCCAGCACCAGGCCGATCAGCGCCATGAACAACATGCTGCCGATACCGGTCAGGTCACGCTTGGTCACGTATCCGTAAACACTCATCGCGCCAAACATACCGGCGGCGACAATGAAGGTACCGAAAATCGAATCACCGGTGTAGACCAGGAAAATACTGGAAAGCGTCAGCCCGGTCAGCGCGGAATACAGCATGAACAGACCGGTGGCGACCGTGCCACTCAGGCGATTCACCATGCCAGAAATCACGAAGACCAGCGCCAGCTGCGCGATGATCAAACCGAAGAAAGTAATCTGGCTGGAGAAAACAAAACTCATGATTTTCTCAGAGCCGGAGGCGTACCAGGCCACAAATGCGGTCAGCAGCAAACCACAGAACATCCAGCCATACACTTGCGCCATGTACGCCTGAATGCCGGTATTCGCGCGTTCAACAATTGAACCGTTACTGCGTGGATATCGATCCATGATGATTACCCTTTTGCATGGAGGACAAAAAATGAGGCCAAAACAGCCTCCCGATTTTTTAAGCGTATCACAGATAGAGAGAAAAGCATGGAAGGTCTGCGTGCGGTTGAGATGCGATTTACCAGCGCGCCGCGGCCTGTTTATCGCTGTCACGGGCATCAACCCAGCGGTCGCCCTCTTCCGTGGCCTCACGCTTCCAGAACGGTGCGCGGGTTTTCAGATGATCCATAATGAATTCATTGGCTTCAAAAGCCATGCCACGATGCGCGCTGGTCACGCCGACAAACACGATTTCATCGCCCGGATACATCGGCCCGACGCGGTGATAAACCGACACGCGTTGCAGTGGCCAGCGGATACGGGCTTCAGCAACAATCTCTGCCAGCGCTTTTTCGGTCATGCCCGGATAATGTTCCAGCGTTAACGCGCTGACATGATTACCCAGATTGTGATTGCGCACTTTGCCGGTAAACGTCACCACAGCACCGTCGGCGTCAGATTGCGCCAGCCAGTTGTACTCATCACCCACGCTGAACGGCGCGGCATCCACAACAATTTTCGTCAGGTCCATCTCAGCCTCCGGTGACCGGTGGGAAGAAGGCCACTTCATCGCCCGCCGTGAGCGGATGCGCCATCGTGGTCAGCGTCTGGTTAACCGCCACCAGTAATTTTCCGGATTCCAGCGCCAGTGCCCAGCGGTCGCCGCGTGCGGTCAGCGAAGCCCGTAATTCTTCCACCGTCGGGAATTCTGCCGCAAGTTGCAGGCTGGAGGTGCCGGTCAGTTCGCGTACCTGCGCGAAGAACAGAACGTCGATCATACTTCCACCTTACCTTCCGCTTTACCTTCCACCTTAAAGTCTCCGGATTTGCCGCCGGTTTTTTCCAGCAGGCGGATCGGGCCGATCACCATATCTTTCTGCACCGCTTTACACATATCGTAAATAGTCAGCGCCGCCACAGAAGCCGCCGTCAGCGCTTCCATTTCCACGCCGGTTTTGCCACTCAGACGGCAGCGGGATTCGATGCGCACGCGATTATGTTCCGGCTGCGCGTCGAGATTCACTTCCACTTTGGTCAGCAACAGCGGATGACACAGCGGGATTAAATCCCAGGTCTTTTTCGCCGCCTGAATGCCGGCGATACGCGCCGTAGCAAACACATCACCTTTGTGGTGGTTGCCGTTAATAATCATCGCCAGCGTACCGGCCGCCATTTCAACAAAGGCTTCGGCTCGCGCTTCGCGAACCGTTTCGGCTTTACCGGAGACATCCACCATGTGCGCGTCGCCGGAAGCATTAATGTGAGTGAGTTCAGACATACTTATTTCTTCAAATGTGGAGTGAAATTGCATGGTCCCTGACGGGCGTCGAGCTGCGCTTCAATGATGTTGTCCCAGGCAGTCTGGCAGGCGCGGGTCGAGCCGGGCATGGCGAAAATTACCGTCTGGTTGGCGATGCCGCCAATGGCGCGCGACTGAATGGTCGAGGTACCGATATCTTCAAATGACACCATGCGGAACAACTCGCCAAAGCCTTCGATTTCGCGGTCAAACAGCGGTTTCAGCGCTTCCGGCGTATTGTTGCCGGCGTTAAAACCGGTACCGCCGTTGATCAGAATCGCCTGGATTTTTTCATCCGCAATCCACGCAGAAACCACGGCGCGGATGCTGTAAATGTTCTCTTTGACGATTTGCTGTGCGACGACGTGATGGCCGCTTTCGGTCACGGCCTCTTTCAGGTAATGCCCGGACGTGTCTTCAGCGTCGGTGCGGCGGTCGGAAACCGTCATGATCGCCACAGATAAAGGCAAAAACTCTTTACTGGCTTTGCTCATCAGTTTGCTCCTTAAACGATTAATGCCGGACTCAGCCGCCGATAAACGACAGGTTCTGGGTAATTCCGGTATTGCCTTCATGCAGGAAGTGAGTTTGTTTTTTGCGGCTCAGGCCGCCCTGAATGCGGTCCATCAGATCGTCCTGCTGCATGTCGTTGGCTAATAAATCACGCAGAGGGATGCCCTGCTCGCCGAAAAGACACAAATGCAGATTGCCGATGGCAGACACGCGCAGCCGGTTACAGCTGGCGCAGAAGTCTTTTTCGTACGGCATGATCAGACCGATTTCACCGAGATAATCCGGATGGCTGAAGACCTGTGCGGGGCCGTCGCTGCGGGAGCGAACCTGCAACTGCCAGCCCTGACGCACCAGCTGTTCGCGAAGCACTTCGCCCGACACGTGATGTTTGCGGAACAGATCGCCGCCGTCGCCGGTTTCCATCAGTTCGATGAAACGCAGTTGGATCGGACGGGTTTTGATCCAGTCGAGGAACGTGTTCAGGCTGGCGTGATTCACATCGCGCATCAGCACGGTGTTAACTTTCACCTTGCTGAAACCGGCGTCAAAAGCCGCGTCGATTCCGGCCATCACATCGCGGAATTTATCCTGACCGGTGATGGCGTGAAACTGGCGGGCGTCGAGACTGTCGACGCTGACGTTGATGTTGGTCAGACCGGCATCGCGCCATTTATCGATATCACGCGCCATGCGATAACCGTTAGTGGTCACCGCGAGGGTTTTGATGGAAGGATTTTCGCGCACTGCGGCAATGATCTCGCAGAAATCGCGGCGCAGCGACGGTTCTCCACCGGTCAGGCGCACTTTTTCTGTCCCTAAGTGAGCGAACGCGCGGCTGACCCGACGGATTTCATCGAGCGAGAGAAAACTTTTATTGCTGTGTCCGTGCGGCTTGTAGCCGTCCGGCAGACAATAGGTGCAACGAAAATTGCACACGTCTGTGATCGACAGCCGCAAGTAATAAAACTTGCGGGCAAAAGCATCAGTAAGTTGAAGCACCTTAACACCTTTCCAGATACGGGAGATGCGGGCATTTCTGCCATACACCCTGGTGACTTTCGTCACGGCCAGGGCTCCATATTGTTTCTGTGGGAACGACGTCAGAAAGGCAACTTAGGAACCAGGGCTAGGAGTTGATTCATCCGATCCATAGCGGAGCGATGATGAATACGGGGGTAACGGGGCATATTCTAACGCCGCAAAGTCCGGATCGCCAAGATGGTTTTTCGTTATGCATTTTGATACATAACGATTTTTCACGACAAAAGACAGCATTTTCAAGGCTAAAAGCGTTTGATTTTGAATACGCTGAGTCTGCAAATGTCGTGCCCTTAAGTGATAACATCTTGTTGCAAAGTTAGGTAAAATCCCCGCAGAAAATTGATTTATATCGCCACTCCCCATCGAAAGGAAAACCATGCGTAACCGAACATTAGCAGACCTCGACCGGGTGGTGGCGTTAGGCGGAGGTCACGGGCTTGGCCGCGTGATGTCCTCCCTCTCCTCTCTCGGCCCGCGTCTGACCGGCATCGTGACCACCACGGATAACGGCGGTTCGACCGGCCGCATACGTCGTTCCGTGGGTGGCATTGCCTGGGGCGATATGCGCAATTGCCTGAATCAGCTGATTACCGAACCGAGTCTGGCCTCCGCGATGTTTGAATATCGCTTCAGCGGGCAGGGCGAACTCGACGGGCATAATCTGGGGAATCTGATGCTGCGCGCGCTCGATCACCTGACCGTGCGTCCGCTTGAAGCGATCAATCTGGTGCGCAGTCTGCTGAAAGTGGATGCCGAATTGATCCCGATGTCAGAACAGCCGGTCGATCTGGCCGCCATTGATGCCAACGGTGAAACGGTTCACGGCGAAGTGAATGTCGATAAACTGACGCAGATCCCGCGAGAACTGCGGCTTGAACCTCAGGTGCCGGCCACGCGCGAAGCATTGCAGGCGATTGCAGAAGCTAATCTGATCCTGATTGGTCCCGGCAGTTTCTTCACCAGCCTGATGCCGCTGTTGCTGATGAATGACCTCACCACAGCGCTGCGTCGCAGCCGTGCGCACATTGTGTATATCGGCAATCTGGGGAAAGAACTCAGCGTCGCCGCGGCGTCTCTGACGCTGGATAACAAACTGGATATGATCGAAACGCGTATTGGCCGCCGTGCGGATGCCGCGATTGTCGGTCCGAAAGTGACTGTTGGCGGAAGCGCCGCTGAACATCTGATTATTCAGAGCCCGCTTGAAGCCAGTGATGTGCCCTATCGCCATGACCGCGATATGTTGCGGGCGGCCATCGAAGAAGCGCTGCAAAAGATGCTCTGATTTACTGAATAGCAGAAACAGGAAAGGCCGCGCGATGCGGCCTTTTTTGCGTCCGGAAACTGAATTTACTGCCAGTCAGCCAGGATCTCAGCGGTAGTTTTCACGGTAACCGGATTCCCCGGCACGGATAACTCACGCCACACTTCATTATGCTGGCCGATCAGTTGCTGCGCCGTCACATGCGTGCGGTCGCCGGTGGTATGCGCGTCCGATGCAACGGTCACGGCATAGCCTTTGCTGGCGGCAACTTTGATGGTGGTATCAACGCAATAATCCGTTGCACAACCACAGACAGTAAAACGGGTCGCGTCCAGTTCCTGCAATACCGCGTCGAGCGTGGTGCGGTAGAAAGAGTCACAGGCGGTTTTGGTGACAGAAACTGCCCCTTCCGGCTGATGAATTTCAGGTAACACTTGCCAGAATTCACTGCCTTCGGTCATTTCACCTTCGGCGTGCTGGATGAAAATAACCCGCCCTGCCCGGTCAATCAGCTGATTAATGCGCTCAGCCCGTCCGCTGCGATCATAACGCGGGGAGGCGAACACCCCGTTTTGCATATCGATTACGATAAGAACCTGTTGCTCTGACACGATCCTCCTCCTCAAATGAACAGAATGAAATGCGCGTAAATTACTTTTTCACCAGCGGATGGTTATTCCACGGGCTGTCAGCAGCCGGTTTGGCGGTACTGACTTTTGGCTTTTGCGGAGCCTGCGCTGAGAGCGGTGTACGGCGCTTGCTGCGGGTCATGTCCGGGCGCAGATGACCTTCGATGAAATCCAGATACAGCGTTTCCACTTCCTTGCGCGCCCAAGGCGTACGGCGCAAGAATTTCAGGCTGGATTTCACACTCGGGTCACTTTTAAAGCAGTTGATATTCACCTGCGAGGCCAGCGCCGGCCAGCCAAAGTTATCCACCAGCGTTGTCAGCAGTTTTTCCAGCGTGACGCCGTGCAGCGGATCTTTCGCTGCGCCAGGATTTTGTGGTGTGTCAGTCATTGGCTCGCTCTTCGTTAAAATGTCTGGGTCATGATTTTTAAGCCGCGCAGTCTACCACCCTTCTCGTTATGAAATCGCAATAAACTGCTCGCGCAAGGCATGCAGTTCGTCGCGGGTGTTTGCTGCTTCTTCGAATTCCAGATTCTGCGCGTGCGCATACATCTTGCTTTCCAGCTCTTTGATGCGTTGCTCCAGCGCTTTCGGCGTAAGCGATTTGAAGGTTTGCGCCGCTTCTGCATCGCGTTTGTCTTTGTTCTTTTTGGTCTTAGGCTGACCGAGTTGCAGGATGTCGGAGATCTTCTTATTCAGCCCCATCGGCGTGATGCCGTTTTCGAGGTTATACGCTTCCTGTTTGGCGCGGCGACGTTCGGTTTCTTCAATGGCGCGGGCCATCGAGTTGGTAATTTTATCACCGTAGAGAATCGCTTTACCGTTGAGGTTACGCGCCGCACGGCCAATGGTCTGGATAAGCGAGCGTTCAGAACGCAGGAAGCCTTCTTTGTCGGCATCCAGAATGGCCACCAGCGACACTTCCGGCATATCCAGCCCTTCTCGCAGTAAGTTGATGCCGACCAGCACATCGAATTCACCCAGCCGCAAATCGCGGATGATCTCCACACGCTCGACGGTATCGATGTCAGAGTGCAGGTAACGTACTTTCTCGCCGTGTTCTTCCAGATACTCGGTCAGGTCTTCTGCCATACGCTTGGTCAGCGTAGTGACCAGCACACGCTCGTTAACCGCCACACGTTTACGGATTTCAGACAGCAAGTCGTCCACCTGGGTGGTCACCGGACGCACTTCGATGATCGGATCCAGCAGACCGGTCGGACGCACCACCTGATCGACCACATCATCACCGGATTTCTCCAGTTCGTATTTACCCGGCGTGGCCGAAACATAAATACTTTGCGGCGCCAGCGCTTCGAATTCCTCAAAGCGCATCGGGCGGTTATCCAGCGCGGAAGGCAGACGGAAACCGTATTCAACCAGCGTTTCTTTACGCGAGCGGTCGCCTTTGTACATCCCGCCGATTTGCGGAATGGTCACGTGGGATTCATCAACAATCAGCAAACCGTCGGCAGGCAGATAGTCGAACAGTGTCGGAGGTGCCTCGCCCGGCCCGCGCCCTGAAAGGTAGCGCGAGTAGTTTTCGATACCGGAGCAATAACCCAGCTCGTTCATCATTTCGAGATCAAACTGGGTGCGCTGACTGATACGCTGTTCTTCCAGCAGTTTGTTATTGGCCAGCAGCACTTTACGGCGATCCGCCAGTTCGACTTTGATTTCTTCCATCGCCTGCACGATACGTTCGCGAGGGGTCACGTAGTGCGTTTTCGGGTAGATGGTGAAACGCGGCACTTCGTGCTGCACCTGACCGGTCAGCGGATCAAACAGCGACAGACGTTCGACTTCCTGATCGAACAGTTCGATGCGCAGCGCCAGATCGTCAGATTCTGCCGGGAACACATCAATGACTTCACCGCGCACGCGGAAAGTACTGCGCTGGAAAGCCTGATCGTTACGGGAATATTGCAGCTCCGCCAGACGCCGCAAGATGGCTCGCTGATCGATAATCATCCCTTTGGTCAGATGCAGCATCATCTTAAGATACAAGTCCGGGTCACCCAGACCGTAGATGGCAGAAACTGACGCTACCACGATGACATCCCGGCGTTCCAGCAGGGCTTTAGTCGCGGAAAGACGCATTTGCTCAATGTGTTCGTTCACTGAGGCGTCTTTTTCAATAAACGTGTCTGAGCTCGGGACATAGGCCTCGGGCTGATAGTAATCGTAGTAGGAGACAAAATATTCAACCGCGTTCTCCGGAAAGAACTCTTTCATCTCGCCATAAAGCTGCGCCGCGAGCGTTTTGTTCGGGGCGAGCACCATCGTCGGACGGTTCAGGTCAGCAATCACATTCGCCACGGTAAAAGTTTTGCCTGAACCGGTCACCCCGAGCAACGTCTGGTGCGCCAGCCCGTTCTCCAGCCCTTCTTCCAGGCGGCGTATCGCCTCAGGCTGATCGCCTGAAGGTTTAAATTCGGAATGCAGTTTGAACTCTTTACTCATGACGGGCTACCTGACTGAAATGAAAATGCACAAGGCCGTACGGGCTGAACCGGTGAACAGTTCGGGGAAAAATAGTATGAAAGACTTCGCAAATTTTGCCAGCCCAAATTTTACCGCCGTTATAATACTGTATATAAAACCAGCCTCCAACCGATAAAATCAGCGCCTCTTTTAACATCTTGCTGACACTGCACTTTTTTAGGTTACGGCAAATGAAAATTCTCACCATCAGTTGACATTTTTATCCCGATATTTATCTCTATTCCCTTTCTGACAACAGCTTGACGAAAATTGACACAACGATGACGAACGAATTACGCCTGTATTGCTTTTATCTAACTTATTGATTAAAAACAGTATCATCAAAAAGCTGCGAATACGGGCAAACTGAGCGGAGGCCGCATTCTGACTCGGCTGTAGCAACTTTTCTTACTCTCATGCACAAGGTTATCCACAGGAATAGTGGATAAGTCTCAGCACACCAGGCGCGGCGGGAGTTGGTAAAAAACCAGTTTTTGCTTCGTCAGCGTCTGAGAGCTCTTTTTTAGTTATTTTTTATCTTTTTTATCTCCTTATTTATGCCTATTTCCCCTGGATTTACCGGCTGATCTTTCTTGCAAAAATCAAAAGTGCATCTGATGAGGATTATCCAGCTTCCGAACGGCGCAAACCTTGCACCAAAATCAGTGAAACCGGCACTGCCAAAGTGCAGTTTTCTTTTACAAGGGCTCACGCCGAATCTCAAAATCCTGACAATACACTTGAATAATCCTAAATCATTCGTGCGAAGCCTGTTAACAGCCACGTAACGTCTCTTTTTATCACTGCCTGATAAAACTTGGCCTGAGAGTTGCAAATTCACTCTTTGAAGAGATTTCGTGAAGGATTCCCCTGTAGAACGCACATACAGCGGAACATAAATGTCAGAAACATGACAGTGGCCGTCAAAATGCAGTCCGGTGAAAAGCTCCATGAGGGAGGTATGTCTGATGTTAAGTGTAAAATCCGTTAATCAGTACTATGGGCAAAAACATATTCTTTGGGACATCAATCTCGAACTGTACCGCGGGCAATGCACCTGCCTGATCGGGCGAAATGGCGTGGGCAAAACGACGCTGGTCAATTGCATCATGGGCCATCTTCCGGTGAAAAGCGGCGCCATTTCCTGGCAATCGCGTGATGAAGAGCCGCAAAGTCTGCTGAATCTGCCAGTGGAAAGCCGCGCACAGATGGGTATCGGTTATGTGCCTCAGGGGCGGCAGATCTTTTCGCAGATGAGTGTCGATGAAAACCTGCAAATCGCCATGATGGCGAGCCGGAATAAGACGCGTCGGGTGCCTGAAGAAGTCTATGACCTGTTTCCGGCGTTAAAAGAGATGGGCACGCGTAAGGCGGGAGAGCTTGATGAAAGCCAGCAGCAACAGCTGGCGATCAGCCGGGCGCTGGTTCAGGAGCCCGAATTACTGATACTGGATGAACCGACCGAGCACACCAGCGCGTCGATGGCGGCGAATATGGGCAACATTATTCACCGCCTGAACCGGGATCTGGGTCTGACATTGTTGCTGGTCGGCCACAAACTGCCGTTCATCCGCAGCGTCGCCGACCGGTTCTGTCTGGTCGATGGCGGCCGCGATGTCGCACAGGGCACGCTGGCACAGCTCGACGATCAGTTAATCAAAAACTATCTGACGGTCTGACGTTTCATGCCGTCAGACGGTCAAGATCAAGATATTGTCCCAGATTAACGTCCAGTCCGGCGCTCAGGTACGGGATCTCGCCCAGCAGCGGCGCAGGCAGCATACGCGTGAGCGTATCCATATACGCCTGATGATGCTTCCCCGTTTCCTGCACGTCGTTGGCTATCCAGCCCGCCAGATGCAATCCGCTTTGTGCGATGGCCTGCGCCGTCAGCACCGCGTGGTTAATGCAGCCGAGGCGCATTCCCACCACTAACACCACCGGCAACTGCTCGGCGATAACCCAGTCAGCAAAGGTATAATCCGCGGTCAGCGGCGTATACCAGCCGCCCGCGCCTTCCACAATCACCCAGTCCGCCAGCGGTTCCAGATGACGTAAACCTGCGGATAACACCTGCGGGTCAACCGGACGCTTTTCCAGTTCGCTGACGATGTGCGGAGAGGTTGGTTCGATAAAAGTGCACGGGTTCACTTCGTCATAACGCAGACCCACGGTGCTGTAAGCCTGCAACGCCAGAGCATCACTGTTACGTGGCCCTTCGGCGGTCATTTCACTGCCAGATGCCACCGGTTTGTATCCGGCTGTTGTGTGTCCGGCACATGCGGCGGCCTGCAAGAAAGCGGTGGTCGCGACGGTTTTCCCGACTTCAGTGTCGGTGCCGGTAATGAAGTATTTTTGTTTCATGATTTATTTTAATAAACGTCTGGTGTTGGTTGGCTCCCTCCCCGCATTGAAATCAGGTTTTGCTCCTCCCCCTGCGAAGGGGGAGGTCGGGAGGGGGTTTTAAAGACGACTCCAGAGTTGCCATTAATATCCCACCCCAGCCCTCCCCTTCGCAGAGGAGGGAGCAGACCACGCCTGTTTCAAACCTGGGAGGAGCTTTGTTAACGTGGGATAAGTTCTTCGACCTGCAAAATGCCGTAGACCAGCCGGTAGTTGAGCGGCAGGATGCCGTCGCGCCGGACGTAGTGTTTTTCCAGCAATTGCAGACGTTCGCGTCCGCCCAGACCGCCGAGGCGGCCATTTTTGATATGCGTCGCGCCGATGCCTTTCAGCGAGCGCATCAGTGACATCACATCGGGGAATTCGGCCACGTGGTCGCTGAAGGTCACTTCGTGGCGATACGGTGCGCAGGCTTCAGCGATTTTGTCCGGCGTCAGAAACTGGTTCACGTGACGGCGGCCATCGACTTTCATCCATGCCGCAGCCAGTTCGTTAAGCGAACCTTCCGCCAGCGTGGAAAACAGTACCAGCCCGCCGTTGCGGGTGACGCGGTGCATTTCTTCCAGCGCGCGCGGCAACGCGTTACACCACTGCACCGCCAGATTGCTGAAACAAATGTCGACAGAATTGTCGGCGAACGGCAAACGTTCGATGTCGCCCGGCACGTATTCATCGGCGGAATCCAGCTCACGGGCACGATCTAACATGCCGCTGGAGAGATCCAGCGCAATAACCTTTTTGCCCTGCGCCTTCCAGTGACGGCTGAAATAACCTGTGCCGCAGCCCGCATCGACGACCAGATTACCGGCGTCTTTAAGATACGGCGCTGCCAGCGCCAGTAATTCCTCGCCTACATCACGCTGCAATTGTGCGGCGTTTTCATAACTGATGGCGGCGCGACTGAACGCGTCGGCCACCGCTTGTTTGTTCACTAATTCAGTGACTGCACCCATGAAGGGACTCCAGCAAAAAATCGATATCTTCCGGCTCATGCGCCGCCGTCAGGGTAATACGCAACCGCGCACTGCCCGGCGGCACCGTCGGCGGACGGATGGCGCTGATCCACAACCCGTGTTCACGCAACGCCGAAGCCAAGTCCAGCGCTGGCTGATTCTCACCCACAATAACGGGCTGAATAGCGGTCTGTGAAGAGGTCAGCTGATAAGGTAAACCAGCGGCACCCGCGCGAAAACGGGCAATATTGGCCGCCAGTTTATCACGCAAGTCGTCACCCTGCCGGACTCGTGCCAGCACAGCCTGTAACGCACACACCTGTGCGGCGGGCATCGCCGTGCTGTAAATCAGATGACGGGCGAACTGCAACAGATAATCCGCAGTCGCATCATCACACAGCACTGCCGCCCCGCTGCAGCCGAACGCTTTTCCGAATGTGACGACCAGCAGCTCCGGCCGCACGCCCTGCTGCCAGCAACTTCCGCGTCCTTCCTCGCCGGTCACGCCCACGCCGTGCGCATCATCCACCATCAGCCAGCTGCCGTGCGTTTTCGACAAATTATGCAGCTCAGCTAATGGCGCAGCGTCACCGTCCATACTGAACACGCCTTCCGTCACCACCAGCGTTTCACCGCTCACCGGCTTTTCCAGCAGACGCTGCAGGAAATCCGGCTGATTGTGATGAAAACGCCGTAATTGCGAAGGCGCATGTGCCGCGGCTTCCAGTAAAGACGCATGACTGAGTTTGTCGGCCAGCACGCGATCCTCAGCCTGCATCAGCGCGGCAAGGATCGCCTGATTGGCGGCAAAACCGGAGATAAACAACAACGCACGCGGATAACCCTGCCAGTCCGCCAGTTGCTGTTCAAACTCGGCATGCGCCTGACTGTAACCGGTGACGTGCCCGGACCCGCCGCTGCCGACGCCATATTTCACCGCGCCCTGCTGCCACGCGGCGATCACATCTCGGTTCTGGCTCAGGCCGAGATAATCATTGCCCGAAAAATTCAGATAACGCCGCTCGCCCTGCGTCAGAAAACGCGCGCTGCCGCCCTCATTTGGCTGGCGCACACGAAATGCCGCCGCCTGTTTACGCGCCGCGACAGCTTCGTTGATCCGCGTTTGCCAGCTCACCGGTTATACCGCCGCGTTGTAGAACTGATCGGTATCAGCATGAACCAGTTGTTCGGCCAGCGCGGCCTGTTGCTGGTTGTCGCCCATTTCTGTTTCGAAGGACTGAGGATTCAGCCCAAGTTTGCCAAACAGAATTAAGTCTTTATCTTCCGCCGGATTCGGCGTGGTCAGCAGTTTGCAGCCGTAGAAAATCGAGTTAGCACCGGCCATAAAGCACATCGCCTGCGTCTGCTCGCTCATCTGCTCGCGACCTGCGGAAAGACGCACGTAAGATTGCGGCATCATGATGCGCGCCACGGCGATGGTGCGGATGAAATCGAACGGATCCACATCGTCATTATCGGCCAGCGGCGTGCCTTTGACTTTCACCAGCATGTTGATCGGCACGCTTTCCGGCGGTACCGGCAAGTTCGCCAGTTGCATCAGCAAACCGGCGCGATCTTTGACCGTTTCGCCCAGCCCGACAATTCCGCCGGAACAGACTTTAATGCCCGCACCGCGCACTTCCGCCAGCGTATCCAGACGTTCCTGATAGCTGCGGGTGGTGATAATGCTGCCGTAAAATTCCGGCGAGGTATCGAGGTTATGGTTGTAGAAATCCAGACCAGCGTGCGCCAGACGCTGCGCCTGCGTGGTGTTCAGCGTGCCGAGCGTCATGCAGGTTTCCATGCCCATTTCCTTCACGCCCTGCACCATTTGTTCGAGATACGGCATGTCACGGTCGTGCGGGTTTTTCCACGCGGCGCCCATGCAGAAACGGGTCGAACCGGCGGCTTTCGCCTGACGGGCAGATTCCAGCACCTGTTCCACCTGCATCAGACGTTCAGATTCCAGCCCCGTTTTGTAACGGGAACTCTGTGGGCAGTATTTACAGTCTTCCGGACAGGCGCCGGTTTTAATCGACAGCAAGGTGCTGACCTGCACCTGACGCGGGTCAAAATGCTGACGGTGAATTTGCTGAGCTTCGAACATCAGCTCCAGGAACGGCTTATCGAACAGAGCCTGCGTTTTTTCCAGCGTCCAGTGGGACATGACGACATCTCCAAATAATGCAACCAGAATGATTTTGGGGTTAATGTTTTATGATTAGTAAACCATTTTTAATTTGTTTTGGTTTACCGTCAACGTTAAAATTATTTTTTAGTTTACAACTTAGCTCCCGCAGGACTTATTTATGACACCCGCCGATATTGAATTCGATCAGCGCCACATCTGGCATCCGTACACTTCGATGACCAAACCGCTGCCCGCGTATGCCGTGGAATCCGCGTCCGGCGTGATGTTGCAACTCGCCGATGGACGTCAGCTGGTTGACGGCATGTCATCCTGGTGGGCAGCGATCCACGGATACAATCACCCGCAGCTCAATCAGGCCGCAGTCGAACAAATCGGCAAAATGTCACATGTGATGTTTGGCGGGATCACGCATCCGTCGGCGATTGCGCTGTCGCGCCGTCTGGTGGAAATGACGCCTGCCGGACTGGAATGCGTGTTTCTGGCGGATTCGGGTTCGGTTGCCGTCGAAGTGGCGCTGAAAATGGCGATGCAATACTGGCAGGCGCGCGGCGAAAAACGTCAGACCTTGCTGACGCTGCGCAACGGCTATCACGGCGATACCTTTGGCGCGATGTCAGTGTGCGATCCGCAAAATTCGATGCACAGTTTGTATCAGGGATATCTGCCGCAGCATCTGTTTGCCGATGCGCCGCAAAGCCGCTTTGACGGCGAATGGGATGAAACGGATATCGCGCCCTTCGCCAAAATGCTCGACGAGAACCACAGCAAAATCGCCGCCGTCATTCTGGAACCGGTGGTTCAGGGCGCGGGTGGAATGCGGATCTACCATCCGTTGTATCTCAAACGCGTGCGCAAGTTATGCGACGAATACGGCGTGCTGCTGATTGCCGATGAAATTGCCACCGGATTTGGCCGTACCGGCAAGCTGTTTGCCTGCGATCACGCCGGGATTTCGCCGGATATTCTGTGTCTCGGCAAAGCGCTGACCGGCGGCTATATGACGCTTTCGGCTACCTTAACCACCCGTCATGTGGCAGAGGTGATCAGTAACGGTGAGGCGGGATGTTTCATGCATGGCCCGACCTTTATGGGCAATCCGCTGGCCTGCGCGGTCGCCAATGCCAGCCTGCGGTTGTTAGCTGAAAACCGCTGGCAGGCACAGGTTCTGAATATAGAGAAACAACTGAAAGCCGAATTAAAGCCACTGGCAGAACATCCGGCCGTCGCCGACGTGCGGGTGCTGGGCGCAATTGGGGTGGTGGAGATGCGCCAGCCGGTGAATATGGCGCAGTTGCAGCAACACTTCGTTGCGCAAGGCGTGTGGATCCGTCCGTTCGGCAAGCTGATTTACCTGATGCCGCCGTACATCATTTCGGCAGAAGAGTTGAGCAAACTGACCAGCACCATTGCCAGCGCGCTGGCTGCGCTGTACTGATCAGTTTGCGCTGACTAACCGGTGTGACGTCGATAACAGCGCGCTCAGCTTTTCCCGGCTGAGCCGCACTTCTTCATTGAGAAAATCAATCGCTACTTTTAGTGCGGGCGTCGGATTTTCCGGATACAGCAACGTATAAGATGCGCCGCTCGCCACGCACAGCGGGAACGGTGCGACAATCCGCCCCGCCTGCAAATCGTCCTCAATTAATGTCAGATCGCCAATCGCCACGCCGTATCCCTGCAACGCAGAATTAATGGCCAAATCCAGCGTATCGAAATGCTGGGATTTGGCTGAAGGCAGCCCCTGAACGCCCTCTTCCCGCAGCCATAACAACCAGTCGCGACGATCCCGCGTCGGGTGCAACAGTGTTTTATCCTCAAGATCTGCCACCGCAGTTTGCCCTTTATGACGCGGCAAAAAATCAGGCACACAGACCGGTGTCAGCACTTCATCAAACAAATGATGTGCCCGGCGCGATGATTCCGGCGGACGGCCAAAGACTACGGCAGCATCAAAATGCTCACTGCTGAAATCCACGCCGTGGGCGATGGATGCCGTCAGTTCAATCTGCATATCCGGGCGATCATTTTGCAGCTGGATAACGCGCGGCAGCAGCCAGCGCATCGAACAGGTCGGGCATTTAATCCGCAGCGTATCCGGGTGCGAACCGACGCGTTTCAGGGCTTCCCCCATCAGCGCCAGCGCCTGTTGTACCGGCGGTAAAAGTTGCGCCCCGCGCGGGGTCAGCGTCAGTCCTCTGGCCTGACGCAAAAACAACGGATAGCCCAGCGTGGACTCAAGCCCGGTTATCTGGCGGCTGACCGCGCCCTGCGTGATATGCAACAACGAGGCGGCATGGGTCAGATTTAGCGTCTGCGCTACAACCGCGAAGGTTTTCAGCACGTTGAGCGAAGGCAAATTCAGGTACGGCAGTTCAGGCGAAAAGCTCACTGTTACCTCGTTATAAACGTCATTAAGCCATGACTTCAGATCATAACGAGTATGACAAACTTTCCATTGTCGGCACAGGGGAACTGTTGCTTAATCATTCAAACCCTGTTTTACCTTCTTATGGCCGCCCGGCCTGTATTTTTTGGGGAAATGCTATGAAGAGCGCCATGTCGCCGCAGTCTAAATTACCGGACGTCGGCACCACTATTTTTACCGTCATCGGCCAGCTCAGCGCCGAGCATAATGCCCTGAATTTATCGCAAGGTGCGCCGAACTTTTCCTGTCAGCCCGCGCTGATTGAAAGTGTGGCTAAAGCCATGCGCGAAGGTCATAACCAGTACGCGCCGATGAGCGGCGTGGCGGCCTTACGTCATGCGCTTTCTGCCAAAGCCGAAGCACTTTACGGCTGCAAATATGACGCCGACAGTGAAGTGACCGTGGTTGCCAGCGCCAGCGAAGGCCTGTATTCCGCCATCAGTGCGCTGGTACATCCGGGCGATGAGGTCATTTATTTTGAACCGTCGTTTGACAGCTACGCACCGATTGTCCGTTTGCAGGGGGCGAAACCGGTGGCCATCGGCCTGTCGATGGACGATTTCAGTATCGACTGGGATCAGGTTGCCAGCGCCATCAACAGCCGCACGCGAATGATCATCATTAACAGCCCGCACAACCCGACCGGCGCCATTTTTACGGATTTTGATATCGAGCGTCTGACCGCGCTGACCAAAGACACCGGCATCGTGATTTTGTCCGACGAAGTGTATGAGCACGTAGTGTTCGACGGTGAGCGCCACGAAAGCATGGCCTGCCATCCGCAACTGGCAGAACGCAGTGTGATTGTGTCGTCGTTCGGCAAAACTTATCACGTCACCGGCTGGCGCGTGGGCTATTGCCTGGCACCGGCAGAGCTGATGAGTGAAATCCGTAAAGTGCATCAGTTTATGATGTTCTCCGCGGATACGCCGATGCAGGTGGCTTTCGCCGAAGCACTGGCTGATCCGCAAAGTTATTTAGGTCTGGCAGATTTTTATCAGCAAAAGCGCGACCTGCTGGCCGAAGCACTCAGTGAATCCCGCTTTGAATTACTGCCAAGCCGTGGCAGCTTCTTTATGCTGGCGCGTTTTAGTCATTTCAGCCCGCTGACTGACGACGAATTTGTGCTGAGCCTGATCCGCGATCATCAGATTGCCACCATTCCGCTCTCGGCTTTTTATAGCAATAACAAACCCACCGGGCTTATCCGCCTGAGTTTCGCCAAAGACAACGACACGCTGTACGAAGGCGCACGCCGCCTGTGTCGCGTCTGAGCCTTTGCATTTATATACATCACGCTGGGGAATTGTGAATAATGAAAAAGTTAAAAATCGCATTGCTGTTAGGTTGTGCCGTGGCTTCTTTCTCCGCACTGGCGGACGGTTCCACACTCAAATTTGGTCTGGAAGCGCAATATCCGCCGTTTGAATCCAAGAGCGCGACCGGTGAGTTACAAGGTTTTGATATCGATCTGGGCAACGCCGTCTGCGCCGCTGCCAGCGTGAAATGCGAATGGTTTGATACCTCATTCGACGGCCTGATTGCAGCATTGCAGGCGCGTAAATTTGATGCGATCAACTCAGCCATGAACGTGACAGAAAAACGTCGTCAGGCGATTGATTTCACCAACGTGATTTACCGCGTACCGAGCAAACTGATTGCGAAGAAAGATTCCGGCCTGCTGCCAACGGTTGAGTCGCTGAAAGGCAAACATATCGGCGTGTTGCAGGGTTCGATTCAGGAAAGCTACGCGCAGGCACACTGGGCACCGAAAGGCGTAGATATCGTCTCTTATCAGGATCAGAATCAGGTTTATCTGGATCTGTCCTCCGGTCGCCTTGATGGCACTTTAGTACTGGCGCCAGCCGGTCAGAGCGGGTTCCTGTCGCGTCCGGACGGTAAAGATTATGGCTTTGTCGGCGACGCCGTGCGGGATGACAAAATCCTCGGCAGCGGTATCGCATTCGGCCTGCGCAAAGGCGATACCCAGCTGAAAGAGAAGCTGGATACGGCGATCGCTAAAGTGCAAAAAGATGGCGTGGTGAAAGAGCTTTCGAAGAAATACTTTGGCGATATTGATGTGAGCGTGAAGTAAAGCCGCCGGAAAGACAGGTTTTGCTTTTGCTCCTTTGAAGGGGGAGTCTGGGAGGGAGTTTTAAGGGCTAAAACCTTATCAAAGAAAACTTCAACTCATTGATTTTTCTTTAATACCCCACCCCATCCCTCCCCTTCGCAGGGGAGGGAGCCGTTCTCAGTTTTAATTAATCTCGGTGTATCGGCTCGGCCAGATGGTTTCGGCTTTTACGCCAATCGCATCAGCGATCAGTCTTTCCCCTTTCGGCCATTTACGGGTCAAGGCGTTTGAGAGCGTCGAAGAGCTTAAACCTGCGCGGCGTGAGACAGCCGCCATTGTGGTGCCCTTCTTTTTGATTGCCGCAATGATATCGGCCTGATGCCAGTCTTTGTTCATGCGATCACCTCACCGGAGGCATACAGTGAGCAGCGCAGCATCTCGAACCGTTCCCACAAGATATACGTGATGATCTCTTTTATCTTTCTGTCATGCAGCGTCATCAGGGTGAAATTCAGCGCCATGCACTGATCGCAAAGTTCATCGGGTTCGAGATCGGCGTAATCAAATAAGCCGTCGTCCATCGGGATCCCCAAATTCTTGCGATGCTCGGGGATGGGTTGCGATAACGTCGCTTCAAGGTATTCAAGCTCGTTTTGCAGCATGATGCAAAGTCTGTCCTGCGAACCTCTGTTTTGCGGGTTCACCAGCGCATTCGCCAGCAAACGACAGCGATCGGTGAGTGTCCATGAATCGGGGGATGTTTCGTTGGTATCTATTGTCTTCATTGACTGGACCTATGGCAGATTGCATATCTGCTACCGCCTAGCTCCTACGCAACAGGCGGTAACTCAGGCGGGAGTAGGAGATCGGTCTACCTTCCGACCAGCCCGAAGGCTGCCCCGCCTGAGTCACCTGAACAATATACGTTAAAAAACGTTTTATAAAGGTGATACAAAGCGATAGCACACAATGCAGTGCTACGGCAGAAACCAGGCTCCTACACCCGACTGCGGATTTTGCCGCAGCGAGCAGACAATAACTGGATATCCACACATTAAAAATGGGCAAATCGCGCAGATGAGATACTGCTTCCAAGGAGTTTTTATGGCTTGCAGTAATTTGCAATCGGCTTCCTGTACGGCAGTGAAAGCAAAGCTGTTTGCGCAGAGACATGTCTTCGATTTCTAAGCTGCCTGTACGGCAGTGAACAACAGATACAGGCGCGATTAAGGCTGGCTTGTTTTCTAAGCTGCCTGTACGGCAGTGAATTTAAAAATACCGGTTTTCACCTGCCCGATTTTTTTCTAAGCTGCCTGTACGGCAGTGAACCGGTCACTCGCGAGCAGCTGGAACAAATTTCTTTTCTAAGCTGCCTGTACGGCAGTGAACAGTTGGTTTTTCAGGTTTACGCTTTGAACTGCAAAAGATTATCCCTTTATGGGATGAAATACCCTCTTTTTTGTGTAGCTCGCGTGATTCAGTAAAATCAAGGAGTTAGAGATGGTGCAAAAAAGAGGGTCAGTTCTGAAAGGCCATTTATACCCCACCCCAGCCCTTCCCTTCGCAGGGGTGGGAGCAGAACGGTGCCCTGTTTCTTTACTGCGAAGGACGAGGTTGCTCAATACTCCGAATTCACAATCACTTCTTCGCCAAATACACCGGCCTGCGGCAATGGTTTGTAGCTTGAGTTAGAGGCGCGCAGTACGCGAATGCCCCTCGCGCTCACGGCCTGGGCGGCAGTGATATCGTTGTCAGAATCTCCGTAGAATATTTTAATCTGTTTGTCTTTCAGCCACTGAACTTTGGTGTTCTGCCCGGCTTTGTCACCGGCAAAAATCACCGGATTCACTTTGTCCTGTGGGATCTGGAAATCGTTCTGCAAGGTTTTGGTCACAGTTTCCGTTTTGGTTTCACTGCGTCCCGTTACAAAGTAAATGCTGTCGCCACGCTTGAGGTGCATGGCAATCAGGCTCTTTGCCACCTCTTTTGGCATGCTGAATTCATCCCAACCGTTATTCATTTTTTCCCAAAATTGCGGATTTTTCAGGTAATCCTGTTTACCCGGTGAAAACTCGACCTGACCGCGGTAAAAACCCGGCGAGGAGAACAGCACGGTGTCATCAATATCAAAACCCACCGCCATCGGCGTGCGGCCGCTGAGGCTGTTTTCAATCTGAGCAACAGACACCCAGTGAACTGGAGCTTGCTGCGCGAGTTGCGCGACATTCACACCCGGATAAAGCGGTGCAGGCGTGGCGTCTTTAGCGACAGCAGACTGATTCAGGCTGAGCAGCAGGAAGATGGCACTCAGTGCCAGAGGCGTTTTACGCATTCGGATCCCTTTTTTATGCTTATTAATCTTGCAGATAAAGTGGAGCAACAGGTCAAAAATCTTAACGACCATACCTGCGCAACCTGCAGATTTAAAGGAATTTTCCGGCGGATGTCATAGGAAAAGATGATGGTCACATTTCAGGGTAAAACCGTCTGAATTTTTCCAACATGGCATAAAGCGCTTGGTTCGAAAACTGTTTAGCGTCCTATACTTATTCCCAATTACGTTAGCTTTTAACTTTCTTATAAGAAAACGAAAAGGAATGACTATGCCCCAGTTACAGTCTGAAAACCGCCGCATCGTGCTGGCTTCACGTCCTCACGGTAAACCTGTCGATGATAATTTCCGTCTGGAAAAAGCCCCGTTACCGCAAGCCAAAGACGGCCAGTTATTGCTGCGCACCGTCTGGCTTTCGCTCGATCCATACATGCGCGGAAGGATGAGCGATGCGCCTTCGTACGCCGCGCCGGTACAAATCGGTGAAGTGATGACCGGCGGCGCAGTTTCCCGCGTGGTGGAATCCAATAGCCCGGATTTCAAAGCCGGTGATTTAGTGGTCGGCAGCACCGGCTGGCAGGATTATTCCGTGGCTGATGCTAAAGCAGTGAAGAAACTGGAAGGCGCAGCACTCAAACAGCCTTCCCTGGCGCTGGGTGTTTTGGGTATGCCCGGCTTCACGGCCTTTATGGGTCTGCTGGATATCGGCGAACCTAAACCGGGCGAAACGCTGGTGGTCGCTGCGGCAACCGGTCCGGTCGGCTCGCTGGTCGGGCAGATTGGTAAAATCAAAGGCTGTCGCGTGGTGGGGATTGCCGGTGGCGAAGAGAAATGCCGCTATGCGGTCGAACATTTCGGCTTTGATGAATGTCTGGATCACCGCGCGCCGGATCTGGATGAACGCCTGAAAGCGGCCTGTCCGGACGGTATCGACGTGTATTTCGAAAACGTCGGTGGCGCGGTATTCGACGCGGTGCTGCCGCTGCTTAACACCAAAGCACGTATTCCGGTGTGCGGACTGGTTTCGCAGTACAACGCGACCGGGCTCAAAGACGGGCAAGATCGCTTGTCACTGCTGACCGGAACTATCCTGAAGAAACGCATGCGCGTGCAGGGCTTCATTATTTTTGATGATTACGGCCATCGTTATCCTGAGTTTGCAAAACAGATGAGCGAATGGTTTGAAGCAGGAAAAATCAAATTCCGCGAAGATGTTGTGGAAGGATTAGAGAACGCGCCGCAGGCGTTCTTTGGCCTGCTGGAAGGTAAAAACTTTGGCAAACTGGTCGTTCGTGTCGGTCAGGACTGATCTCTCTTTAACGTCAGCTGACGGCAACTTCAGCTGACGACGTCCACAGGAGGTAACATGAAATTACTGATTGTATTGACATCACACGATAAGCTCGGCGAAACAGGTAAGAAAACAGGTTTCTGGCTCGAAGAATTTACCGCGCCGTATTATGAGTTTCTGGATGCAGGCGCTGAACTGACGCTGGCCTCCCCCAAAGGCGGGCAACCGCCGCTGGATCCCAAAAGCTCTGAGCCGGATGCCCAGACAGAAACCACGGCGCGTTTTCACAAGGATGACAACGCCAGACAGGCGCTGGCAAATACCGTGAAACTCAGTGACGTCAGCGCTGATGACTTTGATGCCGTTTTCTATCCCGGCGGTCACGGGCCGTTGTGGGATCTGGCGGAAGATGCGGATTCTATTGCGCTGATCGAGGCGTTCTGGAATGCCGGCAAACCGGTTTCTGCCGTCTGTCATGCGCCGGGTGTTTTGCGTAATGTCCTGATTGATGGCACGCCGCTGGTCAAAGACAAACGCGTGACCGGTTTTAGTAACAGCGAAGAAGACGCCGTCGGCCTGACCGATATCGTGCCCTTCCTGGTCGAGGATGAGCTTAAGAAAAATGGCGGTGATTACAGCAAAGCCGCAGACTGGCGTTCTTATGCCATCACCGACGGCAAGCTGATTACCGGCCAGAATCCCGCCTCTTCCAAAGCGGTCGCACAGGCCTTGCTGAAAATGCTGGGCGGGGCTGAAATCAGTAAGTAATCTGCGGGTAACCGTTCACCAAAAGATGAGGATTTTATGGCATTTACACTGACCAGTAATGATTTGCGCGATGGCGAAAAAATGCCGGAAACGCAGGTTTTTAACGGCATGGGCTACAACGGCGACAACCTGTCGCCGCATCTGGCCTGGTCCGGCGCTCCGGAAGGCACCAAAAGTTTTGTGATAACCGTTTATGACCCCGATGCACCGACAGGCTCCGGCTGGTGGCACTGGGGCGTGGCGAATATTCCGGCTGACGTCACCGAATTGCCGCAAGGCGCGGGCTCCGGTAAAGGCGGTTTACCTGCCGGTGCCGTTCAGACCCGCACAGACTTCGGCAAAGCCGGTTATGGCGGCGCAGCACCTCCGCAGGGCGAACACCACCACTATCATTTCACCGTATATGCCATCGATACAGAAACGCTGGAAGTGGATGAAAATGCCAGCGGCGCTTATCTCGGCTTCAATGTGCATTTCCATACTCTCGGCAAAGCATCACTGACAGTGATATACAGCTGATTCCTGTGGTATAAAAGACGCAGAAAAGGTGGTCAGTTTTACTGGCCACCGTTTTTTTATTGCGGCGATGACCGCAACATTGAAAAAAAAGAACAATCTTCTTCATCAAGGAGTCAGTCACAGTGAAAATTTCCACCCTGTCGCGCGCGTGCGCTATGTTGTCTGCCAGCCTGATCCTGGCGGCATGTAGCAGCAGCCATCAAGGCTTATCCAGCCAGGTTGCTCCGGGCACCGCGTCACTGCCCGTATTATCTGCGGACGAAGCGGCCAACTTTACAGCGAAAAATTATCTGGCCTTTGGCGGCCCTTCTTTGCAGGTTCAGCAGCAGGGCTGGTTCCCTAAACTGGCAAGCACTGACGGCGCGAAAACCGACTTCGTGGTCGGCCCGCAGTTAGGCACCGACGGCGCGGCTTACGCCAACGTTCAGCAGGCAGTCAATGCCGCGCTGGCAGTGCGTAACCACGGCGAACGTATCTTCATTAAAATCCTGCCGGGCACCTATAACGGCGCGGTTTACATTCCCGCTGGCGCACCACCCATCACCCTGTTCGGTGCCGGCAACAGCTCCGCTGATGTGACCCTGGCACAAGGTCTGGAAGCGTCAGCAGCGCCAGCCGTTTACCGTTCAACCGTCAGCCCTGCCGGTCAGTTCCTGCCAGGTGATCGCGCATTCTATATGTTCCAGAACTGCGCAACGCTGACCACTGAAACCATCGGCACCGGTTGTACCGCGACGGTGTGGTCACAGAGCAGCAGCCTGCAATTGCAGAATCTGACCATTGGTAATTCCCTGCTTGATACCGTGGATGCCGGTGATCACTCCGCTGTGGCACTGCGTACCGACGGAGATAACGTCATTCTGGATAACGTGCGCCTGATTGGCCGCCAGAATACCTTTATGGCAAACACCGCCAATATCCACAATCAGACTGACAACAGCCGTTACAGCCGCGTTTACGTGCATAACAGCCTGATCGTCGGTGATGTGGATTACGTGTTTGGTCGCGCCAATGCGGTGTTCGATCACGTTGAATTCCACACTGTCAGCAGCCGTGGCGTGAAACAGGCGTCCATCTTCGCACCGAATACGCCAGCAACCGCGCCATACGGTTTCCTGGTGATCGACAGCAACCTGACCGGTGACCGTGGTTTCGAACAGGCAGCGAAAGCGAAAATGGGTCGTGCGTGGGACGCTGACGGCGCGAGCAGCCAGCTGGTGATCCGCGACAGCAGCTTCGACAACAGCTATGACCAGATGAACCCGTGGGGCGCTTCCGTCTTCTCCGGCCAGCCGTTTGCAGGCAACGTGCCGAAAGATGAGAAACAACAGCGTAATCTGAACGATACCAACTTCAACCGCCTGTGGCAGTACAACAACGTGCTGACTCAGCCTGCGAAGTAATATCGTCTGAGGTTGTGATTTAACATGATGAAGAACCGCCGGGATTAACTCCGGCGGTTTTTTTTCGTTCTGCGGATCGGGTTTCGCAACTATGTCAGAGCGCGTCGTTTCCCAGGCGGAATACCGACACGGTGCGTTCCAGATTCACCGCCTGTTCATCGAGCGAGGCCGCCGCACTGGCTGACTGCTGAACCAGCGCAGAGTTTTGCTGCGTCACGGTATCCATTTCTGCCACTGCCAGCGCAATCTGGCTGATGCCCCGGCTTTGCTCGTCAGAGGCCGAGGCAATCTCATGAATGATCTGCGTGACGTGGCGGACTGAACCGACAATTTCTTCCATCGTGTCACCGGCTTTTGCGACCAGCTGCGAACCGCTGGTCACGTTGGCGACTGATTTACCGATCAGGCCTTCAATCTCTTTCGCTGCCTGACCGCTGCGCTGTGCAAGGCTGCGAACTTCACTGGCGACGACGGCGAATCCGCGCCCCTGCTCGCCTGCCCTCGCCGCTTCGACGGCCGCATTCAGTGCCAGAATATTGGTCTGGAAAGCGATGCTGTTGATGACGGTGGTGATTTCCGAAATCTGTTTTGAGCTGACGGTAATCTCTTTCATCACACCGACGACATCCGCCACCAGCTTGCCACCGCGAGCGGCAGTGTTTGCGGCATCAGACGCCAGCTGGCTGGCCTGAGTGGCATTGTCGGCGTTCTGTTTCACCGTGGACGTCAGTTGCTCCATGCTCGCCGCCGTTTGCCCGAGCGCGGCAGCCTGTTCTTCAGTGCGTGCAGACAGGTCAATATTGCCCGCTGCAATTTCGCCTGAGGCGCGTGTCACCTGCATCACGCCTTCACGGATATCGCCGATAATGCCGTGCAGGTTCTGGTTCATGGTTTCGATAGCGCGGCTCAACTGTCCGACTTCGTCAAAGCTATGGCTCGAGGCGTGGGTCGATAAATCCCCGGCGGCGATACGCTCGGCGGTTTGCAGCGTGCGGCGCAGCGGCAGTGTCAGCTGACGGGTCATGCGCCACGAAATCAGCGCCCCGGCAATAATGGTCGCCACAATAATCGCCAGCATCTCCGAAATGGTACGGCTTACTTCATGGTGAAGGTTGGTCATTTCATGATTCAGCAAGGTGTTCGACGCCGAAGTCAGCGCCAGTCCGGCGGCGGCAAGTTGTGCGCCTATCTGCTGCGGATCACTGCCTGCGGGAGGATTAAGCGTCTGCTGCCAGCTTTCCCGATAACGGCGGATGTTATCCGGCATGGTATCGACCAGTAACTGGTCGCCGCTGGCCCAGGAATGCGCCGCAACATCGGCGCGGACGGTGTCGAGTTTATCCAGCGCCAGACGGTTTTCTTCAACAAATTTCATGTCTTTGCTGGCCATGTAGGAAAGACGTGAAAATTTGGCCTCGTTTAGCAGGTCGTTCATGCTTTTAAGCAGCGTGGATTTTTCGGCGCGTTGATTGATGCTGGTGAGATGGTAAATACCGGATAAGGCGATTGAGGATCCCAGTAGCAACACCAGCGCAAAGCCTGCGCCGAGCTTGTGAGCGATGGTGGCGTGGCGAAACCGGCCAGCGATCCCTGAAAGTACATTCATTTTCTTCTCCCTGATTTCCAAAAGGACTGACTCTGAAGCGGCAGATGCCACCGAAGAATGAGTGAAATACGGGAGAGTTATCGACCAGTGCGGAATAACATTTAGTGGAAAGTGGAAATTATTCTTAACTATTGGTGAGAAGCATCAGGCAATAAAAAAGCCCCTTATTACAGAGGCTTGATCATAATATCACGACGGGATTATTGATCAGCTGAAAAGTAAACATAAGCAAAACTGACCAGTCACTCAATGTGATTAATTAATTTCCAGAATGCTTACCCACATCGCGCCTTTGCCCACCGGGTAGGTTTTGAGCGTCGTCAGCTGACCGTTTTTCGGATCAATTTTCGCCACTTCAATCGCATCAGATTTCTGACCAGCAGTGATCACGTACTGACCAGAATGATCGATATTGAAACCGCGCGGCTGTGTCTGAGTGGCGTGATGCCCGACCAGCTCCAGTTCGCTGCCATCCGCGGAGACGGTCATGATGGAAATCAGGCTCGCGGTACGGTCGGAAGCATAGAGATATTTACCGTCAGGCGTAATGTGCAAATCGGCTGCCCAGCAGGTGCCGGTGAAATCAGCAGGCATAATGCCCAGCGTCTGCACCTGACGATATTCGCCGCTGGCGACATCTTTCTGGTACACATCCACACTGCTGTTCAGCTCATTTACACAGTAGGCAAAATGATGATTCGGATGGAATGCCATATGGCGCGGACCGGCACCTTCCACTGTTTTCAGCTCAGCGGAAGCATGAGGCGTTGCCTCACCTTTCACGCTGAAATCAAACTGACGGATGCGGTCTTCTTTAAGCGCAGGGATCATCAGCAGATGGTTGGTCGGGTCGATGTTGGCGGAATGCGGCGCCTGAATATTTTCCAGAACCTGAACCGGCGCCAGCGCGTGACCTTTTTCATTCAAAGGATGAATGCTGACATTGTTGAAGCTGTAAGAAGCCGAGAACACAAAACGCCCTTGCAGATCGATGCCCAGATGCGTCGGACTGCCCGGTAATGGCGCCATCGCACCCTCTTCCAGTTTGCCTTCACCATCAATGTGGTAAGTCAGCACGCCAAATTCAGGGCGAACGCCGACGTACAAGCGATGACCATCAGGATGGATAACCATCGGCTGAACCTGTCCCGGAACTTCAACCGTTTGCAGCAGGCTCAGCTCACCATTGTCTGCCAGACGAAAAGCGTGGATTTGCTGGCTCTCAGGGCTGGCAACGTAGACAACTTGCTTCATCACATCTCCTTATTAAGAATCAAATAGTTGTAATACCCAAAATAGTTCGAGTTGCAGGAAGGCGGCAAACGAGAGACAAATCGGTCAGGAACCGATTTGAACAGCGCTTGCGCTGGCCCGCAGGGTGAGCCTCAGGGACGAGGCTCATTAATCCCGATGAGCTTACTAAAGTAAGTGATTCGGGTGAGCGGGCGCAGCCAACGCATCTGCAACTTGAAATATGCCGGGTATTAAGCGTAGCTCAGGTTAACACGATTCCCCAACGCTCTGGCGGCACCTTTAGTGCCGGAAGCGCGGTTTAATTAGCAGGCTAAAAAAGGTAATATGGCGATAATTTCCCCGATCCTCCCTCACTTACGACGGACTGCTCATGACTTATCGCATTATCGCGCTCGATCTCGACGGTACACTGCTGGACCGCCAAAAACGTATCCTTCCTGAATCCCTTGCCGCTCTGGCGGATGCCCGCGCACAGGGTGTCAAAGTGGTCGTGGTTACCGGACGTCATCATGTGGCGATACATCCGTTTTATCAGGCATTGCAGCTCGATACACCTGCTATCTGCTGTAACGGTACGTATTTGTACGATTATCAGGCACGTAAGGTCTTAACGTCTGATCCACTCGACCGTGTGAAAGCCAAAAAAGTGATCGACCTGCTGGAGTATCACGGTATTCACGGTTTGCTGTATGTCGATGACGCCATGCTGTATCAGCAACCCAGCGGCCATGTGAGCCGTTCTATCGCCTGGGGACAAACTCTGCCGGAAAATCAGCGCCCGAACATCATTCAGGTTAACAGCTTACGCGAGGCGGCTGATGAAGCGCAGTCCATCTGGAAATTCGCAACTTCCCATCAGGATCTCGATGCATTGCATACTTTTGCAGCGCAGGTAGAAAACGAGCTGGGTCTGGCGTGCGAATGGTCGTGGCACGATCAGGTGGACGTCGCCAAAGGCGGCAACAGCAAAGGCCGTCGTTTGCAGGAATGGGTCGAATCTCAGGGCATGAGCATGCAGGATGTGGTCGCGTTTGGTGATAACTACAATGACCTGAGCATGCTGGAAAATGTCGGTCTGGGTGTGGCGATGGGCAATGCGGCGGATGCTATCAAAGAGCGCGCTGCGCTGGTCATCGGTGACCACGAAACGCCAGGAATTGCAGACGTTATCCGCAGTAAAGTGCTGAACTGATAAGTGTTGTACGCCTTCCCATGTCTTACAGGGAAGGCGTTATTCTTCTGACCCGGACATGGGTTATTCTTCTTGCTCTGCTTTCTGTACTTTTACCGCGTTCACCGCTTTCACCTTCGCCGGCCTGACAGAACGGAGGATCCGACAGTTGTTCTCGTCGAAGTAACGGCTTGGCCAGATGCTTGACGGCGGAACACCGAGCGCCTGCGCAATCAGCATTTCACCTTTTGCCCAGGGACGTGCCAGCGCGTTTGCCAGCGTTGAAGACCCCAATCCTGCCTTGCGTGATACGGCGGCCAGTGTGGTTCTTTTCTTGCGTAATCCGGCAATAATATCTGCGGGATGCCAGTCATTTTCCATTTTCATCGTTCTTCCTTTCGTGATTGATACAGCCTTCAGAAATCTGCACTACACTTTTCGGTTACAACGTTCAGTAACTCTAAACAACAATGATGTTAAGGGATGCTTAACATAACGTCAATACAGTTTTTATGGTTATTGGCTATGATCCCTCACCGACTGAAGTCAGCACGAGCAAAAGCAAAACTTACGCAGGAAAAATTAGGTGTTTTAGCGGGTATTGATGAAAGCACCGCACGCTCGCGGGTTTCTCAATATGAAAGCGGCACGTACAGCCCGAACTTCGACACCATGTGTCATTTCGCCCGCGTACTGAACGTGCCGGAATGTTATTTCTATATCATTGACGATGCGTTTGCCGAACAGGTTCTGGCGCTTTACGAAGTTTTCCGCGCTCCGGTCAAATAACGCACGCCAACGTTAACGGTTCACCGACACGCTTTTGATCTGCGCATACAGCCACTGTCCGGCGCGGATCATCAGTTCGTCTCGTGCCCATGGCGTAATGCGGGCCCAGATAATATGGTCGGCCATCGCCAGTTTCACTTCGACCTGATTGCCGATATCCAGACATTCCAGCACCTTGGCGGGCAGAATATTACGGATACTGCTGTTGTTGGCCGTCGGTTGCAACACCAGTGAAACGTCCGTGGAGTTCACACGAATACGCAGCGGTGTGCCGGGTTCTTCCTCTACTTTGCTTATCCACAACCGCTGATCTCCCACCGCCAGCGCCGTCATTTCATAACGCGGATGATGTTCCAGCACACTGACATTCAGCACGCTGCTCTGCTCTGCTTTTGGCAGCCAGGGACGCATGACATTGCTCGCCCAGACGTCTTCCAGCGCGCCCATCGCCAGCACGTTGCCAGCATCCAGAACCAGCACCTTTTCCGCCAGCCGCAAAATCTCATCCAGGCTGTGCGTTACGTATAAAATCGGGATGCTGACTTCCTGCGCCAGACGCTCCAGATACGGCATCAGTTCCCGTTTGCGCGGGATATCCAGTGCCGCCAGCGGTTCGTCCATCAGCAGAATTTCCGGCGCAGTCAGTAAGGCACGGCCAATCGCCACACGCTGCTTTTCGCCCCCGGATAAGGTGAGAGGAAAACGATCCAGCAGGGATTCAATACCCAGCAAACGGACGATGCTGTCAAACTGACCGCGCATCGACGCGGCCATGCCGTATTGCAGATTGCCTTTCACGCGATAATGGGGAAACAGCCGCGCATCCTGGAAAACATAGCCCACGCGGCGTTTTTCCGGCGGCAGGAAAATGTTGTTTTGCGCATCTGACAAGATACGGCCGTTTAAGGTGATGCGGCCATTATCAGGTTTGGTCAGTCCGCCGATGGCGTTGATCAGCGACGTTTTTCCTGCGCCCGACAGGCCAAAAATGGCCGTGATGCCTTGCGCGGGTAAAGTTTGCGTAACCTGTAAATCTAAATCGCCCAGCTTTTGACTGAAATCGAGTTCGAGCATTTCAGCCTCCCAGCCGGATACGGCTGCGTTTTGCCAGCCAGTCAGAAATCAGTAACGCTGCCAGAGACAACAGAATGGCCAGCACGCAAAGGCGCGCGGCGGCACTTTCTGCGCCCGGTGTTTCAATGAGGGTATACATCGCCAGCGGAATGGTGCGGGTCTCGCCGGGAATGTTCGACACGAAGGTAATGGTTGCGCCAAATTCACCCAGTGAACGGGCGAAGGCCAGCACCACGCCGACGATGACGCCGGGCACAGAAAGCGGCAATGTAATCGTAAAAAAGACCCGCCACGGTGAAGCCCCGAGCGTGCGGGCGGCGAGTTCCAGTTTAGGATCAACGGCTTCGAGTGACTGACGTATCGCGCGAACCATCAGCGGGAATGCCACCACGGCAGATGCCAGCACAGCACCGTGCCAGCTGAAGCTGAAGCTGAAACCAAACCATTCATATAAACGCTCGCCGATAAAACCGCGACGCCCCATTACCACCAGCAACAAATAGCCGATGACCACCGGCGGTAACACCAGCGGCAGATGAATAATGCTGTCGAGCAGGGATTTGCCGGGAAAGCGGCAGCGGACCAGGATCCACGCCATCAGAATTCCAAGCGGCAGACTGCAAACTACGGCCAGACTCGATACTTTCAGACTGAGAAGTACCGCCTGCCACTCATATTCACTCAACATCATGTCGGTTTGTTAATCCTGAAGTAAATGTGCCGCTAAAGATAAAATATCGGCAAAAATTTAAAAGCCTTTAATCGCGGAAGCCTGTGTCCGCAAAGTATAAACCTTGATGCAGTGGCGTTGAGACAAAAAAGCCACCCCCTGAGGCGATGGCTTACGTATTTTGTTCACGGGCAGATGACGTTAACCGCGCGGGGTGAAACCGTATTTTTTGAAGATTTCAGCCGCAGCAGGCGTTTTCAGATAATCATAGAAACCTTTCACGGTGGCGTTGTCATGGTCTTTCACAATCGCCATCGGGTATTCAACCGGTTTATGGCTGGATGCCGGGAAGATGCCCACGACTTTCACTTTTTTGCTGGCGACGGCGTCAGAACCGTAAACAATCCCGACCGGCGCTTCTTCACGCTCAACCAGCGCCATTGCGGCACGAACGTCGCTGGCACGCGCCAGTTTAGGCTCCAGCGTGGTCCAGGCACCCAGTTTTTGCAGCGCTTCTTTGGCATAGATACCGGCCGGAACGTGGTCCGGATCCCCGACCGCCAGACGGCTGTCGCCAATCAGTTTGGTCCACTCGGTTTTATCAGAGATGTCGACTTTATCAATTTTGCTGTTGGCCGCAGATATCAGCACCAGTTCATTGCCCAGCAAGGTGTAACGGGTGTTATCGACCATTTGTTGTTTGCTGATCGCGTAGTCCATCCACTGCTGATCGGCAGAAATGAACATATCCGCAGGTGCGCCCTGCTCAATCTGGCGAGCCAGCGTAGAAGACGATGCGAAAGAAGAGACCACCTGCACACCTTTTTCTTTTTGATATTGGGTGGCGATATCTTGTAATGCGTTGGTCAGGGACGCCGCGGCGAAAACAGTGATTTTTTCGGCGGCCTGCGCGTGCATGCTGACGCTTGCCACCAGCACGGTCGCGGTAAGTAATCTGCCCCAGGTGTGTTTCATCGGATTTCCTCTGCTGTTATAGATATGGATACGTTATGTAGAGATGAATATAACGAGAAAAAACACGATGTCATCCGGTTTTTCCGCACTCTGCTGAAGAAGCGGTAGTTTTTTGATCTCAGGCGGAAAATCGAGTCTGTTTCCAAAATGAGCCTGTTTTCAAAATGAGTCTGTTCCCAAAAATAGAAAGCCCGGCACAATGGCCGGGCTTCTGGAAAATGCGTTCTCAGAAAACACTCATCTTTCAGTAATGAGGTTTCTCGCGGGACTCTTTAGAGTGACCCACGTGGGAGATGAGGTTAAATACTTCGCCCAGTCCCCAGATCAGGCCCAGGATCACAGCGATGAAGACTGGCACCATGATGGCAGCGAAAATCAAACTTTCTAATAGTTCTAACATGATAGCCTCACTTAGCTGGCTGAACCGCCCGCAGACGGTGTAGGACTTCTTGCATGAAGTCAAAAACGTAAATCAAACTGTGGCAGATAATAACAGCACGGGACTGTAAATACTTTAGCATTTAGCCAACTTGCCTGCCTGCGGGTTTAGCGGCGACAATAAAGCATGATTCATTTAAGGAAGCTGCAATGCAAGCCGAAATTCTCTTAACTCTCAAGCTCCAGCAACGCTTGTTCGCCGATCCACGTCGTATCGAATTACTGCGACAGGTGCGTCACACCGGTTCAATCAGCCAGGGCGCGAAGCTCGCGGGGATCAGTTATAAAAGCGCCTGGGATGCCATCAACGAGATGAATCAGCTTGCGGATGAGTCGCTGGTTGACCGCAGTACCGGCGGCAAAGGCGGTGGTGGCGCCGTGCTGACGCCTTACGGCGAGCGCCTGATCCAACTTTATGAGCTGCTGGCGCAAATCCAGCAAAAAGCCTTTGACGTGCTTAAAGAAGATTCCCTGCCGCTGGACAGCCTGCTGGCGGCAATTTCCCGTTTTTCACTGCAAACCAGCGCACGTAATCAGTTCTTCGGCACCGTCGTGGAGCGCACCCATCAGACCGTCCAGCAGCATATTGATATCCTGCTGGCGGACGGAAAAACGCAAATTCGCGCCGCCATTACCGAGCAAAGTGCCGACCGTCTGGCGCTGACACCGGGTAAAGAAGTGCTGGTGCTGATTAAAGCCCCGTGGATAACCCTCGGATTTAACGCTGAAAACAGCCACAACGCGCTGCGGGGCGAAGTTATCAGTATTCAGCGCGGCGAGAAAAACAGCGAAGTGCTGGTGAAATTACTCAGCAGCGAGACATTGTGCGCCACGGTGCCAAATACTGAGATGGATAAACTGGCGCTGAAAACCGGTCAGACGGTATTTGCTCAGTTTGACGATGACAAAGTCATCATCGCCACCCTTTGCTAAAAACGGGTATTTAATCAGTATCTTGCAAAATCAGCGTTTTCATTTTGCAGAATTGTCAATTGACTTGCGAAGGTGCAGCGCTTATCCCTTATTTTATAATCATTTCAAAATGAGAGATAAAAAATGTCGTCGTTGCATATTTCGCAAGGCGTTTTCCGCCTCAGTGACACCCGAACCCTCACACTTTCCGATCTGACTATCCGCCAGGCCGACAGCTGGGCATTTGTCGGCTCGAACGGCAGCGGTAAATCCGCTCTCGCCCGTGCGCTGGCGGGCGATTTAACCCTGCTGAAAGGCACCCGCGAAAACAGTTTTGCACACATTGTCCGCCTCTCTTTTGAACAGTTACAGAAACTGGTCGCGGATGAGTGGCAGCGTAACAACACCGATTTACTCAGTGAAGGTGAAGACGATACCGGTCGCACAACCGCTGAAATCATTCAGGATGACGTGCGCGATCCGGCCCGTTGCGCCGCACTTGCCGCGCAGTTTGGTATTGAGAAATTGCTCGACCGCCGCTTTAAATATTTATCGACCGGTGAAACCCGCAAAACGTTGCTGTGTCAGGTGCTGATGCAACAACCCGATTTGCTGGTGCTGGATGAGCCCTTTGACGGCCTTGATGTTAATGCCCGCGCCCAGCTGGCAGAACTGCTTGAAAAACTTTCCGCCGAAGGCCAGACAATGGTGCTGGTACTTAACCGCTTCGACGATATTCCTGCGTTTGTGAAAAATGTCGGCGTGCTGGCTGACTGTACGCTGGCGTCGGTGGGCCCGCGTGAACAGGTGATGGCCGACGCGCTGGTCGCACAACTGGCCCACAGCGAAAGCCTGAATGGCATGGCCGTGCCGGAAGCTGAAGATCCAACCGCCCGCATCAGCCCGCCGGCTGGCAGTCCGCTGATCGTGCTGCGTGACGGCGTGGTGCAGTACAACGACAAACCGATTTTGCATAACCTCAGCTGGCAGGTCGATCACGGTCAGCACTGGCAGATCACCGGCCAGAACGGCGCCGGAAAATCCACGCTGCTGAGTCTGATTACCGGCGACCACGCGCAGGGCTACAGCAACGATCTGACGCTGTTTGGCCGTCGGCGTGGCAGCGGTGAAACCATCTGGGATATCAAACGCCACATCGGTTACGTCAGCAGCAGCCTGCATCTGGATTACCGCGTCAGCACCAGCGTGCGCAATGTGATTACTTCCGGCTTCTTCGACTCTATCGGTATTTATCAGGCAGTCTCTGACCGCCAGCGGCTCCTGACGTCGCAATGGCTGGAACTGCTAGGTCTGGGGGGCAATGCCGGTGAGACGCCATTCCACAGTTTATCCTGGGGACAACAGCGGCTGGCGCTGATCGCCCGCGCACTGGTTAAACATCCTGCCCTGTTAATTCTTGATGAACCGTTGCAGGGTCTGGATCCGATCAACCGTCAGCTGGTGCGCCGGTTTGTCGATATTTTGATTGGCGAAGGGGAAACACAGCTGCTATTTGTTTCGCATCACGCCGAAGACGCCCCGCAATGCATTACGCATCGCCTGAGTTTTATCCCTGACGGCGATATTTATCATTATCAGATTGACGCATTGTAACTTTCTTCCCTTTTCCGGGGGCCATCAGCGCGGTCACTACGCCCGCCAGCGCCAGTGCCCCACTGGCTGCTGGATAAAATGAGCACCATTCCCCGGATGTTGTCCGAAAAATCACAATAAAAGCCGATTCATATAACGCAAACAAATCAGTGTAAGCGATTACACTTACCATCAATTCTGACTTAATGCCGGATGTCGCGGGCTTTCTGTACGGCGCACTGTACCTGTTTGCTCATCCTGAAAGGTGCTAAACTGTTTGTGTAAGCGATTCCATTTTATTGGGGATGGATCACCTTTTTCAGCCTTGCAGCGTGATATCGTTGCAGCAAGATAATCATCGGGGAGCTCTTATGTACGTTTTAGTCACAGGTGGTAGCGGTTACATTGGCAGTCACACATGCGTGCAACTGATTGACGCAGGTTATACGCCAATCATTCTGGATAACCTTCACAACAGTAAAGTCAGCGTGCTTGAACGCATTAATACGCTGACCGGCAAAACGCCGCTGTTCTATGAAGGGGATATCCGCGACCGCCCACTCCTCGATAAAATTTTCAGTGAACATCATATTCATTCCGTCATTCATTTCGCGGGCTGGAAAGCCGTGGGTGAATCCGTGGCAAAACCGCTGGCGTATTACGACAACAACGTCACCGGAACGCTGGTGTTGCTCGAAGCGATGCGTGCTGCAGGCGTCAAAAACATGATTTTCAGCTCTTCGGCAACCGTGTACGGCGACCAGCCAAAAACGCCTTATGTCGAAGACTTCCCGACCGGCAATCCCTCCAGCCCGTATGGCCGCAGCAAACTGATGGTCGAGCAAATTCTGGAAGATGTGCAACGTGCGGAACCGGAATGGAGCATGACGCTGCTGCGTTATTTCAATCCGGTCGGCGCGCATCCGTCTGGCCTGATGGGCGAAGATCCGCAAGGCGTACCGAATAACCTGATGCCATTTATCGCGCAGGTCGCGGTAGGTCGTCGCGAATCGGTGGCCATTTTCGGCAACGACTATCCGACCCCAGACGGTACCGGCGTGCGTGACTATATTCACGTGGTGGATCTGGCTGACGGCCATATCGCGGCGATGAAAACCCTGCACAACAAAGCGGGCGTACATATCTACAACCTGGGCGCGGGCTTTGGTCACAGCGTGCTGGACGTGGTTAATGCCTTCAGCAAAGCCTGCGGCAAGCCGGTGAATTACAAATTTGCACCACGTCGCGATGGCGACTTACCGGCGTACTGGGCGGATCCGACGAAAGCCGAGAAAGAGCTGCACTGGAAAGTCACCCGCACGCTGGAAGACATGGCCAACGACACCTGGCTGTGGCAGTCGAAAAACCCGCAGGGCTACCCGGATTAAGGAGCACTAAGGAAAGTTATGACAACGTTTAACCCGATTGACCATCCGCATCGCCGCTACAATCCGCTGACCGATCAGTGGGTTTTAGTCAGTCCGCACCGCGCCAAGCGCCCGTGGCAGGGCCAGCAGGAAGCGGTTTCGCAGGAAGTGCTGCCAGCACACGATCCAGACTGTTTCCTGTGTCCGGGAAATACCCGTGTGACCGGTGATGTGAATCCGAAATACACCGGCACCTACGTGTTCACCAACGATTATGCCGCGCTGATGCCGGACACACCGTTTGCGCCGGAAAGCGACGATCCGCTGATGCGCGTTCAGAGCGCACGCGGCACCAGCCGTGTGATTTGCTTCTCGCCGGATCACAGCAAAACTTTGCCCCAGTTGTCAGTTGAAGCACTGACGGAAATCGTCAGAACCTGGCAGGAACAGAGCGCAGATTTGGCAAAAACTTATCCGTGGGTGCAGGTTTTTGAGAATAAAGGCGCCGCAATGGGCTGTTCGAATCCGCATCCGCACGGCCAGATTTGGGCCAACAGCTTCCTGCCTAACGAAGCCGAGCGTGAAGACCGCCTGCAACGTGCCTATCTGGAAAAACAGGGCTCGCCGATGCTGGTGGATTACGTGCAGCGCGAGCTGGCAGACGGCAGCCGTACGGTAGTCGAAACCGAACACTGGCTGGCGGTAGTACCTTACTGGGCGGCGTGGCCGTTCGAAACGATATTACTGCCGAAAGTGCATGTGAAGCGCATCACCGAGCTTTCTGATGAACAGCGCAGTGATCTGGCGCTGGCGCTGAAAAAGCTGACCAGCCGCTACGATAATCTGTTCCAGTGCTCTTTCCCGTATTCAATGGGCTGGCACGGCGCGCCGTTTACCGAAGGCGACAACGAACACTGGCAGTTGCATGCGCATTTCTATCCACCGTTGCTGCGTTCAGCGACAGTGCGCAAATTCATGGTCGGCTACGAAATGCTGGCTGAAACCCAACGCGACCTGACAGCGGAACAAGCCGCAGAACGTCTGCGGGCGGTGAGTGATGTTCATTATCGTGAGGCCGGAGAAAAACAATGAAACTGAAAACCAAGACCCTGGAAATCTTTGCCGATAAATTTGGCTACCCTGCGACCATCACTATCAAGGCACCGGGCCGCGTAAACCTGATTGGCGAACATACCGACTATAACGACGGCTTCGTATTGCCGTGCGCGATCGACTACGAAACGGTGATCGCCTGCGCGCAGCGTAACGACCGCACCATCCGTGTGATCGCCGCCGATTACGACAATGACGAAGACAGCTTTTCTCTCGACGAACCGATTCTGCACACCGACGCGCACCCGTGGGCCAACTATGTGCGTGGCGTGGTGAAACATCTGATGCTGCGTAACAAAGATTTCTCCGGCGCTGACATGGTGATCAGCGGCAATGTGCCGCAGGGCGCGGGCCTGAGTTCATCGGCATCTCTGGAAGTGGCCGTCGGTCAGGCGCTGAAATCATTGTACGATTTGCCGCTGGATGGCGTGGCGCTGGCACTGAACGGTCAGGAAGCGGAGAATCAGTTTGTCGGCTGTAACTGCGGCATTATGGATCAGCTGATTTCCGCACTCGGCAAGGAAAATCATTCCCTGCTGATCGACTGCCGTTCACTGGAAACCCGTGCGGTGTCTATGCCGACAAACGCGGCGGTGGTGATCATCAACTCCAACGTGAAACGCGGTCTGGTCGACAGCGAATATAATGCCCGTCGCGAACAGTGCGAAGTCGCCGCCCGGTTCTTCGGTGTAAAAGCGCTGCGTGACGTGGATCCTGCCCTGTTCTTCTCCATTCAGGATGAACTGGATCCGGTGGTTGCCCGCCGTGCGCGTCACGTGATCACTGAGAACGACCGCACACTGGCGGCAGCGGATGCACTGGCCAGCGGCGACCTGAAACGTATGGGCGAGCTGATGGCGGAATCTCACGCTTCCATGCGCGATGATTTTGAAATCACCGTTCCGCAGATCGACAAGCTGGTAGAAATCGTCAAAGACGTGATTGGCGATAAAGGCGGCGTGCGTATGACCGGTGGCGGTTTCGGCGGCTGTATCGTAGCGCTGGTTCCGGAAGACATGGTGGAAAAAGTCCGTCATGCCGTTGAACAGCAATATCACGCCCACAGCGGCCTGAAAGAAACCTTCTACGTTTGCACCGCATCACAGGGAGCAGGCATATGTTAAAACCTGAAAACACACAGCTGGCGCCCGACGGCCAGCCGTTTGAACAGGTAACGCTACAGAATGCGGCGGGTGCCACCGCCACGTTTATGGACTGGGGCGCGACCTGGTTATCTTTCACGCTGCCGCTGGCCGACGGCACCTCTCGTGAGCTGTTGCTCGGCTGCGAGTCGCCGCCGGAGTACATGAATCAGAGCGCGTATCTGGGTGCCACCGTGGGGCGTTACGCCAACCGTATCGCACGTTCGCAGTTTGAAGTTGACGGCAAACCGCATCTGGTCGTCGCCAATCAGGGCGTTCATCAGCTGCACGGCGGGCCGGAAGGCTTCCATGCGCGTCGCTGGAAGATCCTCGGGAAAACCGCGCAAAAACTGACGTTCGAATTGTTCTCAGCCGATGGCGATCAGGGTTACCCGGGCAATATGACCGCCAAAGTGCATTATCAGCTGACTGACGATAACCGTCTGGAAATTCGTTATGAAGCGACTGTCGATAAGCTGTGCCCGGTCAATCTGACCAATCACGCCTATTTCAATCTCGACGGCGAAGGCACTGACGCGCGCCAGCATAAGCTGCAACTGTTTGCTGACCGCTTCCTGCCAGTGGACAGCGACGGCATTCCTTGCGCCGATCCGACGCCAGTTGAACATACCGGCATGGATTTCAACGCCGCAAAAACGCTGGCGAAAGATTTCCTCAAGGATCGCGATCAGCAACGGGTGAAAGGTTATGACCACGCGTATCTGCTCAACCGCTCATGCAATGCCGCTACAAATCCGGCAGCACATTTGTGGTCTGCGGATGGCAAAGTGAAAATGACCATGTTTACCTCGGCGCCAGCGGTTCAGCTTTATAGCGGCAATTTCCTCGGCGGAACACCGAATCGCAGCGGCGGCGAATATGCCAGCTATAGCGGTGTGGCGCTGGAAAGTGAATTCCTGCCAGACAGCCCGAACCACGCAACCTGGCCACAGCCAAGCTGCTGGATCAAACCGGGACAGGCATATAAATCTGCCACCACGTATCAGTTCTTCGCGCTATAACGTCCATCATCTTTAACGTCTGTCAGACAGGGTCGCCCGGCCCTGTCTTCATTTATTCCGACTTCTGCAAATTTGTGACTCATGGCGCATCTGTATCAGCACTTTTTCAGCTAAAGGCATTTCCCGCATCTACTCTTAGAGAGTGTCCTGCATAAAAGGACGTTTAATAAGGAGTTCGATATGCGTTTACCTGTTGTGTTATCCCTGCTGGCAACGCTTTGCGCGGCTGGCTCCGCTCTGGCGGCTGACCCTGTTAAAGTGCCTTCTCCTGCTCAGACTGAGCAACGCCAAAAGATGACCGACTGTAATCAGCAGGCCACTACCCAGTCCCTGAAAGGTGATGACCGTAAAAAATTCATGAGTCAGTGCCTCAAGGCGGAAACCAAACCGGCGACGGCAGGCATGACGCCTCAGCAGGAAAAAATGAAAACCTGTAACGCTGACGCAGCGAAAAAAGAGCTTAAAGGCGATGCACGTAAAACCTTCATGAGTACCTGCCTGAAAAAAGCCAGCTAACTGCTGTCCTTTTGCAAAAAACGCGCTGTCCGGGAAACCGTTCGCGCGTTTTGTTTTACATCGCCGCAGCAAATTCGTTATGTTTAATACAAACGGTGTCCCGCAAAGGCTTCCTGAGGAAGTTTCAGATTGCTGTACGGGAGGCCAAGCCCCTATAATGATAACCGTTATCATTGAAAATTCAGTTAACTGAGGAGTTTAGCTATGGCTGTAACCAAGCTGGTGCTGGTAAGACACGGTGAAAGTGAGTGGAACAAAGAAAACCGTTTTACCGGTTGGCATGATGTTGAACTGTCCGATAAGGGTCGCACTGAAGCAAAAGCTGCTGGTCAGTTGCTCAAAGACGAAGGCTTCCAATTCGACTTCGCTTATACCTCTGTGCTGAAACGTGCCATCCATACTCTGTGGAGCGTTTTGGACGAACTGAACCAGCCATGGCTGCCGGTTGAGAAATCCTGGAAACTGAACGAACGTCATTACGGCGCGTTGCAGGGTCTGGATAAAGCAGAAACCGCTCAGAAATACGGTGACGAGCAAGTTAAACAATGGCGTCGTGGCTTCGCGGTAACTCCGCCAGAACTGGATCGCGCTGATGAGCGTTTCCCTGGCCATGACCCGCGCTATGCAAAACTGACTGCGGCTGAACTGCCAACGACTGAAAGCCTGGCACTGACCATCGAACGTGTTATCCCTTACTGGACTGACGTGATCAAACCACGTATCGCCAGCGGCGAGCGCGTGATCATCGCTGCGCACGGTAACTCCCTGCGTGCACTGGTCAAATATCTCGATGACCTGAGCGAAGACGAAATTCTGGAACTGAACATCCCTACCGGTGTTCCATTAGTTTACGAATTCGACGAAAACTACAAACCAATCAAACGTTACTATCTGGGTAATGCCGACGAAATCGCAGCGAAAGCAGCGGCCGTGGCAAACCAGGGTAAAGCGAAGTAATTTCGCGTTTTCTGTGTTAAGCAGAGCGATTGGAACAGGCACGCGCAAGCGTGCCTTTTTTGTATCTGAACCTGAGGAGAAACCGATGCCCGTCAGACTCGCCTGCCCCGATGAAGCAGAAATACTCTGGGAAATCAGAAATCAGGCTATCCGCCACGGATGTAAAAATACCTATGGCACCGACATTGTGATGGCCTGGACGCCGGATCAGATGCCGCCCGGTTACCGTAAAGCCATTGCTGAGAATCCTTTTTATGTGGCTGAAGCGCACGGTCTGGGTACACCTGCGGCAACGGGTTATCTCGACCTGAAAAATGGCAGCGTTGAGGCGATATTCACCTTGCCGGAATTCGAAGGAAAAGGACTCGCTACGCAAATTCTCAATACACTAAAAGCTGAAGCAAAATCGCGGGGGTTTAAAGAGATCATCCTGTCATCCACGCCCAATGCTTTTGAGTTTTATAAGAGGAACGGATTCAGCCTGGTAAAAGAGGGTCTGTACCGGTCAGAAATGGCGAATGCCGATTTGCGTTGCATGGAGATGCGCTGCGCACTTTGACGTATTCAGCTAATAAAAAGCCCCGCAAAAGCGGGGCTCAGAAAGATGTGCTGGCGTTAAAGAATTATCCGCGACGCGCTTTAACGGCGTTCGCGAGATTACGCAGCAGCACTTCTGTGTCTTCCCAGCCGATGCAAGCATCGGTCACGCTCTGGCCGTAAACCAGCGGCTCGCCGCTGTCGAGGCTCTGGTTACCTTCCACCAGATGGCTCTCAACCATCACGCCCATAACTGCCTGTTCACCGCCAGCAATCTGCCCGCAAACGTCTTCGCAAACTTCCATCTGCTTTTTGAATTGCTTACTGCTGTTCGCATGGCTGAAGTCGATCATGATACGTGCTGGCAGACCGCCTTTTTTCAGGCCGTCTTTCACTTCGAGCACGTCCTGAGCGCTGTAGTTTGGCTTTTTGCCGCCGCGCAGAATGATATGGCAGTCGTTGTTACCGCTGGTATTCACGATGGCGGAGTGACCCCATTTGGTGACAGACAGGAAGCAATGCGGCGCGCCTGCGGCGTTAATGGCGTCGATAGCCACTTTGATGGTGCCGTCGGTACCATTTTTGAAACCGACCGGGCAGGATAAACCGGAGGAAAGCTCGCGGTGAACCTGAGATTCTGTGGTACGCGCACCGATTGCGCCCCAGCTCATTAAATCCGCCAGATATTGTGGCGTGATCATGTCCAGGAACTCGCCTGCGGCAGGCAAACCGGTGTCAGTAATATCAAGTAACAATTTGCGGGCAATGCGCAACCCATCGTTAATCTGGTAGCTGTTGTTCATGTGCGGATCGTTGATCAGCCCTTTCCAGCCCACCGTAGTACGCGGTTTTTCGAAATAAACGCGCATTACCACTTCCAGCTCACCCTGCAATTCTTCACGCATTTTCAGCAGGCGTGCCGCATATTCTTTGGCAGCTTTAGGATCATTGATTGAGCAAGGCCCGATAACAACCAGCAGACGATCATCGTTTCCTTTCAGGATCTTATGAATAGCATTACGAGCCTGAGAAACTGTTTTTGCCGCTTTGTCAGTGGCGGGAAATTTTTCGAGCAGGGCAACCGGAGGTAAAAGTTCTTTGATTTCTTTGATGCGTAAATCGTCGTTTTGATAATTCATAACAGTTCCATTCGGGTGTTCATAAGAGACAAAGCGAAACGCTGACCGCGTTCAATCTAGCCGTAATGGGGAGCAGTGTAAACCTGCTTTTACACTTACGATTAGTCTCATTTTGATTTAGGACATAATTTATTTAGCTAGGCTTTAAGCAGACACATGAAACACGACCACGGACCTTTCTGAAACAATGGAGATGACATTATGAAAAAGCTCGCAATCATGTTACTGACTGCCACTATGGCTCTGACAACGGGCGCGGCCTTTGCCGCCGGTGAAACCTCGGCTGGTGATAACAACGGTCAGGCCAATCAGTCCGGTTCACCTGGCTCAATTCAGAATATGGCACCTAAAAGTGTTGATAATGACCAGATTAACAACACGAACAAGCCAGCAGATGAAGTGAATACCAAAACGGATACCACCAAGCAGCATATGAGCAAGGACAAACAGCATAAGAAAGCGATGTGCAAAGATGGTCGTTGTCCTGACCAGGCACCTGGAACCACGCAATCAAAAGAAACTGGTAAATAAATACGCCGGTAGTCTCTCGCTCAGGAGGAACTTCGGTTCCTCCTTATTCCGATACTTCCCCTTCTTGCAACGTCATCTGATTACGCTATTGTGATCGTCTCTGTTCATCATCTTTGTGAATATAACTATGTCTTCTTCCCTGTTACCGCAGGATAAAAATAGCCGTCGCCTGTTACTGGCTTTCCTTGTAACCGTTGTTTTTATGGTTGCGGAAGTTATCGGCGGGCTGATTTCTGGCTCTCTGGCGTTGCTGGCAGATGCCGGTCACATGCTGACAGATGCTGCCGCGTTGCTCGTGGCGCTGATGGCCGTGCGTTTTGCAAAACGTAAGCCCAATTCCCGTCATACCTTTGGTTATCTGCGCCTGACGACAATGGCGGCTTTCGTTAACGCCGCCGCGCTGTTAGTGATTGTGGTGCTGATCGTCTGGGAAGCCATTGCCCGCTTCTTCAATCCACAGCCGGTGATGGGTACCACGATGCTGGTCATCGCTATCGCCGGGCTGTTTGCCAATATTCTGGCGTTCTGGTTACTGCATCAGGGTCAGGAAAAAGCCAACATCAACGTGCGCGCTGCGGCTCTGCATGTGCTGGGTGATTTACTGGGATCGATTGGTGCGGTCGCTGCAGCACTGATCATCATGTATACCGGCTGGACGCCCATCGACCCGATTCTGTCGGTGCTTGTGTCGTGTCTGGTGCTGAACAACGCCTGGCGGCTACTGCGCGAAAGTTTTCATGAGTTGCTGGAAGGTACGCCTGAGGAAATTGATATCGATAAACTGCGCCGTGATTTGTCGCTCAGCATCCCTGAAGTTCGCAATGTCCATCACGTTCACGTCTGGCAGATTGGTGAACAGCGGCTGATGACGCTGCATGTGCAGGTGGTGCCACCGCACGATCACGATGCGCTGTTAGACCGCATTCAGCATCATTTGCTGGAGAAATGCCGTATCGGCCACGCGACGATTCAGATGGAATACGGTCGCTGTGAAACACCGGATTGCGAGATTAATGAAATCCCGGCTGCCAGCGCAGGGCACGATCATCATGGTCACTCCCACGCACACCATCATCACTGATGTTCACCAATAACAGAAAGCAAAACGCCTCCGGTATGGAGGCGTTTTTGTTTAAGCAGATTCAGACGGTTTGCAGTGGCTGCGAGCCATTTTGCTTCGCGCTCTTGATCCACAGCCACGAACCATTGAGTGCAATCAGCGTCAGCAACACGTATTCGAGCGCCATCGCATAGACGCCCTGATAAGCAAAAATCGCCACACTTATCACGTCGATCACCACCCACAGCAACCAGTTCTCGACATATTTGCGCGTCATCAGCAGCATCGCCACAATCGACAGCACCATCATTGATGAATCCCAGAACGGGAAAGCATCCGGCTGCAATTCTGGCATCTGCACATTCATCCCCAGCGCCTGCATCAGATTGACCGCCACCAGAGTGAGCGCAGCAAATACGCGGTCAATGTTAAACGTCATCAGCAAAATGCCTGCGACGCACACCACGCCCCATATCAGCGCTTTCCCACGTGGCAACCAGCGGATCTGCAATTCGGCTTCCTGATCCGCTGTCTGACGGCTCCAGGCGTACCAGCCATAAATATTGGCGGCAAAGAAGAAGATTTGCAGCAGTAAACTGGCGTAGAGCTGGATCTGGAAGAAGATGATCGCAAACAAGGTGACGTTGATCAGACCGAACGCGTAATTGATCAATTTTTCTTTGCTGGCGTACCAGATACAAAGCAAACCAAAAATAGTGCCAACCGCTTCAATCCAAGACAGATCATATCCGCCTTTGCCGAGAGGAATATGAACCAGAATATTGCTGGTACTGAAAAAATCCATCATCACGTCCTTCCTTTTTCGTCAGTCACATCGCGTTTGCTTACAGGGCTTTGGCCTGTGTGCGTAATTTGAGTTGCGCGGCAAAATCCAGCATACGGTTCAGCGGAATCAATGACTTCACACGCAGCGCCTCATCCACTTCTATCGCATGTTCTGCTCCGCCGTGCTCCAGACCTTCAGCAATGGCTTTCAGGCCGTTCATCGCCATCCACGGGCAATGCGCGCAGGTGCGGCAACTTGCGCCCTCGCCTGCCGTTGGCGCTTCGAATAATTCTTTATCCGGGCACGCTTGCTGCATTTTGTAGAAAATCCCGCGGTCAGTAGCGACGATCAGCTGTTTCTGAGGCAAGGTTTTTGCAGCCTGAATGAGCTGACTGGTAGAACCGACCGCATCTGCCATATCCACAATCGCCTGCGGAGACTCAGGATGCACCAGAACAGCGGCGTTTGGATACAAGCCTTTCATTCGGGTCAGGGCCTGGGTTTTAAACTCGTCATGGACGATACAGGCGCCCTGCCAGCACAGCACATCAGCGCCCGTCTGCTTGCGAACATAATTGCCGAGGTGACGATCCGGTGCCCAGATTATTTTTTCGCCCAGACTATCAAGATGTTCAATCAGTTCTACCGCAATGCTCGACGTAACTACCCAGTCGGCACGGGCTTTCACCGCCGCAGAGGTATTAGCGTAGACCACAACGGTGCGATCGGGGTGCTGGTCGCAGAAATCTGAGAAAGCCTGTTCCGGGCAACCCAGATCCAGCGAGCATTCCGCATTGAGCGTCGGCATGAGCACTGTTTTTTCAGGGCTGAGAATTTTGGCCGTTTCACCCATGAAGCGTACGCCGGCCACCAGCAACGTGGAAGCCGGATGCTGACTGCCAAAGCGCGCCATTTCCAGAGAGTCTGCGACAATGCCCCCGGTTTCTTCTGCAAGCGCCTGAATTTCAGGATCAGTGTAGTAATGCGCCACCATCACGGCATCACGTTCCCTGAGCAATTTTCTGATCTTCTCTTTGTAGAAAGTCTTTTCATCTGCACTCAGAACTGCGGGTTTAGGAGGAAAAGGATAAACCGTCGCATTCAGGTCCAATGTTTCGCTCATACTCGTCATCTCATTCAGTCAGGCAGCACGCCTGAAACGCCAGAAGCCGCAACAGATCCCATCCGGAAACCCGTTGGTTTTGTATGCTAAACAAAATACCGCAAAATACAGGGAAAGTCGTCCATATATTAGCCATAAAGCTAAAAATGTTTACTGCACTTAAAAGAGACGAGGATTGACAAAATTGCCGGAGAAATGGATATCGCGATGGGAGGAAGTTTCAGGCGTCAGATGCGAAAAAAGCGCCAAAAGGCGCTTTTCTCTGAAAGTGTGCTTTAGATGGTGGGCCGTGCTGGATTCGAACCAGCGACCAATTGATTAAAAGTCAACTGCTCTACCAACTGAGCTAACGGCCCATCTAAATGCTGGGTACTACTTTTTACTGTCGGCGTCTAAAACTATTCAGGGCGTTCACTCTAAAAGAGTGGTGGGCCGTGCTGGATTGACTCGGTTTCACCTCGCCCTGCGGGCAACGCTTGCGCGTTGTCGTCTCGCTTCGCTCGGCTCGAACCATTGCTTCTCATCCTGCACTGCTTCACTACATTTTCCACTTTAAAAGTGGTGGGCCGTGCTGGATTCGAACCAGCGACCAATTGATTAAAAGTCAACTGCTCTACCAACTGAGCTAACGGCCCTTCCTGAATACTTCTGTCTGCCTGCGTGTCTTGCAGTTGGTGTGCAAGCCACATGCAATAAATGATTTAGATTTGGTGGGCCGTGCTGGATTCGAACCAGCGACCAATTGATTAAAAGTCAACTGCTCTACCAACTGAGCTAACGGCCCTTCTAAACCTACTGCATATTGCCTAAATCTCTGACAGCGTTAGCCGTTTGGAGTTGTCTGGGCAACGGCGGCATATATTACTTATTTAACTTTTCAGTGCAACTTTAATTTTCAGAAAGAGTGCTAACTGATGGCGTTTCACACACTAAAGCCCAGAAAATGCACGATATGTACATTTTCCAGACCTGAATGAGGAACTACTTTGCAGATAAACGTTTTTGAGCTTGTTTTGCCGCATCGGTATTTGGGTACTGTTTTACAACCTGCGTGAAGACGGCTTTGGCTTTATCAGCCTGACCTTTCTCCTGCATGATCACCCCAACCTTAAACATCGCGTCAGAACTTTTTGGAGACTTAGGGTAATTTTTGACCACAACTGCAAAATAATACGCAGCGTCGTCTTTTTTACCCTTGTTGTAATACAACTGTCCTAACCAGTAGTTGGCGTTAGGCTGATAAGTTGAATCAGGATATTTTTTGACGAAACTCTGAAAGGCAGCAATTGCCTCATCATACTGTTTCTTTTCCAGCGCCAGTGAAACCGCAGCATTGTAATCGCTGTTCACGTCACCGGTGCTTGCAGGCGCTTGTACAGCACCCGCGTCCGGCGTTGCGGCAGCAGAACCGGCTGCGTCACCTGTGGCTGCTGCAGCGCCCGTACTGGCGGCTCCGGCATTGCCCTGGCTTAAGCTGTCCAGTTGATTAAAAATTTGCTTCTGGCGATCACCAAGCTGACTCAACTGATACTGGTTCTCCTGGATTTGACCACGAAGAGTATCCATATCACGTTGGGTATCAGAAAGTTGTTGCTGGAGTTGAGTTAATAGCTGGCTGTGAGCGTTAGAAATACGCTCCAGAGAGGTGACCCGATCTTCAATCGAGCCTGAGCCGACATTACTGATTGGCGCTTGGGCAGTAGCGGCCCATGGGACCGCTACGCCAACCAGTAACGACAGACTCAACAAGTGAGTTCTGAAGTTACTGCTCATACTATTCTCTTAGTATACCAGTACTGCACGACGGTTTTTAGCGTATGCCGCTTCGTCATGGCCCAGTACAGCTGGTTTTTCTTTACCGTAAGAAACGATAGAGATTTGGTCAGCAGAAACGCCTTTGCCTTGCAGGTACATTTTAACAGCAGTAGCACGACGTTCGCCCAGGGCGATGTTGTACTCTGGCGTACCACGTTCGTCAGCATGACCTTCTACAGTCACTTTGTAAGACGGGTTGCTACGCAGGAATGCTGCGTGCGCGTCTAACATCTGAGCGAATTCAGAAGACACATCGTATTTGTCCAGGCCAAAGTAAACGATGTTGTTTTTCTGCAGTTCTTGCATCTGCAGACGAGCTTGCTCTTCTGAAGACATGTTTGCGTTTTCAGTGCCTGCGCCAGAGTTCAGACCCATACCATTAGATTGGTCGTTGTCTGCGTTCTTGTGAGAACTACAAGCAGCTACAGCCAGTACAGGCAACGCCAGCATCAGCCCTTTCAGCACTTTATTCAGTTGCATCTATTCGATCCTTTTATAATTTTTTGCCATACATAGTTTTCTATGCATTACAGATACGGCGACCAGGCAGGGAATTTGACCTGTCCATCAGTTGCCGGAAGACGCGCTTTGAAGCGCCCATCAGTCGATACCAACTGCAATACGGAACCCAGGCCCTGTGAAGAGCTGTAAATTACCATGGTGCCGTTTGGTGCGAGGCTAGGCGTTTCATCCAGGAACGTGTCCGTCAATGTTTGAACGGCTCCCGTTGCCAGATCTTGTTTAGCGATGTGCTGTGTACCGCTGGCGCTGCTCACCATCACCAGGAACTTACCATCTGCACTTACGTCAGAGTCCTGGTTCTGCGAGCCTTCCCAGGTCAGACGCTGAGGCGCACCGCCATTAATATTGACTTTATAAACTTGCGGACGACCACCCTGATCCGATGTGAACGCCAGATTCTGGCTGTCCGGGAACCAGGTTGGTTCAGTGTTGTTGCTGCGTCCGTTTGTCACCTGGCTAATCTGACCAGAAGACAGATTCATTACATACAGGTTCAGGCTGCCGTCTTTAGACAGAGCGAAAGCCAGTTTGCTGCCATCAGGTGAGAACGCCGGTGCACCGTTGTGACGCGGGAATGAAGCAATCTGTTTGATAGCGCCATTAGCCAGAGTCTGCACAACCAGTGCTGAACGACCGCTTTCAAACGTGACGTACGCCAGTTTGCTGCCATCCGGCGACCAGGCCGGAGACATCAGTGGCTCTGGTGAACGGTGAACCACGAACTGGTTGTAACCGTCATAATCCGCTACGCGCAGTTCATACGGGAATTTACCGCCGTTGGTCTGCACGATATAAGCGATACGGGTACGGAATGCGCCTTTCACACCGGTCAGCTTTTCGAAAACTTCATCACTGGCGGTATGGGCGGAATAACGTAACCACTGTTTGGTCACTTTGTACTGGTTTTGTGCCAGCACGGTACCTGGTGCACCAGAGGTATCAACCAGCTGGTAAGACACCACGTAGCTGCCATCGGCTGCAGGCTGAACCTGACCGATAACAACCGCATCAATGCCCAGCGCAGTCCATGCAGCAGGAGTTACTTCTGCGGCAGAGGTCGGCTGTTGTGGCATACGTGATGCATCAATAGGATTGAACTTGCCGCTGTTACGTAAGTCAGCTGCAACGATACCACCCACATCTTCAGGTGGTGTACCCGGGCCAGCCCATTTGAATGGCACAACGCCAATCGGGCGAGCTGTATCTACCCCTTGGGTAATTTCAATGCGAACTTCTGCATGAACCACAGATGCCCACATCATCAAAAGGCCGAACGCTACTCGAAATGCCTGCTTCATTGTATCTCCCTTATCTGGACGTATCTGCCCGCGATAATTTAGCAGAATTTTAACAAACCAACGCATACAAAACTAGAATTACACCCTGCAATCTATCGTAAAATTCTGAAAAGAAATTATTTTCGTCTTTCTACGGTTTAAAATCTATCGGAGCATTTTTAAAGACTTCATAGACTGCTTCAGAAGGTGGTTTCGGGAACTTCGCCTGTCGGGCTGCGGCAAGCGCTGCCTGACAAAGTGCAGGATCCCCACCTTCCGCCGACACGCTGATAAGCGAGCCATCCGGGTTCATTTTAACGCGCAACGAACAAGTTTTACCCGCATACGATGACGCGTCATAGAATCTGCTCTCGATAGCTGCCTTAATCTGGCTGCCATAGTTAGCAATATCGGCACCTGATGCGCCTGCCTTTTTCTGAGTCCCCTTCCCTGCCGGAGCAGAAGCGCCGCCACCTGTTGCGCCTTTCGGTGCATTTTTGGAGTCAGCAAGACCATCAAATAAGTTATTCGCATCAGCTGCTTCTTTCGCAGCGGCGGCAGCGGCAGCTTTTTTATCGGCTGCGGCTTTCTTCGCTGCAGCTGCAGCTTCTGCTTTTTTCTCAGCAGCAGCAGCGGCTTTGGCATCAGCAGCCGCTTTCGCATCCGCTTCAGCCTGGGCTTTTGCATCTGCAGCGGCCTGCGCTTTGGCTTCTGCAGCAGCTTGTTTCTTCGCTTCTGCAGCCGCTTCTTTCTTCGCGTCAGCTTCTGCTTGTTTCTTCGCAGCGGCAGCAGCGGCGGTTGCTTCAGCCTCTGCTTTTTTCTGAGCATCAGCAGCAGCTTTTTTCTGTGCGTCTGCTTGTGCTTTAGCCGCTTCTTTCGCGGCATCCGCTTTGGCCTGTGCCGCCGCTTTTGCTGCTTCGGCTTTCGCTTGTGCAGCGGCAGCTTCAGCCTGCTTCTGTTGTTCTTTCGCCTGTTCAGCGGCTTGCTCAGCTTGTTTTTGCTGCTGAGCCTGTTCCTGAGCCTGCTGCTTCGCATCCTGCTGCGCTTGCAGACGCTCTTTTTCAAGTTCTTTCAGGCGCTGTTGTTCGGCGGCCTGTTTCTGCTGAAGCTCTTCAGCCTGTTGCTCTGATTTTTTCTGACGCGCTGCAGCAGCGCGTTGGGAATCAGCCTGTTGCTGTTGCTGACGGTTGTACTGATCGACCACGGCACTGGGATCAACCATTACGGCAGAGATATCGCTGCCGCCACCGCCACCACTCATGCTGGTATCTTCGTCCAGCGATCCCAAAATCAGCAGGCCTATAATGATGATATGCAGAACGACCGAAACAATAACGGCGCGTTTGAGCTTATCGTTTTGTTCAGTTGCAGTTGCCTTTACCAAAATAGATTTCCCAAGACAGGATTACTAAAAACCCGGTTTCCTGTATTGCCTGTCATACTTTTAACAAGCCAGAGAATGCCGGGTTTCAAATAAGTGTTACAAATTACCTATCCTCAGATAGGTTGTGTCATCAATCCGACAGACTTCACGCCAGCCTGATGCAGCATATTCAGCGCCTTAATGATTTCATCATAAGGTACATCTTTTGCGCCGCCGATCAGAAATACCGTCTTCGGATTGGCCTGGATTCGGCTGGTCGCTTCCGCGATAACCTGCTGTTCAGGCAATTGTTCCATACGCTGATGATCCACCACTATGGTGTACTGACCCACGCCGGAGACTTCCACAATCACTGGCGGGTTATCATCGCTGGATACCGTTTTGGAATCCGTCGCGTCTGGCAGATCCACTTCCACGCTCTGGGTAATGATGGGAGCTGTTGCCATAAAAATCAGTAACAGAACCAGCAGTACGTCCAACAGCGGAACAATGTTGATCTCCGACTTACCTTCGCGACGGTTACGACGACCTCGTGAACGAGCCATACGCTCCCCCTTTAGTTACTGCTGGTTTCGCGAGAGAAAGCCTGACGGTGCAGGATGGCCGTAAATTCTTCCATGAAGTTATCGTAGTTTTGCTCAAGCTTGTTCACACGCTGGTTCAGGCGGTTATACGCCATCACCGCAGGGATAGCAGCAAACAAACCAATCGCGGTGGCGATCAGTGCTTCTGCGATACCCGGCGCAACCATTTGCAGGGTAGCTTGTTTTACAGAACCTAAGCCGATAAAGGCGTGCATGATCCCCCAGACCGTACCGAACAGGCCGATATACGGGCTGATGGAACCGACGGTACCAAGGAAAGGAATGTGCATTTCAAGAGATTCGAGTTCACGGTTAAAGGAAATACGCATCGCACGTGAAGAGCCTTCGATCACCGACTCAGGCGCATGGCTGTTGGCACGATGAAGACGCGCAAACTCTTTAAAACCGGAATGGAAGATTTGCTCTGCCCCGCTCAGGGTTTCGCGACGGCCCTGGCTTTCCTGATACAAACGGGAAAGCTCAATACCGGACCAGAATTTATCTTCAAATGCTTCTGCCTCACGGGTGGCGGCATTCAGCACTTTCGTGCGTTGAATGATGATCGCCCAGGACGCGACAGAGAAGCACACCAGGATAAGCATAATCAGCTTAACCAGGATGCTGGCCTTTAAAAATAAATCAAGCATGTTCATGTCAGTCACTGCTTAAACTCCGCGACAATAGACTTAGGAAGCGCACGTGGCTTCATTTGGTGTGGATCAATGCACGCAATCAACACTTCTGCAGAACTCAGAAGGTTTCCATGCGAATCAAGAATTCGTTGTGCAAAAGTAAGAGAAGCTCCGCGAATGGACGTAATCTCACTCTGAACATCCAGCAGGTCATCTAGGCGAGCTGGTGCAAAGTATTCGACCGTCATGCGGCGGACAGCAAAAGCGACATGTTCTCCCAGCAGTTGTTGCTGGTGAAAATTGCGTTGGCGCAACATCTCTGTGCGAGCCCTTTCATAAAAGGCGACGTATCGGGCATGGTAGACCACACCTCCCGCGTCTGTGTCTTCAAAGTAGACACGAACCGGCCATCGGAACAACGAATTACTCACTCTACATCCCGTAATGCAATTTGACGGCACTACTATACTCAAGTGAGTTGGGGTTGGGAATGGGTTGCATTGCTGGAACGAAAATAATTATGGGCCAGAGCGGCCCATAGGACGATTACTGTAAATTTGTCTTTTATTTCAGCAAAGAATCAGCTGAAAAAGTAAAAAAGTCCTGCGGCCAGCGCAATCATGGCAAGTATCGGAGAGAAGAATGCCTTCCATACCGATTTATGCGGACGAAAGCCAAGGCCGTGGATCACACCGGCACAGACTGCCCATATCAGAATGATGCCGTGCCAGACTTCCAGCTGGCTGGTTGACGAGGCAAACAGGCCCGGTTTCCAGAATACGCATCCGGCAAGCACCAGTGACATCACAAGCGAAAGGGCCCGCAAGGGGCCCTTGTCTGTGATGGCGTAGAGTTTATCCACGATCACACTCATTATTACTTCTCTTCTTTAGCCGCTTTATTGGCTTCGCTGTGTTCAAACGCCAGCGCGGTAATAATACCGAATGAGCAAGCCAGTAAGGTGCCGAGGATCCAGGCAAAATACCACATGGTGTTCTCCTTAATACAACGAATGCTTGTTGTTCTCGATGTAGTGTTTATCGAGGCGACCGAACATCTTGTAATACGCCCATGAGGTGTAAATCAGGATGATTGGTACAAAGATACAGGCAACAACGGTCATCACTCTGAGCGTCAGCAAGGTGGATGTCGCATCCCACATGGTCAGGCTGGCGTTCGGCTCAGTGATTGACGGCATCACGAACGGGAACATAGTGATACCCGCAGTCAGGATCACACAGGCGATAGTCAGTGAGTTACTGATGAATGCCAGCGCAGCTTTGTTCATGCGTGAGAACAAAATGGTCAGCAGCGGCAGAATCACACCCAGTGCAGGGATCGCCCACAGGCCCGGAGTCTTGTTGAAGTTAGCCAGCCATGCACCGGCTTCATGAGACACCGTTTTACGCAGCGGGTTAGACGGGCCGGCGTGATCCATAACAGACGTCACGGTGAAGCCATCAATCCCTTTCACTAACCAGATACCTGCCAGCAGGAAGCACACCATCATCACCAGTGCAGAAATCTGCGACGCGGTGCGGGTACGCAGGTGCAGTTCACCCACAGTACGCATTTGCAGATAGGTGGCACCTTGCGTGATAAGCATGGTCAGGCTGACCAGACCGGCCAGAATACCGTACGGGTTCAGCAGGCCAAACAGGTTACCGGTGTAGAACAGACGCAGGTCGCTGTCGATATGGAACGGAACACCCAGCAGCAGGTTACCGAACGCCACACCGAACACCAGTGCAGGGACGAAACTGCCGATAAAGATGCCCCAGTCCCACATGCCACGCCAGCGCGGGCTCTCGAGTTTTGAACGATAGTCAAAGCCCAGCGGACGGAAGAACAAGGCGCACAGCACCAGCACCATCGCGGCGTAGAAGCCGGAGAATGCCGCGGCGTAAACCATCGGCCATGCTGCAAACAATGCACCACCGGCGGTGATCAGCCAGACCTGGTTACCGTCCCAGTGCGGGGCGATGGCGTTGATCATCACGCGGCGGTCAGTATCGGTTTTACCGATAATGCGCACCAGAATGCCCACGCCCATATCAAATCCATCGGTGACTGCGAAGCCGATAAACAGCACGCCAATCAGCACCCACCAGATGAACCGTAAAACTTCATAATCAAACATAAGTGGACTCCCTATTACCGAGCTTGCTCAAGTGGCGCTGAAGTTTGTTCATAATGATAACGGCCAGTTTTCAGGCTGCTTGGGCCCAGGCGCGCATATTTGAACATCAGGAACATTTCAGCGATCAGGAACAGGGTGTACAGGCCACAGATGAGGATCATCGAGGAGAGTACATCACCCACAGTCAGTGAAGAGTGCGCAACCGCAGTCGGTAACACTTCACCAATCGCCCAAGGCTGACGGCCATATTCGGCCACGAACCAGCCCGCTTCGACAGCAATCCACGGCAATGGCAGGCCGATGAATACCGCGCGGTGTAACCAGCGTTTCTGACCAATCTTGCCGCGCAATACGGTGTAGAAGGACAGCGCAATCAGCACGAACATCAGGATGCCGCAGGCAACCATGATACGGAATGCGAAGTACAGCGGCAGAACGCGCGGGATAGAATCTTTGGTCGCTTTCTGAATTTGTGCGTCAGTCGCACCCGCCGGGTTGTCGGTATAACGTTTCAGCAACATACCGTAGCCCAGATCCTGCTTAGCATTTTCGAAATCGCTGCGTACTTTCGGGTCAGTGTTGCCCGAACGCAGTTCTTCCAGCAGGGTGTAGGCTTTCATACCATTGCGGATACGCACTTCGTGTTGCGCCATCAGGTCTTTCAGACCGGTGACCGGCGTATCAACAGAACGCGTGGCAATCAGGCCGAGCAAATATGGGATCTGAATAGAATATTCGTTCTCCATTTTGTCCTGGTTAGGCATACCAAACAGCGTGAAGCTGGCCGGTGCAGGTTGGGTGTCCCACTCTGCTTCAATAGCTGCCAGTTTGGTTTTCTGCACATCACCCATTTCATAACCGGATTCATCACCCAGCACGATAACGGAAAGTACGGCAGCCAGACCAAAGCTTGCAGCAATCGCAAATGAGCGTTTCGCGAAACCGATGTCACGACCTTTAAGCAGGTAGTAAGAGCTGATAGCCAGGATGAACATCGCGCCAGTCACATAACCAGACGCTACGGTGTGAACGAATTTAACCTGCGCAACCGGGTTCAGGACCAGCTCAGAGAAGCTGACCATTTCCATACGCATGGTTTCGTAGTTGAAGGTGGACGCAATCGGGTTTTGCATCCAGCCGTTCGCCACCAGGATCCACAAGGCGGACAAGTTTGAGCCAAGCGCCACAAACCAGGTCACTGTCATGTGTTGAACTTTAGAGAGACGATCCCAACCGAAGAAGAACAGGCCGACTAAAGTGGATTCCAGGAAGAACGCCATCAAACCTTCGATCGCCAGAGGCGCCCCGAAGATATCACCGACGTAATGTGAGAAATATGACCAGTTAGTACCGAACTGGAATTCCATGGTTAAACCGGTTGCAACGCCCAGTGCAAAGTTAATTGCAAAGAGTTTGCCCCAGAATTTGGTCATATCTTTATAGATTTGTTTGCCGGAAAGCACATAAACCGTTTCCATAATTGCCAGTAAAAACGCCATACCCAGCGTTAATGGGACAAATAGGAAATGGTACATGGCTGTTAAAGCAAACTGTAAACGCGACAGTTCAACGATATCAAACATCTTGACCCCTTGCTCCTCGGAGGAAGACCCCAAATTGCGATCTTTGACGAACCGGTTGCCGGAACGCCTCTTGACTACCAATATTCAAATGTGTGTAGAACAGAAATGCCCGCGGCAGGCACTCTGAACCCGGAAAGCGCACGGTCAGTAAGCCTCTAAGAGGCTGATGAGCAGGCGAAATCACGGGGAAAAGTAAACATACAAAAAACTGATGTTACAGGACCAATATGTTACGCCAGTAATCCCACACATTAAATAGGTTTTTTAGTGACCCAAAGCGGATTTCCGTGTACAGGTCAATTTAAGAACAAAACAGTGAAAATCGCTGTAATTGATCTGCCGCAATTTAAGCCTATCTCCTTGTTTATTTCTATATTACCCACATCAATTTCTGAAAAAATATTTCAGGATGTTAATCATTGGTTTCATTGGGCTTTAAGGGTGGACTTAATGTTAATTAATTGTACTTATATGGTTGTCATTAATATCTATTTTGCTACCTGTTGAAACCTAATTATTAACCTTTTATTTCCAATGAACCTATCGTGCTGTGTTAATAAATATAGCTCAATTCAGCGAATGTTAAATATTTCGCTTAAAATAAAAAAGGCCACCCGAAGGCGGCCAACATGTCGAATCAGTTTCTTAAATAAATCGACTTACATCGCACCGGATTTTTTCCGGCGCGACGGGTATTACTTATTGCGGCAGGACAGATTTCACGGCTTCGCCGATATCAGCCAGGCTGCGAACGGTTTTAACGCCGGCCGCTTCCAGTGCTGCAAATTTCTCGTCTGCAGTGCCTTTACCACCGGCAATGATGGCACCTGCGTGGCCCATACGCTTGCCTTTAGGCGCAGTCACACCGGCGATGTAGCCCACAACCGGTTTAGTCACGTGTGCTTTGATGTACGCAGCAGCTTCTTCTTCTGCGTTACCACCGATTTCACCGATCATGACGATCACTTCAGTCTGTGGATCTTCCTGGAACAGCTTCAGAATATCAATGAAGTTAGAGCCTGGGATCGGGTCACCGCCGATGCCGACGCAGGTAGACTGGCCGTAACCGTAATCAGTCGTCTGTTTAACCGCTTCATAGGTCAGTGTACCGGAGCGGGAAACGATGCCCACTTTGCCTGGCAGGTGAATATGGCCAGGCATGATGCCGATTTTGCATTCGCCAGGAGTGATAACGCCCGGGCAGTTTGGTCCGATCATCACGGCATCGCTCTGATCCAGTTTCACTTTAACCACCAGCATATCCAGCGTCGGGATGCCTTCAGTGATACAGATGATCAGTTTGATACCTGCATCCAGCGCTTCCAGAATGGAGTCTTTGCAGAACGGAGCCGGAACATAAATTACAGACGCCGTTGCGCCGGTAGTTTCTACCGCTTCACGCACGGTGTTGAACACGGGCAGACCCAGGTGCTCGGTGCCGCCTTTGCCTGGCGTAACGCCGCCAACCATTTTGGTGCCGTAAGCGATGGCTTGTTCGGAGTGGAAAGTCCCCTGGCTACCGGTGAAACCCTGGCAGATAACTTTGGTATTCTTGTTGATTAAAATCGACATTATTTCCCCTCCACTGCCGCGACAACTTGTTGAGCCGCATTCGTCAGGCTGGTCGCTGCAATGATGTTCAAACCGCTGTCTGCCAGTTTTTTGGCACCCAGCTCTGCATTGTTACCTTCAAGACGTACCACAACCGGTACGCTGACGCCCACTTCTTCCACCGCGCCGATGATACCGTCGGCGATCAGGTCGCAACGTACGATACCGCCGAAGATGTTAACGAAGACGGCTTTCACTTTTTCATCAGACAGAATGATTTTGAAGGCTTCAGTCACGCGTTCTTTGGTTGCACCACCGCCAACATCCAGGAAGTTAGCCGGTTCGCCACCGTGCAGTTTCACGATGTCCATGGTACCCATTGCCAGACCGGCACCGTTCACCATGCAACCGATGTTGCCGTCGAGGGCAACGTAGTTCAGTTCCCACTGCGCTGCCTGTGATTCACGGGCATCTTCCTGGCTGTAATCGCGCATTTCGCGCAATTCTGGCTGACGGAACAAGGCGTTGCCGTCCGCACCCAGTTTGCCGTCGAGGCAGATCAGGTCGCCAGCGGTAGTCACCACCAGCGGGTTGATTTCGATCAGCGCAAGGTCGCGCTCAAGGAAGATGTTCGCCAGACCCATGAAGATCTTAGTGAACTGCTGAACCTGCTTACCGGTCAGACCCAGTTTGAAAGCCAGTTCGCGACCCTGGTAAGGCTGCGGACCTGCCAGCGGATCCAGTGCCACTTTATGGATCAGGTGTGGCGTTTCTTCTGCCACTTTCTCAATTTCCACGCCGCCTTCGGTAGAGGCCATGAACACCACACGACGGGAGCTGCGATCAACTACCGCACCGAGGTACAGTTCCTGATCGATATCCGTTGCCGCTTCAACCAGGATCTGGTTAACCGGCTGACCGCTGGCGTCTGTCTGGTAAGTCACCAGACGTTTACCCAGCCAGTGCTCAGCAAAAGCGCGAATTTCTTCTTTGCTTTTAACCACTTTCACGCCGCCCGCTTTACCGCGGCCACCGGCATGAACTTGACATTTCACCACCCACGGACCGGCACCGATTTTCGATGCAGCCTCTTCCGCTTCACGCGGGGTGGAACAGGCGAAGCCTGATGGTGCTGGCAGGCCGTAGCGCAGGAACAGCTGTTTCGCCTGATACTCGTGTAAATTCATGATGTTCTATCCATTCTTATTCGGTAAGTAGGAAGGCTTATCAGGGCACAGCGAACTGTGCCGCAGATTTTTCGATCTCTAATCTTTCGCTGCGCCGGGACTAGACGTCCAGCAGCAGACGAGCCGGATCTTCCAGCATTTCTTTGATGGTCACCAGGAAGCCGACCGATTCACGGCCGTCCACCAGACGGTGATCGTAGGACAGTGCCAGATACATCATTGGCAGAATCACTACCTGACCATTAACCGCCATAGGACGATCTTTAATGGCATGCATGCCGAGGATCGCACTCTGTGGTGGGTTGATGATTGGCGTGGACATCAGGGAGCCGAAGACGCCGCCGTTGGTCACGGTAAAGTTACCGCCGGTCAGTTCTTCCACTTTCAGTTTGCCGTCACGACCTTTGATCGCCAGCTCTTTGATTTGCTTCTCGATATCAGCCATGCCCAGCGTATCTACGTCACGCAGAACTGGCGTGACCAGACCACGTGGAGTCGATACCGCAATGCTGACGTCGAAATAGTTGTGGTAAACCACATCTTCGCCATCAATAGACGCGTTCACTTCCGGATAGCGTTTCAGCGCTTCAACCACGGCTTTCAGATAGAAAGACATGAAGCCCAGACGCACGCCGTGACGTTTTTCGAAACCATCACCGTACTGCTTACGCAGATCCATGATTGGCTTCATGTTGATTTCGTTGAAGGTGGTCAGCATCGCAGTGCTGTTTTTCGCTTCAAGCAGACGCTCAGCCACGCGCTTACGCAGACGGGTCATCGGCACACGTTTTTCGCTACGTGAACCCAGAGCAGGAGCGGCGCTGGAAGCTGCCGGAGCGGCGGCTGGCGCGGCTGCCGGTTTAGCATCTTTGGCTTTCGCCAGATGCTGTTCGATATCTTCACGGGTCAGACGACCGCCGACACCGCTGCCTTTGATGGCGCTGGCATCCAGAGAATGTTCAGCAATCAGGCGGCGGATAGCCGGGCTGAGTGCGTCATTGTTCTCTTCTTCCAGTGCTGCTGTGTGGCGTGCCGCAGGAGTCGCTTCTTTTTCGGAGCTTTTCTCAGTGCTTGGCTTACCGGAGCTGTTGCCCGGACGGATACGCGCCAGGATCTGGCGGGAAATCACGGTAGCGCCTTCGTCTTCGATGATGCTGTCCAGAATACCGGCTTCACTTGCTGGCACTTCCAGAACCACTTTATCGGTTTCAATTTCTACCAGTACATCGTCACGCTCAACACTGTCGCCCGGTTTTTTGTGCCAGGTGGCAACCGTCGCATCCGCAACGGATTCAGGAAGGTCAGGGACCAGAATATCTACGCTACTCATTATAAATCCTTCTTATGTTCCATAGTGTTAACTCACGCCAACGCGTTATTTAACGTTAAGCGCATCGTTAACCAGATCTTGCTGTTGCTTCTGGTGAACGGACATGTAGCCGACTGCCGGGGAAGCAGAGGCCGGACGTCCTGCGTAACGTAAAGAAGCCCCGAAAGGAATCACTTCACGGAAATTGTGCTGGCTGCAATACCACGCGCCCTGGTTCAACGGCTCTTCCTGACACCAGACGAAGTCATGAACGTGTGAGAATTTCTCAAGCACTTCCTGAATCGCTTTGTGCGGGAACGGATACAGCTGCTCGATGCGGACAATCGCCACATCGGTTTGCTCGTTTTTGCGACGTTGTTCCAGCAGGTCGTAGTAAACCTTACCGGAGCACATCACCACGCGCTTAACCTGTTTTGGATCCAGTTCGTCAACTTCACCAATCGCTGGCAGGAAGCTGCCGTCGGCCAGTTCTTCCAGCGTAGAAACCGCCAGAGGATGACGCAACAGTGACTTCGGTGACATCACGATCAGCGGACGGCGCATACCGCGCAGTGCCTGACGACGGATCATGTGGTAAACCTGCGCCGGGGTAGACGGGATACACACCTGCATGTTTTGCTCAGCGCAAAGTTGCAGATAGCGTTCCAGACGCGCGGAGGAGTGCTCCGGCCCCTGCCCTTCGTAGCCATGCGGCAGCAGCATCACCAGACCACACATGCGGCCCCATTTCTGTTCGCCGGAACTGATGAACTGGTCGATAACTACCTGCGCACCGTTGGCGAAGTCACCGAACTGCGCTTCCCAGATGGTCAGGGTGCGCGGTTCAGCAGTCGCATAACCGTATTCAAACGCCAGTACCGCTTCTTCGGAAAGCACGGAATCCCAGACGTTGAACTCGCCCTGGCTGTTATGAATATTGGCCAGCGGCACGTATACGGAACCGTTTTTCTGATTGTGGATCACAGCATGACGGTGGAAGAAGGTGCCACGACCGGTATCTTCACCGGACAGACGAATCGGAATGCCTTCGTCCACCAGAGTAGCGTACGCCAGATTTTCTGCGCCGCCCCAGTCGAATTTCTTATTACCCTCAGCCATCTCGTTACGGTCGCCGTAAATCTTGGCAACGCGTGACTGCATTTCAATAGCATCCGGCACATGGCTGACGCGACGCGCCAGTTCCTGCAGACGTTTCAGCTCAACCTTATTCGGGTATGGCTCGTCCCACTCATGATTCAGATACGGCGACCAGGTGAAAGTGTGCATGTCATTCTGACGCCACTCTTCCACTACGCACTCACCGGCATCCAGCGCATCACGGTACAGATTGACCATTTCCGTCGCATCTTCGAGGCTGGCAACATTCTGCTCAGTCAGGACATCTGCGTAGATTTTGCGTGGCGTCGGGTGTTTCTTGATCTTGGTGTACATCAGCGGCTGGGTTGCGCTAGGTTCGTCGGCCTCGTTATGGCCGTGGCGACGGTAGCAAACCAGGTCGATCATGACGTCACGTTTAAAGGTGTTACGGAAATCCAGTGCCAGACGGGTCACGAAAGCGACCGCTTCAGGATCATCTGCATTGACGTGGAAAATCGGTGCCTGCACCATTTTCGCAATATCAGTACAGTAATCGGTAGAACGCGCATCTTTCGGATTCGAGGTGGTGAAGCCCACCTGGTTATTGATGACGATACGCACGGTACCGCCCACTTCATAACCGCGTGCCAGCGACATGTTCAGGGTTTCCTGAACCACACCCTGACCGGTAATTGCCGCGTCACCGTGAATAGTGATTGGCAGAACCATGTTGCTGCGCGCTTCGTCCAGACGGTCACGACGGGCACGAACAGAACCGATGACAACCGGGCTGACAATTTCCAGGTGCGACGGGTTAAACGCCAGCGCCAGGTGAACCATACCGCCTTCGGTTTCCACATCAGACGAATAGCCCATGTGGTATTTCACGTCACCGGTACCCAGGTGTTCTTTATGCTTACCGGAGAATTCGTCGAACAGATCCTGAGGTTTTTTCCCCAGCACGTTGATCAGCACGTTCAGACGACCGCGGTGCGCCATACCCAGCACCACTTCGCGGGTTCCGTTTTTGCCGGCATGACGGATCATGTCTTTGAGCATCGGAACCAGCGCATCGCCACCTTCGAGAGAGAAACGTTTTGCACCCGGGAATTTCGCACCCAGATAACGTTCCAGACCTTCAGCTGCGGTCAGTTCTTTCAGGAAGGTTTTCTTTTCATCATTGGTGAAATTCGCACGACCCGCCACGGATTCGATACGCTGCTGGATCCAGCGTTTCTCTTCGGTGTTGGTGATGTGCATGTATTCCGCACCAATGGATCCGCAATAGGTTTGCTTCAGGGCTTTATACAGCTCGCCGAGCTGCATGGTTTCCTTGCCAATGGCAAATGAACCGACGTTGAAGGTCTCCTGGAAATCAGCTTCTGTCAGATGATGGAACGCAGGATCCAGATCAGGTACATCGTCCAGTTTCCACAGGCCGAGGGGATCAAGGTTCGCGTTCTGATGGCCACGGAAGCGGAAGGCGTTGATTAACTGCAGCACCTTGACTTGCTTGGCATCCGTTTCCGGATCGCTGATGGAGGAGTTATAACGTGACGCGTCTTTCGCCAGTCGGCGGAAGTAGTCTCGTGTTTGAGAATGGAGTTGCTCTGGTTTCACACCCACTGTTGGTAGCTGTTTAAAAATCGAACGCCAGCTATCGTCAACGGAACCAGGATCGGTTAAGTAGTCTTCATAGAGTTGTTCTATGTAAGACTGGTTCGCACCCGCCAGATAGGAGGAATCCAGCCAGGCCTTCATTGCGCCGTTCTGCATCGTGATCCCTTAAGCTTTGAAGCTTTAGTTTTCGCCGTGGTTAATAATATTGACCGTGATACACCGCGGTAAAACGGTTTTCCTTACTAAAACAGTTCGCTGGTTGAGCGTTTGGCTCTTCAAGGAACCTTCAAAAATCATCCATCTGGCTGAGTGATTTTTGAAGTTGCCCTGCTTTTACTTCCCGACTCTTTACTGCCCTTTTATCCCCTGATATTGACCCGGCTATCTTACTCCAGTCAGGCGCAACTTTGTTGCACTTGTTGCTACTTTGTTATTAAAAAATTACTTATTTGCTATCGTCGCCTCAGTTACCGCATTTGTAACTAAAGAAAGTGCAAAACCGGTAGTAACTAAATAACAGCGGGAACCTGAGTTCCCGCTGATTGCGTCACCTAAACCACTCAGGCACCACGCTGCAGAAGCATGGATTTGATGTGGCCGATCGCCTTGGTCGGGTTCAGCCCTTTCGGACACACACTCACACAGTTCATGATGCTGTGGCAGCGGAATACGCTGAAAGCATCGTTCAGATCGTCGAGACGCGATTGTGTTTCGGTATCGCGGCTGTCGATCAGGAAGCGGTAAGCGGCCAGAAGGCCTGCCGGACCGACAAATTTGTCCGGATTCCACCAGAACGAAGGACAAGATGTTGAGCAGCAGGCGCAGAGAATACATTCGTACAATCCGTCCAGCTTTTCACGGTCATCCGGCATCTGTAAATGTTCACGCGCCGGAGGATTCTTCCCATCATTCAACAGGTAAGGCTTAATCTTCTCATACTGCTTATAGAATTGTCCCATGTCCACAACAAGGTCGCGCACAACAGGCAAACCTGGTAACGGACGGATAACAATTTTCTTGCTTCCGTTACGCAACGTCGATACCGGCGTGATACACGCCAGACCGTTTTTACCGTTCATGTTCACGCCATCTGACCCGCATACACCTTCACGGCATGAGCGGCGGAAAGCCAGCGTCGGATCCTGTTCTTTCAGCAAAATCAGCGCGTCGAGCAACATCATGTCGCGCCCTTCTTTAGCTTCCAGCACGTAATCCTTCATGTACGGAACGTCATCGACGTCCGGGTTGTAGCGATAAATCGAAAATTCAATTTTCATAATCTGTCTCCGCTCCGCCCTAGTAAGTACGCGCTTTCGGCGGGAACGCCGCGCGAAGCTTAGGCTGCATGTTCACCTCACGGCGGGTCATGCTTTCTGTTTCCGGCTGATACAGCGTATGGCACAACCAGTTCGCATCATCACGCTCAGGGAAGTCGAAGCGGCTGTGTGCGCCACGGCTTTCGGTGCGGTAGTTTGCGGAGACGGCAGTAGAGAACGCAGTTTCCATCAGGTTATCCAGCTCCAGACACTCGACGCGCTGGGTGTTGAATTCTGAGGAGGTATCATCCAGACGCGCTGATTTCAGACGCTCGCGGATCACTTTCAGTTCTTCCAGACCTTTCGCCATCGCATCACCTTCACGGAATACCGAGAAGTTGTTCTGCATGCACGATTGCAGGTCTTTACGGATTGCCACCGGATCTTCACCTGAACGGGTGTTGTTCCAGCGGTTCAGACGTTCCAGAGACACATCGATATCATCCTGAGACGCATCGCGGCTGTCGCCCTGCTCGGCAATGGATTCCTGCAGATGCATACCCGCTGCACGACCAAACACCACCAGATCCAGCAGTGAGTTACCACCAAGGCGGTTAGCGCCGTGAACCGATACGCAGGCGATTTCGCCGACCGCAAACAGCCCCGGGATCACTTCATCCTGACCCTGTGCATTCACTCGCAGCGCCTGACCGGTCACTTTGGTCGGAATACCGCCCATCATGTAGTGGCAGGTTGGGATAACAGGAATTGGCTCTTTCACCGGATCGACGTGTGCGAAGGTACGCGACAGTTCGAGAATACCCGGCAGGCGGGATTCCAGAACGTCTTTACCCAGATGATCAAGTTTCAGTTTGGCGTGCGGGCCCCACGGACCTTCACAGCCACGGCCTTCACGGATTTCGATCATGATGGAACGCGCCACCACGTCACGACCCGCCAGGTCTTTCGCATTCGGCGCATAACGTTCCATGAAACGCTCGCCGTCTTTATTAAGCAGATAACCGCCTTCACCACGACAGCCTTCTGTTACCAGAACCCCTGCACCGGCAATACCGGTCGGGTGGAACTGCCACATTTCCATATCCTGCACCGGCACGCCTGCACGCAGCGCCATGCCGACACCGTCACCGGTATTAATGTGGGCGTTGGTGGTGGACTGATAAATACGCCCTGCACCGCCGGTTGCCAGCACGGTGGCTTTGGCTTTGAAGTACACCACTTCACCGGTTTCGATACAGATAGCCGTACAGCCGACGATGGCGCCGTCCTGGTTTTTCACTAAATCCAGTGAATACCATTCGGAGAAAATCGTGGTGCCGTTCTTCAGGTTTTGCTGATACAGCGTGTGCAGCAAGGCGTGACCGGTACGGTCAGCGGCTGCTGCAGTACGTGCCGCCTGTTCGCCGCCGAAGTTCTTCGACTGGCCACCAAACGGACGCTGATAAATACGACCGTCTTCAAGACGGGAGAAAGGCAGCCCCATGTGCTCCAGTTCCAGAATCGCTTCCGGGCCGGTTTTACACATATATTCAATGGCGTCCTGGTCACCGATATAGTCGGAACCTTTTACGGTGTCGTACATGTGCCATTCCCAGTCATCCTCATGGGTGTTACCCAGCGCGACGGTGATACCGCCCTGCGCTGACACCGTATGGGAGCGGGTCGGGAAGACTTTTGAAATCAGGGCGCAAGACAGCCCCATTTGTGAAATTTGTAACGCGGCACGCATTCCGGCGCCACCTGCACCGATAACGACAGCATCAAACTCTCTGACTGGCAGATTCATTTACTACGCTCCCCAAACAACAATTGTTCCGTAAAGTAGGTAAACCACTAATGTCACGACAATGGCCAGTTGCAGCACAAGCCGGACAGCTACCGGTTTCACATAGTCCGTTAACACCTGCCACATGCCGATCCACGCGTGGATCAGAATCGACAGCAGCGCCAGCAGTGTGAATACTTTGGTGATGGAGGAAGAGAAGAAGCCATGCCAGACATCAAATGTCAGTTCCTGAGCCAGAACCACGAAGCCCAGAATATAGAGGATGTACAGGGTGAGGATAATTGCGGAAGCACGCAGTAACAGCCAGTCGTGCACACCATTGCGCCCTAACGCAGAAACGTTGCTTACCATACGAGGACTCCAGCCAGAATTGACAGCACGACGGTCAGACCGATTGCCACCTGGGCAGAACGGGTACCGGCAGCCAAACTCTCTTCGATATAGCCAAAATCCATCAGCAAATGGCGGATGCCACCGCAAACGTGATAGGCCAGCGCAGTGAGTATTCCCCAAAAGATGAATTTGACGAAGAAGCTATTCATGATGGCGGCAGCATGTGCAAACCCTTCAGGAGAAGAGAGAGACAGGCCTAAAAGCCAGAGGAGGATACCGACGGCGACGAAGGTAATTACGCCAGAGACTCGGTGTAAGATGGACGCTATCGCAGTAACAGGAAACCGGATCGTTTGCAGATCCAGATTGACAGGTCTTTGTTTTTTCACGGTTTTGCCCACACAGCTCTTATTATTTTCCCTCCGGCCCGGAGCAGTATGTCAGACAGCACCCTTTCCTTCGTTCTTGTCGCTGTGGGTGCGTTGGCTGCGCGCGCTCACCCTAATCACTGACCTATGTCAGCTCATAGGGATTCGGTTGCTTGCCGTCTTCCCACAACACCAATAACTTTGGAAAGCTGAGCTAAAAGCTCATCAGTTTTCGCGCTCAAAGGACGACATCCAGTGTGCTTAAAAGGCGCGATAAACGTATTTTCGTAGCCGTAACGTAAAGGGCGAAGAAAATGATGCTGGGTGCTCCTACTTCGGATTGTCCGGAGACCTTGTAGGAGTATAGGTTGATCACATTCTTATTACAATTGCCCTACAAATGCTTTATTCACATTTCTCTGAAACAGTGAGTTAGCTCTCACTTTTCATAAAAGACACAAAATAAATTATCTGGTTTGACAATTGATCAACATTTCCATTACAAATGAGCTATCTCTATAGGACTGTGATACTGAGCACATACCGGCTTTCGCCTGATGCACCAATAGGGTGAAAGTTTCTGAAGAATCAGTGGATCACACAATCGCAAATACGGGTCTTCCCTGATGGCTCAAGTTATGCAAAAGTGGTGATTGTGTAAATCCTCATGCTTCTCACAGGTACTGAGTGACAGAACAGTAATGATTTACCGAATCTTTAACAACGATGAAACGCCGCTTGTTTGTCACAGAGCAGTCTGAGACTGCAATTCGACTCAGCTCTACGTTCCCTTTTTCATTCGATCGAAGAGCTAAGGCTGACAATAATAATGACCTTACAAGGCGTCGCTTCCAGGCATTTCTGTTGTTAGGGATTTTTAAAAATAAGGCGCTAAGGAGACTGTAAATGGCTGATAAGAAAGCGACACTTACCCTACAAGGTCACGACCCGATCGAACTAAACGTGCTGTCCGGCACACTGGGCCAGGATGAAATTGATATCCGCCCGTTAGGCGCGAAAGGTTTTTTCACCTATGACCCCGGTTTTACGTCTACCGCATCTTGCGAATCTAAAATCACCTTTATCGACGGTGACGAAGGGATCCTGTTACATCGCGGCTTCCCGATTGATCAACTGGCGCAAGAATCTACTTTCCTGGAAGTGAGTTATCTGCTGCTCAACGGCGAAACCCCGACGCCAGAACAGTATGAAGAATTCAAAACCAATGTGACCCGTCACACGATGGTTCACGAGCAAATCACCCGCCTGTTCCACGGTTTCCGTCGTGACTCTCACCCGATGGCTGTGCTGTGTGGTGTGACCGGCGCACTGGCGGCGTTTTATCACGACTCGATTGACGTCGAAAATGAACGTCACCGTGAAATCGCCGCTTACCGCCTGCTGTCCAAAATGCCGACCGTGGCAGCCATGTGTTACAAATATTCCATCGGCCAGCCGTTTGTATATCCGCGCAACGACCTGTCGTATGCCGGTAACTTCCTGCACATGATGTTCTCCACGCCGTGCGAAGAATACAAAGTGAACCCGATTCTGGAACGCGCCATGGATCGTATTCTGATCCTGCACGCTGACCACGAACAAAACGCCTCCACGTCTACCGTGCGTACCGCCGGTTCTTCAGGCGCTAACCCGTTTGCCTGTATCGCTGCGGGCATCGCATCCCTGTGGGGACCGGCTCACGGTGGCGCCAACGAAGCTGCGCTGAAAATGCTGGAAGAGATCAGCAGCGTTGATCACATTCCGGAATTCGTTAAGCGTGCGAAAGACAAAAATGATTCCTTCCGCCTGATGGGCTTCGGTCACCGTGTTTACAAAAACTATGACCCGCGCGCTACCGTAATGCGTGAAACCTGTCATGAAGTGCTGAAAGAGCTGGATCTGAAAGACAACCTGCTGGAAGTGGCGATGGAACTTGAGCACATTGCGCTCAACGACCCGTACTTCATCGAGAAGAAACTGTACCCGAACGTCGATTTCTACTCCGGCATCATTCTGAAAGCGATGGGTATTCCGTCTTCAATGTTTACCGTTATCTTCGCGATGGCGCGTACTGTTGGCTGGATTGCTCACTGGAGCGAAATGCATCAGGAAGGCATTAAAATCGCCCGTCCTCGCCAGCTGTATACCGGCTACGATAAACGCGATTTCCATTCTCAGCTGAAGAAATAACTCACCTTCAATATATAAGGCCGATGAATAACTCATCGGCCTTTTTTTTATTTATTAATTCACATGACAACTTAATTATATATTAAGATTTTTAAAAGCATATAAAAACCAATACCAATGTTTGACGATTACCCCTCTGTGATATACCATCCCCCGAAATTCACCCGGCTACAAAAGCCATAGTCACCATTAACACGATTCATTGCAATCCGGTAATTAAAAGAACGGATAAATGAAACATATAATATAAACATGCCATTATTAAACCAAGGACATTCTGACATGGAAGAATATCGGAACGGCTCACGATCGTTTAAAAGAACATTATTATCGAGTGCCATTTTTAGCCTTTTATTACCGTCATCGGTTGTACTTGCAACAACTACATTTTCTGGCGGGAATTCATCACCTTTTGACTATATGATCTCTTCAACTACAGCTGACGAGGAACATGCCTATGTCATCACTGACGCGAATACAATAGTGACCGTCGATGGTGAAATTACGCTTGGCGAGATGACGGCGCCTTACCAATCTGTAGTCTCCACGACCGGCAACGAAGCCTATGCTTTCAATATTATTAATGAAGGTAAACTGGTACTTAATTATGCTGACGTCAGCACAACTAATTCCGGAAAAACATTTAACATTACTACCGGCGCTTCGGCTGAAATTAATAACGCCGATATAAGTTCAGGCAAACAAGATAGCAGTGTTATTTATGTCTCCGATAAAGGATCGGCTTTAACAGGCAATGATATTCGTATCACCAGTGATGCAGCTCAGGCCCGGGGAATTAATATCCGCTCAGGTGCGTCAGCTGATCTGAGCAATATTGATATTACCTTAACCAATGGCCGAAACGCGATCACGGTATCGGACTCAACCGCGATCATTGAAAACCTCACCATTAGTCAAAAATCTGAAAGTACTCAATCAGCTGTTTATGTATCAGGTTCGAGCGACACCAAGAAAGCCACCGCTGAGATAATAAACGGCAACGTCGAAATGACCGGAACTGGCGATACTATGGTGAACACAAACATTTACAGCGATGTCACGCTCAATGGCGGGACATATACAGCGGTAGGTGATAATAACACCGGATTCTTTACAGCGAGTAAAGGCGCGAAGTTAACCGCCAGTGATCTGGCGCTCACCACCAATGGCATACATTCCAATGCGGTGGATGCCCGGGGGGAGACAGAATTAAATAACGTCAGCATCACGACTCTGGGTGATCAGTCCTATGGCCTTTATGTCGATTCCAATGAAGCGACAAACGCGGGATTGCCCCTCGCCACACTGACTGCCAAAGATATGAAGATCAACACCACAGGTTCCAACTCCGCTGCAGTCGTCGCTGCCCGCGCAGGGATTATGGATCTTGATGGCGCTGAGATCACAACTCAGGGAGCAAACAGTAATCTGCTGGTAGCAATGAATGATTCTACCCTGAGTGCCAACGCAGTTAAGGGGAATTCGACCGGTAATGGTGCTTCTGCTGTCCGTTCCTACGCCAACAGCCAGATGACCATCAGCAACAGCGAATTATCGGCCACCGGTGCATTAGCAAATGGCATCTATACGCAGGGTTTTGATGCAGACCATCAGGCCGTCGTAACGCTGGATAACAGCCTTGTTAGCAGCGCCACCAGCGAGGGAATACTGGCTGCAGGTGCCAATACCCGGATTAACGTGAACAACGGGTCAACCGTGCAAAGCGGAAACGGTATTCTGCTGAGAGCCAAAAATTATACAGATACGGGCGTGACCGCGCAAAGTCAGGTGAACTTATCTGCAAGTAACTCGCACATGGAAGGCGAAATAATTGTCGATACCGGCAGTGTTGTGGATGTGTATCTTAACAGTGGCTCTGAATGGCAAGGCATTACCGCAAGTACCAACAGCGTCAACATCGACGATTCCAGCCTGTGGACGCTGACCGGTGATTCGACGATTTCGCAGATGAATTCCAGCGGCACCACTCACTTCACTCACAGCGGTAGTGAATATTCTGAGCTGACCGTGAATGGCAATATGACCGGCGACGGTACATACCGTATCAATACTTATCTGGATGACAGTAATTCGCCGACAGATAAGATCCACGTAACGGGCGACATTACCGGTCAAAATACCCTGTTTGTCACCAGCACTGGCGGCAACGGTAATAATACGCTGGGTAACGGGATTGAAGTGGTTACCGTGGAGGGAACGAATTCGCAGGGAACCGATGCTTTCACGCTGGGGAATTCTGTTTCTGCCGGCGCTTTCAACTACGGTCTGCGTAAAGGCGATATCACCACCGGTGAGGGCGAAAACTGGTATCTGAGCACGTGCGCCAGTTACGATTGTTCAACGCCTATCCCGGATCCAGATCCTATTCCGGACCCAACGCCAGATGATAATCCGGACGACAATCCTGATGCTAATCCTGATAACATCCCTGACGATATTCCAGACAACAATCCGGATGTGAACCCTACCCCGACACCATCCGACGACATTCAGCCATGGCGTGAGGAAGTGCCGGGATATATCGCGGCGCCGGTGCTGAATATGCAGTATGGCTTTGATGCCATCGGCACTTATCACCAGCGTACCGGCGGTGATGTGTTGCATAAAGACGGAGCCTGGGGTCGGATTGTCGGTACTCACACTGAAAATGATGCAGGTCGTTACAGCTATGACACCGATACCTGGTATGCGCAGTTGGGTATGGATCTGATGTGGGATAAAAACGAAGAAAACACCGAACGCAGTGCCGGTATTCTCGTGACACTCGGACGTCAGAATACTGATGCGGAAGACAGCCTTCGCAGCAATAATCCGTTGTATTCCGTACAAACCGGCAGTGTAGACAGCGACATCTACAGCTTTGGCGGTTATTACACGCTGAAAGCGCAAGATGGCGGATACATTGACGCGGTGGGCATGGGCAGCTGGTATAAAAACAGCTATGACAGCACGCATGATGCCGATCAGGACGGTTATGGCGTCGCGCTATCAGTAGAAGCTGGCAAGCCATTTACCCTGCATGAAAATCTGAAAATTGAACCACAGGCGCAGGTGATCTATCAGTATCTGAATCTGGATGATTTCAACGATGACATCAGCCATGTCTCCGGCGTATCAACCAGTAACGCGCAGGCACGCGGCGGTGTGCGCCTGTTCCTGGATAATCCAACCTGGACGCCTTATCTGACGCTGGATGCTGTCACTACTATCGGCGATGAACCTGATGTACAAATCGCGGATCAGCGATTGAAAGCAGAATTCAGCGACAGCTGGTGGCAGACAGGCGCAGGTCTGGCGGGCAAACTCAGTGAAAACACCACGATTTATACTGACGTCCGCTACCAGAAAGGCTTTGATTCAGATCTGGAAGGCTACAGCGGCAATCTGGGTATCAAAATGAATTTCTGATCCTTATTAGACAGAGCAAGGGCACTCCGGTGCCCTTTTTTATCACTCATACCTGACACACCGGACACCAGAAAAACGGTCGCGATGACACGCTGGTTTTCGCGATCGGATCACCGCAGCGCTCACAAGGCTGACCCGTGCGGCCAAACACCTTGAAGCGAAACAGCGCGCCGTGATGCACATTTTCATCCATCGTGCCGCGTGTGGCATAAGATAACCGCGCAACAGACAAACAGGCATCCGCCAGCGCATCCAGCTCCTCGTCGTTCAGTTCTTTCGGTTTATGATCTGGCAATAGTTTCGCCAGCCAGAGAATTTCCGCCCGCAGATAGTTACCCAGCCCGGCCAGAAAAGCCTGATCCAGCAACATTCCGCCTAACTGCCGGTTGCAGAATTTAGGTGAGAGTAACCGCTCACGTACCTGTGCGACCGTCAACGTCTCATCCAGCACGTCGGGGCCGATACGTTGCAGGAACGGATGATTCTCGATTTCCGCCGTATCGTAAATACTGATCTCCGATGCGCTGTACAGCAGGATCGCCGCGTCGGTGGTCTGCAATTTTACCCGCAGCGAGCGTTTGGTTTCTTTCGCCACTTCACCGGCATTCACCACCCGCCAGACACCATAGAGCTGATTGTGGCTGTAGAGCGTCAGTCCGTTAGAAAAGTGCGTCAGCAGCGCTTTGCCACGCGTTTCAATCGAGGTGATTTTCGTTCCGCGCAGTGCAGACTGATAAGGTTTTAATGAGGGAAACGCAAACCACGCTTCCGTAAGCGGTTTATTGACCACCGCTTCTGCCAGTAAATCGGCAGCGCGGCGGATTTCAGGACCTTCTGGCATCAGTGAGTCGCACCCTCAGCAATTTTTAAATCTTGTTCCGTGTGCAGCGCGATAGCGATAGTCAGCTCAAGGGCGTTCAGGACAGTGTGTACTGACATACTCGGCGCGCCAGGATGCTTCGCCGCCTGTTCCGGCAGATAAGGAATATGGATAAAACCGCCCTTCACCACCTTGCATGACGGCTGCGCCAGACGGTGCATCAGCCCGTACATCACGTGATTACAGACATAGGTGCCGGCGGTTTGTGATACGCACGCCGGAATACCGGATTCGCGTAATCCGCTGACAATCGTTTTGATCGGCAGTGAGGAAAAATAGGCCGCAGGTCCGCCGGTGACAATGGTTTCGTCCACCGGCTGATTGCCTTCGTTATCAGGAATACGCGCATCGTCGACGTTGATTGCCACACGTTCGAGACTGAAATCGACGCGCCCGCCCGCCTGTCCGACGCAAAGCACCATTTCCGGCAGGATTTCATCAATTGCCGCATTCAGCGCATCAATAGCTTTACCGAACACACAAGGCAACTGACGCACCACAATCTGCGCGCCGGATAACTCCAGATCGCCGAGCTGTTTGACCACTTCCCATGACGGATTCACACGCTCGCCGCCAAAAGGCTCAAAACCGGTTACCAGAACTTTACGCATTGAGATTCCCTAAGATCAGCCCGCGCTGATCTGAATGTTTTGCTCACCAAACGCTTCCCGCAACCGGCGGGCGAAAGTCAGTGCGTGCTCACCGTCGCCGTGAAGGCAGACAGTATCGGCGCTGACCGGCACCCAGAGGCCTTCGCGGCTGAGAACTTTGCCTTGTTGCACCATCGCCAGCGTCTGGTCCAGCGCCAGTTCATCGCTTTCAATCATGGCATCCGGCTGACTGCGCGGCACCAGCGTGCCGTCACTTTGATACCGGCGGTCAGCAAACACTTCCTGCCGCGTTTTCAGCCCGAGCCGCTCACCCGCGCGGATCAATTCACTGCCCGCCAGTCCGACCAGACGCAGCCCCGGGTTGATGGTATGCACCGCACGGGCAATCGCATCAGCCAGAATAGCGTCGGTCGCAGCCTGATTGTAAAGCATGCCGTGCGGCTTCACGTGAACCATTTCCCCGCCTTCCGCACGGGTGATGGCGGCCAGTGCACCGAGCTGATACACCACCTGTGCGTACACCGTTTCAGGAGGCAACCGCATCGCAGTACGGCCAAAGTTTTCCCGGTCGGGAAACGACGGATGCGCGCCAATCGCCACGCCGTATTTCAGCGCCCAGCGCACAGACTGACGCATGGTCTGCGCGTCACCGGCATGGAATCCGCAGGCAATATTGGCGGAACTGACCAGTTGCAACAGTGCCTCATCGTTGGCACAGCCTTCGCCTAAATCCGCGTTGAGATCAACGACCATGCAGCCCCCGTTTTACCTGCTCAATAAACAGCGATTGCTCACGCAGCGCTTTCTGCGCCTCTTCTGGCGTACATTTCACAAAGTGAACGGGTTCGCCAAGGCGGATTTGCGCCAGATTGTATAAATCGGCTTCGATGACACAGGCGATACGCGGATAACCGCCGGTAGTCTGGGCATCGGCCATCAGCACAATCGGTTGTCCGCCGTGCGGCACCTGTACAACGCCCGGTAACAGGCCGTGCGACAACATTTCGCGGTCAGTTTCGCGCTTCAGGACATGCCCGTGCAGACGATAGCCCATACGGTTACTTTGCGGACTAAGCTGCCACGAGGCACGCCAGAATTCTTCACGCGACTGCGCGCTAAATTCCTGATATTCCGGTCCCGGCAAGGCGCGGATACGGTTGCCGAACAGCAACTGTTTAATGCCGCCGGAATGCTTCGGCTGCTGGTATGAGTCGCCGGTGGGAAGCTGATCGCCATCCTGCAACTGACGCCCCTGAAAACCACCAAACCTGGCTTTCAGATCCGTACTGCGCGACCCCATGACTTGCGGCACATCAATCCCGCCGGAAATCGCCAGATAACTGCGCATACCGCGCGTCGGCATTTTCATGGTCAGAATTTGCCCCGGCTTCACCGGATAGTTCCAGCCGGTCCAGAGATCTTTGCCATCGAGTTGCGCGTGGCAGCCCGCACCGGTCAGCGCAATCCAACCTTCGCGGTGGAGCTCTGCGCTGAACTGACCGAGCGTGATTTCCAGACCGGCGGCATTCTCATCATTGCCGACCAGCAGATTAGCAATCCGCAACGCCGGCGCATCCAGCGCACCGGACTGGCTGACGCCCTGCTGGCGATAACCGTTACGGCCTAAATCCTGCACGGTGGTCAACATCCCTGCGCGTAAAACCTTCAGCATACGCCCTCCTTTTGTGGCACGAAGCGCACGCTGTCACCCGGCAGGAGTAATGTCGGAATTTCGCGCTGCGGGTCAAACATTGCCAGCGACGTTTGCCCGATCAACTGCCAGCCGCCCGGCGTGACCAGCGGATAAATGCCCGTCTGGCTGCCGCCGATACCGACCGAGCCTGCGGGTACAGAAAGACGCGGTTCACCATGACGCGGTGTGCTCAGTTTCTCCGGCATACCGCCCAGATAAGGGAAGCCGGGCTGGAAACCGAGGAAGTAGACGGTGTAATCAATGCCACTGTGGCATTCGACCACCTGACGCGGCGTCATACCGGTATGCTGCGCCACATGCTCTAAATCCGGGCCCTGTGTCCCGCCGTAAACCACCGGAATTTCAATCAGCCGTGATGCCGGCTCAATCGCTTCACTCTCTTCCCACCAGGTTTGCAGGCGTTCAATCGCATCCAGCGCCGAACTTTGTGCATCGGTGAGTAACACCGTCAGATTATTCATACCGGGTATGACTTCGCGGACACCGGGATAGGTCGCCCGATCCTGTAAACGCTGAGCCAGTCCCCAGATACGCTGCTGGCTCGCCAGCGAAACCGGAGGTTCCAGTTCCAGCACTACTGCGCGTTCACCCAGCAGGTAACATCGTGCTCGTTGCACTCAGGCACTCCTCAAAGAAAGGTTGTGGATCATCAGGTTATTCACTAAATCAATAGTGTGAGATTTGTTATCAGTTATGCGTGAAATCGAGTGGTGATGTCAACTCATCTGCCCGTTTGCGCAGGACACTGAGGTTTCGCCCGCCGTCCGCAACTGGTACTCTCATAAAAGTTGCTGTTTTTTTAGCGTTTGGATAACGCCTTCGTTACACAATAGGGATGGCCTGTGAGAAAACCGTTAGCACTCTTCTTTCCGCTGTACACCACGACATTACTGATGCTGCTGGGCTCCGGCCTGCTGACTACCTACATTTCCCTGCGTTTGTCCGCTGTCCACGTCAGCGGCGCGATGATCGGGGCAATCATCGCGGCCAACTACATCGGGCTGGTGATCGGCGGTAAAGTCGGCCACATTCTGATTGCCCGCGTCGGGCATATTCGCGCATACGTTTCCTGTTCCGGCATTATTACCGCTGCCGTGCTGGGTCACGGCCTGACCGACATTATCCCGATCTGGGTAGTGCTGCGCCTGATCATCGGCTTGTGCATGATGGTGCAATATATGGTGCTGGAAAGCTGGCTTAACGACCAGGCCGAAGCCAGTCAGCGCGGCGTGGTATTCGGCTTTTATATGGTGGCGTCTTATCTCGGGATGGCACTTGGTCAGGTGGTGCTGATGCTCAACAGCGATTTAGGCGTCAGTACGCTTATCGTTATCGCGCTGTGTTTCGCCCTGTGTCTGGTGCCGATTGCCCTGACGACGCGCACCAACGTCGGACATATGTCTCCGGCGCCGATGGAGCTGAAATTCTTTATCGGCGCGATCCCCAAAGTGCTGGCTATCACGTTGCTGATTGGCATGGTCGTCGGGTCGTTCTACGGGCTGGCGCCAATTTACACCAGCCAGCAATCGCTGAGCACACAACAAACCGGTCTGTTTATGGCGCTGGCGATTTTCGCCGGATTACTGGCGCAGTTCCCGCTGAGCTGGCTTTCGGATCGGTATAACCGCAACATGCTGATGCGCATTAACGCGATTCTGCTGGCCGTGGCGGCATTGCCGCTGGCGCTGCTCACGCATATCTCCTTCCCGCTGCTGCTTGGCATCGGTTTTATCGTCAGCCTGATGCAGTTCACGTTGTACCCGCTGGTCGTCGCGCTGGCCAATGACATGATCGAGCCGGAACGGCGTGTTTCGCTGTCCGCCTGTCTGCTGATGGCGTTCGGCGTCGGTGCCTGTATCGGTCCGCTGGCGGTCGGCGCGCTGATCGAGCCACTGGGTGGCAATATTTTGTACGCATTTTTTGCTATTTGCGGCGGCGGCATTGTGGCGCTGAGCCGGACATCGAAAAAAGAAGAAGAGACGCAGATGGCGGTCGATGCACCGGTTCCGCACATCGCCATGCCGGACAGCCTCAGCAGTTCCCCGCTCTCTCCTGCACTGAATCCGGCGTTTGATGAGCAGATGATTCAGGACACCATGCCCGCGCCGGAAAATGTGGTTGAACCGCTGGTTGAGGAAAGCGAAGCCGCAGAGGTAGAAGAGGAAGAAGAGGAAGAAGAGGAAAGCAAGTATCCACCGCAGGGCGCAGACCCCGAAGTGGATACCGGATTACAGCGGGCGTTTACTCTGCTGGAAGACAGCGTTTCTGAAGAGACAACTGATAAAACGATACATAAGTAAGGGGCGTAATCGTTGCAGGCAGTTTGGATTCGGCCAGCGCGCAGGGACAGGAGCGTACAATGAGTACGTGACTGTCACGAGCACTGCCCGGATTCAAAATGGCAAATAAGATAGCCCCTAGGCAGGGTTATCAATGTCGATAAACATGACGTCTAACCCATGTTCCGCTGCCAGCCATTCACCCAGCGCTTTCACGCCATAACGTTCTGTGGCGTGATGGCCGGCGGCGTAGAAATGCAGTCCCATTTCGCGGGCAATATGTATCGTCTGTTCGGACACTTCGCCGCTGATAAAGGCATCGACGCCATATTCCGCCGCTTTCTGAATGTAGCCCTGACCACCACCGGAACACCACGCCACACGGCGGATTTCAGCCGGTGCATTCTGTGAACTGTGAAGGACGTTGCGATCCAGCGTCACTTCGATGCGCTGGCGAAACTCTTCACCGGTCAGCGGTTTTTCCAGCTCGCCCCACGGCAACAGCACGGCAATTTCGCCCTGCACATTAATTCCGAACAGCTTTGCCAGTTGCGCGTTATTGCCCAGTTCAGGATGGCCGTCAAGCGGCAGATGATAGGCGTACATGTTGGTATCGGTCGCCAGCAACGTCTTGAGACGGTTGCGTTTCATGCCACGAATTTCAGCCGGTTCGTCTTTCCAGAAGTAACCGTGATGCACCAGCACCGCATCGGCTTCCACCGCAATCGCGGCATCCAGCAAATCTTGCGACGCCGTCACACCGGTCACCACGCGCTGTACTTCGCGACGGCCTTCAACCTGTAATCCGTTCGGCGCGTAATCTTTGTAGTTGCTGATGTCCAGTTTCTGATTAATCAGGCGTTCAAGCTGGAGATTATTCATGGCGTTTCTCGTTATTAAATGAATGGTCTATTTGACCTCTAATTTATCACCCTGCGCCATTCTGACAAACTTCACGCCAAATTTATTGCCTTTCTCCAGCTGTGCCATGATCTCTTTTTCAGGATCCGCACCCGCTTTCAGGCCCGGTTTGACGTGGCTGATGATCACCGTAATATCTTTCAGCGAACCCTCGCCCCCTGCGTATTGCTGCAAAATCCCCAGTTCTTTGAGCAACCAGTCCGGTGTCAGGTGCCCGAACAGTTTGCTGTCAGGCACACCATCAGGATAAGAGGTCTCGATGATGATGCCTTTCAGCCGTTTGGCTTTCACCTCATCACCGAGCACGCGCCAGACGGTATCCAGGTTCTTCGATTTTTCGACTTCATCCGGGCCGGTATCGCCGAAGAAGGCAAACGACTCTTTATTGCGGCTCACCAGAATCATGCTCGATGGTGTGCCGCCATGGCTGAGCGGGTAAATATTGCCGTCCAGACCGGTCAGCCCGAGGGAGAAACGTTGTGCCGGACGCTGCTGATTCAGGCGATAAGTGCCGATGCGCAAACCGCTGCCGGAGTCGGTGAAGTTAGGCCAGACGCGGCCATTGAAATAATGCTGACGCAGCGTACCGATGGTATCCGCCGTGCCGTAAATCGGTTTTTTGCTGTCTTCCGGCGAGCTGATAATCAACCCTGCAAGATGGTCGAGATGACCGTGACTGATAAAGTATCCGCCAATCAGATTGCGGAAAACCGCACCCTGCGGGGTCAGTGGCGCGGCATTTTCAGCGGTCACCTGCGGAAAACTGCCCTTATCCAGCGCCTTGCGGATGCCCGGTAAAACAGAACCGGCATCCAGCCCGAGATAGAGTTTTTGATCATCACTTCTGATCAGGTACGAGGTGAGATTGCCTTCTTCGACGCCGCCGTTCACGCCCAGCGCCACCACATCAAATCCTGCGGTGGCCTGTCCCGCCCAGCATGCCAGCATCAGCGCCAGCAGGTGCTTTTTCATCACATCGCTCCTTGTCGTGGTGAGAGTAAGGTCAGTCAGACCGGTTTTTTGCCGCCTCAAACGCCGCGAGCGTGTCTTTTCTCGCCCGCGCATGATCAATAACCGGCAGCGGGTAGTCTAGCACGCGATGTTGTTTTTCCGCCCAGCGATGGGGTTGATGAATGTCTCTTTCTGGCACATCCGCCAGTTCAGGCACCCAGGCTTTGATAAAGCGTCCTGCTTTATCAAAACGTTCACCCTGCGTGGTCGGGTTGAAAATACGGAAATACGGTGCGGCGTCGGTGCCGGTAGAAGCGCCCCACTGCCAGCCGCCATTGTTGGCCGCCAGATCGCCGTCGAGCAGTTGCGACATGAAATAACGCTCGCCTTCGCGCCAGTTGATCAGCAAATCTTTCACCAGAAAACTGGCGACAATCATACGCAGGCGGTTATGCATCCAGCCTGTCGAATTCAGCTGACGCATTGCCGCATCCACAATCGGATAACCGGTTTTACCGTCTTTCCACGCCTGTAACTCTTCCGGTGCATGACGCCAGCGTACATTGTCGGTCCATTCCACGAACGGCTGATGCTTACAAAGCTTCGGCCAGGCAACAATCAGATGACGGTAAAACTCACGCCACACCAGCTCATTCAGCCAGCCGAACGCGCCGCCGTCGGTTTTCTCCAGCACATCCGGGCATTCGGTGCGCAGACGGTTAAGACACTGACGCGGCGACAGCACACCAATCGCCAGATACGGCGACAGCGAACTGGTGCCGTCAACCGCCGGTAGATCGCGTTGTTCGAGATAATCCTGAACCTGTTCCCGGCAGAAACTGCGCAGCTGATGACGCGCAGCTTCTTCGCCAATCGCAAAGTCGTCACCAATATCCGCCAGCGGATAATCGAAGGGCATCAGCCGGTGCATCACCACTTTTCCGGCATTTTCCCGGGCTTGTGGCGCAGGCAGGGAACGGCTGTCGGACTCGGTCAGGCGGGATAAAAACGCGCGGCGAAAAGGCGTATACACCTTGTACATTTCATTATTGCCGGTCGTGACCGAACCCGGCGGCAGCAGCAAGCTGTCGTCAAACGCGTGGCAGATGGCCGATTCACTGACCGCTTTTTCAACTGCTGCATCGCGCTGACGTTCATTGAATTCATACTGTTTATTGTAAAACAGCGCATCCACTTTTTCGGATTTACAGAAATCCTTCAGCCAGTCCACGCTGTCAGCAAAATCATCACACTGATGGTAATGCAGTCCGATACCGCGCTCAGCCAGTGAATGTTGCAGTGCCTGAAGATGCTGATAAATAAACATCGCCTGCCGTGGTGCCATCTGATGCAGTTTCCACTGTTCCGGCGTGGCGATAAAAAGGGCAATCACTCGCGCCTGCGGGTCTTCACAGGCAGCATGCAACGCGCGGTTATCGGTTATCCGCAGATCATTACGGAACCAGACTAAATGCGTGGTCATAACACTCCTTTTAATGTCCGTATCGAAGTTTTAGTGCTTCCGGGTAAGGCTCGAAATAACGCTGGTCAGCCAGATAAGCGTCCGGATATTCCGACATGTAATGCTTGAGCAACGTGATTGGCGCCAGCAGCGGCTGCATGCCCTGACGATAACGGTCGATCAGCCCGGCAAGTTCCTGACGTTGCGGCGAACTCAGCTGTTTGCGGAAATATCCCTGCACATGCATCAGCACGTTGGTGTGATTGCGGCGCGTGGCCTTATGACTCAGCAGATTCATTAACCGCAGGCGATATTCTTTAAAGTATTCTTCAAGGGAATCCCATTCGGCCATTGCGGCAACAAAGCGCCCCAGCTCGCGGTATTCCGGCTGCGAATGGGCCAGCAGAATGAGTTTATAACGGCTGTGGAAAGCCATCAGTTTGCCGCGCGTCAGACCGCTTTCCCGCAGCTGATTCAGTTCAAACAGCGTAAAAATGCGCTCGACAAAATTCTCACGTAACACCGGATCATTAAGACGCCCGTCCTCTTCTACCGGCAACCAGGGATGCTGCTTCATCAGCTCGGCGGTATAAATCCCGACGCCGGATTTTTTGGCATCTTTACCGTTGGCGCTGTACACCCGCACCCGCTCCATTCCGCAGCTGGGAGATTTTGCACAAACGATATAGCCGCAAAGGTGATCGAGCGGTGCAACGCGTTTTTCCGCGTAGGCCTGCATCTTCTCAGTGATATCGGTCGTGTCATCGTTGCTGAAACGCATGATCACGCCGTCATCGTGTTTAATCAGACGCAGTGCGGCACGAGGTGCCGGCAAGCCGATGGCCATTTCCGGACAGATCGACTCAAAGCGCACATAAGGCGATAACTGCTCGACGGCAAACGCCAGGCGTTTATGACCGCCATCAAAACGCACGTTGTCGCCCAACAGACATGCACTGATGCCAACTGGAATTGTTTTCGCCATGGTCAGCTCCCGGTATTGAGAAAAAAGAGGGGTGCCTTAACTTCATCACCTGCATGTATAACCTTAGCACAAGTTATACATAAAAATAATGTTGTACAGGTTTATCGACAAGCAATAAAAAACCCCGCAGGGAAACGGGGTTTCTTAAACTTCTCAGGTTAGTCCCGAGTCATTGGCGTTGCAGCAAGACGGCGAATGAGCAAATCCCGATGAGCTGACTGAGGTCAGTGATTCGGGTGAGCGAATGTAGCCAACGCAGCTGCGGCGTCAAGGACGACGGGAATAAATCAGTAAAAATCTTGTGTCGCCATCTCAGCATGACTCAGCCACACCGGCTTATCGCTGGTTTTCATCCAGACGCGGTGTAAATAGCTATAAAAACGGGCGCGGTCAGCGCGGAACAGCATGACCGGCAAAGCCAGAACACCGGCTGCGATAACACAAGCGCGGCGGGCCAGTATGCGGGTCATTGTATATGGCGTGTATTCATTCATCGCGTTGCTCCTGTGAAATTTGGAAAGTTTTCGGAAACTGTAAGTTGCGAAAAATATACTGCAATTGATGAAATTTTACTACTCATCTGACCACTTAAAAGTGTAAATATTCGCCAATTTCGCCCTGGCGCTGTAATTGAGTTACAGAATGGTTAAATAAATACGCAATTAAAGTTTATTTATGGTTTCATTTTTGCGCATTTTTATACTTTTTTTACACTGCGGTTATGTTTCTTTTCAGGATCTTTTCCCGCCTTTCCTTATTCTCGCCACAACATAAAAACACACCTGTGGAGGTGGATTGTGAGTGTTGGCGTAATCTGCGGCGCATTACTGGTTCTTCTGCTGCTCGGCTATCTGGTTTATGCCCTGCTGAATGCGGAGGATTTTTAAATGGCCGCAACCGGATTCTTACTGATTGCCAGTTTTATGCTGGTGCTTTTGCTGCTGGCAAAACCACTGGGTAACTTTATTGCTCAACTGATCGAAGGACAGCCCGGCGCATTTATTCAGCGCATAGAAAACGGTGTTTTACGCACGTCTGGCAGCAGCCATGCTGAAATGAACTGGTGGCAGTACGCACTGGCGATCATGGTATTCAACATTCTGGGCATTATTGTGCTGACGGCGATGCTGATGGCACAGGGCGCGTTGCCGATGAATCCGCAGCACTATGGCGGACTGTCATGGGATCTGGCCTTTAACACCGCGGTAAGTTTCATCACCAACACTAACTGGCAGGCTTACAGCGGCGAAAGTACGCTGAGCTATCTCAGTCAGATGGTCGGACTGACCGTGCAAAACTTCCTCTCTGCTGCCACCGGTATCGCCGTAGCGTTCGCTCTGATCCGCGCTTTTGCGCGTCCTTCAGCGCAGACCATCGGTAATGCCTGGACAGATTTATGGCGCATCACGCTGTATCTGCTTCTGCCGGTATCTTTCCTGCTGGCGCTGTTTTTCGTCAGTCAGGGCGTACTGCAAAACTTCGAAGCGTATCAGCACATCACTACGCTGGAAGGCCTGCAACAGACGTTGCCGATGGGGCCGGTGGCTTCTCAGGAAGCGATCAAAATGCTCGGCACCAACGGCGGTGGCTTCTTTGGCGCTAACTCCGCGCATCCGTTTGAGAACCCGACGGCGCTGACCAACATGGTGCAGATGCTGGCAATTTTCATTATCCCTTGTGCGCTGTGCTTCGCGTTTGGCCGGGTGGTCGGCGACAACCGTCAGGGACACGCGCTGGTCTGGGCGATGTCGGTGATTTTCGTCGTCTCTGTGGTGGTGGTGATGTACGCCGAACTCAAGGGCAATCCGCACTTCACGATGCTCGGCGCTGACAGCAACTTCAATATGGAAGGGAAGGAAAGCCGCTTCGGCATTCTGGCTTCCAGCCTGTATGCGGTGGTCACCACGGCGGCATCGTGCGGTGCGGTCAACGCCATGCACGATTCCTTCACCGCGCTCGGCGGCATGGTACCGATGTGGCTGATGCAGATCGGTGAAGTGGTGTTCGGCGGCGTGGGTTCCGGCCTGTACGGCATGCTGTTGTTCGTGCTGCTGACGGTGTTTATCGCCGGGCTGATGATAGGCCGCACACCGGAATATCTCGGTAAGAAAATCGACGTTTACGACATGAAGATGACCGCACTGGCGATCCTGGTTACACCGACGCTGGTGCTGCTTGGCACTGCGCTGGCACTGGTCACCGACGCAGGTCGCGCGGGGATTTTAAACCCCGGCGCACACGGTTTCAGTGAAGTGCTGTACGCGGTGTCCTCCGCCGCCAACAACAACGGCAGCGCATTTGCCGGGCTGAGTGTGAACACACCGTTCTACAACCTGTTGCTGGCCGCGTGCATGTTCTTTGGCCGCTTCGGGGTGATCATTCCGGTGCTGGCGATTGCCGGTTCACTGGTGGCGAAAAAGCGCCAGCAGGCAGGCAACGGCACCCTGCCGACGTCCGGCCCGCTGTTTATCGGTCTGCTGGTCGGCACCGTGTTGTTAGTCGGCGCGCTGACCTTTATTCCGGCACTGGCGCTGGGACCGGTCGCGGAACATTTGCAGGTCTGGTCAGCACAGTAATGCTGCGTAACTCGTTGAACTGATGAATATAGAGACTAAAAAGATGAGTCGTAAACAACGTGCGTTATTTGAACCCCGCCTGATCCGCACTGCCCTGCTGGATTCAGTGAAAAAGCTGGATCCCCGCGTTCAGTGGCGCAATCCGGTGATGTTCGTGGTGTATCTGGGCAGCATCCTGACCACCCTTATCTGGCTGGCGATCTTGCTGCACCGTACCGACGGCAGCGCGGCTTTTACCGGCAGCGTGTCGCTGTGGCTGTGGTTCACCGTGCTGTTTGCCAACTTCGCCGAAGCGCTGGCGGAAGGCCGCAGCAAGGCGCAGGCGCAGAGCCTGAAAGGCGTGCAGAAAACCAGCTGGGCGAAAAAAATCTACGAACCGCGCCCTGAATCACCGGTGATCAAAGTCGCCGCCGATACGCTGCGCAAAGGCGATTACGTGCTGATCGAAGCGGGCGATACCGTGCCGTGCGACGGCGAAGTGCTGATCGGCGGTGCATCTGTGGATGAAAGCGCGATTACCGGTGAGTCCGCGCCAGTGATCCGCGAATCCGGCGGTGATTTCTCCTCGGTTACCGGCGGGACGCGCGTGTTGTCCGACTGGCTGGTTGTGGAGTGTTCAGCAAACCCCGGCGATACCTTCCTCGATCGCATGATTGCGATGGTCGAAGGCGCGAAACGCCGCAAGACCCCGAACGAAGTGGCGCTGACCATTTTGCTGGTGGCGCTGACGCTGGTGTTCGTGCTGGCAACGGCGACGCTGTATCCGTTCTCACTGTTCAGCGTGGGCGCAAGTCACGCCGGTATTCCGGTGACTGTCACCGTGCTGGTCGCGCTGCTGGTGTGTCTGATCCCGACCACCATCGGCGGCTTATTGTCGGCTATCGGCGTGGCGGGGATGAGCCGTATGCTGGAAGCCAACGTCATTGCCACCAGCGGTCGTGCGGTAGAAGCCGCCGGTGACGTGGATGTATTGCTGCTGGATAAAACCGGCACCATCACGCTCGGTAACCGTCAGGCTTCGCAGTTCCTGCCCGCCCCTCAGGTGACGGAACAGGAACTGGCCGATGCCGCGCAGTTATCGTCTCTGGCGGATGAAACGCCGGAAGGCCGCAGTATCGTAGTGCTGGCGAAGCAGCGCTTTAACCTGCGCGAACGCGATATTCATTCACTGAATGCGACCTTCGTGCCCTTCTCCGCGCAAACCCGCATGAGCGGCGTAAACGTCGGTGAGCGCAGTATTCGTAAAGGTGCGGTGGATGCGATCCGTCGTCATGTGGAATCCAACGGCGGCACCTTCCCGAAAGCCGTCGATGGTCTGGTGGAAAACGTAGCGCGCAAAGGCGGCACGCCACTGGTGGTGGCCGAAGGCGCAAAAGTGCTGGGCGTGGTCGAACTGAAAGATATCGTCAAAGGCGGCATCAAGGAACGTTTCGCCGAACTGCGCAAAATGGGCATAAAAACGGTGATGATCACCGGGGATAACCGTCTGACAGCCGCTGCGATTGCCGCCGAAGCAGGTGTGGATGATTTTCTGGCGGAAGCCACGCCGGAAGCCAAACTGGCGTTGATCCGTCAGTATCAGTCGGAAGGCCGTTTAGTGGCGATGACCGGCGACGGTACCAACGACGCCCCGGCTCTGGCGCAGGCAGATGTCGCGGTGGCGATGAACTCCGGTACACAGGCGGCGAAAGAAGCGGGGAACATGGTCGATCTCGATTCCAATCCGACCAAGCTGATTGAAGTGGTGCATATCGGTAAACAGATGCTGATGACGCGCGGCTCACTGACCACCTTCAGTATCGCCAACGACGTGGCGAAGTATTTCGCCATTATTCCGGCGGCATTCGCGGCGACCTATCCGCAACTGAATGCGCTGAACGTCATGCACCTGACGTCGCCGTCGTCGGCCATTATGTCGGCGGTTATTTTCAACGCCCTGGTGATTGTGTTTCTGATCCCGCTGGCGCTGAAAGGCGTGAGCTATAAAGCCATGAGTGCCGCCGCCCTGCTGCGCCGTAACCTGTGGATTTATGGCGTCGGCGGACTGCTGGTGCCGTTTGCAGGTATCAAACTGATTGACGTGATCCTGACCGTTTTACATCTGAGCTGATTTTTGAGGAAGACCATTATGTCCGTTAAAAGAATATCCTATGTCCGCCCGGCTCTGGTGATGACGGTTCTGCTGACGCTGGCGACCGGCGTCGTTTATCCGCTGCTGACCACCGGGGTTTCCGAGCTGGTGTTCCGTACTCAGGCCATGGGTTCGCTGGTAAAAGACAGCGGCAACAAAGTGATTGGCTCAGAACTGATCGGGCAGAATTTTACCCGTAATGATTATTTCTGGGGACGTCCTTCTGTCACCTCCGACTCGCCATATAACCCGATGGCGTCCGCTGGCAGCAATCTGGCGGCCAGTAATCCGGCGCTGGATCAGGCGGTGAAAGACCGCGTAGCTGCGCTGCGCAAGGCCAACCCGCAAAGTCCGGCGGCGGTGCCGGTGGATCTGGTCACTGCCAGTGGCAGTGGTTTAGACCCGCAGATTTCGGTCGCCGCCGCCCAATGGCAGGCACCGCGCATTGCTGCCGCGCGTGGTCTGCCACTGGCGCAAGTGAATAAATTGATTGATGATAATACATCATCGCCGCTGATTGGTTTCCTCGGCCCCGACGTGGTTAACGTGCTCGGCCTGAATCAGGCGCTGGATGAACTGAAAACCAATTAACCAATTAACCAATTAACCAACCAAAATAATTCGGGTTGCAGGAAGGCGACAAGTGAAGGAGTCCCGATGAGCTTACATAAGTAAGTGATTCGGGTGACTGAGTGAAGCCAACGCACCTGCAGCTCGAAGTATGAAGGGTGATATGACAGAAGAAAGACCCGATCCTGACAGCCTGCTGGCGCTCGCCAATGAGAAGCCACGCGGGCAACTGAAAGTCTTTTTCGGCGCCTGTGCGGGCGTCGGGAAAACTTTTGCCATGTTGCAGGAAGCACAGCGTCTGCGTGCCACCGGTCTCGACGTGCTGGTTGGCGTGGTGGAAACCCACGGAAGGGAGGAAACGCAGGCGCTGCTGCCGGGGCTTTCTCTGTTACCCCCGAAACGCATAAACCACCGCGGTCGTCAGGTGCAGGAATTTGACCTCGATGCCGCGCTGGCCCGCCGCCCTGCCCTGATCCTGATGGACGAACTGGCACACAGTAACGCCGCCGGTTCGCGCCATCCGAAGCGCTGGCAGGATGTCGAAGAGTTACTCGATGCCGGAATCGACGTGTTTACCACCGTCAACGTGCAGCATCTCGAAAGCCTGAACGATGTGGTCAGCGGCGTCACCGGCATTATTATTCGCGAAACCGTTCCCGACCGTCTGTTTGATGACGCCAGCGAAGTGGTGCTGGTGGATTTGCCGCCAGACTCCCTGCGCCAGCGCCTGAAAGAAGGCAAAGTTTATATTCCCGGTCAGGCCGAACGCGCCATCGAACACTTCTTCCGTAAAGGCAATCTGATTGCCCTGCGCGAGCTTTCCCTGCGCCGCACCGCCGATCGCGTTGACGATCAGATGCGCGAATATCGCGACGATCAGGGCGTTAATCGTGTCTGGCATACCCGCGACGCGCTGTTGCTGTGCATTGGTCACGGCGGCGGTAATGAAAAACTGGTGCGTGTCGCGTCGCGCATGGCCGCACGTCTCGGCTGCGTCTGGCACGCCGTGTATGTAGAAACGCCTCGTCTGCATCGTCTGCCTGAAGGCCAGCGCCGTGCCATTTTGCATTCCCTGAAACTGGCGCAGGAACTGGGCGCAGAAACCGCCACGCTCTCCGATCCGCAGGAAGAACAGGCTATTTTGCGCTACGCCCGCGAGCATCGTCTGGGCAAAATCGTGACCGGTCGCCGCCGCGAAAAACGCTGGAAGTTCAGTGCCAGTTTTGCCGATAAACTGGCAAATATCGCGCCGGATCTCGATCTCATCGTGGTCGGACTGGAAGATTCTCCACCCAATCCGGCACGCAAAGAACAGGACTCACGTACATTCGCTGACCGCTTCAGCCGCCAGCTCTGGGGCTGCTCGCTGGCGGTGGCGCTGTGTGCGGTGATCACCGTGATGTCGCAATGGCTGGTGCCGACCTTCGATCAGGCCAACCTGGTGATGGTGTATCTGCTCGGCGTGGTGATTGTCGCGCTGTTTTATGGCCGCTGGCCGTCGGTGCTGGCGGCAGTAATCAATGTCGTCAGCTTCGATCTGTTTTTCGTCCAGCCGCGCGGCTCGCTGGCGGTCACTGATGCACAGTATCTGGTGACGTTCGGCGTCATGCTGATTGTCGGTATTCTGATCGGGAATCTGACCGCCGGTGTGCGTTATCAGGCGCGCATCGCCCGTCACCGTGAAAAACGCGCGCAGCATCTGTATGAAATGTCCAAAGGGCTGAGCCAGTCGCTGACGCCGGAAGCCATTGCGAAAACCAGCCGCCACTTTATTTCGTCCAGCCTGAATGCCAAAACCGCCATTTTGCTGCCGCAGGAGAATGGCGAACTGGCACAACCTGCCGGTGAAACCGCCTCGATTGTGGTGGATGACGCCATCGCCCGCTGGAGTTTCGATAAAAAACTGCCTGCCGGTGCGGGCACCGATACCCTGCCCGGCGTGCCGTATCAGCTTCTGCCGCTGATTGCTTCCGGGGAATCGCGCGGTCTGCTGGCGGTCGAACCGCCGAATATCCGCCAGCTACTGGTGCCGGAACAGCAACGTCTGCTACAAACTTTCACCGTGCTGATTGCTAATGCCCTGGAACGTCTGCATCTGGCCGCCAGCGCGGAAACAGCAAGACTGGAAACTGAACGCGAGCAACTGCGCAACTCACTGCTTTCAGCGCTTTCCCATGACCTGCGCACACCGCTGACGGTGCTTTTCGGGCAGGCGGAAATCCTGACGCTGGATCTGGCGTCGGAAGGTTCGAAGCACGCCCCGCAGGCCAGCCAGATCCGCCAGCAGGTACTGAGCACCACACGGCTGGTGAATAATCTGCTGGATATGGCGCGCATTCAGTCCGGCGGATTTAATCTGCGCAAAGAGTGGCAGTCAGTGGAAGAAATCACCGGCAGCGCGCTGCGGATGCTTGAGCCGGTGCTGGCTCACGACCACATCGAGATAGATTTGCCGAAGGAAATGGTGCTGGTGAACTGCGACGCCAGCCTGATTGAACGGGTGCTGATCAATCTGCTGGAAAATGCCCATAAATATGCCGGAATTGGCGCGACGATTGGCATAAAAGCCACACCACTGGATGAGTGGCTGGAGATCGAAGTCTGGGATAACGGTCCGGGAATTCCGGCCGGTGCCGAACACGCTATTTTCGAAAAATTCGCCAGGGGAAATAAAGAGTCAGCCATTCCCGGTGTGGGGTTGGGATTAGCGATTTGCCGTGCCATTATTGAGGTGCACGACGGACGTATTTGGGCGGAGAATGGCCCTGACGGCGGCGCGCGTTTCCGTTTCAGGCTGCCGCTGGAAGCCCTGCCTGAGATGGAAGCGGATATGGACACTGACATCGACGAGGCAACGTGAGCGCATCCCCGGTAAATATTTTAATTGTTGAAGACGAAAAAGAGATCCGCCGCTTTGTGCGCACGGCGCTAGAGGCGGAAGGCTTACGGGTATTTGAAAGTGAGACGCTGCAACGCGGGCTGATTGAGGCCGGCACGCGTAAACCGGATCTGATTATTCTCGATCTCGGTTTACCGGACGGTGACGGCCTGACTTATATCCGCGATTTGCGCCACTGGAGCGCGATCCCAATTATTGTGTTGTCAGCACGCACGAGCGAAGAAGACAAAATTGCTGCGCTGGATGCCGGTGCTGATGATTTTCTGACCAAGCCGTTTGGCGTTGGTGAACTGCTGGCGAGGGTTCGCGTTGCGTTGCGCCGCCATGCGGGCAGCTCACAGGAAAGCCCGCTGGTCACGTTTGCGGATGTGACGGTAGATTTGATCAACCGCCGCGTACAGCGAAACGGGGAAGACTGTCATCTGACGCCGATTGAGTTTCGCCTGCTGGCCGAACTGCTGGCAAACAGCGGCAAAGTGATTACTCAGCGTCAGTTACTCAGCCACGTGTGGGGCCCGAATTACGTCGAACACAGCCATTATCTGCGCATCTACATGGGGCATTTGCGCCAGAAACTGGAGGCCGACGCCACCCGGCCGCGTCATTTACTGACTGAAACCGGCGTGGGCTATCGTTTTATGCCTTAGGTTCGTCAGTTTCCGGTTTGGCTTCGCCAAATTCAGCTTCCAGACTTTCCGCAGCCTGCTGCAAAATGGCACTCACCCGCACCACCTGCTCCGGCGTTAAATCCGAACGCATCATGTTGCCGCGCAGCGCGTGACGCAGGCGGTGCATCGATTCATGAATACCTTCTGCCAGATTGTTTTTGCGCGGACGCTGAGCGCCAGCCAGACGGGCAAAAATCACATCCACCGCCGCCTGATGCTGCGCCAGTTCGACTTTTCCGGCTTCAGTTATCTGATAGCTTTTACGACCATTACCGGTGGCGACAGGCTCGAGAAAATCCTGCTCCTCCAGCAGCGTCAGCGTCGGGTAAATGACGCCCGGGCTTGGCACATACAGACCGGAAGACGCTTCTTCGATGGCTTTGATCAGCTCATAACCGTGGCTCGGTTTCTTCGCCACCAGCGCCAGCAGCACGCGGCGCAAATCACCGTGTTCAAACAGACGATGCACACCGCGCTCGCCACGGCCACCGCGACGGCCTTCGCCACGTCCGCGACGTTCGCGCCCTTCTTCACCACGTTCTTCACCACGATGGCGGCCATCCCGGCGCAACATGTGACGCTCGCTGTGATCGCTGCGATCTGATTCATGACGGCAATGACCACGATGCCCTTCTTCCCGGCAACCGTGACCGCGGTGGCGGCCTTCAAACATTTTACTAAACATAGTTTACGTCCTATTTAGATATATCGAATTATTTCGATATATCTAAACTAGATCGATTTTCAGAAACTGGCAAGCCGAAAAGCGCATTTAGATATATCTTTTTCGTCTCTGAACTGGCGGCAAGAAACGCGCAAAAAAAAAGCGCTGAATAATCAGCGCCTTTGATGAGAAGCAGAGAACGGCTTATTTAGCGTCGGCAAGAACCTTGCTGACGATTTCTACCGCTTCTTTCTCGATTTGTTCACGGTGTTCAGCACCGAGGAAGCTTTCACAATAAATTTTGTAGGCTTCTTCTGTACCCGACGGGCGTGCCGCGAACCAGCCGTTTTTGGTCATCACTTTCAGGCCGCCGATTGACGCGCCGTTACCCGGAGCGTTGGTCAGACGGGCAGTGATCGGGTCACCAGCCAGCGTGTCGGCTTTCACCTGTTCAGGAGAAAGTTTAGACAGCGCGGCTTTCTGCGCGTGAGTTGCAGGTGCCTGAATACGGTTGTAGCTTGGCGCGCCAAAGCGGGCAGCCAGCTCGTTGTAATGTTCCTGCGGGTTCTTGCCGGTGACGGCGGTGATTTCCGCGGCCAGCAGGCACATGATGATACCGTCTTTGTCGGTAGACCACGGGGTGCCGTTGAAACGCAGGAAAGAAGCCCCTGCACTTTCTTCGCCACCAAAACCGAAGCTGCCGTCAAACAGACCATCAACGAACCATTTAAAGCCTACCGGTACTTCTACCAGTTTACGGCCTAAATCTTCCACTACGCGGTCGATCATCGCGCTGGATACCAGCGTTTTACCGACGGCAACCTCTTTGCCCCACTGCGGACGGTGCTGGAACAGGTACTGAATCGCCACCGCCAGATAATGGTTCGGGTTCATCAGACCGGCTGGCGTCACGATACCGTGTCGATCGTAGTCAGGGTCATTGGCAAAGGCCAGATCGAATTTATCCCGCAGCGCCAGCAAACCGGCCATGGCGGATTCAGACGAGCAGTCCATGCGGATCACACCATCGTGATCGAGATGCATGAAACGGAAAGTCTGATCGACTTCATCGTTCACCAGCGTCAGATCCAGTTTGTAATGCTCAGCGATGCGCTTCCAGTATTCGATACCGGAACCACCGAGAGGATCCACACCCAGTTTCAGGCCTGCTTTCTGAATCGCGGCCATATCAACGATATCGGTCAGGCCTTCGATAAACGGCTGAACCAGATCCTGCGCCACCAGATGACCACTTTTCCACGCCTGATCCAGAGACTGACGTTTCACACCCGCAAGCTTGGCAGCCAGCAGTGCGTTAGCGCGTTTCTCAATCACGGAGGTCAGATTGGTATCTGCCGGGCCACCGTTGGTCGGATTATATTTTATGCCGCCATCTTCCGGCGGGTTGTGCGAAGGGGTGATGACGATGCCATCAGCCAGCGCGCCGCCGTTGCGGTTGTGGGTCAGGATAGCGTGAGACACCGCAGGCGTCGGCGTGAAGCCGTTGTCGTCCTGAACGATGACATCTACGCCATTCGCCGTCAGCACTTCCAGCACAGAGATAAACGCCGGTTCGGACAACGCATGTGTGTCTTTACCCACGTAGCACGGGCCGGTGGTGCCCTGCTCTTTACGCACTTCAGCAATTGCCTGAGCAATGGCCAGGATGTGCGCTTCATTAAAGCTGTGACGCAACGAACTACCGCGATGACCGGACGTGCCGAATTTCACAGCGTGTGCTGTGTTAGCCGGATCCGGTTGCAGAACGTAATACTGTGACGTTAACTGCGCCACATTAATCAAATCGCTTTGCTGAGCAGGTTGCCCTGCACGGGGGTGATTAGCCACTGGCGCTTCTCCCTTACGCTGAAATTTAGAGGGTGCCGCACACTTTGTCAGTCAGTTCCGCCGGGAACTGCATGAGTTGCATGATGTGTTCGATCATGCTGCGTTTGCGACCTGTGTTGGTGTTCGTAATAACCCAATACGGCGTTCCGGGAACGTGTTTAGGCTTGGTATGAATGCCGTTTTGCAGCAGGGTTTGCTGGTCACCGGCAAAATAGGTACGCGTGCGGCCCGTTAATGACTCAGTCGCAACTGCAAATTCTTTCGGGTTCAGGCCATACAAGGTCGACAGGATCAACATAAAGCGGTTCACCGCTTTGGTCTGCTCTGCGTATTCGTCAGACAACAACAGTTCACGGACGGCGCGGACTTTATCACGCGACGTCGGTGCTGCAGCGGCGACAGGTTTTTCCTGTGCAACGGTGCCGGCAATAATGGAAGCATTCACTGTCGCGGCAGGAGCGGTCTGTCCGGCAGTAAACTTCAACATACGGCGTAAAATATCAGACGCACTTTCACCGATAGCCTGCGTGTGGCTGGCAATGTAGCGGTAGAGTTCTTCGTCAACCTCAATAGTTTTCATCTTTATCCAGTACTGTTTTTCTACTTAATTCAAAAGGATTATACAAATTTCTACACAGTAACAAACAGGGGAATTGTGCCGCGAAGCAAAAACCAGACTACTTCCCGTTTTTGCTACATGCAGGCTCCGGCCTGTTCTTGCTTCTGGTAGTCAAATCCCGCTCAGGCATCTGGCAGAAACTTTCTGTTTTAAAAAATCATCCGCAACTCATGATAACCTAATGGAATCGTTTATCAGTATGAACTTCGCCATGAAATTACATTATCGCCTGCAAGAACCTGAAGTCGCTGGCAGCCATGCCCTGCCGGTTTTGTTAATCCACGGCTTGTTCGGAACCCTTGATAATCTGGGCGTTCTAGGCCGCGACCTGAAACAACAGCATAGAGTGTTACAGGTCGATTTGCGTAACCACGGCCAGTCCGGGCGTTCTGATGAGATGTCATACGCCGCGATGGCGCAGGATTTAGCAGAAACGCTGGATGAAGTGGGTTTCCAAAAAATCATTGTTATCGGCCACTCGATGGGCGGCAAAGCAGCGATGGCGCTGACCGCGCTGATCCCTGACCGTATCGAGAAGCTGATCGCCATTGATGTCGCGCCGGTCGATTACCGCGTGCGCCGTCACGATGAGATTTTTGCGGCGATTAACGCCGTCACCGCTGCCGGATTACGTGACCGCACGTCGGCTGCCACCTGTATGCGCGAGTATATAAAGGAAGACGGCGTGATTCAGTTTCTGCTGAAATCTTTCCAGCAGGGAGAATGGCGCTTCAACGTTCCGGTTCTGCTCAGTGAATATGAAACCATCACCGGCTGGGAAGACGTACCGGCGTGGGATCACCCGGCGTTATTTATCCGCGGCGGATTGTCGCCGTATGTGCAGGACGCTTACCGCGAAGATATTGCCCGTCAGTTCCCGCAGGCCAAAGCCTATGTCGTCGCCGGAACCGGACATTGGGTTCACGCGGAAAAACCTGAGGCCGTGCTGCGTGCTGTTCACCGTTTCATCGATGTGGACTAAGGTTTAACATCCTGGGGATAAATTGTGCAAAAAGCCTGCACAACTTAGAAAGTTATCATGAAATCAGGGCAATCAGGCGTTGTGAACCCCAGGCGCGCCAGTGTATGATTGCGCGCTATAATTTTGCCGCCCCGTTTCACTCAGGCTGAGTCGCGGGGGGTAAATTGGGTCAGGGTTTCTTAGCCCGAAATGTGTGAAACGCTCGTCAGGAATCGGCTTGCCGTTTTCCGATGTAAAAACTTCCCTGGTTGTACCGCTACCTATGGCAAAAGAACAACTGGATCGCACGACGATTGATCTGTTCGCAGATGACCGCCGTCCGGGGCGTCCAAAAACAAATCCGCTATCCCGTGATGAACAGCTCAGGATCAACAAGCGCAATCAGTTACGCCGCGATAAAGCGAGCGGTCTGCGTCGCGTGGAGCTGAAAATGAATGCCGATGCTGTTGATACGCTCAATAAGCTGGCTGAAGAACGTAACATCAGTCGTAGTGAACTGATTGAAGAGATGCTGCTGGCGCATCTTAACGGTCATGAAGGCTGATTGAAAACGGGTAACCTTTCCAGGCTACCCGTTTGTTTTTTCTTACTTATTCAACGCTAACTCTCTTCGCCCTTCTCAAAACGTTTCCCAGTTCTCAGCACTTTTCGCGCTATTCGCCGAAAGCACCCCGCCCATCCCGGTATCCGGACGCAGCAACGGAGCGGAAACCGCTTTCGCTGGACGTCCCTTCACGTTGGTCACGCTGTCTTTGAGTTTGAACGTGGCCACGGCGTTGTTGAGTAATGCAGCCTGTTCTTCCAGAGAAACCGCAGCCTGCGATGCCTCTTCAACCAGCGAGGCGTTCTGCTGCGTCACACTGTCCATCTGAGTGATCGCCACCGCCACCTGACCGATGCCTTTGCTTTGCTCATCAGATGCCGAAGCGATTTCCGCCATGATATCGGTGACATGCGTAATTGAGCGCACCACTTCATTCATCGTCAGACCGGCGTTTTCAACCAGTTTTGAACCGCTGTCGACGCGGGAAACCGATTCACTGATCAGGGATTCGATTTCTTTCGCCGCCTGGGCGCTGCGCTGTGCCAGATTGCGCACTTCGCTGGCGACCACCGCAAATCCACGCCCCTGTTCGCCCGCACGTGCGGCTTCAACCGCGGCGTTCAGCGCCAGAATGTTGGTCTGGAAAGCAATGCTGTTGATGACCGACGTAATTTCAGCAATTTTCTTTGAGCTGCCGGAAATGTCTTTCATGGTACTGACCACGTCCGCCACAATATTACCGCCCTTCTGCGCCGTGCCGGAAGCTTCAATCACCAGCTGGCTGGCGTGATGTGCGTTATCGGCATTGTGTTTCACCGTCGCTGTCAGTTCTTCCATGCTGGCTGCGGTTTCTTCCAGAGCAGAAGCCTGTTCTTCGGTACGCGAAGACAAGTCATTATTGCCCGCTGAAATTTCCGATGCGCCCTGATAGATATGGTTAGTACAGTTACGGATCGTCTGCACCGTATTCACCAGACTCGCCTGCATCACATTCAGCAGCGGGATCAGTTTACCGGCGCAGTTTTTACCGAACTCTTCCATATACTGCGTCAGGTCACCGCTGGCGATCACCGCGAACTGATCGCGGATTTTATCCAGCGGTTTCACCAGCGCCATCACCAGATAACGATCGGTCAGCAGCAACAGGATCAAACCAATACCAAATGCGCTCAGCTGGATCACTTTGCTCATGTAGGTCAGATGATTGGATTCATTTTGTGCGGCCTGAAAATCAACTGCAATCTGGCTGCTGACCTTTTCCATTGATAAACCAAAAGTACGGCTCAGCGCCGGAACCGTGGTGTTGGCTAACTGGTTATAGGTGTCGGTATTCTTACTGCTGGCAGCATTGAATAACGGCGTAACGCCCTGTGTCAGCAGGTTTTCCCAACTGGTCTGCAGTTCCTGAATGGCTGATTCTTCCAGGCCCGGATGGGGTACTGATTTAAAACCAGCCAGCGCCTGAGTCAGTCCATCAAGAGATTGTTTGGCACTGTCAAAAATTTCAGGGCCTTTTGACGGGTCAGCCTGAAGCTGTGCAACCGCACGACTCAGACGCGTCACGGTACGGAAATACTGATCGTTGCCTTTGCTGATCAGCGTCATGTTGTTGACCAGTTCGGTACTGTTCCTGGTATTTTGCGTTAATGTGCCAAGTGATGTGACGGTATAAAGGGAAACACCAGCCCACATCACGCAGAAGATGCCAAGAATGGTTAATAAAGCGGCCCTGATGGTAATATTTTTTAAAAACTGCACGATATGCCTCTCTCGAAACAGGACTGTTTCTGGTCTGAGGATTGACGGGGATGCGGAGAATCAAAACAGGTAACCAGCAGGCTTACGCCCCCGGACATGTTTGAACACCTCTCCGGGCATCGATTTCTTTATTATGTTGAGATTGCTCTCGCATCATCTATCGGCGGGACATGCATAAACTTAAGGAAGGAGCCGGTATATTTCTTCACTTTGCTTATGACCTCAGGAACTCTGTGGTTGATAAGCACACGATGGCGATAACACTTTAAAATATTGCCCGATAAACTTATTCCCCAGTTAAGAAGGCGAGCAGAAGCATATTCTCCGCCTCGCGAGTTTGGTATCATCTTCGCTATTATTGCCTGCAATGCAGGGCACTTCATTTAGAACAAGAGGTTAGATAATCTTATGGCCGTTGTAGGTATCTTCTTTGGATCCGATACAGGTAACACCGAAAACATCGCTAAAATGATCCAGAAACAATTGGGTAAAGATGTGGCTGAGGTGCATGACATTGCGAAGAGCAGCAAAGAGGATCTGGAAAAATTCGATATTTTGCTGATCGGAATTCCAACCTGGTATTACGGTGAAGCGCAGTGTGACTGGGATGACTTTTTCCCGTCGCTCGAAGAGATAGATTTCGAAGGTAAGCTGGTTGCCCTGTTTGGCTGCGGCGATCAGGAAGACTATGCCGAGTATTTCTGCGATGCACTGGGTACCGTGCGCGATATCATTGAGCCACGCGGCGCAGTGATTGTCGGACACTGGCCAACTGAAGGTTACCACTTTGAAGCATCCAAAGGCCTGGCAGATGATAAGCACTTCATCGGACTGGCAATTGACGAAGACCGTCAGCCGGAACTGACCGCTGAACGTGTTGATGCGTGGGTGAAACAGATCACAGAAGAACTCAGCCTTTCAGAAATTATCGGCTAAAACCCTGTTGGCCCTGAGGATTTATTCTACAATTGAAGGGCCAAACTATTACTGAAATTAACAATTTAACCGCTACAAAATTGTAACTTTTGGTCGTATCAAGGTACACTGAGTTCATCTGTTTTTTCTATCGATCAAGTCGTTGCATTATTAATGTGACAGGCAATTTGTGATCTTTATTAACAGGCTGTCGTTTACGAGAATGGGCACACTTCCCTTAAACGAAGAACAGTAAACGAACAATTTTGTGCCGCCGATGCCACAGGCTGCATGCCTCAACTTGATTAGCACATAGTAACAGGACTGAATCCGCATGACTGACAACAACACCGCACTGAAGAAAGCCGGCTTAAAAGTCACGCTTCCGCGCCTCAAAATCCTGGAAGTGCTGCAAGCGCCGGAAGGTCATCACGTTAGTGCGGAAGATCTGTACAAGCAACTGATTGATATGGGCGAAGAAATTGGTCTGGCCACGGTTTACCGTGTTCTGAACCAGTTTGATGATGCTGGTATCGTCACCCGTCATAACTTCGAAGGCGGCAAGTCCGTATTCGAACTGACTCAGCAACATCACCACGATCACCTGATCTGCCTGGATTGCGGTCGTGTGATTGAATTCCGTGACGAATATATTGAAGGTCGTCAGCGTGAGATTGCTAAAAAACATGGCATTAAACTGACCAACCACAGTCTGTACCTGTACGGTCACTGTGAAGCAGGCGACTGCCGTGAAGATGAATCTTTGCACAATGACAAACCTGCGCATTAATTTGCACAGCTTCGATTGTCGCAAATACTCTAAATAAACTAACCGCTGGAAAGCGGTTTTTTTATGTCTGCGTTTCACCCCGAACACAGACGCCGCTTACCGACGTAAAAAACCCCGGCAAGCCGGGGTTTCGCTTTTGATAATGATGATTTTGCCAGCTAAGGCTTTTACAAAAATCTGCTATTAATTCGCCATTACAGGCGCGTTATTGGATGTGATTTCCTGCCAGATTTTACCGCAATCCGCCGCATATGCCTGACCATCACCGGTTTTGCGCGCCGTCAGACAGCGCTGGTAATCCAGCACGCGTACTGTTTCCTGTTCCGCAAATTTTTGGTGTTCTTTTTCCTGTTTCAGCTTGTTCAGCAACACCTGACAAGTCGCCAGTTTGTCCGGATTACCTTCTGAAGAATTAATACACGCGCGGTAGTCTTCACGCGTTTGCGAAATCTGAGCCTGATCGGCCGTTGGCGCACAGCCTGCCAGCAGAACAACAGATACCGCCATCATCAGTAATTTATTCATCGACATAACGACCTCAGAAAATAGTGAATGGAGCAATAACGATGAATTTCACGTCTTTTTCATCCTGGAATATGTTGCCGTAACCCCCGCCCCAGCTCGGAATATCCGAGTGGTTGTCGTACTGGGTGTAATGCAGTTTGAACAATGTCCCCTTAGCGCGGCCTTCCTGAATGGTGTAAAGCGCATCCAGGCTCCAGGCGGTCTCTTTCAGACGCTGGCTCTGGTCATAAGCGGCATTGGTACTCGGTTTGGCGTCCCACGCGTAAACGTAAGAACCCCCGACGGCAAAGCCCGGCAGATCCCATTTCGCCAGATCGTAAAGTACGCCGGCGTACACCGCTTTCTCGCCGTTGGCGTTGAAGTCCGAACGGTTATCCCACCACACGTCAAGACGACCGTTGGAGGAGGAATACGTCGGGGTCATACGTTGCAGGAAGTAGCCCTGATTACCTTCCGCTTTGACCATCGTACCTTCCAGCCGCCAGTTAAACTGACCGGTGGTGTAACCGAAAGTCAGCGCCTGCAACCAGGCCATCCCGTCATACAAGCTGTTCGGATCGTTCTTATTGCTGATGCGATCTTCCGCACCGTAGAACTGGTAGCTGGTGGTCAGCGGATTGCCCATCAGATCGATTTTGTAAGACGCTTTGGCAAAATACTGATCGACGTAACTTTCAGCCTGACCAAAAGCGCCTTCCAGCACAAAGTCGTTTTTGAAGTCGTATTTCGCTCCAAGAGAGTGGATGTACGAAACGCCCGTTTTCTTATCGTTCTGGCGGAAATCATCCATTTCCAGATGCCACGGAGATTTATATTCGTCCGCCCACATGTAGGAGAAACTCAACTCTCCCGGATCACCGAAGTCATGCTTGTAGCCCGCTTCCGCGCCGCGGTAAGTTCCCGGCATGAAGCTCCAGTGCGGCGCAATCAGTGTCTGGCCCGTTGGCTGGATGTAGCCGGCATGTCCCCAGAATCCGCCGTATTTAAATTTACCGGCGGCTTTGTACAGGCTGACCCCACTTTTATCGCCGGAGTAATCTTCGTCGTAGGCACGGTTGCTGTTGGAGAAAGCGATTTCGTTGGGATGTCCGCTTTCGCTGCTTTCGGCCATTTCAATCGCCGTAAAGGCTGCGATATCAATACCAAACATGTCCCAGGCATAGCCGGAAGAAAAATCGAGATTCAGGTTTGCGGTAGAATGCGAAAGGTTGGTTGTGTAGTCTTTGTAGTTGTCGCTCGCCGGATCCATGTCCTTGCGGTCACGCTCACGCTGCCAGTAATACACACCGCCGGTCAGCGTCGAATCATCAATAAAACCTGCCGCTTTGGCATCTTCAGAAAACATCATTCCGCCACCCAATAAGGTGCCGGCAAGAGAATATAGTGCAGGTTTCAGGTAAGCCGATCCCCTGCCCCTGTTAAGGTGCTTGTGCATAGAAATTCCTCATCTTTGACTAAAAAATACCAACAAAACCCAAACGGGTATTAAAAGCGGCCGCCAAAGGCGTAACCGGTTAATTCATGATCAAGAGTATTTTTCGCGACGCGAATTATCAATGAGTAATTACTCCTTGATCGCCGAAGTATGACTAAGTGCACATAAAGATGAAAAAGTGTAACAAAAAGCTTTAAGAAAGGGTCAGGCAGAGAGTTGATAAAAATAAATAATAGAATCAGTAAATTGTAAATTTTAAGCTTTCATTTAAACGTTTCAGCACACAAAAAACAGGGTTTAAAAGTAAACATCAAAAATACATTAATTCGCGATGAAAAACAAAATCACCATGCACCTGTCATTACTAGCAGACAGAAATAGCAGACATAAAAAAAACGCAGCCGGAGCTGCGTTTCATCAGTCGTTCAAACAAGCCATTCAGAGGCAATTACACGACGGGTTTGCTTTCCCAGGTATCACGCAGACCAACGGTACGGTTGAACACCAGATTGTCAGCGCTTGAGTAGCGGCTGTCGGCGCAGAAGTAACCTTCACGCTCGAACTGCAGGCTGATTTCAGCCTGAGCAGCCACCAGAGAAGGCTCAACAAAACCGTGAGCAATCACCAGCGATTCCGGGTTGATCGTGGTCAGGAAGTCTTCTGCCTGGCCAGGATTCGCCACGATGAACAGACGGTCATACAGACGGAATTCCGCCGGTTTACCTTCTGTCGCAGAAACCCAGTGGATCACACCTTTCACCTTGCGGCCATCAGCGGGATCTTTGCTCAGCGTTTCGATATCGTAAGAACAGAAGATGGTGGTGATATTGCCTTCTGCGTCTTTCTCAATGCGTTCCGCTTTGATCACATACGCATTGCGCAGACGAACTTCTTTGCCCAGCACCAGACGCTTGTACTGTTTGTTCGCTTCTTCGCGGAAATCAGCCTGATCGATGTAAATTTCGCGCGTGAACGGCACTTCGCGGGTACCCATTTCCGGCTTGCTCGGATGATTCGGCATTTTCACCATCTGCACGTCATCACCGGTAAAGTTCTCGATGATCACTTTAACCGGATTGATAACCGCCATGGCGCGCGGTGCGTTTTCGTTCAGATCGTCACGAATACAGGATTCCAGCGCCATCATTTCGACGTTGTTATCTTGTTTTGTCACGCCGATACGACGGCAGAATTCACGGATAGACGCGGCAGTGTAGCCACGGCGACGCAGACCGGAAACGGTCGGCATACGCGGGTCATCCCAGCCTTCAACGATTTTATCCGTCACCAGCAGGTTCAGCTTACGCTTGGACATGATGGAGTATTCGAGATTCAGACGGGAGAACTCGTACTGACGCGGATGGCATGGAATGCTGATGTTATCCAGCACCCAGTCGTACAGACGACGGTTGTCCTGGAATTCCAGCGTACACAGTGAATGGGTGATCCCTTCCAGCGCATCGGAAATGCAGTGGGTGAAATCGTACATCGGGTAGATGCACCATTTGTTGCCGGTCTGATGGTGTTCTGCAAATTTGATACGGTAAATTACCGGATCACGCATCACGAAGAATGGCGAAGCCATATCGATTTTTGCACGCAGACACGCAGCGCCTTCAGCAAATTCGCCGTTACGCATTTTTTCGAACAGCGCGATGTTCTCTTCTACGCTGCGATCGCGATACGGGCTGTTTTTACCCGGCGAGGTCAGGGAACCACGGTATTCGCGGATCTGATCAGGAGACAGTTCATCAACATACGCCAGACCTTTATTGATCAGTTCCAGCGCATAGGCGTGCAGCTGATCAAAATAGTCTGAAGAATAGTGAATATCACCACTCCAGTCGAAACCTAACCATTGCACGTCGTGTTTGATGGACTCAACGAATTCAATATCTTCTTTTGCCGGGTTGGTATCGTCAAAACGCAGGTTGCACTGCCCCTGATAGTCTTGCGCGATGCCAAAATTCAGGCAGATAGATTTCGCATGACCAATATGCAGATAGCCATTAGGCTCAGGCGGGAAACGGGTATGAACGGTATTGTGTTTCCCGGTCGCCAGATCTTCATCAATAATCTGACGGATAAAATTTGTTGGGCGGGCTTCTGCCTCACTCATTGTGCAATTCCTCTACGCGACATTTGACTCTACGGATAACCGCTTATGTTCCAACAAGCCACGTAAGGAAACAACCGTTAGTTGCATAAAATCGTGGTTATCTGCATGACTTCTGCTTAGAAGCAATAAAAACGCGGGAAGAGATTACTCTCTTCCCGCGACAGGGCTTTCTACTGTGAATCAATCAACAGAGTTACTTACTCTGGATCTCGAACAGTTTGGTCTGACCGGCAACCACTGAGCCGCTGGCCAGAGAAATCACACCGGTGTAATCGTCGATGTTGCTGACCACAACCGGGCTTATCATTGAGCGCGCATTGGCGTTCAGATAATCCAGATCCAGTTCCAGTACAGGCTGACCAGCGACGACCGTTGCACCTTCTTCAACCAGGCGGGTGAAGCCCTGACCGTTCAGTGCAACCGTATCAATCCCCATATGCACCACGATTTCAGCGCCGGAAGTGGTTTCCAGGCAAAACGCATGGTTGGTATTGAAGATTTTCACCACAGTACCGGCCGCAGGAGAAACGACGATTTTGTCTGTCGGACGAATAGCGACGCCATCACCGACCGCTTTGCTGGCAAATGCTTCATCAGGCACCTGATCCAGCGCAACGATGTCACCGGTAACCGGCGAAACCAGCGTCTCTACGACGGTTTTGACGCTGTTTGGCACAGCCTGCGGCGCTGCTTTAACCGCAGCCACTGGCGTAACGACACCGGCAGCAATCGGGCCACGCGCCATCACTTTCTTCATGGCATCTGCCAGAGATTCTGCTTTAGCGCCGACGATAACCTGAATACTTTGTTTGTTCAGACGAACAATACCTGATGCGCCCAGACGTTTACATGCGGCGTCATCAACGGTGCCGGCATCTTTCACGTTCAGACGCAGACGGGTAATACAGGCATCAATACCTTTGAAGTTATCAGAACCACCCAGAGCACCGATGTAGCTCACAGCCAGCTGATTCAGACCTTCTTCAGTGTTGCTGTTTGCTTCAGGCTCACCGATATGATCAACGTCGTCTTCACGACCTGGCGTTTTCAGGTTGAACATACGGATGATAACGCTGAACAGAACGAAGTAGATGATGAAGAAGATCACACCCATCACCAGCAACATCCAGACGTTTTTACTTGCTGCTGGCAGGTTGTACATCAATGCATAGTCGATGGCGCCTGCAGAGAAGGAGAAGCCTGCGTGAATGCCCAGAGCGGTTGCGATGTACAGGCTGATCCCGGTCAGGATGGCGTGCACTAAGTACAGCAACGGAGCAAGGAACATGAACAGGAATTCTAATGGCTCGGTCACACCGGTCAGGAATGCAGTCACCGCGACGGACACCAGCATACCGCCTACTAACGGACGACGCTCTTTCGGTGCAGCGAAGTACATGGCACAGGCTGCGCCTGGCAGACCGAACATCATGATTGGGAAGAAGCCGGACATGAACATCCCTGCAGTGCCGTCACCCGCGTAGAAGCGGTTGATGTCACCGTGGAATATAGTACCTGCAGCGTTAGTGAAGTCACCAATCTGGAACCATGCGATGGTGTTCAGAACCTGATGCAGACCGGTTGGGATCAGCAAACGGTTAACGAAACCAAAGATACCTGCACCGAATGCGCCAGCACCTACGATCCACTCCCCGCCCGCACGGATTGCATCCTGCACCGGAGGCCAGACGTAACCGAAGATAGCGGCCAGAATCAGACAGAAGAAGCCGGTTGCGATAGGAACGAAGCGTTTCCCACCGAAGAAGCTCAGGAAGTCAGGCAGTTTGATATCAGACCAGCGGTTGTAAACCATACCGCCCACCAGACCGGTGATAATACCGGCCAGCACGCCCATGTTTACCGCAGGGTTGATGGTGATCATCGCTTTAGTCAGGATGAAGTAACCAATACCACCGGCTAATGCTGCTGCACCCGCATTGTCTTTAGACCAGCTGGATGCCACACCAATAGCAAAAATTAATGCGAGGTTATCGAAAATCCCGCCACCGGCTTGCGCGATGAAAGGCATATTAAGAAGATCAGGCTGACCGAAACGCAGCAGTAAAGCAGCGACCGGCAGTACGGCTATCGGCAGCTGTAGCGCTCTGCCTAAACGCTGAAAGAATCCAAGAATATTCACATTTCCCCCTATCCGCCGTCAGGCGAATCACCTAAGTAGTTTAATTAGTATGGTTACTACCTTTACATTTACCGTTCCGATTTAACCAACTGCACTTATAACTAACAGCACTGCGAGTGTAAAAAGATTATTTCGTATCGCAAATTAAAACCTCTCTTTTTGTGAGAAATGTCACCAAAAAGAGGTCATAACATGCCATCAGACTGGTCAACACACAAAACTTATTTTATCATTAAAAAAATCTAGACGGCATTGTGCCAGTCATAAACCGCCGCGGTGGTTTACGCTTAACAAGACCGCCTTTGAACTGACGAACTTAGTTTTTACTTTGACTACGTATATCCGCAGTCATTGACGTTGCAGGAAGGCGGCAATCGAGTGGATCCCGATGAGCTTACACAGGTAAGTGATTCGGGTGAGCGAGAGCAGCCAACGCCCCTGCAGCGTCAAGGACAAAGGATATCAACAGTATATTCAATATTCTGAAACTAGAGGTACGTGATGAGACTTATTCCTTTAAACACCACCACTGAAGTTGGCAAATGGGCTGCACGTCATATCGTTGAACGTATTAACGCTTTCAAACCTACCGCCGACCGTCCTTTCGTTCTGGGCCTGCCTACTGGTGGTACCCCTCTCGAAGCTTACAAACATTTAATCGCCATGCATAAAGCAGGCCAGGTTAGCTTCAAGAACGTCGTCACCTTTAACATGGATGAATATGTGGGTCTGCCGCAGGAACACCCTGAGAGCTACCATACCTTCATGTATAAAAACTTCTTTGATCACGTTGATATTCCACGCGAAAATATCAACTTGCTGAATGGTAATGCACCCGACGTCGACGAAGAATGTCGCCAGTACGAAGCGAAAATTAAGTCTTACGGCAAAATTAACCTGTTCATGGGTGGCGTGGGTAACGACGGTCATATCGCGTTCAACGAACCGGCTTCATCCCTGGCTTCACGTACGCGTATCAAAACCCTGACCCATGAAACCCGTATCGCGAACTCCCGTTTCTTCGACAACGATGTGTCTCAGGTGCCAAAATTCGCCCTGACCGTTGGCGTGGGTACGCTGCTGGATGCGGAAGAAGTGATGATTCTGGTTACTGGTCACGCGAAAGCGCAGGCGCTGGAAGCCGCTGTTGAAGGTAATATCAACCACATGTGGACCATCAGTTGCCTGCAATTACACGCAAAAGCCGTTATGGTGTGTGATGAACCTTCCACCATGGAACTGAAAGTCAAAACTGTTAAATATTTCCGCGAGTTAGAAGCGGAAAATATGAAGAACCTTTAATTAACTGAGTCCCCGAAAGCATTGGAGTTGCAGCAAGGCGGCAACGGAACGAGTCTCCGGGAGCTTACTCAAGTAAGTGACCGGAGTGAGTGAAGGTAGCCAACGCTGCTGCGGCTCAAAGGATTTAGGGGAATGGGGGCATGATGTACGCATTAGTGAACTGCCGGGTCTATACCGGTCATGACGTTCTGGATAACCACGCGGTAGTGATTGCCGATGGCAAAATCGAACGTGTCTGCCCGGTGAGTGAATTGCCGGCGAATGTGGAAACCCGCAGTCTGGACGGCGCCATTCTTGCCCCCGGATTTATCGATCTGCAACTTAATGGTTGTGGCGGCGTGCAGTTCAACGATTCTCTGGAAGCCATTTCAGTAGAAACGTTAGAAATCATGCAGAAAGCCAATGAAAAATCCGGCTGTACCAGTTTCTTACCGACGCTGATCACTTGTAGCGACGACTACATGAAACACGGTATCAGCGTGATGCGCACGTATCTGGAAAAGTATCCGAACCAGGCTTTGGGTCTGCATCTGGAAGGGCCATACCTCAGCCCGGCAAAAAAAGGCACGCATAATCCAGCCTTTATCCGCCTGCCAGACAGCGCCATGATTGATTTCCTGTGCGCGAATGCTGATGTAATTACCCAACTGACGCTCGCACCGGAACAGGTTGATGCGAAATATATCCGCCAGTTGCGTGATGCAGGGATCGTGATTTCCGCAGGCCATTCAAATTCAACGTATGCTGAAGCCCGTGCCGGTTTTGCGGCAGGTATCAGCTTTGCGACGCACCTTTATAATGCAATGCCCGCCATTACCGGTCGTCAGCCTGGCCTTATTGGTGCAATCTTCGATACGCCTGAAGTGTATACCGGTGTGATTGCAGATGGTTTGCATGTGGACTGGGCCAATATCCGTAACGCGAAAAAGCTCAAAGGCGAGAAGCTGGTGCTGGTCACTGATGCCACCGCGCCAGCGGGTGCGAATATTGATGAGTTCATTTTTGCCGGTAAAACAATATACTACCGTGACGGACTCTGTGTGGACGAAAACGGTACGCTGAGCGGCTCTGCGCTGACGATGATCGAAGCGGTGCAAAACAGCGTCGAACATGTCGGAATAGCTCTGGATGAAACGCTGCGTATGGCATCGCTTTATCCGGCTCGCGCCATTGGTCTTGAAGATCAGCTTGGCAGCATCGAAGCAGGTAAAGTCGCCAACCTCACCGCGTTCACTCATGATTTTAAAATCACAAAAACTATCGTTAATGGTGACGAAGTTTAATTGAGCGGATAACAGCATTGATGACAACTGGCGGACAGCAGGCACAAATCGGCAACGTTGATCTGGTTAAGCAGTTAAACGGCGCAGCCGTTTACCGCCTGATTGACCAGCAAGGGCCCATCTCGCGCATTCAGATTGCCGACATGAGCCAGCTGGCACCCGCCAGTGTCACCAAAATTACCCGGCAATTGCTTGAGCGCGGGCTGATCAAAGAAGTGGATCAGCAGGCTTCCACGGGAGGCCGCCGCGCAATTTCCATCATTACTGAAACCCGCCCTTTCCACGCTATTGCGGTGCGCCTTGGCCGCCACGATGCAACGATTACCCTCTACGATCTCAGTGCCAAATCGCTGGCTGAACAATATTACGCCCTGCCCGAGCGCACTCAGGAAACGCTGGAGAACGCGCTGTTCGAGGCTATTGCCCAGTTCATCGAGCTGAATCAGCGTAAAATCCGCGAACTGATTGCCATTTCTGTCATCCTTCCGGGGCTGGTCGATCCTAATAAAGGAATTGTGCGCTACATGCCGCATATCAGCGTCGGTGCGTGGAAATTAGTGGATGCGCTGGAGGCAAAATTTAAAGTCACCAGTTTTGTTGGCCACGATATCCGCAGTCTGGCGCTGGCTGAGCACTATTTCGGTGCGACCCGCGACTGTCAGGACTCGATTTTGGTTCGTTTACACCGTGGTACAGGTGCCGGGATCATCGTTAACGGGCAGATTTTCCTGGGCAGCAACGGCAATGTGGGGGAAATCGGGCATATCCAAATTGATCCGCTGGGCGAACGCTGTCATTGCGGTAATTTCGGTTGTCTGGAAACCGTTGCGGCCAACGCCGCCATCGAAAATCGTGTGCGCCACCTGCTTACGCAAGGCTATGCCAGCAAACTGAGCCTGGAAGACTGTTCGATTTCCGCCATTTGTAAGGCCGCCAATCGCCACGATGCGCTAGCCACCGAAGTCATTGAGCATGTGGGGCGCCAGTTGGGTAAAGGCGTTTCGATTGCCATTAACCTGTTTAATCCGCAAAAAGTGGTGATTGCCGGTGAAATCACGGAGGCCGACAAAGTACTGCTTCCTGCGATTCAGAACTGTATTAATGCGCAGGTTCTGAAGGATTTCCGCCGCAATTTACCCGTAGTGACGTCAGCCCTGAATCATCAGTCTGCGATTGGCGCTTTTGCGCTGGTCAAACGGGCGATGCTGAATGGCGTTCTGTTGCAGCGTCTGATGGAAAATTGAGACGTGCTATAGTATCAGGCTGCCAGGAATGGGACTGAAAATGTGGGTTTGGAAATCATGACAATAAAGAACGTAATTTGTGACATTGATGGCGTGCTGTTGCACGACAATACCGCAGTACCCGGCGCCGACCGTTTTCTCGCGCGAATTCAGGAACAGGGAATGCCGTTAGTTATCCTCACTAACTACCCTTCCCAGACAGCGCAGGATCTGGCTAACCGCTTCAGCGCAGCCGGTCTTGAAGTGCCTGAAAGTGCATTTTTCACCTCCGCGATGGCGACCGCCGATTTCCTGAAACGCCAGGAAGGCAAAAAAGCCTATGTCGTCGGCGAAGGCGCATTGATTCATGAACTGTATAAAGCTGGTTTCACCATTACCGATATCAATCCTGATTTCGTGATTGTTGGCGAAACCCGTTCTTACAACTGGGATATGATCCATAAAGCCGCGTATTTCGTGGCTAACGGCGCACGCTTTATCGCGACCAATCCGGATAATCACGGACACGGTTTTGTCCCGGCCTGTGGCGCGTTATGCGCACCTATCGAAAAAATCACCGGACGCCAGCCGTTTTACGTCGGCAAGCCAAGCCCGTGGATCATCCGCTCGGCGCTGAATAAAATGCAGGCGCATTCCGAAGAGACGGTCATTGTGGGTGACAATCTGCGCACCGACATACTGGCGGGCTTCCAGGCCGGTCTGGAAACCATTCTGGTGCTGTCCGGCGTTTCCACGCTCAATGATATTGAGGGAATGCCATTCCGCCCGACCTGGATTTATCCTTCCGTTGCCGATATTGACGTAATTTAACGGCCACTGATAAGTCTATGAAAACGAGCCCGGATTTGACTCCCGGCTCGTTTTTTTTCGTCTTGCCGCCTGATTTTTATCCACTTTTCTATTTTTTTGAATCCTCCTCAATTTTTGGCAATTAAATTAAGAATTCGCTAAAGAAAACGCCATAAAAATGATGATTCGTTAAAGATCACCCTCCCTCTACCAACTATTTATCAGAAGAGCGTTAAACCACTTGCACAACATGGGGGTTTTGACGCATTTTCATAGTCAGCAACGCAACAACCGCCGGTTAAAACTGCAAGAACGGCAACGTTGATCCTCATTCATAAACGTAAAAATGACAGCCAGAGAAACGTCGTTAGGGAGAAAGCAATATGTGTTCAATTTTCGGTGTGCTCGATATCAAAACTGACTCCGTCGAGCTGCGCAAAAAAGCGCTGGAACTGTCGCGCCTGATGCGTCACCGCGGACCAGACTGGTCCGGCGTGTTTGCCAGCGATAAAGCGATTCTGTCGCACGAGCGTCTGTCCATCGTTGACGTGAACAACGGCGCACAGCCTCTGTACAACGCAGCACACACTCACGTTCTGGCTGTTAACGGCGAAATCTACAACCACCAGGCTCTGCGCGCAGAACTGGGCGATAAATATGAATTCCAGACCGCATCTGACTGCGAAGTTATTCTGGCGCTGTATCAGGAGAAAGGCCCTGCTTTCCTCGATGAACTGCAAGGCATGTTCGCCTTTATTCTGTATGACACAGAAAAAGACGCGTACCTGATTGGCCGTGACCATCTGGGCATCATTCCGCTGTATATGGGTTACGACGAACACGGCAACATGTATGTCGCTTCTGAAATGAAAGCGCTGGTGCCGGTTTGCCGCACCATCAAAGAATTCCCGGCAGGCAGCTATCTGTGGAGCCAGGACGGTGAAATTCGCGAATATTACCAACGTGACTGGTTTGACTTCGAAAACGTCAAAGACAACGTCACTGACGCTGCGGCGCTGAAAGATGCGCTGGAAGAAGCAGTGAAAAGCCATCTGATGTCTGACGTGCCATACGGCGTGCTGCTGTCAGGTGGTCTGGATTCCTCCGTGATTTCCGCGATCACCAAGAAATTTGCCGGTCGTCGTATCGAAGATAAAGATCAGAGCGAAGCCTGGTGGCCGCAACTGCATTCCTTTGCGGTCGGTCTGGAAGGTTCTCCGGATCTGCGCGCAGCTCAGGAAGTCGCTAACCATTTAGGTACCGTGCACCACGAAATTCATTTCACCGTGCAGGAAGGTCTGGATGCTATCCGTGATGTTATCTATCACATCGAAACGTACGACGTGACGACTATCCGTGCATCAACGCCGATGTATCTGATGTCGCGTAAAATCAAAGCGATGGGCATCAAAATGGTGTTATCTGGCGAAGGCGCAGACGAAGTGTTGGGCGGCTACCTGTATTTCCATAAAGCGCCAAACGCCAAAGAATTCCACGAAGAAACCGTGCGTAAATTGCTGGCCCTGCACATGTATGACTGTGCGCGTGCCAACAAAGCCATGTCAGCCTGGGGTGTGGAAGCCCGCGTACCGTTCCTGGACAAAAAATTCCTCGACGTTGCGATGCGTATCAACCCTAAAGACAAGATGTGCGGCAACGGCAAGATGGAAAAACATATCCTGCGTGAATGTTTCGAGTCATATCTGCCACACAGCGTGGCATGGCGTCAGAAAGAACAATTCTCTGATGGCGTAGGTTATAGCTGGATCGATACTTTAAAAGAAGTGGCCTCTCAGCAGATCACCGATCAACAGCTCGAAACTGCGCATTTCCGTTTCCCGTACAACACGCCGACGTCCAAAGAAGGCTACCTGTACCGCACGATTTTTGAAGAATTGTTCCCGGTCCCAAGCGCGGCGGAATGCGTGCCTGGCGGCCCTTCTGTGGCCTGTTCTTCTGCGAAAGCGATTGAGTGGGATGAAGCGTTCAAAAACATGGACGATCCATCCGGGCGTGCTGTTGGCGTGCACCAGTCCGCCTACAAATAATCTCTTCCCTGGTAAATCTCCTTGTAACAAACGGGCCTGTTATGGCCCGTTTTTTTGTGGGTAAAGCCACTAAAAATAATGTCTTTTGTCCAATTAATCACCAGAGTGGTTATAAGCCAGACAAATGGACGCCATCAGGGCTTTTTCTCCAAAAAAGGTGTTGACGCAAAACGGTCATATACGCATAATGCGCCCCGCAACGCCGATGAAGGTAGCGCGAAAAAAGATGGCTACGTAGCTCAGTTGGTTAGAGCACATCACTCATAATGATGGGGTCACAGGTTCGAATCCCGTCGTAGCCACCATCTTTTTTGCGGGAGTGGCGAAATTGGTAGACGCACTAGATTTAGGTTCTAGCGCCGCAAGGTGTGCGAGTTCAAGTCTCGCCTCCCGCACCATTTCCAGACATCGGTAGCACAGTTGGGGTATCGCCAAGCGGTAAGGCACTGGTTTTTGATACCAGCATTCCCAGGTTCGAATCCTGGTACCCCAGCCATTTTCTTATCTTTCACATTGCGTTACTGATGTGTTTGTGAGGAAAATCCAATTTGAAGAAGTTGTACTGTTGGGGTATCGCCAAGCGGTAAGGCACTGGTTTTTGATACCAGCATACCCTGGTTCGAATCCAGGTACCCCAGCCATACTTCTTTCTGTATAATTGGTAAGCACTTGAAATTTATTATTAAGTTAGTTAAATTAGTGCTTGAAGTTTTGAAGTAAGTCAGTAAAATTTGGCTACGTAGCTCAGCTGGTTAGAGCACATCACTCATAATGATGGGGTCACAGGTTCAAATCCCGTCGTAGCCACCATTTTACTTGCAGTACACTGCTCAAAAGGTAGTGAGAAATAAAATTGGGGTGTCGCCAAGCGGTAAGGCTCTGGTTTCTGATACCAGCATACCCAGGTTCGAATCCTGGCACCCCAGCCACATTAAGAAAGCCCGCCTCGTGCGGGCTTTTTGCTATTTGTCTTTTAGTCAGCAAAAAAGAAAGGCAAACCAGTATTTCTCCGGTTTGCCCTGAGCTGATTAAATCCCTAAAGCATATTTCAGTGCTTTGGTTTTCAGTGCGCCGGCACGCTGTGCGGTCATTAACGCCAGATTACGCAACGCTTTCACCGGTGGCAGATCGTTGCTGAAGGCGGTATAGAACAAATCCATGCCGCTTTGCATCAGCAAATTATCCAGACGACGCTGACGCTGATAGCGTAACAACACTTTTTCACTGCTCCACGCCTCATCATGATCCCGCGCTTTCTCCAGCACTGAGAGCAATGCTTCCACGTCACGATATCCCAGATTCACGCCCTGCCCTGCCAGCGGATTAATGGTATGCGCCGCGTCACCCACCAGCGCCAGCCCCGGTAACACGTAACGCTGAGCATGACGGCGAACCAGTGGAAACGCCCCTGCGGATAACGCTTTGACCGTGCCCAGTCGTGCAGGGAACGCCTGCATCACTTCTGTTGTGAGCTGCTGCATATTCAGCGTTTTCAGATAACGGATACGCTGCGGACTGTCATACCAGACCAGCGAGGCCTGATTGCCGAACAGAGGCAGAAACGCCCGCGGGCCGGAAGGGAAAAATTGCTGCCAGGTGACGTCCTGATCCGGCGTTTCAGTTTCAACGTTAATCAGCATGCAGTGCTGGCGGTATTCCCAGCCATCCACGCCAATGCCCGCCAGCTGGCGTACCAGTGAGTTCGCCCCGTCGGCGGCAATCACCAGTTTCGTACGCAACAAATCCCCCGTGGTCAGCTGAAGCGACCAGGTTTTATCATCGTGCTGCAAAAGATGGCGTAACTTTGCCGGACAAAAACGCGTCAGATTGGTGAGTGCGTCGAACTGCTGCCACAACGCAAGCTGCAATACACGGTTTTCGACCATGAATCCAAGCTCCGGTAATCCTAGGGATTGCGCGTCAAATTTCACCTCAGAACCGTCCACTTCCCAGGTTTCCAGGCGGCGGTACGGTACTGAGCGCATTTTCTCAACGGATTCCCATGCGCCCAGTTTCTGTAAAAAGCGGGCGGATGCACAGCCAATGGCGGAAATACGCAAATCAGCCGGTGCCGACGGATCAAATCCGGCGGGCGCTTCATTCTCTATCAGTGCGACTTGCAGACCTTGTTTTGCCAGCCCCAACGCCGCAGCTGCGCCGACCATGCCGCCGCCGACAATTACTGCATCAAATGTCTTCTCAGAATTATTCATTTTATTCCGGCTTTCTGTTCAGTTCATTATGCGAAGTGTACCGGATTTTTGTGTCAGCATCAGGGCCTAAGCTGCTTTCCTGCACTGGTCAGCACCGGAGTGAGGGTTTACAATAGCGCCCCTGAACTATGCTTTGCACTGCGGCATTGCCGATCTCACGTTCCCCGTATTGAGTACTGACACGCTGATGACTAAAAAACTGCACATAAAAACCTGGGGCTGCCAGATGAATGAATATGATTCATCTAAGATGGCTGACCTTCTCGACAGCACCCATGGTTACCAGCTGACGGATAACGCTGAAGAAGCAGACATTCTGCTGCTGAACACCTGCTCAATCAGGGAAAAAGCGCAGGAGAAAGTCTTCAGCCTGCTCGGACACTGGAAATTACTGAAGAAGAAAAATCCGGATATCATTATCGGCGTCGGTGGCTGTGTAGCCTCGCAGGAAGGCGAAATGCTGCGTAAACGCGCGCCTTGTGTTGATATCGTCTTCGGCCCGCAAACCCTGCACCGCTTGCCAGAAATGGTGAACCATGTGCGTGGCACTAAAAGTCCTGTCGTCGATATCAGTTTCCCTGAAATCGAAAAATTTGACCGGCTGCCGGAACCGCGCGCCGACGGCCCGACCGCTTTCGTTTCCATCATGGAAGGCTGCAACAAATATTGCAGCTTCTGCGTGGTGCCTTATACCCGCGGCGAAGAAGTCAGCCGCCCGTGCGATGACGTGCTGTTCGAAGTCGCCCAGCTGGCCGCGCAAGGCGTACGTGAAGTCAATCTGCTGGGCCAGAACGTCAATGCGTATCGCGGCGATTCTTTTGACGGCGGCATCTGCACCTTCGCTGAGCTGCTGCGTCTGGTGGCGGCCATTGACGGCATCGACCGTATCCGTTTCACCACCAGTCATCCGGTCGAATTTACCGATGACATTATTGATGTCTACAAAGACACGCCGGAAGTGGTGAGCTTCCTGCATCTGCCGATTCAGAGCGGTTCCGACCGCATTCTGACCATGATGAAACGCCCTCATACGGTGCTGGAATACAAATCGACGATCCGTAAGTTACGCGCTGCGCGTCCTGATATTCATTTCAGTTCAGATTTCATCATTGGCTTCCCTGGCGAAACCAATGAAGATTTTGAACGCACAATGGATTTGATCGCACAGGTCAATTACGACGTCAGTTTCAGCTTCATCTACTCTCCGCGCCCTGGCACACCGGCGGCGGACATGGTGGATGATGTGAGCATGGACGAGAAGAAACAGCGTCTGGCGCTGTTACAGGACAGAATCACTCAGCAGGTCATGCGTTTCAGCCGCGCCACGCTGGGCACCGTTCAGCGCATTCTGGTGGAAGGCACGTCCCGCAAGGACATTATGGAGCTGACCGGGCGTACCGAATGTAACCGCGTGGTCAACTTCGAAGGCACGCCGGATATGATCGGTAAGTTCGTGGATGTCGAAATTGTCGATGTGTATGCCAACTCACTGCGCGGTGTGGTTGTCCGCACCGAAGAACAGATGGCGCTGCGCCTGCATGAATCTCCGCAATCGGTCATCGAACGTACCCGTAAAGAAAATGAATTGGGCGTTGGAATGTATCAACCCTGAACCATAGTAATGATGTATGACCCGATATCGACAGGGCGCTCCGGCGTCCTGTTTCTTTTGAAATTTTCGCTAATACCTTCATCACAAGGGTTTAATTTTCCAGCAAAGGCCGCATATCCGGATGAAGGTCCCTGCAACTGCTGCCACGGCGCAGCATATTTTGCCAAGGGCATGTATTATTAAGTCAGGTATGGTTGACGGCTGAAAGCAGTAATCAGCCGGGTGTTTCATAAAACGTACCCGTAATAATTCGAGTTGCATAAAGTCGAGTGAATGCAGCCAACACACTCTGTAGCTTCAGAATGAAGGGTAAACTGGTCCGAAGTGACCCAAAGGATTCGTTTGAACGTTGTAACACAAGAGATTTTACTGGAGCCCGAAGACAACCAGCGTTTGCTGAGCCTGTGCGGGCCGTTTGATGACAATATCAAACAACTGGAGCGCCGGTTGGGCGTTGAAATCAACCGTCGTGATAACGCGTTTAAATTGGTCGGAAAGAGTCTGCCTGTTGCGGCAGCCGCCGACATCCTGCGTGATTTATACGTAGACACTGCGCCGCTGCGTGGTGAAATCCAGGATATCGACCCTGAAAAAATCCATCTGGCGATCAAAGAAAGCCGGGTGCTGGAACAAACCGCAGAAAGCGTGCCGGATTTCGGCAAAGCGGTCATTATCAAAACCAAACGCGGGATGGTGAAGCCGCGCACGCCAAATCAGGCGCAATACATCGCTAATATCCTCGACCACGATATCACCTTCGGGATTGGTCCTGCGGGTACGGGTAAAACCTATCTGGCCGTGGCTGCTGCGGTGGATGCGCTGGAGCGTCAGGAAGTACGCCGTATTCTGCTGACCCGCCCTGCTGTTGAAGCCGGTGAAAAGCTGGGCTTCCTGCCGGGCGATCTCAGCCAGAAAGTCGACCCGTACCTGCGCCCGCTGTATGACGCATTATTCGAAATGCTCGGCTTTGAAAAAGTGGAAAAACTGATTGAGCGCAACGTCATTGAAGTCGCCCCGCTGGCTTACATGCGTGGCCGTACGCTGAACGACGCCTTTATTATTCTCGATGAAAGCCAGAACACCTCTATCGAACAGATGAAGATGTTCCTGACCCGTATTGGTTTTAACTCCAAAGCGGTGATCACCGGTGACGTCACGCAAATCGACTTGCCGCGTCATCAGAAATCAGGGCTTCGTCATGCCATTGAAGTGCTGTCTTCCGTTGAAGAACTCAGCTTCAACTTCTTCCACAGTGAGGACGTCGTCCGTCATCCGGTGGTGGCGCGCATTGTTGTCGCGTACGAAGCCTGGGAAGAAGAAGACCAAAAACGCCGCGATGCGATTGCCGCAGAGCGTAAACATGAACACCAGAACAGCTCAACACAACAGGCCGGTCAATGAATACGGTAATTCTCGATTTACAAATTGCCTGCGAAGAACCCGCAGGTTTACCGTCTGAAAATGACTTTCAAAAATGGCTCGAAGCTGTTCTTCCACAATTTCAGGAAGAATCGGAAGTGACCATCCGTCTGGTCGATATCCCCGAAAGTCATGAACTGAATATGACGTATCGTGGCATGGATAAACCGACCAACGTGTTATCCTTCCCGTTCGAAGCACCTCCGGGTATGGAGATGCCACTTCTTGGCGACCTGATTATTTGTCGTCAGGTCGTTGAAAAAGAAGCGAAAGAGCAGGATAAAGAACTTCTGGCCCACTGGGCGCATATGGTGATTCACGGCAGTTTGCATTTGCTGGGCTATGACCATATCGTTGACGAAGAAGCCGAAGAAATGGAATCGATTGAAACTGAAATCATGCAGGGTTTGGGTTATCCAGATCCGTACATTTCAGAGAAAGAAGACCACTGATTTATCAGTAAACTCGCGCAGCGCCTGCCCGGTGAAGGTTTATCATCCGCAGGCGTTTCGCATAATTTTCACTAACTACGAGTAAAAAAAACCAAACGCCATGAGCGATGACCATTCACAAAATAGTGACAGCCCCAGTCCCAAGAAGGGCTTCTTTTCCCTTATCCTTAGCCAGCTTTTTCACGGTGAACCTAAAAACCGTGGCGATCTGGTTGAGCTGATCCGTGATTCAGAACAAAACGATCTGATCGACCCCGATACCCGGGACATGCTGGAAGGCGTGATGGATATCGCCGAGCAGCGCGTGCGGGACATCATGATCCCCCGTTCTCAGATGATCACGCTAAAACGCAATCAGCCGCTGGAAGAGTGCCTCGATGTCATCATCGAATCCGCACACTCACGCTTCCCGGTGATCAGCGAAGATAAGGATCACATTGAAGGCATCCTGATGGCCAAAGACCTGTTGCCGTTTATGCGCACAGAGTCTGAACCCTTCAGCATCGATAAAGTGCTGAGAACCGCGGTCGTTGTTCCTGAAAGCAAACGCGTAGACCGCATGCTGAAAGAATTCCGCTCCCAGCGTTACCACATGGCGATTGTCGTGGATGAATTCGGCGGCGTTTCCGGCCTGGTCACCATCGAAGATATTCTCGAACTGATCGTCGGCGAAATCGATGATGAGTACGACGAAGCGGAAGATCTGGATATTCGCCAGCTCAGCCGTCATACGTATACCGTCCGCGCCCTGGCGCCGATTGAAGATTTCAATGAAGTGTTCCAGACCCACTACAGTGACGACGAAGTCGATACCATTGGTGGTCTGGTGATGCAGTCATTTGGCCATTTACCGGCGCGTGGCGAAAGCATTGAAATTGACGGTTACCTGTTCAAGGTTGCGATGGCCGATAGCCGCCGTATCATTCAGGTTCACGTAAAAATACCGGACGACGCGCCGCAACCGATACTGGAAGAATAATTCTCCATGGCAATTGCCTCTTTATATCAACGCCAGCGGGTTCGCGCCCTGCTGGCGCTCTTTTTCGGTGCCTGTGGCACGCTGTCATTTTCCCCTTATGACTTCTGGCCTGCGGCGATTATTTCGCTGTGCGGTCTGCTGGCATTAACGCTCGATCGCCGTCCGGGTCAGGCCGCGTTGATCGGCTTCTTCTGGGGGATGGGACTGTTTGGCAGCGGCGTAAACTGGGTGTATGTCAGTATCGCCACCTTTGGCGGCATGCCGGAAGCGATTAACCTTTTCCTCGTCGTGTTGCTGGCAGCCTATTTGTCGCTGTACACCATGCTGTTTGCCGGATTGTTCAGCAAACTGTGGCCAAAAACCACCTGGTGGAAACTGGCTCTTGGCGCGCCCGCCCTGTGGCAGATGACTGAATTTCTGCGCGGCTGGGTACTGACCGGTTTCCCGTGGCTACAGTTTGGTTACAGCCAAATCGATGGCCCGCTTAAAGGCCTTGCCCCCATCACTGGCGTCGATGGCATCACGATTTTGCTCACTTCGCTGAGCGGCCTGATTGTGTATGCGGTACATCAGCGTCGCATCACGCCGGGGCTCATTGCTGTTGCTATGTTGCTGCTGCCGTGGCCGTTGCGTTATATCCACTGGTATCAGGAACAGACCGATAAAACGGTCGATGTGGCACTGGTTCAGGGCAATATTCCGCAGTCGATGAAGTGGGATCCAAAGGCGCTGGAAAGTGCATTGCAGACCTATCTGGATCTCAGCCGTCCGTACGTGGGCAAATCCAGCATGATCATCTGGCCGGAATCGGCGATTTCAGACATTGAATCCGATCAGCAAGGTTTCCTGAGCATGGTAGATAATATCTATCGCTCACACGGCACCCAACTCATCACCGGCATTATCGATGCGCGCCGTAACGAAGAAGGCATGAAGGTGTATAACAGCGCCATCGTGCTCGGCGGGGAAAAGCCGTATCGCTATCCCGACGAAAATCGTTTCAACAAGCATCATCTGGTGCCGTTCGGTGAATTCGTGCCGCTTGAAGCCATTCTTCGCCCTCTGGCACCGTTCTTTGATTTGCCGATGTCAGGACTGACCAGTGGTGATTACGTGCAAAAACCGCTGGTGGTCAGCGGCCTGAATCTGACCACGGCAATATGTTATGAAGTGGTCTTCGGTGAACAGGTGCGTGATAACCTGCAACCGGACACTAACTTCCTGCTGACGATTTCCAATGATGCCTGGTTCGGACATTCCATCGGCCCGTGGCAGCATTTCCAGATGGCACGTATGCGTTCGCTCGAACTGGGTCGCCCGTTACTGCGCAGCACCAACAACGGCATTACCGCCGTGGTGAATGCGCAGGGCGATGTGACACACGAAATCCCGCAATTCACCCGTCAGGTGCTGAACGTGAAAGTCACACCGACAACCGGTATGACACCGTATGCCCGGGTGGGCTGGTGGCCGGTATGGTTCGCAACAGTAGTGATGGCGGGCGCCGCCTTGTGGCTTGGCCGTCGTAAATCCTAAGTAAACGCATTTCGCAGTGAAAACAGGCACCTCCGGGTGCCTGTTCTTTTATGTCGCACCCTGTTCTGCCCCGCTCTTCCCGCTCCCTTTTACCTGCTGCCGATTTTTGAGACTACCGCATTTAGCGCTGCAGGAATGACGGCTAATGAAGTTAAATCGGGCTATCTGGCACGAGTCTTGCTACATCTGATTGAAAGATATCTGTTTAGTGATTTTTTGCGACGGGATGCATCATTTTGATACAAACAGGCTGATCCTCATGCACTTTTTCAGTGCACAGCTATTTGATTGCTTCGAATTGGTGCGCGTCTCGTCTCAAAAAAGAAACAATATGGTTTCATAATATTCACATTCAGCTATTTTCTAGCTTCATATGACGAGGCATTAGTACTTTCTGATCCCTGAGTTTGGATCCCTAATGACAGCAAGGAGTTGGACATGCAATTGCGCAAATTGGCATTATCAGTACTGTTGGCAAGCGTTACCGTAAGCAGCTTTGCTCACGCAGAAGAACTGACCGGTACCCTGAAAAAAATTAAAGACAACGGCGTTATCGTTGTGGGTCACCGCGAATCCTCAGTGCCCTTCTCTTATTACAATAACGAACAAAAAGTCGTGGGTTATTCACAGGACTACTCTGACGCTATCGTCGATGCCGTGAAGAAAAAACTCGACCTGCCAAACCTGCAAGTCAAGATGATGCCGATCACTTCCCAGAACCGTATCCCGCTGTTGCAAAATGGGACCTACGATTTTGAGTGCGGTTCAACCACCAACAATCTGGAACGTCAGCAACAGGCCGCGTTCTCTGACACCATCTTCGTGATTGGTACCCGCCTGCTGGTGAAAAAAGGCTCCGACATTAAAGATTTTGCTGATCTGAAAGGCAAAACTGTAGTGGTGACTTCCGGTACTACCTCAGAAGTGCTGCTCAACAAGCTTAACGAAGAGAAGAAACTGGATCTGCGCATCATCAGCGCGAAAGACCACGGTGACTCCTTCCGTACGCTGGAAACTGGCCGTGCTGTTGCCTTTATGATGGACGATGCCCTGCTGGCCGGTGAACGTGCTAAAGCCAAAAAACCTGATAACTGGGAAATCATCGGCACCCCGCAGTCCAAAGAAGCTTATGGCTGCATGATGCGTAAAGACGATGCGGAGTTCAAAAAACTGGTTGATGACACCATCGTGAAAGCGCAGACCTCCGGTGAAGCCACTAAATGGTTTGAAACCTGGTTCAAAAAACCAATTCCTCCGAAAAACCTGAACATGAACTTTGAACTGTCTGACGACATGAAAGCTCTGTTCAAAGCGCCAAACGATAAAGCGCTGTAAGAAATACCAGACAGACAGGTATAACCAAGAGAAGAGTGAAAAGTGACTAAAATATAAGGCTGGCCCACCAGCCTGTGATGATAAAGATGCGGGGTGGTCGTTCCCCACCCCGCGTTTCTTCCCATTCACTTTAGGCGGAATTACGTCATCACTCAGAGGGTAATTCATTACCCGTGTTACGGAGTTTTTATGTCAATAGATTGGAACTGGGGCATTTTTCTGCAACAAGCGCCCTTCGGCAATACCACTTATCTGGGCTGGATTTGGAATGGATTTCAGGTCACTGTCGCACTGTCAATTTGCGCATGGATCATCGCCTTCTTCGTCGGTTCTCTGTTCGGTATCTTACGTACCGTCCCCAATCGCGTCCTCTCAGGCATTGGTACGTGTTACGTTGAGTTATTCCGTAACGTCCCATTGATCGTTCAGTTCTTCATCTGGTATCTGGTGGTCCCTGAATTACTGCCTGAAAATATCGGCATGTGGTTTAAATCTGAACTGGCGCCGGACGTGCAATTCTTCACCTCATCTGTGATTTGTCTCGGTTTGTTCACCGCTGCCCGCGTGTGCGAGCAGGTGCGTGCTGCGATTCAGTCACTGCCAAGCGGGCAACGCAACGCGGGACTGGCGATGGGTCTGACCCTGCCACAAACCTACCGTTATGTGCTTTTGCCGAATGCTTATCGCGTGATTGTGCCGCCGATGACTTCTGAGATGGTCAACCTTGTTAAAAACTCCGCCATCGCCTCGACGATTGGTCTGGTCGATATGGCGGCACAGGCCGGTAAATTGCTGGATTACTCCGCGCATGCGTATGAGTCTTTCACTGCGATTACCCTGGCTTATGTTCTGATTAATGCCGTCATCATGCTGCTGATGCACTTTGTAGAACGGAAAGTCCGCCTGCCGGGCAACATGGGAGGTAAATAAGCATGCATGAATTTGACTGGAGTTCTATTGGTCCCGGTCTGCCCTATCTGTGGCAAGGCATGGTCATTACGCTGAAGATTACGTCACTGGCGATTGTGGTCGGTATTTTGTGGGGCACGTTGCTGGCGGTGATGCGTTTATCGACGTTTAAACCGATCAGCTGGTTTGCTTCTGCCTACGTCAATCTGTTCCGTGCCGTTCCGCTGGTAATGGTGTTGTTGTGGTTCTATCTGATTGTGCCGGGCTTTTTACAGAAAGTGCTCGGGCTGTCACCGAAAACTGATATCCGCCTGATTTCAGCGATGGTGGCATTTGCGCTGTTTGAAGCGGCCTACTATTCCGAGATCATCCGCGCAGGCATTATCAGTATCGCCCGCGGCCAGTCTTCTGCCGCACTGGCGCTGGGTATGACGCAGTGGCAGTCGATGAAGCTGGTTATATTGCCGCAGGCTTTCCGCGCCATGGTGCCGCTGCTGCTGACACAGGCGATCGTATTATTCCAGGATACTTCGCTGGTGTACGTTCTGGGCCTCGCGGACTTCTTCCGCAGTGCATCCAACATTGGCGACCGCGACGGTACGCTGGTTGAGATGGTGCTGTTTGCAGGACTTATTTACTTTGTTATCAGCCTTTGTGCTTCCTTGCTGGTGCGTTATTTGAAGAAAAGGACCGTTTCATGATTTCACTGAAGAATGTTTCTAAATGGTACGGGCACTTTCAGGTGCTTACCGATTGCAGCACCGAAGTTAAAAAAGGTGAAGTTGTGGTGGTTTGCGGGCCTTCCGGCTCAGGTAAATCGACGCTGATCAAAACCGTTAACGGTCTGGAGCCGGTTCAGAAAGGCCAAATCCTGGTTAACGGCACGCCAGTGAATGATAAGAAAACCAATCTGGCGCAACTGCGTGCCAAAGTGGGCATGGTGTTCCAGCATTTTGAATTGTTCCCGCACCTTTCTATCATCGATAACCTGACGCTGGCACAGGTCAAGGTCCTGAAACGCGATAAAGCCGCAGCAAAAGACAAAGGCCTGAAATTACTGGATCGCGTCGGTTTATCCGCACATGCCAATAAGTTTCCGGGTCAGCTTTCCGGTGGTCAGCAGCAGCGTGTGGCGATTGCCCGTGCGTTATGTATGGATCCTATCGCCATGTTGTTTGACGAACCGACTTCTGCGCTTGATCCGGAAATGATCAACGAAGTGCTGGACGTGATGGTTGAACTGGCAAACGAAGGCATGACGATGATGGTGGTCACGCACGAAATGGGCTTCGCCCGTAAAGTGGCTAACCGCGTGATTTTCATGGATGAAGGTAAAATTGTGGAAGATCGTAATAAAGACGATTTCTTCAATAATCCGGAATCAGACCGTGCGCGGGACTTCCTAGCGAAAATCCTGCACTGATCAGACTAGTTCCAGCAACAGGAACAAATCAGCCCCGCATTTGCGGGGCTGATTATTGATAATCAAGGCTCAAACGGACGGCGCGTAAACTCTGTATGGCCGCACTTAGGACATTTGCTCAGAATTTCCGGCGTATACACCGCTAAATTGAAATGACAGTTTTCACAGACCAGATTCCCCAGCCCGACCACTTCCCCACTGTGATAAATCCCGTGATGGCTGACATCTTTAAACACTTCTTTCCATTCCAGCTGGGTTTTGTCGGTCATATCCGCCAGCTCTTTCCACAGGCTTTCTTTAATCACCCGCATAAATACGCTGTCCGTGCCGTCATCTTCAGCTTCTGCTACTGCCTGCTGATTTTCAGAATAACTGCGCGCAAACTCATGCAGGTCGCGTCTTACCGCTGACGTTAGCTGTTCAATCTGGATTTCAGACAGTTTGCCTTCGTTTTGCAGCTCAATACGGGCATCCTGCACCAGCGCGCTGATATCACGTTCCCCATTTTTTAACCGTTCAGTGAGTGAAGCCACCAGCTGGCGGTAAGATTGCGTAATATTGCTCATAATTTCTTCTCCTTGAACTGACGTGATCATTTGCCCGACGAAAGCGCATTGACTTTATTTTAGCCGTAAATCCCTGATCCGTTGCGCAGATTATGTCGTGCCGGCTCGCAGATTATGAATATTGCGCCAATAGCGGACAGAAATCCCCTTTAGCCTTCGCTGGGTGTTGTTGCACCATCCGCTTATCAGCTATGCTATGCGGATCTTTTGATTAAAACTTTTTGAGCTACAGGCGTAGCTGTTTTCACTCACAGGACCACCGGCCGCCATGCAAGAGCAATACCGTCCAGAAGACATCGAGTCACACGTTCAGCTTCACTGGCAAGAGAAGCAAACCTTCAAAGTTACCGAACAGCCTGGCAAGGAGAAATACTACTGCCTCTCCATGTTGCCTTACCCGTCGGGTCGTCTCCATATGGGACACGTGCGCAACTACACCATCGGTGACGTGATTTCCCGTTATCAGCGTATGCTCGGCAAAAACGTTCTGCAGCCAATCGGCTGGGATGCTTTCGGCCTGCCTGCTGAAGGTGCTGCGGTGAAAAACAACACTGCGCCTGCTCCGTGGACGTACGAAAACATCGAATACATGAAGAACCAGCTTAAATTGCTGGGCTTCGGCTATGACTGGGATCGCGAAGTGGCGACCTGCAAACCGGATTATTATCGCTGGGAACAATGGTTCTTCACCAAGCTCTATGAAAAAGGCATGGTTTATAAGAAGACCTCCGCGGTGAACTGGTGCCCGCATGACCTGACTGTTCTGGCGAACGAACAGGTTATCGATGGCTGCTGCTGGCGTTGTGATACCAAAGTAGAACGCAAAGAAATCCCTCAGTGGTTTATCAAAATCACCGATTACGCCGATCAGCTGCTTAACGATCTGGACACGCTGGAAAGCTGGCCAGAGCAGGTTAAGACCATGCAGCGCAACTGGATTGGCCGTTCCGAAGGCGTGGAAATCACTTTTGACGTGGCAGACAGCGACGAAAAAGTGACGGTTTACACCACCCGTCCGGACACCTTCATGGGCGCGACTTATGTCGCCGTGGCTGCGGGTCATCCGCTGGCGCAACAGGGTGCACAAAACAATCCTGCCCTGACCGATTTCATCGATGAATGCCGCAATACCAAAGTTGCCGAAGCAGAAATGGCAACAATGGAGAAAAAAGGCATGGCAACCGGTCTGTTTGCTATTCACCCGCTGTCTGGTGAAAAGCTGCCAATCTGGGTCGCTAACTTCGTTCTGATGGAATACGGCACCGGCGCCGTGATGGCCGTTCCAGGTCACGACCAGCGTGACTGGGAATTCGCCACTAAATATGACCTGCAAATTAAACCGGTTATCCTGAATCTTGATGGCAGCCAGCCTGACGTCAGCGCAGAAGCGATGACAGAGAAAGGCACGCTGTTCAATTCAGGCGAATTTGACGGTCTGAGCCACGAAGACGGCTTTAATGCCATTGCCGACAAACTGGTTGCTCAGGGCGTAGGTCAGCGCAAAGTCAATTACCGCCTGCGCGACTGGGGTGTTTCCCGTCAGCGTTACTGGGGTGCACCAATCCCGATGATCACGTTGGAAGACGGTACCGTTATTCCTACACCAGAAGATCAACTGCCGGTTATTCTGCCGGAAGACGTCGTAATGGATGGCATCACCAGCCCGATCAAAGCCGATCCTGAGTGGGCGAAAACCACCGTGAACGGTATCCCGGGTCTGCGTGAAACCGACACCTTCGATACCTTCATGGAATCTTCCTGGTATTACGCGCGTTACACCTGCCCGCAATATGACGAAGGTATGCTGGATCCGGCTGCTGCCAACTACTGGCTGCCGGTTGATCAGTATGTCGGTGGTATCGAACACGCCATCATGCACCTGATGTATTTCCGCTTCTTCCACAAACTGATGCGTGACGCAGGTCTGGTTGATTCTGACGAACCGGCAAAACGTCTGCTGTGTCAGGGTATGGTTCTGGCTGACGCCTTCTACCACACCGGCAGCAACGGCGAACGTATCTGGGTTTCTCCGACAGATGCCACGGTTGAGCGTGACGAAAAAGGCCGCATTACTAAAGCCACTGATCCGCAGGGCCGCGAGCTGGTTTATGCCGGCATGAGCAAGATGTCCAAGTCTAAAAACAACGGCATCGACCCGCAGGTCATGGTAGATAAATACGGCGCCGATACTGTGCGTCTGTTTATGATGTTCGCTTCACCGGCTGAAATGACGCTGGAATGGCAGGAATCAGGCGTTGAAGGGGCAAACCGCTTCCTGAAACGCGTCTGGAAACTGGCCTTCGAGCACACTGCAAAAGGCGCTACCGTTGATCTGGACGCAGCTTCTCTGAACGAAGCGCAAAAAGATCTGCGTCGCGACCTGCACAAAACGATCGCTAAAGTGACCGATGATATTGGCCGTCGTCAGACCTTCAACACCGCTATTGCAGCCGTGATGGAGCTGATGAACAAGCTGGGGCGTGCGCCGCAAGAGACCGAACAGGATCGTGCGTTGCTGCAGGAATCGTTGCTGGCGGTTGTGCGTATGCTTTATCCGTTCACTCCACACGTTTGCTTCACCCTCTGGCAGTCACTGAAAGGTGAAGGCGATGTCGATACCGCGCCGTGGCCACAGGCTGACGAAAAGGCAATGGTTGAAGACTCTAAGCTGGTCGTGGTACAGGTGAACGGTAAAGTGCGTGCTAAAATCACCGTAGCCGCTGATGCTACCGAGCAGCAAGTGCGCGAGCGTGCGGCAGAAGAGCATTTGGTCGCAAAATATCTGGATGGGGTTACGGTTCGCAAAGTAATCTACGTCCCGGGCAAACTTCTTAACCTGGTTGTAGGTTGAGTCAAGGAGGATCTGTGCGACATCCCTTAGTGACACTGCTGCTGACCGCCGCAGTTATGGTGACAGCAGGTTGCGGATTCCATTTACGTGGAAAAACCAACGTTCCCGACGAACTGCAAACAATCGTTTTAGACAGTGGGGATCCGTATGGTCCGATGACTCGTAATATCAGGACTCAGCTGCGTCTTAGCAATGTGACCATTGTTGATGATCCAACCAAACAGCAGCGTAAGGATATTCCTTCGCTGCGCGTGGGTGCAGAGTCAGTAGGTCAAAGTACCGCGTCGATCTTCCAGGACGGTAAAACCGCTGAGTACCAGATGGAAATGAATCTGAGTGCAACCGTACTGATGCCGGGTAAAGATATTTATCCAATCCACGTGAAAGTGTTCCGTTCGTTCTTTGACAACCCGTTAACGGCGCTGGCAAAAGATAACGAGCAGGACATCATTATCGATGAAATGCGTCAGCAGGCTGCACAGCAACTGATCCGTAAGTTGCTGACCGTTCATGCGTCTGAACTGCATAAAGCTGAAGATGTCGGCGGACGTGAGGTAGAAGTCATTTCTACCAGTACATCCGCTGGCAGCAAGTCGTCTGAGGATACCAAAGAGGTACCACCAACGACGTCGTCCAGCACGTCTGTAAAATGATCCGAGTTTATCCGGAACAACTTGCCGCGCAGCTCCGTGAGGGGCTGCGCGCTTGTTATGTGTTATGTGGCAACGATCCTTTGTTGCTGCAGGAAAGTCAGGACAGCATCCGCAAAGCGGCGCAGCTGGCTAATTTCGAAGAGCATTACACCTTTATCATCGATAACCATACTGAATGGGAATCAATCTTCAGCATCTGCCAGGCGCTCAGCCTTTTCGCCAGCCGTCAGACCCTGATGCTTATCCTGCCCGAAAATGGTCCGACAGCGCCGGTTGCCGAACAACTCCTTAAGCTCACGACGTTATTGCATGATGACATCCTGCTGCTGTTACGCGGAACTAAGCTGACCAAAGCTCAGGAAAACAGTGCATGGTTTAAAGCGCTGAGTGACAAAGGCGTTTTCATCAGTTGCCAGACGCCCGAACAGGCTCAGTTGCCGCGCTGGGTTTCACGCCGTGCGAAAGAGTTATCTCTGGAGCTTGATGAGCCCGCCAACCAGCTTTTGTGTTACTGTTATGAAGGCAACCTTCTGGCGTTAGCGCAGTCTCTGGAGCGCCTCTCCCTGCTTTATCCGGATGGTAAACTCACGCTGCCACGCGTGGAAGAAGCCGTGAATGATGCTGCGCATTTTACGCCATATCACTGGCTGGATGCTCTGCTTGCGGGGAAAAGTAAACGTGCCTGGCACATTTTGCGTCAGCTGCAACAGGAAGACAGCGAGCCGGTTATTTTACTGCGCACCGTGCAACGTGAACTTCTGATGCTGTTGAATCTGAAACGTAAAATGGATAACACGCCACTCCGCACATTGTTTGATCAGCAAAAAGTCTGGCAAAATCGCCGGGCACTGGTGACACAGGCGCTGCAACGCTTATCGCTAGCGCAACTTTCTCAGGCCGTACGTTTACTGACTCAAATGGAGATTACGCTAAAACAAGATTACGGTCAGTCAGTCTGGTCGGAGCTTGAAAGCCTCTCCATGCTATTATGTGGAAAACCATTACCCACCCATTTCGCTGGTTTGGGTTCGTATTGAAGTCAGGTATCCGTTATGCCGCGTAACACCTCTCTTACTTCTTCCTCCGGCCCAGCACCGTTGCTGGCCTTTTTTGGCGGCACGTTCGATCCGATCCATTACGGTCATCTGAAACCGGTGGCCAGTCTGGCGAATATCGCCGGGTTTGATCAGGTTATCCTGCTGCCCAATAATGTCCCGCCGCATCGTCCGCAGCCCGAGGCCACGGCGCAACAACGCCTGCAGATGGTTGAGCTTGCCGTCGCCGCCGATCCGCTGTTTTCTGTTGATCCCCGCGAACTGATGGTGGATACGCCCTCCTACACCATCGAGACACTTGCAACGTTACGTAAAGAACATGGCGATGATTGCCCGCTGGCGTTTATCATTGGGCAGGATTCATTGCTGACGTTGCATAAATGGCACCGCTGGGCGTCACTGCTGGATTTCTGTCATCTGGTGGTGATGGCGCGTCCGGGATACAAAGAGCGTCTCGATACGCCAGAATTACAGAAATGGTATGACGCCCACCGGGTGACTGATGCTGAAAAGCTGAAACAGAAACCCTGCGGATTCATTTATCAGGCCAATACGCCCCTGCTGGATATTTCAGCGACAGAAATCCGGGAACGGCGCCATGCGGGGCTAGATTGCTCAGATTTACTGCCAGCAGCGGTTGAGCACTATATTGAATCGCAGGGCTTGTACCGCCAGTAGCGAACGCGTGCTATACTGCGCCGCTTAATTTCGGCTCTCGATAACGCTACGTGACTCACCAATACAATGTATTGATTGTTAAACGTTTTAGGCTGTTTTCCTGATAACCGCTATGTTTATCCATCATGAGACTGATTGTCGCTTCGGTGCCGCACCGGCGAACGTCTTGTGGTGTCAATTGTTTCAAACATCCCCAGGGGGAACCTTTGCAAGGTAAAGCGCTCCAAGATTTTGTTGTCGATAAAGTCGACGACCTGAAAGCACAAGACATCATTGCCATTGATGTTAAAGGTAAATCAAGCATCACTGACTGCATGATTATTTGTACCGGCACATCAAGCCGCCATGTTATGTCCATCGCCGGGCATTTGGTTGAAGAAATCAAAGCCGTCGGTCTCGATGCGATGGGCGTGAAAGGCATCAACGAAGCTGACTGGGTCGTTGTCGATCTGGGCGAAGTGATCGTTCATGTTATGCAGGAAGAAAGCCGTCAGTTGTATGAGCTTGAGAAACTCTGGGGCTGATGCGTGAAGCTGCAACTTGTCGCCGTCGGCACTAAAATGCCTGACTGGGTACAAACCGGTTTTAACGATTATCTGCACCGCTTTCCTAAAGACATGCCGTTTGAACTGACTGAGGTTCCGGCAGGGAAGCGCGGGAAGAACGCGGATATCAAACGCATTCTTGAGAAAGAAGGCGAGCTGATGCTGGCCGCGGTCGGAAAAGGGAATCGCATCGTGACGCTGGATATTCCAGGGACACCGTGGGAAACCCCGCAACTGGCGCAGCAACTGGAACGCTGGAAACAGGACGGACGTAATGTCAGCCTGCTGATCGGCGGTCCGGAAGGATTAGCTCCGGCCTGCAAGGCGGCGGCGGAACAGAGCTGGTCGCTCTCTCCGTTGACACTCCCTCACCCGCTGGTTCGGGTTCTGGTCGCGGAAAGTCTTTACCGTGCCTGGAGTATTACCACTAATCATCCATACCACCGCGAATAACGGGTGGTGAATGTCAGCAACATGAATTAAGTAGTGGGATGAAAATAGATCGTAACCCTTTTCGCGACTATACGGCTGAATCAGCCCTCTTTGTGCGCCGTGCACTGGTGGCGTTCATCGGCATTCTGCTACTTAGCGGTGTCCTGGCCTTCAATCTCTATAACCTGCAAATCGTCCGGTTTCAGGATTACCAAACCCGTTCCAACGATAACCGCATCAAGCTGGTGCCGATTGCGCCAAGCCGCGGGATTATCTATGACCGCAACGGCACCCCGCTGGCGCTGAACCGGACGATTTATCAGCTGGAACTGGTGCCGGAAAAGGTTGACGATTTGCAGGCCACGCTCGAAGGCCTCAGACCGATTGTTGATCTCACCGATGAAGATATCGAAAACTTCAAGAAAGAACGTCAGCGCTCGCGGCGTTTCACTTCAATAGCGGTAAAAACAGCCCTGACCGAAGTTCAGGTCGCGCGTTTCTCCGTGAACCAGTTTCATTTCCCCGGCGTTGAAGTCAAAGGCTATCAGCGTCGCTATTATCCTTACGGCTCTGCACTGACGCACGTGATCGGCTACGTGTCGAAAATTAACGACCGCGACGTAGAACGTCTGGATAAAGACGGTATTCTCGCCAACTACGCGGCGACGCACGACATTGGTAAGCTCGGCATTGAGCGTTATTACGAAGATACCCTGCACGGTAAAACCGGCTACGAAGAGGTAGAAGTTAATAACCGCGGCCGCGTTATCCGCCAGCTTCACGAAGAACCGCCTCAGGCGGGGAAAGATATTTACCTGACCATCGACCTGCCTTTGCAGCAATACATTGAAGTGTTGCTGACCGGCAGCCGCGCCGCCGTGGTGGTGACCGATCCACGCGATGGCGCGATCCGCGCGCTGGTATCTAACCCAAGTTATGATCCGAACCTGTTTGTGGATGGCATCTCCAGCAAGGATTACAGCGGTCTTCTTAACGACCCGAACAAACCGCTGATTAACCGTACCACGCAAGGTGTTTACCCGCCGGCCTCGACCGTGAAACCGTACATTTCGGTTTCAGCACTGACCTCGGGCGTAATCACTAAAAACACGTCGTTGTTCGATCCGGGCTGGTGGCAGTTGCCGGGCTCAGACAAGCGTTATCGCGACTGGAAACACTGGGGGCATGGTCGTCTGAATGTCACCAAAGCACTTGAGGAATCGGCTGATACCTTCTTCTATCAGGTGGCTTATGATATGGGGATCGACCGCCTTTCCGAGTGGATGGGCAAATTTGGTTACGGACACTACAGCGGCATCGATTTATCGGAAGAACGCAGCGGTAATATGCCAAACCGTGACTGGAAGTTTAAACGCTTCAAAAAACCGTGGTATCAGGGCGACACCATTCCGGTCGGTATCGGTCAGGGCTACTGGACAGCAACACCGGTCCAAATCATGAAGGCCATGACCACGCTGATTAATGACGGCAATGTCAAAACGCCGCATTTACTGCTGAGTACCAAAGTTGACGGGCAGCTCGTGCCTTATAAGCAACAGGAAACCACGCAAATTGGTGATATCCATTCCGGCTACTGGGAAATTGCCAAAGACGGGATGTACGGCGTAGCTAACCGACCAAACGGGACTGCGCGCAAATATTTTGCTGATGCGCCTTACAAAGCAGCGGCCAAATCGGGGACAGCACAAGTTTACGGTTTGAAAGCCAATGAAATCTATAATGCGCATAAAATCGCTGAGCATCTGCGTGACCATAAGCTGATGACCTCTTTCGCACCGTACGATAAACCGACTGTGGCCGTGGCCGTGGTGCTGGAGAACGGCGGTGCAGGTCCGGCAGTGGGGACTATTTCCCGCCAGATACTCGACCATATTTTACTGGGCGACAATACGACACAATTACCGGCTGACGCGCCAGCGCCGCCGGGAACCGAAGGTGATTAACCGTCAATGACTGAGAACCAACAGAAAAGATCATTGTGGTCGAAAATGCATATCGACCTGACGATGTTGCTGATCATACTTGCGCTGCTGACGTACAGTGCGTTTGTCATGTGGAGCGCCAGCGGTCAGGATATGGGCATGATGGAACGTAAAATCGGCCAGATCCTGATGGGTCTGGTGATCATGCTGGTCATGGCGCAAATTCCCCCGCGCGTTTATGAAAGCTGGGCGCCCTATCTTTATATCTTCTGCGTCTTCCTGTTAGTGCTGGTAGATGCGTTCGGCAGTATCAGTAAAGGTGCACAGCGCTGGCTGGATCTGGGGATTATCAAATTCCAGCCGTCGGAACTGGCGAAGATCGCCGTGCCGTTAATGGTCGCGCGCTTTATCAACCGCGACGTCTGTCCGCCGTCACTGAAAAATACCGCTATCGCACTGGCGCTGATTTTTATCCCTACCCTGCTGGTGGCCGCGCAGCCCGATCTCGGCACCTCGATTCTGATTGCCGCCTCAGGTCTGTTTGTGCTGTTTCTTTCCGGTATGAGCTGGAAACTGATCGCCGTCGCCGCCATTCTGGTTGCCGCGTTTATCCCGATTTTGTGGTTCTTCCTGATGCACGATTATCAGCGTGACCGCGTGATGATGCTCCTCGATCCGGAAAGCGATCCGCTGGGAGCCGGCTATCATATTATTCAGTCGAAAATTGCTATCGGTTCGGGCGGACTATCCGGTAAAGGCTGGCTGCACGGTACGCAGTCACAGCTGGAATTCTTGCCGGAACGACACACCGACTTTATCTTTGCCGTACTGGCCGAAGAACTGGGCCTGATTGGCGTGCTGGTGCTGCTGGGGCTGTACCTGTGCCTGATCATGCGTGGTTTGGTGATCGCCGCCAATGCGCAAACAACTTTCGGGCGTGTCATGTCCGGCGGGCTGATGCTGATTCTCTTCGTTTATGTCTTTGTTAACATCGGCATGGTCAGTGGTATTGTCCCGGTAGTTGGGGTACCTTTGCCTCTGGTCAGCTATGGCGGGTCAGCACTCATCGTGCTAATGGCAGGGTTTGGTATCGTCATGTCGATACATACTCATCGAAAAATGTTGTCAAAAAATTTATAGAGGTGAGCAATGCGTAAGGAGTGGCTTGGAGCTGTCATTATCGGTTTGCTGTTAAGTGGTTGCGCCACTGATGATACCCAGCAACAACAACCGGCACCGCAACAAGCCTATAACGGCCCTGTGGTGGAAATCGGCGGGGCTGATCCGCGTTACGAACCTTATAATCAGGGCACGATGCAGGATTATACCGTCAACGGTAAAACCTATAAGATCATCAAAGACCCGTCTAACTTCTCTCAGGTCGGTCAGGCTGCCTGGTACGGTCAGGAAAATGGCGGCAATACCACGGCAATCGGTGAAGAATTCGACCCGAGTGCCATGACCGCCGCGCACCCGACACTGCCGATCCCAAGCTATGTTCGCGTCACTAACATGGCAACAGGCCGTATGCTGGTTGTGCGTGTTAACGACCGTGGTCCTTATGTGCCGGGCAAAATAATTGACCTGTCACAGGCGGCCGCAGATCGCCTGAATCTGACCAACAGCACTAAAGTCCGTATCGACTTCATCAATGTGGCGCAAGACGGCACATTGTCCGGACCGGGTACGATTGGTACGACTGTCGCTAAACAATCTTACGCCCTGCCGTCACGTCCAAGTTTAGGTGCCAGCAGCATGGGCACGCCGACGCTGAGCACTCAACCGGTCGATACCTCAGATGTGCGTCCGATCAGCAACAGCACCCTAAGTAATCAGAATGCTGCGCCATTAACCAATGACGAAGATAACAACACCGCCGTAGCCTCTGCGCCAGCAGCGACCACGATGTCCGGTAACAGCAGCGGCGGCGGATTTCTGAGTGCGCCAACACCTCTGCGTCAGGGGGTGTTAGAAGGCAGCGAACCGGTGGCAGCACCGGTTGCTGTCGCCAGTGCCGCGCCGGTTGCAGCAACTGCGGCTTCCGCAGCGCCTGCGCATACCACTGCCGTTCCTTCCTCGGGATTTATGGTGCAGGTTGGCGCACTGAGTAATCCTCAGAATGCGCAACTGTGGCAAAAAAGCCTCAGCCAGCGTTTCTCTGTACCCGGTAAAGTACAGGCCAATGGCAGCACCTATCGCGTGCAGCTTGGTCCGTTCAGCACCCGCCAGCAGGCCGAACAGCTGAAACAGCGACTGGCCAGCGAAGCCCAGCAGCAGTCTTTCGTCACTGCCAGTATGTAATTTAGAAATACGGGGCTGCGGCCCCGTTTTTATCAGTGCTCTGTCTTATAAGGGCTCTGTCTTATAAGTAAAAATCAGTAAGCGCCGGTAATCGAAGATGTCTGACTTATGACTCTTCTGCTATAGTGGCGCACGTTTATCACTTACTCCCACGGATGTTGTTGTCCCGATCATGAAACTTGTAAATACTTCACGTTTAGTCAAAAGCCTCGCATTTGGCACCGTAATCACTTTAAGTGCAGCGTCCGCCTATGCCGACGATGTTAATTTAAAAACAATGATCCCTGGCGTTCCGCAAATTGATGCTGAAGCCTATGTCCTGATCGACTACAACTCCGGTAAAGTTTTGGCAGAAATGAATGCCGACGCACGCCGCGACCCTGCCAGCCTGACAAAAATGATGACCAGTTATGTGATTGGTCAGTCCATCAAAGCCGGCAAAATCTCCCCAACTGATATCGTGACCGTCGGTCAGGACGCCTGGGCAACCGGCAATCCGGTGTTCAAAGGTTCTTCCCTGATGTTCTTAAAACCAGGCGATCGCGTGCCGGTTTCTGAACTGAACCGCGGGATTATCCTGCAATCAGGTAACGACGCCTGTGTGGCGATGGCCGACCATGTCGCCGGCAGCCAGGACGCTTTCGTCGCCATCATGAACAACTACGTGAACGCGCTGGGTCTGAAAAATACCCATTTCGGTACCGTTCATGGTCTTGATGCCGCCGGTCAGTACAGCTCCGCCCGTGATATGGCGCTGATTGGTCAGGCGCTGATCCGTGATGTGCCGGAAGAATACGCCACCTATAAAGAGAAAGAATTCACCTTCAACAATATCCGCCAGATGAACCGTAACGGTTTGCTGTGGGATAACAGTCTGAATGTTGACGGCATTAAAACCGGTCACACAGATTCAGCAGGTTACAACCTGGTGGCTTCTGCAACTGAAGGCCAGATGCGTCTGATCTCTGCCGTCATGGGCGGTCACACCTATAAAGGTCGTGAAGTTGAAAGTAAAAAGCTGCTGACCTGGGGCTTCCGCTTCTTCGAAACGGTTTCTCCGCTGAAAGCCGGGAAAGAGTTTGCCTCTGAGCCAGTCTGGTTTGGCGATACCGACCGTGTGGCGCTGGGTGTCGAAAAAGATGCATACCTGACCATCCCACGTGGACGTATGAAAGATCTGAAAGCCAGCTACGTGCTGAACACTCCTGAACTGCACGCGCCGTTGCAGAAAAATCAGGTGGTTGGCTCAATCAACTTCCAGCTTGATGGTAAAACCATTGATGAGCGTCCTCTGGTGGTGATGAACGAAGTGAAAGAAGGCGGCTTCTTTGGTCGCATCGTGGATTACATCAAACTGATGTTCCACCACTGGTTCGGTTAAGTGGCTGCTTGAAAAAGTTTGCAACAATCCCCATATAACCGGTATAGATTATGGCTCCCGCTACGGCGGGAGTTATACTTTCAGAGACAAAACTTAATACGCTGTACAACACGCTGGAGTGCACATGAAAACCAAACTGAACGAACTGCTCGAATTCCCTTGTCCCTTTACTTACAAAGTAATGGGCCTGGCACAACCCGAGCTGGTGGACCAGGTTGTGGAAGTCGTGCAACGCCATGCGCCTGGTGACTACAATCCTCAGGTAAAACCGAGCAGTAAAGGGAATTATCACTCCGTTTCTATTACGATCACTGCCACCCACATCGATCAGGTAGAGACCCTGTACGATGAGCTGGGCAATATCGAAATTGTCCGCATGGTGCTGTAAGCCCTTTCTGACCGATACGCGCGGGAGCCACAACACTGTCGCGCGTTCTCCCCTTCCCTGACTGACGATAACTGCCGTGCAACCACATAACCCGCAAGAACGTATCGTACTGCGCCAGCTTGGCCTTCAGCCTTATGAGCCCGTTTCTCTGGCCATGCACCACTTCACTGAACACCGTAACGCTGACTCGCTTGACGAGATCTGGCTGGTTCAGCATCCGCGTGTCTTTACGCAGGGTCAGGCAGGCAAAGCTGAACATGTTCTGATGCCCGGCGATATTCCGGTTATCCAGAGTGATCGCGGCGGTCAGGTGACGTATCACGGTCCCGGTCAGCAGGTGATGTACGTGATGGTGGATCTCAAGCGCAAAAAGCTCGGCGTCCGTCAGCTGGTCACAGCTATCGAACAAACGGTGGTGGATACGCTGGCGCATTTCTCTATCGACGCTTATCCGCGTGCCGACGCGCCGGGTGTCTATGTCGATGGCAAGAAGATTTGTTCGCTTGGTCTGCGCATTCGCAAAGGCTGTTCGTTACACGGTCTGGCGCTGAATATTGATATGGATCTGGAGCCGTTCCACCGGATCAATCCCTGCGGATATGCCGGTCTCGAAATGACTCAGGCCAGTCTGGAAAAGCCGGGATTAACAGTCGATCAGGTCATGCCTGTTCTGGTGAAATCCTTTAACCATCGCCTTGATTATCAGCAGGTTGATTATCTGCCGTGGCAGATCGAACACTATTCCTCTTCAGCGGAATGATTTTCATCGATTCAAAAACTGCGTCATAAAACCTGCTGCGAAAAAATATTTACACACCATTAACACCCTCTCTCCGGCAGGGGGTGTTTGTGGAAAAAGCTAATATTTTCAATCCACTGGAATCATTACAGGGTTGGTTTTTCGAGAATTATTCTTGTTTAAGGTTAAATAATTGCAGCATTTAGCACTTCAGGCCATGACGAAGGGCTGAACGCAGGGATGCTTCAATGATATAATTTCCGCATTATTTCTACTTTTTTTGATGAATCAGCCAGTTCATTGAATGTCCTGAAAAAACTCGGGTAACGAGTGACAAACCTGGAAGCTGCGAGATTATGAGTAAACCGATTCAGATGGAACGCGGCGTCAAATACCGCGATGCAGACAAGATGGCGTTAATCCCGGTGAAAACCGTGGTCAGTGACCGGCAGGAAATGTTACGTAAGCCGGCATGGATGAAAATCAAATTACCTGCCGACTCAACGAAAATTCAGGGCATTAAATCAGCGCTGCGCAAGAACGGCCTGCATTCTGTCTGTGAAGAAGCGGCTTGTCCTAACCTTTCCGAATGCTTCAACCACGGCACCGCGACCTTCATGATCCTGGGCGCTATTTGTACCCGTCGCTGCCCGTTCTGCGACGTGGCACATGGTCGTCCGACCGCACCAGACACCAACGAGCCAGAAAAACTGGCGCAAACCATCTCGGATATGGGTCTGCGTTATGTGGTTATCACCTCTGTTGACCGTGATGATCTGCGCGACGGCGGTGCTCAGCACTTTGCTGATTGTATTACGGCAATCCGCGCGAAAAACCCGACCATCAAAATCGAAACGCTGGTACCGGATTTCCGTGGCCGTATGGATCGCGCACTGGACATTCTCAACGCCAGCCCGCCGGATGTGTTTAACCACAATCTGGAAAACGTGCCACGCGTTTACCGTCAGGTTCGTCCTGGCGCGAACTACGAATGGTCACTGACCCTGCTGCAACGCTTTAAAGAAGCGCACCCGGAAATCCCTACCAAATCTGGTCTGATGGTCGGTCTGGGTGAAACCAACGAAGAAATCATCGAAGTGATGCGCGACCTGCGTCGCCACGGTGTGACCATGCTGACGCTCGGCCAGTACTTACAGCCAAGCCGTCACCATTTGCCGGTTCAGCGTTACGTGAGCCCGGAAGAGTTTGACCAGATGAAAGAAGCGGCGATGGAAATGGGCTTCACCCATGCAGCCTGCGGTCCGTTCGTGCGTTCTTCTTATCACGCCGATCTGCAAGCCAAAGGCTTAGAAGTTAAATAAAGTCTGACGTGGTGCTCCGGCACTGCGTTTAATATTTTGTTACTTCTTATCGCCGAAAACAAAAAAGGTTGTTCGTGAGAACAACCTTTTTTCATGCCCGGAAAACGTGATTGAGTCAGACTCAGTCTTTGTGCTCTACGCGCTCAGCCGGTTTAGCTTCTGCTGTTTTTTCAGCAGCTGCCGGAGCCGGATCATCATTCATGGCTTTCTTGAAGCCACGCAGTGCTGCACCCAGGTCGCCGCCCAGAGAACGCAGTTTGCTGGTACCGAACAACAGAACGATCAGCACGCCGACCACCAACAATTTAGTAATACTTAGACCTTCCATACATACCTTCTTTACACTGAGTGCTGGAAAACAGCAGTGACAATTTGTCGCTATTAACGGCCATTCGCGACGTTAATACAACCCGAAAATGTAACAGAACGGATCCAGAACTGTGCGCATTATGACCATAGTGAGCTATTATGAGCGTGAATAGCCTGCTCATAAAGTAATTCTGTCTTTATTTACAGCAAAACCACTTCGTCTTTGATTTCGACCCGTTTTACACGCCCGATTAGCCCGCCCGACCATGTGGTGTTTGAGGCGAATAAAAACGGGCGGAACCGGGTTGAGATAGCAGAGTAAATATATCGCTTCCCCGTGTTCTGCCCGCTGTTATCAGATGAAGCGGCTCAGGAATGCCTGCGTGCGAGGATGCTGAGGATTCACCAGCACCTCATCTGCCGCGCCCTGCTCAACCACCACTCCGCGATCCATAAACACCACACGGTCAGCTGCTTCTTTCGCAAAACCGATTTCATGGGTGACCACAATCATGGTCAGCCCCTGCTGCGCCAGATCGCGCATAGTCGCAAGCACCTCGCCCACCAGTTCAGGGTCAAGCGCTGAAGTGGGTTCATCAAACAACATCAGTTTAGGTTTCACTGCCAGCGCACGGGCAATCGCGACGCGCTGCTGTTGTCCGCCGGAAAGATGGCGCGGATACGCATCGGCCTTATCGCTCAGTCCGACCTTTTGCAGCAACTCACGGGCATATTTCTCTGCGTCCTGACGGCTTTCTTTATGCACGCCGACCGGGGCTTCAATAATGTTTTGCAGCACGGTCATATGCGGATAAAGATTGAATTGCTGAAACACCATGCCGATATCCCGGCGCTGGCGCGCAATCGCCCGTTCAGGCAATTTATGCAAACGATCGCCGCGCAGCTCATAACCGATTTGCTCACCGCCCATCATAATAGAACCGCGATCGATATCTTCCAGATGATTAATACAGCGCAGGAATGTCGATTTACCTGAGCCTGACGGCCCGAGGATCACCACCACTTCGCTGGGTTTCACATCCAGATCAATGCCTTTCAGCACTTCATTATCACCGTAACTTTTATGTACGTTACGGGCTGTCACCAGTGATGCCGGTTCGGATGACTGTGCGTCGGATAATAGTTGACTCATAAGTCCTCCTTTCGGGCCAGACCCGGCGAGTTAATGATCGGCGCGGTTTTTTCTTCCGCATTACCCTGACGTCGCTTCGCATTAGGCAACGTCCGGCGCGTACCCCGGGAATAATAGCGTTCTATCGCCGACTGTCCGAGATTGAGTAATGACGTGATAAACAGATACCAGATCACCGCCACCATCAGCATCGGTACCACTTCAAAGGTGCGGTTATAAATGGTTTGCACCGAATACAGCAGGTCGCCCATAGCAATAACGCTGACCAGCGACGTCGCTTTAATCATGCTGATCAGCTGATTACCGGTCGGAGGGATAATCGAACGCATCGCCTGCGGAATGATGATCCGGCGAAGCGCGCGACCACGGCTCATGCCGAACGCCTGCGCAGTTTCCGCCTGACCGTTATCCACCGATAACAAACCGGCGCGGATGATTTCGGCCATATACGCCGCTTCGTTCAGCGCCAGACCGGCAATCGCTGCCGTCAGCGGCGTGATCAGATCATTGGTATTCCAGCTCAAATATTGCGGACCAAACGGGATACCGAGCACCACCCGAGGGAACAGCGTCGACATGTTGTACCAGAACAGCAATTGCACCAGCAGCGGCGTACCGCGGAAGAACCAGATGTACAATCCTGCTAATCTTCGCAGCAGCATGCTGTCGGACAATCGGGCAATCGCCAGCATCAGGCCGATGAAAACACCGAGCACCATTGAGACCACGGTAAGGCCAAGCGTGACGCCCAGGCCTTTGATGACTGTACCTTCCGTAAACCACTGCGCCACCACATGCCATTCGAAATTGGGATTGTGAGAGACAGCCCAGAGAACATCCGCGGCAATCAGCAGCACCACTATCCAGGCAATCCAGCGACCGTAGTTTCGCGGTGCATGGGAAAACTCAACGTTACGTCGTGGATCCTGCGTATAGTCGTCCTTGACTGCCGGCGTTGAACTATACGTTTTATCAGTCATTTAGCCTGCGCCTTTGCCAGGTTGATGCCCGGTGCTGGGATCATATTGCCTTCCAGCCCCCATTTTTTCATGATGATGGCGTAGGTGCCGTTATCGAACAATTTCTGATAACCGGCAAGGATCGCATCACGCACTGGGGAATCTTTTGCCACCACCGTGCCCTGGAAGATATCGCCAAATCCGTTGGATTTACCGGTGCCGGTCAGCTCAAGCTGGCCGTTGGCTTTTTCCACGAAATAGGTCAGCGGAGCCTGAGAAGAGAAGAACGCGTCGGAACGGTTTGAGCGCACAGCCAAAATTGACGTCGGCTGATCGCTGAAAGATTGCACCGTGACTGTCGGTTTACCGTCTTTGACACACACATCCGATTGCTTGCGGATAACCTGTTCAGCAGACCCGCCCGCCATGACAGCGATGCGTTTACCGCAGGTATCATCGAGAGAAGTGATCTTTTCCGGATTACCTTTGCGTACGCCGAACACCACGTATTCTTTCACAAAATCGATGAAATCATTTTTCGCCTGACGATCCGGATAATCACCAATCGGGCCGATGCCCATCTGGTAACGACCAGCCGCCATACCGCTGAGGATGCCAGATAAACCGCTCACGGAAGCATGTTCAATTTTCACACCTAACACTTCGGCCAGCGCGTGTGCCAGATCGGCGCTTGCACCGTCCAGACCGTTTGCGCCGGTGACGATTTCATACGGAGGGAATGACCCGTTGTTCACCGACGTCATCACGCCTGACTTTTGAATATCCGCAGGTAATTTAGCGTGGATCGCCGGATCCATTGTCTGCGTCGGGATGGTCACATTTTCAGCAGCCAGGGCATTCATGGAAGATACGGAAAGTAATGCAGCAGTCAGAACAGCAGCCTGACGTAATTTTTTTGCCATCATTCTCTTATTTCCTCTGTCGAAAAAGTCGGTCTGTGAGTTTATGAATGTTGTGTATTTATAGTGAGTGCCTTCCGTGGCGGGATTCCGGATGCTTCTTTTCGAAGCTTTTTCTATGGTTTTTTCTATGGCTATTAAAAACAGCTTTAGCCTTTTATTTATAAAACAAACGCATTCCCTGGTGAGGGCGCGGTACTGCATGAAATCAGTGGCCGCCGTTGAGGACCGGCAGCGAAATCAGTCCTGACGCAATTGCGGTAAACCAAAGCGGCGGTTTGCCAGCACCGGTAACACCTTGCGGGCATGTGCCAGACGATCTTTATCCAGTTCGGCAAACACCAGCGCCGGGGCTTCTGCTGCGCGGGCAATGGCCACACCCAGCGGATCGACCACCATACTGTTGCCGATATTACGCTCGCCACACTCGCCCACTGCCACCATATAAGTGGTGTTTTCCAGTGCACGCGCCGTGACAAGCACTTCCCAATGCATTTCTTTCAGCGGGCCTTTCACCCACGCGGCAGGCAGAACCAGCACGTCTGCGCCATCCAGCACCAGACGCCGCGCCAGTTCCGGGAAACGCACGTCATAACAGGTCATCAGGCCGATGTTAAAACCGGCGACATTGACCAGCGGCGGCACTTCATCGCCAGCCGTAACGTTTTTCGATTCCTGTGAAGAAAAGGCATCATAAAGATGCAGCTTCTGGTATTCAGAGATAATTTCGCCATTACGGATGGAAATCAGCACGTTATAGGCACGACCGTCCGGTGCGGGCGTGTGCACGCTCATCATGGTGGTCATCTGATTGCCCCGGCTGGCGGCGACCAGCTGGCTGACAAACGGGCCATCCAGAGGCTGTGCCGCTTTCAAAACCAGATCCGGATCGGTGATGTCGCGCGCCAGAATGCCTTCCGGCAATACCAGCAAATCCGCACCCGCTTCCAGCGATTTCGCCATCAGCGAAAGGCAGGTTTCGACGTTCGCTTCCCATTCACGGGAAACGGCAAACTGACCTAATGCAACTTTCATCTTTACTCCCCTGTCGCCTGAGAATTCAGGCAAGTGGTTAGATAGTATTAGCAAATTGCGGGAACAACTCCTGCGGCGTCAGGCGTTTAGCCGTCAGCCCCTGCGCATGTAATTCATGAGCAAAATCGTCGATCATTTTCTCATTGGCCGCGTAACCGTTTGCATTCCAGTCCGCAGGTAAATCGATGACCGTACGACGTAAATCGTCCAGCAACCACGGTGTGGTATCGGCATATTTAGCACGCTTATCCATCCAGACCTGATAAGAACGGTCGATAATTTCGCTCAGTGCCTGCGGTAACCACGGGTGTTCCTCGGCCAGTGCAGGTTTGATCGCCAGCAGGTGAATGCCAGGGATATAACCGACGCGGTTAAAATAGGCCAGTTCGGCGGCACGGAAATCCGGCTGGAACTGACGGAAACCGGAGTCAGGTTTGAAGAAACCGTCAGGCATGAAGGGCGTGAAAATCGCGTCCAGCCAGCCTTCCTGCAACAACTCCATCATCGGACGCTCTTCCGGCACCGCTTCAATACGGCCTTCACGACCAAAACCTGCCAGACGATCCACAACCGGATGCGCTTCGGTCAGACGACCGACATACCAGTTCGCATCTTCAATGCCCACGCCTTCCAGCGCCAGCAACGTGCGGGTCCAGGTGTTGCCGGAATCCTGCCAGCCGGTCAGTCCGATACGTTTGCCTGCCAGCTGAGAAAGTTCGGTCAGCGGGCTGTCTTCGCGGGTGATGATGCAACGCTGGCGGAAACCGCGCATCAGGAAATGCGGTATCGCCAGCAAATCGGATTCGCCCCGCGCACGCCCTTGTGCGTAGCGGCTGAAAGAGACTTCGCCCGCATCGTATTTATCGCTGCTGCCCAGATTATCGACCAGCGTACCCACGCGATCGATTTCAAGATTAAAGCCTTCCGGTTTGAGGTCGCCCAACGCCAGCGGCGTAAAATAATCCCAGTCACGAACTGCCAGCCTGATGGTAATCGTCACATCTGTCCCCTTAAGTGTCAGCATGGTTGATATGCAGAAAAACAACTGTGCGTTTACAAACCTTCCGGCAAACACACCAAATTCTTTTACGAAGGAGACCATCTTCATCGTAATGTGATTATTTTATCGCCTCCTCTGGCTAAGTTTGATACTAATGGCATAAATTAATATGTACAATAGATTCTTTGTTACTGAACAAAAGGCGAGAAAATGGCAGAAAACCCCCTCGAAAAAACGCTGGATGCACAATGGTTAGCGACGCAATTACAGGATCGTTCCATGCGGGGCATTGCAATTGAAACCGCGGCGATGATCCGCTCCGGCGTGATTGAAATCGGAACGCACCTGCCCGCCGTCCGCGAACTGGCGCAGGCGCTGGGGGTCAGTCCGGCCACGGTATCCGCCGCCTGGGGGCAACTCCGCAGACAAAAAGTGATCGCCGGTCGCGGGCGTAACGGCGTCTGGGTATGCGGGGACATGCTCTCGCCGAGACCGGCGCGGTTCGAGAAAATCGGCAATTTTGGCGAACATATCATTGCGGATCTGGCGCTGTCTTCGCCGGATCCGGAGTTGCTGCCAAACCTGCTCGAAGCCATGCAACACGGCGTTGGCGCAGACAATCTCAACAGCTATCAGCGTGAGGCCATCGCGCCGTCTTTGCTTGAAGCGGCTAAACAGGACTGGCCTTATGACGCGCCGGCTTTTATGTCTGCGGATGGGGGGTTTGACGGGATGAACCTGACGTTGCAAACCTTGCTGATGCAGGGTTCCGTGGTGGCTATCGAAGATCCGACCGCTACCCGTTTGCTGGATATGCTGGACAATCTGGGCGCGCAGGTCATTGCCGTGAAATGTGATGAGTTCGGCCCGCAGCCGGAATCCCTGGCTCAGGCGCTGCTGAAAAATCCTTCCGCGTTTATTTATCAGCCCCGTACGCACTCACATTGCGGTCACGCCATCAATGCGGAACGTTATGCTGCGCTGGCGGAAATTCTCAGCCAGAGCAATACGCTGATTATTGAAGATGACGGCATCGGGCAATTGTCCTGTCATCCGCCGCTCAGTATGGGCAGTCGCCTGCCTGACCGGACGGTGCATGTTCGCTCCTATTCCAAAGCTTACGGGCCGGATTTGCGGCTGGCCGTCATTTCAGGATCGAAAGATTTAATCAAACAAATCAAATCATTCCGTAACTTTGGTGCCGGCTGGTCGAGCCGAATTTTACAGGAAGCACTGGCCTGGCTGATTAAAGATCCGAAAACGCAGGAAGGTATTTCGCACGCCAAAAGCGTATATGCACAGCGCCGTAAAGCCATGTCCGATGCCTTACGCATACGCGGGATTAACATTCCCGAACGCGACGGGCTGGCGATGTGGATCCCGGTGCCATCGGAGCAGTTCGCACTGGTCACAATGGCTGCGCGGGGCATTGCCGTTCTGCCCGGCGAGCGCAGCCGCATCGGGCCGGGGCAGTTTATCCGTATCAGTACCAGTCAGGTGAAACCGGAACAGGTTGATTTAATTGCCGATGCTTTGGTTCTGGCAATGGGTGCCTGATGATTTACCGTTTTTTTAGCAAATACTTCGGCGACTCTTCGTACTGCGCCCGCGCATAGAACTGGTGGGCGCGCACGCGGCGGGTATGGCTGTGAACTTCCATACGGTCACAGCCGCGCTCCGCCGCCAGACGCTCTGCTTCATCGAGCAATTTCTGGCCGATACCGCCGCCACGACACTGATCACTGACGCATAAATAGCTGATACGGCAGAATTCTCCGGCCAGGGCGATTTGCGGGATATAGTGCAACGAGATAAAGCCCACCGCTTTGCCGTCTGCTTCAGCAACCAGCAGACAACTGTCCGGGTTGGTCGCCATTTTTACCACACGTTCTGCTATGGCTTCCGGCGTGTTGGGATAATCCAAATCGCCCAGCAATTGCGCCAGAATCTGCGCGTCTGAAACAACACCTTCTCTGATTAGCATGGCATTTTCCTGGTTACATACTGTTTCTGTATCGTGGCTACACAAGCCTCAGGACGCGAGGTAAACTTAGCGCCCGGCCCTTTCTGAATTCATCTGCTTTTTTAAGGCATTACTATGTTTAGCACCTTACTTGCAGTCTTTATTGGCGGTGGTATTGGCAGCGTGGTCCGCTGGTATGTCAGCCTCAAAATGAACGGGATGAGTCCGGTTCTGCCCGTGGGTACACTGACGGTGAATCTGGTCGGCGCTTTTATTATTGGTCTGTGTATCGCCCTTTTCACCCGTCTGACTCATATTGATCCGGTGTGGAAACTGCTGATCACCACCGGTTTTTGCGGCGGTTTAACCACCTTCTCCACCTTCTCACTGGAAGTCGTATACATGTTACAGGATGGCCGTTTTGGTGCCGCCCTTCTTAATATGGCGCTCAATCTTGCCGGTTCCCTGGCCATGACGTTACTGGCCTTCATGCTGGTCAGCTGGTTCAGCGCGCACTGATACTATCTTCCGGCGATGCCTTTTTTATGACAAAAGGCATCGCTGCCCTAAATTTGTGACACAGGTTCTTATCCTTCCGCCTCGCCTTAATGTTTCCTTCATCTTCTGTACTGATAATAGCGTCAGTTCACTCTGGTTTATTTTCGAGGTATGGCATGTTTTCTGTTCCAAAAACGTCTTCTGAGCTTCTGGTTGTTGCTCTCTGTATTCTGACTGTTGTCGCTTTTTTACAGGCTTACTTTGCCTGAACAACAATGCCTTGCCCGTAGAGTTATCACTTCTCCCTTTTCCGTAAGCGGCGCATTCCTCAGGTTTGCGTCGTTTGCATTTCAGCGTCGTGCGTAATAGCGCTGAAACTAAACGTCATTTTCATTCCATTCATAATACAAATATTTACCTGTTCCTCCTTATTGCCTATACTTGAGAATGATCGTTCACAGTCACTGTCAGCAAAATTCTCAGGTAAATCATGCTTCACCCACAACAATGCAGTAAAGACGCGCGCATCAGCGCACGGCGCGACCAGATTATTGCCGCAGCACGCCTGTGTTTTCGCAAGCACGGCTTTCACGGTGCCGGCATGGCTGAAATCGCTAAAACTTCACTGCTCAGCGTGGGACAAATTTACCGCTATTTCGCGAATAAAGACGCCATCATCGAAGAGATTGTGCGCCGCATCGTGATGAAAAAAATCAGACTGATGACCGGCAATGCTCATAATCTGCAGCAGGTGGCACACAATCTGGCATACCGCCGGATTGGCAATCTCAGCGCGCCTTATAAAGAAGAACTGTGCGCGGTTCAAAAAGAACAGGCAGAAATTGACCACGCATTAATGCTGGAAGTAGCCGCAGAAGCCACCCGCAATCCTGTTGTGGAAAAGATCTGGCGCGACTCTGAAAAACAATTGTTCAACGAAGCAAAGTCTCTGCTCAGTGCCACCTTCCCGCAATTTTCAGAAGCTGAAATGACGGCCAAAGTGGAAACTTTAGCAGTGATTTGTGAAGGGACCGCATTTCGTCGACTGACGACAATTCACGCCGACGCGGAGCTTCTGGAAGCCATCTACCATCGCTACTTCCAGAGCCTCTTCGAAACGGATTTAATCACCAGCAAACCGGAATAAACCTTTACCATGAGCGCTCATCTGCAAGAAAAACGCCTCGGTTATGCCCTGGTGCTAGGCTCCCTCGCCGCACTGGGTCCCTTATGCACCGATTTATATCTTCCCGCGCTGCCAGAAATGGCAGGCGATCTGAATACCACAACCGCCAGCGCCCAACTTAGTCTGACCGCCGGTTTACTCGGCCTAGGTTTCGGCCAGTTACTCTTTGGCCCGCTGAGCGACCGCTATGGCCGTATGCGACCTTTATTATGGTCACTGGCTTTATTGCTGGCCGCGTCAGTCTGGTGCGCCGTAGCGCAGGATATCAGTCAGCTGATCGTCGCCCGTCTTTTACAAGGGATCGCCGGTGCCGGAGGTGCCGTGTTGTCACGCGCAGTCGCGAGGGATTTATATAACGGACATGAGCTGACACGTTTTTTTGCGTTGCTGATGCTGGTCAACGGGCTGGCACCGATTATCGCGCCGGTACTTGGCGGCGCCTTACTGAACTGGGTGAACTGGCGGGGAATATTCGGCGTACTGGCGTTCATTGCCATCTTACTGTTCAGCTTCTCATCGCTGAAACTGCATGAAACCTTAGCCCCCGAACGCCGTTCGCCGGGCGGCATTTTCAGCATGTTAGGCTCGGTATTCAGCCTGCTGAAACACCGCCCGTTTATGGGTTTATGCCTGACACAGGGCTTTATCATGGCGGGAATGTTTGCGTATATCGGCGCATCGCCGTTTGTGCTGCAACAGATTTACCATCTCAGCCCGCAGATGTTCAGCCTGTGCTTTGCGATAAACGGCATCGGACTGGTGATTTCCGCGCAGGTATCTACCCGCCTGAGTCGTCGTTTTGGTGAACTGGCACTGGTGAAAGCCGGTTTAGGTATCGCCGCTGTGGCCTCCGTTGCACTGGTCATCGCCGCAAGCTTTAACGCGCCGCTGGTGATGCTGCTGATCCCGCTGTTCTTCTCGGTGATGGTGATAGGAATTATCGGCCCGAATGCCGGATCACTGGCAATGCAAAGTCAGGGGAAAAACGCAGGCAGCGCTTCTGCTCTGCTCGGGGTTTGTATGTTTGCGCTTGGCGCACTGGCGGTGCCGGTGACCGGCTTTGGCAGCCAGCCCGCCCTGTCGATGGGGCTGACCATTCTTGGCTGCTACGCGATTGCTATCCTGATGTTCATGATGCTGGTCCGCAGACCGGCGTAAACATTTCACGAATGACAGGCAAAAAAAAACCCGCTTCGGCGGGTTTTTTAGAATTCGGCTAAAGTCAGATAGCGATAACGTTAGCAGCCGACGGGCCTTTGGCACCATTGGTGATTTCGAACTCTACGCGCTGGCCTTCAGCAAGGGTCTTGAAACCGTTGCTGGAAATAGCAGAGAAATGAACGAAAACATCTTTGCTGCCATCTTCAGGGGTAATGAAACCAAAACCTTTAGATTCATTGAACCACTTAACGCTACCTTTAATCTTAGACATCAAACTTACCTTTACGTGAATGTTGGACACAAAATGTGTGTCAAATACAGTACAGCAACAGATTTCACTTTTGTCCAGAATTCTGATGGTAATAAGCGATAAAGCTCTCACTCCTGACTTTCTGTTGCTTTGTTCTGCTGTCAAAAAGGCCTTTAATCGCCTTATGACATCAACCGGTTAGAAGAATGAGTCGTCATCATTGTTGAAATCGTCAGTGTCGAAATCATCATTTCCAAAACCCAAATCCGAATTGTCATTGCGCAGCGAGGCGTCTTCCCAGGAAGGCTGACCGCTATCAAAACTCTGATTATTGTCGAGGAAACTGCTGTCAGCCGGATTGAGATCCTGCACTGGCGGCTCTTCGATAATATTGACGATTTCCTGCGGCTGGCTGTGATGGAACATGCCGGTCAGCATATCCGCCAGCACCACACCGCCCGCGACACCGGCGGCTGTGCGCAGTGCGCTGCCTAAAAAGCCCGGCTGCTGAGGCGCGGCCTGAGCCGGAGCCTGCTGCTGAGGTTGTGCCGCATATTGCTGTTGCTGAGGCTGACTGCCCCACCCTTGCGTACCGGGAATAGGCTGGCTGCCCTGCGACGCCTGACGCTGTGGCGCAGCCTGGGAGGAGCCGCCGCCAAACAAACCGGCCAGAAAACCGCTGCTTTGCGGTTTGGCGGTTTGCGCCTGCTGTTGCAGCTGTTCATTCTGCTGTTGCAGTTCCTGCACCTGCGCATTGAGCTTGGTCAGCGCCGCTTCCTGAATAATCATCGCCTGCGCCATGTAGTACGGGGCAGACGGTTGCTGACGAATATGGGCCTGAATCACACGCTCAGCTTCCGCATCACGCGGTGCTGTATTGGACTCAGCCTGTTGTAAGCGACCAAAAAGTCCGTCAATTAAACGCTGTTCTTCAGATTGCATAAATTCACCTTGTTGATGTGTCGTACGACGCCTTATACGGTATTCACCGGCGTGATAACGCTACAGTAATACAGTTACATTTTTGTATGAATTAACGGAGTGTCAACAAATGTGACGAAGGTAAAGTTGGTGCAGAAAACATGCGGAGGGATTGAAAACCCGCCTGCGGGACCACAGGCGGAATCATCAGACCTGAGAAGGACAGATGTCAGTCGTTACTTTTTCGGCGTCCAGCCCAGAATGAAATCCTGATCCGGCAGGTTAGTGAAGTTACGCACGATGTCGTGATAAGTCTTCGCCGGATCCAGATCTTTGAACTGTTGCGGATAGATAAATTTCGCCAGATATTCCATGCCGACAATGTTGTAAGGATGGTTGTAGAACTGGTGATAAACGCCATACACATGGTTGGCGCTAACCGCCGGGATCTGCGCAACGCCGGTACGGGAGAGCAACACTTTGGCTTGTTTATCCACATCAGCTTCATTCGCGCCATAACCGAACGGCAGAATGTGCGTCACGGAACCGGAAGCCGGACGCGCAGAACCGGTCATGATGTAAACGTCCGGTTTCATGCTGATGACTTGTTCCAGAGAAACCGTGCCTGATGCGCCCGGCAGCAGTTTAGAACCAATATTATTGGCATCAACGGCCTGGATCAGTTTGCCCCAGCCTGCATTCCCATGGGTAAAGCAGCAGGAATCGTCACGCCCGGCAATCGGCTCGATGAACACATTAGGCCTGGTTTTAATCGCAGCGACGGCCTTCTGAATAGCCTGGAAGTGCTCATTATAAAACGCGGTATAGGCGCGGGCATTGTCTTCCTGATTCATCACTTTACCCAGCAGCTCAATGCTCGGCGCGGTATTTTTGGCCGGATCCAGTTCGTAATCCACGAACAGCACCGGAATATGCAGCGCAGCCAGTTTTTCCAGCACACCAGCCTGCGCCAGCGAGTCTTTGGCACGCGTCTGGGCAATCATCAGATCCGGTTTTTTGGCGATCACCGTTTCCAGATCCACCTGCCCCTTATCGCTGAATCCCATATCGAGGATTTTCGCTGAGTCAGGCCATTTGCTTTTCAGCATGTCCCAGGTGCCGCTGTCCGTTTTCTTCAGCAGGTTATTCCACGCCACCACATGCTGGAACGGATTGGCTTTGTCCAGAACGGCCAGCGCCAGCAGATCACGCCCGTCCTGCAAAATCACACGCTGCGGCGCTTTATCAATGGTGACCTTTTGCCCGGCCATATCGGTCACGGTCAGCGGATAGGTGGTAGCAAAAACGGAGAATGAGGCAGCCATCAGACCTGTAACAGACAGCACGCGAGCGGTGTTCTTTAACATGCGATTACCCGAAGATGAGAATGAATAAGAAATGATTTTGATAATTGTTATCAAGTAAGGCTGAAATAATAAACAAGGAAGGATTGGCGGGGCAATGTTTTTAGGGAGAATATTGGCGGTTAAAACATGTCGAAATATTAACGGGATACCGTAATGGCATCCCGTTTGGCTTAAGTCACCGAATCACTGCATCGGCTTTCTTTCTATGCTTTACGTCCAATGAAGTGCAACAGAAACTCACTCACCATCACGCGCTTAAACGCAGACTGCGCCTTGTCTGCCGCTGCGCTATGCCCCCCGTCGGTATTCTCATAAAAATACACATCCGGGATGCCCATTGCCTGCATTTTGGCGGTCATTTTACGTGCATGGTCAGGTCCGACGCGATCATCGCTGGTGGCAGTGGTTATCAGCACCGGCGGATATTTTTTCGTTGCATCAAGATTATGATACGGCGAAAACTCGCGGATAAACGCCCACTCTTCCGGCTTCTGCGGGTCGCCATATTCGGCAATCCACGAAGCGCCTGCCGAAATTTGCGTATAACGGTACATATCCAGCAGCGCAACTTCACAAACAATCGCCCCGAATAACTCCGGATAACGCGTCAGCATATTGCCGACCAGCAAACCACCGTTGCTGCCACCCTGCGCCGCAAGATGCGCCGGAGAGGTGATGTTGCTGGCGATGAGCGCTTTGGCGACCGAGGCGAAATCCTCATACGCCCGCAGACGTTTTTCTTTCAGTGCCGCTTTATGCCATTCCGGCCCGTATTCACCGCCGCCACGGATATTGGCGACCACAAAGACGCCGCCGCGATCCAGCCACGACACGCCGCTGACGCCGAGATAATACGGATCCAGCGAGACTTCAAAGCCGCCGTAACCATAAAGGAGCGTCGGATTTTGCCCGTCGTACACCACGTCTTTGCGACAGATAACAAAATACGGCACGCGTGTGCCGTCATCAGATTGCGCGAAATGCTGGCTGACCTGATAACGCGATGCATCAAAATGCGAAGGATCCTGTTTCAGTAGTTCAGCCTCCACCTCCACACCGTTATCCAGATTACCGAGTGATAAACTCGCCGGTTGCAGGAACCCGCTGACCGTCACGAAATATTCGTTGGTGTCGTCATCCACGCCCCAGGCATGAATTTTACTCAGCTCCGGCACCTTGCCGAACGGTTCACGCCGCCATTCACCGTTTTCCGGCGTCAGCACTTCGAGGCGGTTGACCACATCGTGCGTGATACTGAGGATGATGTGATCGCTGGTGAAGGAATAACCGTTTAGCTGGTCGCGGGTTGCCGTCACACCGCTGAGGGAGGAATGCGCCCCCGGCATAAACAGCGGTTTCAGCGCGCGTTCCCCGGCCAGAAACGCCTCAAAGTTTACGGTCAGCAGCGAGCCGGAAGGCCAGGTTTCGCCGTTAATCTGCCATTCGCTGGAAGGCTGGATCAGCAGCCAGTCGCGCCAGGTACTGAATTTGGCATCCGTTGGCAGGTCAATCCGGGTCAGCTCTTTTTGCCCATTGAGCACAAAGGCCTCGCGGTGATAAAAGTCGATAACGCGCACCACAAAATCGCGTTCGAAACCTTTAAAACTGTCGTGATAACCGGCCGCCAGCATGTCTTTCTTATCGGCGCTGAATACCGTTTTGGCTTCTGAGAGCGGTGTGCCGCGCTGCCAGATTTTTACAATGCGCGGATAACCGGAATCGGTCAGCGAGCCTTCGCCAAAGTCGGTGGCGACAAACAGATGGTCGTGATCAATCCAGCCGGTACGGCTTTTGGCGACGGGCAGGAAAAATCCGTCAGAGACAAATTCCAGCGTCCGCAAATCAAACTCACGTACTTCAGAAGCATCGCCGCCATCCGGTGACAGAAAAATCAGCGCACGGTTAAAATCGGGCTTCAGCGCGAACACGCCGTGATACACCCAGTCTTTGCCTTCGGCTTTGCCCAGCGCATCGATGTCCAGCACGGTTTCCCACTTCGGCTGCGGTTTACGAAACTCGTCGAGCGTGGTTCTGCGCAGTAATCCTTTGGGATTCTGTGCATCCTGCCAGAAGTTGTACCAGTCATTGCCGCACTTTGAGACGACCGGGATCTGCTCCGGAGAGTTCAGCCCTAGCAGCACTTTCTCGCGCAGAGGCGTAAATTCACTGCCTTGTGTGAAAGCCGCCAGTGTGATGGCATTTTGTTCGTGCGCCCATTCGAGCGCTTTTTCGTTACGCAATCCTTCCAGCCAGATGAAATCATCCTCCGGCACAGATAATGAATCAGTTGTCATGATGTTCAGCCCTGAAAATCAGAAAGGATTCAGAAATACCTGTTTTATCGTTGTCATTTCAAGTCTTTTTGCTTTCGTTTTCATTTCCAGAGTTCGTCGCTAATAAATGCATTTTGTCCTAATTAATCCATTATGCGATCTGTGAAAGTTCTTCCTGCCTCTTTTGTGAGTCAGTTCAAGCATTGAACCTATCGGAACGCCTATAAAGAAATCATTACTTTGTGATGACAAAACATGACGGACTTATGAGTTAAAAAAGAGGCAGAAAGACTCACGAGAAATCAGACAGAAACACGAAAGGAGTGAGAATATGGAATGGAAAATCATAGATATCCTGAGCATCCCTCAGACGGGGCTGAAGTATATCTGCATTCAGGCGTTCAGAAATCTGAAGCTGATCCTGTCCGTGGATAACGATTTTACCCTGAAAGCCGGTGATACCTTAGAGATCACGCCGGAAGGTTATTCCCTGAATCATCATCAGGCGCAAAGTCTGAAGATCCACAAGATGATGCCTTATTGTCAGCAACGCTGGCAGTCGCTTTCCATCCAGTAATTATTGAGAAATTAATGGAAAGAACAGAAAGACCGGTTTCTACACCGGTTTTTTTATTTGCTGTCTTCTTACATCGGAAAGACCATCGTGCCCGCCAAATTCCTGCTGCGGAACCTCCTGCCAGCGGTCTTTGCGCGTCGCCTCATATTCCTGATTGAGCGGATAATAAATCCGGTTTTCCGGTTTATTGGCTTCACCCACGACCAGCAACCGCACTTCCTCATCCGTGTTATTGATGAAGGTATGGCAAATCCCCGTACCGTGCGGAAACGCCACTGCGTCACCTGCGTTCAGCCGGTGCAATGTGCCGTTAATCCAGGCATCAGGATGCCCTTCCAGCACATACACGAATTCGTCTTCTGCACTTTCCGCGTGGGCATAACAGGTGCGGCGGCCAGGCAACAGGCGTTCATGATGAATGCCAATACGCGTCAGTCCGAGCGTTTTGCCGAGCGGCGCGCCAATCGACATCAGCTCGTCATCGCCAGGATAATTGCCGTCGTCAGCGCCTTCGAGCTCAGTCCAGTGACGGATAAAATCAGGTCTTTCCTTGCTCATAAATCCTCCGAGTCAGTTTTAAACTCAGTAAAGTGAAGGAGACTTCTGCTGTATTGAATAAGAACTTTGGGTCTGAACCGTTTCTTTTGGCAAGCAGGCGAAGCGGATATGCATCGTTTCGCCGTCGTCACTTTCGCCCAGCGTCTGGAATTTGCCGCTGCAGAATTCGAAGATCTTCTTGTAAGTATCCGCGCGACGCTGGCGTTCAAGTATCGAAAACACTGACGTGGTATAGCTCGCCTCGCCCTGAGCAAAAGATGCATCGTAATTCGCAGGCCGGTAAGTTTCAGCGCCAACGGGTTTATCTATTGATGAGCATCCTGCCAGAACACCCGTCACTGCAACTGCTGCCACCATCATTATTTTAATATTTTTCATTTTTCATCCGGGAAAATATTTGTTCATTCGTGTATGTCGTTATGTCGCGAATAGTGTATTCAGTATAGTCAGGCGACGGCTTCTGCCCTGCCCGCGCTGCCAATACTGTTTTTACCATTACGTTTTACATTCATCAGCGCACGTTCCGCTGTCGCCAGCCACTGATGATAATCCTCATGATGTTTCGATGTCGCCACACCAATACTCAATGAACACTGAAACCCTTCATCCTGCGATAAATGAATTTCAGACGTTTTCAGTAATAACCGGTAACCGACGGCATAAGCTTCTTCCTCCGAAACGCCCGGCAGAATAACCACAAATTCATCGCCACCCAGAATAGCTGGAAAATCATTCAGCCCCGTTTCCTGACGCAAAATAACGGAAACCGATCGCAACACATAATCGCCCGCTTCGCGCCCGAACAGATCATTCACCATTTTCAGATCGTCCACGCCCAGCACCATCAGACAGGCCAGGTCATGTTTAGAACGTTCAAATTCCAGCATCAGTCGCCGGTCAAGTAACCTTCTGTTGGGCAAACCGAGAAATGGATCCATCAGCGCCGATTTCTCCAGCTCATGCTGTTTATCACGCAGCTTTCTTGAGATGGAATAATTGGCTGCGCTGAACGCAATAATGTAAATCGTCGAAAGAGGCAATGTCAGCCATAACGTCCGGTCAGTGACGGTGGTATAGAAGGTCATCCCGGTGAACGGCCAGCAAACAATAAATCCGATGCAGTAAAACAGCGCAGCGCGGCGCAGTAACTGCCAGCCTCCGGCAGAGAACCGGTCAGCAATGAGAATTGAGGTGATCACCGCCGAGGGCAGCAAACAAACCCCCATCTGCGCCACCCACGCGCCACCGGCAATCGCATCAAACGCCAGATTTCGAAATTCAGCCTGATTGGGGTGTTTAGACCGCTGGGAAATCATCATCGCGACATGTGGCCAGACAAAGGCATTCAGCGTCAGCAAAGAGACCGCAATCCAGGAAGCCCCCCGTTCCAGAAGAACGGAAAGGATCGGGAAAAAGCACAGAAATGTGCCCAGCATGCGCATAAAGTACATTCGGCGTAAGAAGCGATCTGAACGCTCGCGAACAAGGCTTTCACCAGGAGAATAATATGGCATACCTGAAGCGACTCTTAAGTTGATATCTATTTATAGTAGTCGAGTTGCTTATGAGAGAGCTACAGAAAGCATGGGTTTCAATAGCCCGAACAGCGGGGTTTTTAGGCGTAAATCGGAGGGATTGATCGTTAATGCGCGAATTTAGGTTAAACAACGAAATCCTGACCAGCAATACCGGACAGGATTTGAGTGAACGCAGCCAAAAAACTGCGTCCTGAGGCAGGGTGGAAAATTATTTTGAGTACTGAGCGTCAGTCACTTTTTCCATCCACTCAACCGGGCTGCCGTTCAGAGATTCGGCAATCGCGATGTGGGTCATGGCATTTTCAGGAGTAGCACCGTGCCAGTGTTTTACGCCTTCCGGGATCCACACGATATCGCCGACATTCATCTCACGGATCTCACCGCCTTCTTCCTGCAACCAGCCGCGCCCCTGCGTGATAATCAGCGTCTGACCCAGCGGATGCGTATGCCATGCGGTACGCGCACCCGGCTCGAAAGTCACTGTTGCACCGCCGACGCGGGCGGATTCCGTGCCGCTGAAAGGCGAATCGATACGCACCTTACCGGTGAAATAATTCTCCGGCCCTTTTTGTGAAGGCACAGAACCGCTTTTGGTGATTTTCATTTTATCAGTCATTTCATTCTCCGCTTCGGCACAGACTGTCGCTGGCCGTTTGATTGTCAGGTAACAATATCGCCCTTAGCGGACAGCCACCAGAGGGCTAATCAGAATGGCGTTATGAATTTTATTCATGAATGACTTACGTTAAACCTCACAGGGAGGACTTTGCTTCTTTTAGCAAAAAATAAACGCGGAGATAATCAGAGCAAGCGCTTAATAACGTGAAGGAATACGGTTAATCGTTTTTAAAATGCCTTTTTCCATAGCGATGTAACCCCCGGTTTTCAGTTGCGCGAGAATTTTCATGATGGTACTTCGCGAAAGGAAGGTACGGTTCATCACATAGGACACAACGGTGATATTATTCCTGACCTCCTCCGGTTCATACATCAGCTCATACAGCTGATAACAAATAATTTCATACGAGGACAGCGCAGAAATCTTGGCGCAGTGATCATAAACCCGTGTGGCGGTATAAATTAATAACTGCGCCAGACTGCGCCATAAATTGTTTGCCGAAACAATCTGATTCGCCAGATCGACAGGCAGTGAACTGACCTGCGAATGTTCATGGATGCGGATAAAAAGATAATCCGGATCAGTATATTGGGTACTTATTCCAAATACATAGGGCGCGGATTCAGAATTTAATACCATGCCATCGATTTTACGGTGCAGCATCACGTTGCCGCTGTGTAATAAGAAGCAATTCTTTTGTTTATCAGCGGAATAACTCAGTGAGTCCCTGATATTCGTTTCGAGAATGTGTGAGTCCGGAGAAAGATGTTCGATTAACGTTTCAATTTCTTTCAGAGGCTTTTTGTCTCTGATACTGCAATTATCTGTAAAAAAAGGCTTTATATCTCGTTGCACGTGATTCCCTCCACGAATCTCCAGTACTACCGGGACTTTTCTTGCGCAGGGATTATGCGAAAACCCGTTAAATTATAAAGTTATTTATGGGTGTAAAATTACACCCATAAATATCTTGTATAGATCCTCACACTTCAATCAAAATCGCCGCCAGCAACCGCAGTCATAAGTATTTCCGCATCGGTTTATACCTTAGCGTTTTAGTAAGTTATTTAACTTTCAGCGGAGATTGCTTAGGGCTGCCGGCACTGCAAAAAAACATAACACATCATGGACACTTTGAATTTCAAAGTGATGGGATTTATTTACCCTAAATCCAGAACTTTATTTTCTTAGTCAGATTCATTCATTTAAAGGAATTATTATGAAAAAGAATTTAATCAGTCTCGCTGTTATTACTACCGCTATTTTTTGGGGTACTTCAGCGATGGCGGCAGGCGGTCAGGTGAACTTTACGGGTGAAATTATCGATGCCGGTTGCGACATCGTGAATACCCCAAGCTCTCCGCTGAATGTCGTCATGGGTCAGGTGGCAAAAAGTGAATTTACCGGGGCCGGTTCTACCGCTGCACCGACCAAATTCACCCTGGTGCTGACCAACTGCCCGGCAACTGTCTCTACGGCAAAGATTAAATTTGACGGTTCCAGTGTGAATGGCGATACCAGCCTGCTCGCACTGACTCAGCAAGCAGGCGTAGCGCAAAACGTGGCGATTCAACTGACCGATGACACCAATACTCTGGTGCCACTGTTCACTGAAACCAAAGCGTATCCGCTGACCAGCACCCAGGACAACAATCTGGATTTCATAGCACGTTACATCGCTACGTCCGACACTGTTAATCCGGGCCCTGCTAACTCCGTCGCGAATTTCTCTGTGATTTACAACTGATCCTTCGTCGCCCTTCACCGGGCGACTGAGTTTTACTTCTGGCCGGCAGACACTGCCGGCCAGTATTTCTACGTTATCGGAAATGCATTATGAAAATATTCCCATGCACATTACTGGCCGTGACGCTGGTATGCGCCACATCCGCACAGGCCGGGGTTGTCGTCGGCGGCACGCGTCTGATCTATGACGGTGGCAAGAAGGAGTCTTCACTGAGCGTCAGTAATCCGGACAAAAAACCTTACCTGATCCAGACCTGGGTAGAGGCCGCCGGAACGGGCGCTGAGAAAGCTCCTTTTATGGTCACACCGCCGCTGTTCCGCCTCAACAGCGGACAACAGAACGTGCTTCGCGTTGTTCAGGCCGGTGGCAATCTGCCGTCTGACAAAGAATCCCTGTACTGGATGAATATCAAATCCATTCCTGCGGCGGAAAGTAATGATCATCAAAACACATTACAGATTGCGGTGAAAACCCGCATCAAGCTGATTTACCGGCCAAAAGGCGTGACGGGGGTACCGGAATCCGTGACCGAAAAGCTTCACTGGCAGCGCAACGGGAATACCTTGCAGGTGAGCAATCCGACGCCGTTTTACATGAACTTTATGCAGGTGAAAGTGGGCGGAAAAGACGTGAAGGATGTGACGTTCGTCGCCCCCGGTGGCGCTGCCAGTTTCGCCCTGCCCGCTGGCGCGAATGCAGGTAGCGTCAGCTGGAAAATCATCAGTGATTACGGCGGTATCGGGGATGAGCATACCGCTGCCCTGTAATTCACTTTTGCAAAACCCGTCAGCACAAAACACCTGCGCCCAAACATAAATATGAAGCCAGAAGGCGGCGTTCTCCGCCCTTCCGGCAGGGGAATACATGGATGAATCGCCACAAGCAACAGGGAAAGTCCCCATTTTCTCAGCCTTTGAACAGCCTCGCCTGTCTGATCGCCAGCCAGCTGGCCCTTTACGCTGGAACCTCTTTTGCCGTTCAGGCAGGTGAGACCTTTAACCCGGCCTTACTTGAGATTGAAAGCGCGGGTCAGGGCAGCGCCGACCTGTCGGTATTTGAAACAGGCTCAGGTCAGTTACCCGGTACCTATCGCGTTGATATTTATCTCAACAATGAATTGCAGGATACCCGGGACGTGGAGTTCCATACGCAGAAAATGGCCGACGGCTCCACGGCTCTGGCGCCCTGCCTGACCCTCGCACAGCTGGAAGACATGGGCATCAGAACGCCGCTGTTTCCTGAGCTGGGCAACGCGCAGACGCCCTGCGCCAATCTGGATGCCATCCCGCAGGGGACAGCCGAATTTCGCTTCAGTGCGCAGCAGCTGTTACTCAGCGTACCGCAGGCGGCGATAACGCAGAAAGCCCGGGGAAATGTACCTGAAACTCAGTGGGATAACGGCATCACTGCCGCGTTGCTCAACTACAACCTGAGCGGCGCGGACAATTCTGCCCGCAGTCACACCGGCACTAACAGCAGTACGCAATACGCCAATTTGCGCCCTGGTCTGAATATCGGCCCGTGGCGGCTGCGTAATTACACCACCTGGGAGCATGACGGCAGCGGCAAAGATAAATGGGATACCGTTTATACCTACGCCACGCGCAGCATTATTTCGCTGAAAAGTCAGATGACGATCGGGGACAGTTCTTCGCCCGCTGACATCTTTGACAGCGTGCCGTTTCGCGGCGTGCAGCTGGCATCCGACGATGACATGCTGCCGGAAAGTATGAAGGGATATGCGCCGGTGGTGCGGGGGATTGCGCGCACCAATGCGCAGGTCATCGTGCGCCAGAACGGCTACGTCATCTACCAAAGTTACGTTTCGCCCGGGGCATTTGAAATCGCGGATATGTTCCCGACCGGTGGCTCCGGCGATTTATACGTGACCATTAAAGAAGCCGATGGCAGCGAGCAGTTGCTGGTGGTGCCCTTCGCCTCATTGCCGGTGTTACAACGTGAAGGCCGCCTGAAATACAGTCTGACCGGCGGACAATATCGCGCGTATGACAACAATGTTGACGCGACACCTTTTGGTCAGGGGACGGCTATTTATGGTCTGCCTCATGGTCTGACGGCCTACGGCGGCAGCCAGTTCTCCAGTCACTATCAGTCGGTGACGCTGGGCATGGGCAAGAATCTGGGCGACTTCGGCGCCTTTTCCTCTGATCTGACGCACGCGTGGTCAGCGATGGAAAATCAGCCCCATGTCAGCGGTCAGTCCCTGCGGGTGCGCTACAGCAAAAACATCGTACAGACCGGCACTAACTTCGCGATTGCAGGTTACCGATACTCCACTGACGGTTATTACAACCTGCAGGAAGTGATGGATACCTGGCGGGATCAGAATGCTGAACTGCCTGCCGGACGACGCCGTAACCGCAGTGAAATGACCATGAGTCAAAACCTGTGGCAGGGTGCCGGGTCGTTTTCCCTGAGCTGGATTAGCGAGAATTACTGGAACAGCGGGCGTTCAATGCGCTCAGTCGGGGTCGGCTACAACAACAGCTGGCGCGGGATCAGTTACGGGCTCAACTACAGCTATAACGAAAATGCCAGCAGCAACAGTCACGATGGCACTAACGGAAAACGTGTTTACGACCGGGATCAAATCATCGGTTTCAACATCAGCGTGCCGTTAAGTTTATTCGATGCCCCGGTGTACGCCACTTACAGCTACAACACCAGCAAACAAGGAAATACCACGCATACCGTCGGGCTCAACGGTTCGGCGCTTGCTGCCAATAACCTCAACTGGAATGTGCAGGAAGGCTATGGCAGTCAGGGCACGGGAAACAGCGGCAATATGAACGCCGATTACCGGGGTACCTACGGCGAAATGACTGCGGGTTATGCCTATGACCAGAACAGTCGCCGCCTGAACTATGGCCTTCAGGGCGGCATTTTGGCTCATGAAAACGGCATCACGCTCGGTCAGCCGATGGGCGAAACCCTTGCGCTGGTCCAGGCTTCCGGCGCCAGCGGTGTCAGCATCAGCAATCAGCCTGGCGTAAAAACCGACTGGCGCGGTTATGCCATCGTTCCCTACAGCAGTCCGTACCGTAAGAATCTGGTGCAACTGGATACTGAAACATTGCCTGACGATGTTGAACTGCCACAGACCACGCAGACGGTGATCCCGACCCGCGGCGCGGTCGTGCGTGCCCGTTTTGCGGCAAGCGTGGGCCTGCGCATGATGATGACATTGCAGCGCCAGAATGGCTCACCGGTACCTTTCGGTGCCACGGTCAGTGATACGGCGCAGAAAACCGCACAGGGCTTTATTGTCGGCGACGCCGGACAGGTCTATCTGACCGGTATGGCAGAAAGCGGTTCGCTGCTGGCGAAATGGGGAAACACCCCGGCGGAACAGTGTGCCGTGCATTACAGCCTGGCAAAACCAGCGACAGACTCAACAGGCGTTCAGGTGCTGAACGCGCAATGCAGGTAAGGGAAAGGATACCGATGATGAAAATAATCAAAAAAATAGTGATGCTGGCCGGTTTACTCGCCGGACTGAGTTTTCTTTCACCCGCTGCGCTGGCGGCCAATACCGGTTGCACCAGCTCGCCAAATATTCCGGGTGTCGCAACGCTCGGTAGTATCGCGGTAGATGCCAGCTTACCCGTTGGATCGACCATTCCCGGCACGGAGAAAGTGTTCGCTTTTACCGGTAACTGCGCGGCAATCAGTGGCGTCCCTCAGGGCGCGGTGATCATCACCTGTTATTACGGTAGCGGGACAGAAATCAGCGGTATGCCCGGCGTTTATAATACCGGCGTCAGCGGCATTGGCATTACGCTGGTCAATTCCGCCGGACAACGTGTCGTGGGGGCGGGCACGAGCTGTGATACCCGCAACACGCCGCTGGGATATATTTCCAGTACGCCCGGAAAAACATTTTCTGTCAGCATGACTCTGGCGCTGGTTAAAACCTCTGCCACCATCGGCACCGGCTCGCTTAACCAGTCGCAGACTAAATTCGGTATCGGCATGTATAACACCGGCTGGGGTCTGGGCAGTTCAACCGACAGCTCCGTTTCTTACGCGGGGAATATTATCTATCGCAGCGTTTCCTGTTCAACGGGAAGTACTGTCCCCGTTCCGCTGGGCGATATCCCGGTGAATGCTTTTACCGGTCCGGGTTCTACCGCAGGCGACAGAAACTTCTTCATTCCGGTGACCTGCGATAATCCGGTCAATATCACAATGAGCATGAGTTCCCCTGCCTATGCGTCTAAACCTGACGGCGTGATGGCTATCACCAGCGGCACCAACAATGCGACAGGCATCGGTGTACAAATGCTTTTCAATAATATGCCGGTGACGTTTGATAATTATTTTCAGGCTGGTGCTATTTCAAATTCAGGTGGCACGCTGAACGCGGCATTTACTGCCCGCTATTATCAGGTCTCAGATACGGTGATCCCGGGGCAAGCTAATGCCTCCGCCACTGTCACACTGGCGTATCAATAATGAAAATGAACCTGCAGAGATTTAAAATCTTACTCGCAGCCGGCTGTGCATTACCCGTGATTTTGTTTTCAAATCAGGTAAGGGCTACCGATCTCGTGAATATCAACGTCACGGGGAATATCGTTGCCGCGCCCTGCTCCGTCGATACCGGTTCGGTCAGCCGGACAGTAAACTTCGGGCAATTACTCGGAACAGATTTACGTACTGCGGGCGCCGCTTCGGACTGGAAGCCCTTTCAGGTCAGACTGAACAATTGTCCCGCGACCACCCTCAGTGCAACCGCCACCTTTAGCGGCGCAGTATATCCGGGCGATCCGACACTCTTTCTAAACAGCGGTTCTGCCGCCAATGTGGCGATTCAGGTGGTGGATGACGCCACAAAATCCAGCGTAAAAGGCAGCGGCAGTACAATGACGGTCGGTATTGATCCGGTTCAGCACAACGCCATTTTCGCCCTGGCCGGACGGGTTATCGCCCCCGCGGGCAGTGCCGGTTCGGGGGATATTAACAGCGTGATGCTCATGACGTTTACTTATCAGTAACGTTTAAAGCCACTGGCGCAGTGGTGCCCCGACCTGCAGAGAATTGTGCTAAATTTAAAAGAATTCTCTGTCACCCTGGCACTTGCAATGAAAGACCCTACGACGCTGAAAAGTGAACACGATACAAGCCTGCTCTATGCGACGGCTGCACTGTTTGAGAAACTCAGCCCGTATCTGGAATTCAATATAGTTCCTGCGCAGACGCGCTTTGATTTATTCAAAAACGGTACGTCATATTGTTATTTCGTCCGCAATGGCTGGTTCAGTATTCATCACAGTGCCGATCCTGTTTTACTTGGCACATTACAGTTACCGGGCATTATCGGTATAGGCGGTGCGATACCGGAATCAGCGGGTTTATATATTGAATCGAAGGTAGAATCAGAAGTGGCGATGACTACCGTTCCAGAAATGCACGCGTTAATTAATGAGCTTGATTTATGGGAGATGTTATCAAAACATATTTTCAGAATGACCGGCAGTATATTCACCAAAGGTGTATTGCTCACCGGTAATTCATCTTATGAAATCATTCGTTTTCATCTGATTGAACTGATGAATGAACCAGAGGAAATTCGTAATATTACCGTCGCCGTAACCTATGTTCAGCAAAAGACACGTCTTTCCCGCAGTACTATCATGAAAATGCTCGCCCAGTTAAAACAAGGTGGCTATGTCACCCTGGAAAACGGCATTCTCAAAAAAGTACATAAACTGCCCCTGAAATACTGAACAGTCAGTCAGCCCCCTGCACATTATCACGGATTATCCGGCACGGGTTGCCACAGGCGATTGCGCCCGCAGGCACAGAACGGGTCACCACACTGCCAGCGCCGACCGTGCAACCATCACCCAGCGTCACGCCAGGCAAAATTATGCAACCGCCGCCAATCCAGACATCATTCCCGATACTCACCGGCTGTGCGCTGCCAATATGTTCACGCCGCAGATCAATATCCAGCGGATGTTGTGCGGTATAAATCTGCACGTCAGGCCCGATGAAAACGTTATTTCCTATCGTGACCGGTGCGCAATCGAGCAGAACAAAATTGAAATTGATGAAAACATTATTGCCGAGCGTGGTATTGATACCGTAATCAATGCGCATGCCTTTTTCGAAATGAACATTGCTTCCCACCTCACCAAAAATCGTTCTTATCAGCGCATCTTTCTCAGGCGCCTGGCGGGCACTCAGCGCATTAAATTCATCCACTTTATCGCGGGTCTGATAACGAATTTCACGTAATTCCGCATCATTGATTTGGTAATCCAAACCTTGGATCATTTTTTCTAATTCACGCATTAGCTGCTCCCTGAAAGTATTCAGCGATTACGATAACCGAAAGTTTCCAGCAGAGTAAGAGCAGGAAAGGCGCATCTATACACCATCCTGCTGCGCCGGATTTTTTGTGATCGGGATCACTGGCTCGGCAGTACCCGCCATGTTTTTCAGCATTGAGGCGGTAATCAACATGTCTGACCACCGTATGATAATATCAGGCCGGTAAATAAGTTCGTTTCAATGGGACCAACAATTTCGTTTCAATATCAACCTGATCGTAATTCGAAATCAGTGCACGTACTAAATCATCCAGAGACCATAACGTTAGAGGAATCGTTGAACGATCTGCTTCATACCGTGCTTCTTTCGTGAAACCACCGGTGCTGACATACAAACCGCGATCATCTTTATGCCGGCCGCCAATAAAACTTCGAAGTTCCTGACTTCCCATCTGCGCCTTACGGTGTTTAACCTCCACTACAATTCGTGGGTTCTCAAAACCAAAACCATCCGGCGAGGCAATTATATCTTTACCACGATCTGCTCCAGCGGGAGAAACTTGTGTTTTATATCCCATACTGCGCAGTACGCCGGCAACAAGGTTCTGCATTTCATCCCAGTCCAGAGAATTAATCTTATCTTTGATACGTTCAAATGCTAACGCTTCCATACCTAACAATGGATCTTCATCAACATCTTTTACATCGTCAATAACAGATAATGGGCTGACGGTTACGGACTTATCTTTTAGCAATTCAGCCACAACGGTTTCGGGTAGCTGGAAAACGGTGAGCGTAGAACCTAGTGTATTTTTGCTGGCTATACTCAGCGTATCCCGAAATACTTCTTCAGTATTCCATTTCACTCTCCGGGCAATGCCCATTCCCTCTTCCATCCATTCAGGATGAAATTCAAAATCAGAAACGATTTTACCCACCAGATAAGTTCGGTTGGCAGGAGAATAGGTGATGACCCAATCTCCTTGTTTAACTTCATTGATAAAACGCCATACCTGAGAAACACCAGAACGTACTGTTCCGGATTTCGTTTGTGGTTCCATTTCCAGATAACGCTCTGTAAGCTGAGCACGTGTCATGTGGGGTTTTACATAAGGTGCCAGTAATGACCAACCAATTGCCACCACACCCCGTTCACGAAAATCATCATAAAGCTTCCCGCTATCACCGCGAGTCATCCACATTTTAGTGTGCATAAATTCCCTGCTTATTGTATCGATTCTGCGTTGATTAAAATAAATCCCCGCTCTTCTTCATTGCGTATTTAAAATCTGATTAAAATCATCAGTATTAAGGTCGCCCTTTGCACATAACATGTCTCTTGCTAATGCCCGACGTTTTTGCAGCAATTCATCGAGTGTCTCTTCAAATGTGGGCATGGCAGCATCACGAACAGTTGGGTAATAAACATACACATCTTTTGTCTGACCAATACGATAGGCACGATCGGTGGCCTGATCTTCTTTAGCTGGATTCCAGCAGCGAGTGAAGTGAATGACATGATTTGCTTTTTGTACATTAACGCCAAAACCCACTGCAACTGTCGATAATATAATCACGCCGAAGCCGGGTTGCTCCTGAAAATTATCAATAAGCTTTTGCCGACTATATGCGCTGGAGCTTTTCGTACTGGTATCGCCATTGATCACATAAGGTTTGAAACCAAATCGCTGTGAAACGGCATATTGCAATTCACGCTGAATGTCCCGTAGCTCCGTAAAGATAATGACTTTATCGTCACCGGCAGCCTGAATATCCGTCAGCTTTTTCATCATCCATGCCATCTTTGGCGAGTTCTCACGGAACCGGCTATCGGGCTTGACACTGTAGGGATGGGCGCAAATTAATTTAAGCCGGTGTAATAAGCCGAGCATACCCATGCCAGCCTGCTCAAGCTCATCCTGCAGCTTTTGTTTGTTCTGATAAGATGCGATGGAAGAAATATAGAGGTCACGTTGCAATGGCAACATAGTCAGTTGTTTGCATGAGGAATCTTCCAGTTTCTTCGGCAAATCTTTTGCCACTTCTTCTTTAGTTCGCCTGAGAGTTTGAGCCTCGATCAATTGACGCAATAGTTCTAATGCACTGTTGTCACGCTGTTCACCGCCTTCAATGGGGCGCAGGAATTCACGGCCAAAATCATTAAGCGCACCCAGCAATCCCGGCTGTGCGAAATCGAAAAGACTCCAGAGATCGACTAAAGTATTCTCGACCGGCGTGCCCGTACACGCGACTTTAAATTGCGCCTGAACAGCATTGGCTGCGTGAGTAATTAACGCCGCAGGATTCTTTATTTTTTGCGCTTCATCACAGACCATGATTGCCCATTTCTGCCGACCAAGAGAAAACTCCTGATCGCGTAATGTCTCGTAGGTGGTCAAAACAATTTTCGCATTGTCCACCCATCCTGGTCGTAATAGATTTTTAATCCCCTGCGCTCTTAATTCCGCCGGAATTTCATCCTTGTGGAATTTTACCGCTTTGACTGCATCCCCATAGAGTTTAAGAACCTTTACCCCCGCAGTATAAAAGAAGTTATCAAGTTCCCGTTCCCAGTTATCTAACAGTGATACAGGAGCAACGATCATCGTTGGTAATCCTTCAGGATTTTGCTCGATATACCACATCAGGAACGCTAGGATTTGTAGTGTTTTACCTAGCCCCATGTCATCCGCCAGCAAACACCCGGAAACCTGATCAGGGGATTTCAGAAAAAGTTGCTGCAACCAGGCAACACCCTGCCGCTGATGATCGCGCAGTTGAATATGTTCTTTCAGCAAACCAGGCAGAACAGGCTCCGCGCCTCTTGCATCTAAAAGTGCATCTCGCCGCTGCTTAATGTACGCAACATTTTCGATGTTCTGTTCAACCTGCAAAACGGCCCTTTTATCCTGCACGGATGGGTTTGCTTTCTCATCCTGAGTAGTGGTTTCAATTTTTTTCTGCCACTCTTTGAGGAAGGATTTGGCATCGTCTACCGGTAAAGTGTGTTCATTCCAGGGCATTGAAACAGAGGATTCTTGTTGTTGTTCAGCAAACTCAATCCTTTCATCGAGTGCCTCCAGCTGATCCTGACTTTTTTGATCCCACCCTTCAAAGAAATCCTCAGAAAGCGAATCCTGTTCCAGTTCACTGGGTAACCAATTTTCACTGTCGCTTTTCACTAAAAATGGGGATGTCACTTTCTCAAATTCACCAATCCCAATGACGCGATCCCCATATTTTTTTAAGTCCAAAACATCTTCAAACTCTGCACCTGCAGACTCCTGTTCCCAGCGGGCGAGCAGTGTCTGGTATTCCTGAAGTTGGCCGAACGTAAACTGACTCAGCTCCAGCTCATAGCCTTGCCAGATACCGGCAGGTAAACCTGAAGCCAGTTTAATCGCAAGTTCCTGAACAAATTTATCCAGCTCGTAAGGTTTGACGAATTCAAAAGTCACAGGTGGCTGGGGTACAGCAGCCAGCGCTTTAAGGGTCAGCAATACTGACGTTATTTTCGTATTTTCAGTATTTAATCGCGGTTCAAGATTAAAGCGATGGAAAAATATATGCGCGTTTTGTAATGCTTCTTCATGTTGCTCCGGAGAAACAACCGCTGCAGCATCTTCCCCGATAAACGAATAAGGATTGCGGATAAAAGACATGGCATCGTCACCCGCAACACGCCTGCCCGTGATCGCATGAACAGAAGACAATACTTCTTTGACCTCCGGGGAAATAATGACATGGCTCAGTGAACCATCTTCGCCGGGGATACGGTATTGATCCTGAACCAGACGAATGCTGTCGAAGTTATTCAACCACTGCTTCGGCTGATCGTCGAAAGAGGGTTCTATTTCGATGACAGAAGTATCCTGAATCATTACTTTGCGAAGTTTGAGTTTGAGCGACTCAGGTTTTACAACAATGGTTTTCGTTAAATAGTCATCTAATTCTGCAGAGGCTTTTTTGGCCAGCCGTCTGATTTTAGCCCAGCCCAACTGATGTGTTATTTCGGTATGGGACGTTTCCTGCTCTTTACGAAATTGCTGTAAGGCCGATAATAACTGCCAGTTATTTTTACTCAGCAGGAAATGCCCCTGAGAGGTTTCAATCACTGCGCCTGTGCGCTCAAACTCAATAACACGGCCTGATGGATTTTCTTTCCATTCTTTAATGTAGAGACCGAAATTGTCATCACTCAGATTGCCATTACCACTGAGACTCACCCGCAATGAAATAACGTCTGGGATACCCAGTAAGGGCAGGCTGGTCTGATGTTCAGCGTCTTCAGCAAGACGGTATAGTTCATCCCATGTGAGCAGCCAACGGTCAGAGAGTGTGGAAACAAAATCCTCCTCAGAAAGCTGCTCCATATAAGCGACCAGAGGCCACATCGCATCATCATCAGCCAGCGCGAAAGAGAACGATAACCCGGCTTCTTCTGTTCTATATTGATGACTTATCAGCTGTTCAGCGGATGAATGATTACCCTTAAATTTACTGAGCAGACGCTTAAGCATTATTTACTCCAGAACAACAGTGGGTCGCCATGTTTCTCTGCGAAGCCAAGGCGTAATAGTTTTGTGATAGCGTCGGGGTCACGATGGGTTAAACGAACGTGCAGAGCACCGCCCAGGTTTCGTTTGTCGGTAACGGTGCACTGAATAGAATCGGTTACCCTCCGGATGGATTCTTCACGGGAAGGATTTGTCCTGTTTGAATCTGGAATCGGTTTTTCTTTGGGCACAGACGTAATGACATCAGACTGATAAAAAATCCCTAATTCATTCAGCTTTTCGTCAAATTTAGCCATCCATCCCTGGATATAACGCAGGTCAAGACGATGCACCGGGGAAGAATGGGGCATCCTGGCTACAATTCCACGTTTTTTCTTGAGCATATTTGTAATATGCAAATATTCGCTTTCAGGCTTGAATTCATTATCAGAAACACGGTAGACGAACATCGCATTCCCTGTACCGGAGAACTCTACAAAGAAATACTCGCCAATTTGCATGATCATGGCGTTATCCCAGCTTCTGCCACCGATTAAGTGACTCAACCGCCCTTTATTTTTTTCTTTGAAAGACATGAAATCAGCAGCGTTATTATCCCAGGCATCAGGCCCCATAACAATTCGGGTAAAACCCATCTGATTGGCAAACCTTAACCAATAAAAAAGACGAGCCTGATCAACATCCCCATTTCCTTTAAGTAACTGGAAAAAGTGCGTCAAATCTTCTTTTGCCAGCCAGCTTCGCACCATGCCGCAAATTTTTTCACAAGAATCCGGGTCTTTTAAATGTGTCAGCCATACGTTTTCTTTACTGCGTAATTGCGGACTCCCCCAGTTATCGAGAGCCATCTGTTTTAACTGAGGGTGAGAAACCTCTCTAAACGAGGAACGATAATATTGGGTCAGGCAGGCCCGGATAATAATATCCCGGTAACGATCACGTTCCTGTGCCAGTCTCAAAAGATGAGGGATACGCCGTTTAAACTCATCTTCTTCAAGATCCTTCACATGCCTTAAAAGCACCACAAAGGCACGGTACCAGAGCCAACTGTTATCAGGGATCTGAGCAATCGTCTCCAGTGCGGAGAAATCAACAATCTCCCCTGAACTCATTTTTTCTGCCAGCAGTTCGCCCGCTGAAGATGTAAATAAATCGCGGTACTGATCTATCACCCGCATCCAACTTTTCTCGCGAATGACTTTACTTTTCAGAAGGGCATAACCAATCCGCAGATGTTCCCGCAAAGAACACCAGTTGTTATTTTCCTCGGGTTTCTTTTCGTGATAACCAAAATAACTGCTGCAAAGAAATTTCCACTCACGCCGCTTCAGCGTTCTTTTATCAATACGTTTCTGTATTTCTTGTTCTACACGGCTATATAACGAATCATCGTCAAGCAATACAGGATAGGTAGCATCAGGATCTTTATCCGATAAGCCAGCAAAAATCAGGCGCCAGTCATGCAAACTTAGCACCTTAAGTTGGCGCAGCGCCTGAATAGCCTGCAGTCTTTTTTCGAGCGGTGGTACCAGCGTCTTCTCACTTTTTTCCATCGTTTTGGCTAAAAGCTGTTCTGCTGCTTTCAGCTTAGGGAACTCAGTGAACTGCGGCGCCTCAGCACCACTATGACGTTGCAATGTCGATGAAATACCTGCCGATAACAGACTGAGGATGGACGTCATATTGGCATCTCCAGCTGGCATTTCTCTGCATTCGGCACAGCCACACCTTCTACATCAACGGCGGGTTTCTCATGTTCATCTTTAAGACCGAAAAACTGCATCCGAAGCTCAACACGGCGGCTGGCTTCTTTACTTTCTTTCGCATTGTTAAATGAAACGCCACCGGCTAAAAATAGCTTACGGATCTGTTCTTGTTCCACCGGTGTGATCTGCTGCTGAAGCCGGCTTCGGCTGTCTAACAAGCTGCACATCACCCATTCAGAACGCTGTAACGAAAGATGAAGGTTATACAAATATGAACCGTCAGTGTCGGTGAAACCTTCGATCACGATTTGTTTAAACCACTTCTTGCCTTCATCACTGTTCGCCGCGTCAAGCACCAGGGGAACGACATCCTGCAAGGCCTTCTGCCCGTCTGCATTAAGGAAGAATCGGTTATGATCAAAACGACCTGCTTCGCCAAAACTGATGCGGTTATCGCGGCAATCTACCACAATGGTTTTATTCAGATTTTTAGCGTGTAACTCCAGACGCTCGCACAGGCGGGTAATATCCTGTCCGCGCAATTTCTCTCCCTGTTCGACACGCTGAATTCGCTGAGTGACAGAACTCAGCGAGGCAACCATCACCACTAAAAAAAGCACCATCATCGCTGTCATCAGGTCAGCATAGGAAATCCAGAAGGGTTTCTCCGCTTCATCGGACCGACGACTTTTTACACGAAATGATTGACCAAACATGATTCAGGCGCTCCTCATGCTGGCGTTTTCGACAGAACTTCTTCGAGACTTTCGATGCTTTCGCTCAGTTCTTCAATCCCGCTGCCCAGGCGTTTAACAGCGGTATCGAGATTAGAATCCAAAGCACCCAATGTTTTATCGAGATTGGTTCGCATACTGTCAGAGAACTGATTGAAGCCATTTGCGAGCACTTGTCCGCTATGTACCAGGAACTCTTTGGCATCCTGATTATAATGTTGAAGCCCTTCGCTATGCTGTTTGAGGTCTTTGAGGAACTGAGTGCGCGTTGCCAGCTCCGCCTGAGCATTCGCCACAATGCCTTCAAGCAAGGTGATCGATTTCGCCACTGCATCACGGTTATTTCGATAGTCTGCAACCACCGTACTGAGTTCACGGCTTGCCAGTCCCAGCTCATTCCCTGCCTCTTGCGCTTTATTCAGTACTTCAGCGGTCAGATGGTTAGCTTCTTTGACTTTATCGCCAGCAGATTCAAATCGTTCAGCGGCAACGCGCATTTTGTCTGCGCCGGTATTCATATCCTGAAGATGGGTTGTGGTTTGCTCGGCCAGTTTGCGCAGCGTGTTTTCAGTTGCTTCCTGCTGATCGTTCAGTGCACCCAACAAGGTTTTGACCTGTTCTTCAAAACCAGAAACAATTTGCTGAGTTTCCTGATGCAGGGAGGTTTGTGTCTCCTGCTGATGACTGCTGAGTTGCTGCTGGCCCTGCTCAAGTTGTGTAAACAGAGAACCTAATTGTTCCCCTAACGCCTCGACGGAAGAGGCCATTTTTTGCATGGTTTCGTTCTGGCCTTGCTGGGAGGTCTGCTGAATAGATGCGATAAATTCCTTCATCTGATCAGCCATCGCTTTTTCACGCGCTTCGCTGTCAGCAAACATTCTTTCAAGCTGCCGGGCCATGCGTTCACCGGCACCCTCACCTTCTGCGCCGATTTTTTCGACAGAAGATTGTAAGCTGTTGAGCATATCGCTCATTCCGGACTGCATCGCCACTTGCCCTGCTTTCATCTCCCTGAGCAAATCCGCCATTAAATCAGCGCTGCCCTGCTTTGTTTCTTCGCTGGCACTGCGCATGTCTTGTAACAGCGTTGAGAATCCAGACTGCATGGACTCAATAGCGCCGACGGATTTCCCCATCATGTCGTGCATATTTTCAAACTGCTTGCCAAAGGTCGTATCCAGCTTCGACATAAAAGCGGTCAGTACATCCTCAAGCATGGTGTGAACCTGGCCGCTTTGATCTCCACTGGCCGTTTGTACTGCACCGGCAATTTTATCGAGGGGGGCTTTAAGACTGGTTTCTATGGCGCCACTGACTTGTTCAGCAAATTGCTGCCCCGTCTCGCGATAAGTGGAAGAAAGGGTTTGCGCCAGTTTTTCGTTTTCGCTCGATTGTTTTTCGACCAACTCACGCAGCATAGTGCGCAGGTCTGTCACCAGACCGTCTTTTAGCTGACGTGCCTGAGTGGCGCTTTCATTGCTCGATTTCACCAGCTCAGCTAAATATTCTTCACCAACTCCACTTTCAAACAGGCTATCAATCTCAGAGTTGAATCTTTCCAGATGCTTATAGCATTTCGCGATAGAAAATTTTTCAAACCAGGTGACGACAATGGAAGCGAATATCGCAAATGCGGAACCCAGGAATGCGTACAGCACATCTTTCAATAATGCATTAACGCTTTCACTCACCTGTTCCGGGCTGCTGGGATCAAAATGATTAAGGCCAATCATCAAACCGTAAAACGTCCCGATAATCCCGATGCCGGTCAAAATACCCGGAAGATGTTTAAAGAATTCGGTATTAAGAGGAATGTCGACTTGTTGCTGATCGGTAAAGTAGGCCGCGGCAGGTGCGGTAGCGCGGACTTCCTGAAGTTTATATTCTCCGTCGATTTCTTTTTTTTGTGAATGGAGGGATTCTTTAAATTCGCTCCATGAATGTTTCATGGTTTTATAAACGAGTAATTCACCCAGATTTTTCAACTTGTTAGCAGGTGATTCCTCCGTCCAGCTTGCGATCACTTTTGCCTTACTTTTCAGCTGGCGGACAATGTTGAAAGCCGGGATAAGGTAGAACACGAAGAAAAAGAACAATGCCACCATGACAAAGCAAAAAACCGTGAACGGTACGTAGGCAGGTTGCACTGACGTCAACATGACCAATAATGAATTAAGCCATTCCATTTAAAGCCCTTACCCAAAGTTATTGATTACTTATCGGCAAAACTACGAGGATACTTAACTGAAATTTACCTATGATTTTAACAATGTTCTTGTTTTGATGTGTCGGGCTAAAACTCATCCGTAAAAAAGGACGCAGGATGACAATCGTCTTAATCACGAAAGCTTGAACCTGAGAGGTAGATCGCAAAATAATAGCCTGATAAAGCAGCAGCACAAGCGCCAAATACCATAATCAATGCAACATTACGACCAAGGTCAATAAATCGAGTAATCTGGGCAATTAACAAGCGAGAGAATGCTAATGATGAAGCAAGAATGGCTGCAATACTGTCCATATAACGATATTGGCCAACACATATTCTAAGGAGCTAAGGCTTATGGCAAAGGAAGCTGACAGACCTCATTTCAATTCATCCATTATTCAATTAGAGGCTCTTTTTGAGCAACTTCATGGCGATGTCAAGAGTCTGGAGGCACTTCAGCATGAGCTCTCTTTCGCACTACCGAACGTGCAAAAAATTGAGCGTTAATATCACTAAAATACTGGCGGCTTCCCCTGATGTACGCTTGCGTCGTCGATACCGGTGCTCAAAATCAAATAAACAAATAGAGGAATAGTTATGGCCTTTACAGATTCCGAAGCTCAACGATTCCAAACGGAAATCCAAAATTTCATCGAAACGATTCGTCCACCAGAACTCATGCGGGAAAAACTCGATTATCTTTGTCACATCAAAGATCAGTCAATCGTAATAGTGTCTTCCCGCGCTCCATGGCGGTCAGGTTCAACGGAAAGGATAGAAACCCCACTGGTTAAAATGACGTATGTCCGCACGCAGAAGCTGTGGAGAATCTTCTGGATGCGTGCAACCTTAAAATGGGAAACGTATGCGGAAGTCGACACGCTGAATGAGGGTTTTGAGATTGTGCGGATGGATGAGCACAGTTGCTTTTTTGGTTAATGTCTCGTAAAAATGCGGCCAGTTAAAATGCTCAAATATTTGAGTGGATTAACCTGCAGCGGCCGCAGAAAAGTAGGCGCTAAGCAATAATTCTGTTTTATTTTCCCGCATCAATAAACGGAAACGTTCCAATTGAAATAATCGAGATGTATTCGCAACATTTTGCGCAACGTCTTCCAAATCTGAATACAACCTCCTGTAAATAAAACCAGCCTGCTTCTTTACTATTTTGGAGGGTTTTACCCCCTCCCTACATCCTTTAATCCGAAAAATATTTTACTTTTCAGTTTGCACTGAGTCCGGTCTGGCGTCAGGATTTACCCTGATTTCCCATTGGCAGTGATAAAGGCTTATCGATAATGACGACTCTGACACCTAACACACCGGTTGCGGCAGGGACAATTTTTAGCGCCGCCGGTCTGCAATTTCTGAATAAACTCGCGCAGAACAACACCCGGGACTGGTTTAAGGCTAATCAGGACGAATACGAGAACACGCTGAGAACGCCAGCGCTGCACTTTATCGAACAGATGCAGCCTGAGATTGTCGCCATTTCTCCGAGGCTGACTGCCGTCGCTAAGAAAGTCGGTGGCAGCCTGATGCGCCCGCAGCGCGACAGCCGGTTCAGCAAAGATAAAACGCCTTACAAAACCAATGTCGGCATTCAGTTTCGTCATTTTCAGGGCAAAGACGTTCACGCTCCCGGCCTCTATCTGCACATCGCCGAAGACGGTTGTTTTATTGCGGCGGGGATCTGGCATCCGGAATCGAAAGCCTTAAACGCCATCCGGGCGTGCATTGACGAGAACCCGAATGCCTATCAAAAAGCCCTTAAGACATTGCACGATAACGGGTTTGCGATGGATGGCGACAGCCTGATCCGTCCGCCAAGAGGCTACGACAATAACCACCCGCTGTTAGCTGAATTAAAACGCAAAGATTATATCGCGATCAAAAATATCGCCTTTGAAGACTTGTGCAAACCAGATGTTGTCGATTTTTGTGCAGAACAGTTCAGGCATTGTGCGCCACTGATGGCCTATTTATGTTTTGCGCTGGAACTCGATTTCTAAGGCAGTATTTCTAAGCCAGCAGGAAATGGCGTGATGCGTTCCGGAGACATATTCTGTCCTCGCAGTGAGGCCTTCGTGAAGGCTTCCGGTGATGACCTGTCGCTGGTATAAAGTAATCAACCGATACTTAAATGTGACCAGAAGGGAATTTGGTGTGACCGGACGCATTGACTACCAGATTGAAAAATACCATTTTTCTGAAGCGGCAGAATCCCCTCGCCTTATCCAGCAATGGAAAGATGTGATTGCCGAATGTCAGGAAAATAAGGCGGGCGCCGCAGAGCGCCTGCGTATCGCCCTGCTCAATGTGGACTATGTCACCAGCTTTGAGCTGCCTTTCCGGCTTTTGCTTACCCGCGCGCCCCAGCTCATTGACAGCGTGCGCGATGAATTGCAACTCAGTCAGAAAAATGTCCTGTTTAATGGCAAACGCTTCGGCTGCGTCTACAGTCTCAAAATGGATCTGGGCGGGATACCCGATGAGTTTCAATACCGTCTTACGACCCGTATCCGGCGCATCGATGCGACAGGAACAACGGAAGCCACTTACCGGGAAATCGCGCAACAAACCAAAGTGCCACGCGATCGTCTCCGGTTAGCACTGGAAGCCGGGCTGGAGGTCAATCCGCTGGACGGACTGTTCTGGTTCGGACTTCAGCGTATTGCGGCTGATGTTTTACGGCTGAGAAAAACGGGAATGGCGATAGCAACAGCTGAAGTCGAGGTATTTGATACGCTGACCGGGACGACAAGGCGCATTCCGGCGTACAGGCTGAAGGCGTAGTTATGCAGTCAACACTATGAATTTTAAACATTTAAGCTATCTGTTGCTGATAGCCGCAGCGGCTGGCAGCGCCTGTTTCCCCCACCCTTTTGTGATGTGGTTCTTAATCGTCAATCTGCTGACGCTGGTCTTTTACGGTGTGGACAAACGAGCAGCCCGTCACGCGACGAGCAGAGTTCCTGAATTCACCTTGCTGCTGCCTGGTTTTGCCGGTGGCTGGATTGGAGCGATTGTTGGCCAGCAGCTTTTTCGACATAAAACGAAAAAACAGCCTTTTAAAACCTGGTTCGCCATCAGTGTGATAGTGAATCTGGTGGTAGTGGCGGGTGTGAGCTGGCTGATGAAGGATTTATTTCTTTGAAATGGTACGCCCTACAGGGCTCGAACCTGTGACCTACGGCTTAGAAGGCCGTTGCTCTATCCAACTGAGCTAAGGGCGCATTGCTTGTCCCTTTCGGGAGCGTTGCGGGTTCGGATTATACGGGCAGACCGGGATGAGTCAATGGCTTTCGAACTCTCTGCTTAATGCCTGAACAATTTGCAGATATTCCCGGACCGCCTTGCAACGTTATGTGACGGGTGTTGGCTATTTTTCAGATTTCAGCGCTGCCGCGATAACGCGGGCAGAAGCGTGATATGCCACACCTTCGTAAGCAGTCAGTTCCGGTTGCAGCGTTTGCACAATACCTTTTTTGCCGATGACCGCCGGCTGGCCGATATAAACACCCAGTTCTTCGTCCCAGGCCGAAACCGGCCAGACGCTGCGCGCATCGGACAAGATCGCATCCACCAGTCGCGCCGTCGCGGTGGCGATACCAAAACTGGTCCAGCCCTTCCCTTGCAGGATTTCCCAGCCACCGCCGCGCACGGCATCGTTCATTTTTGCCCAGTCGACGTCACGATCGCCCGCCAGTTCTGCCACCGGACGGCCGCCGAGTGTCACGGTGCTCCAGGCGACAAACTGCGATTCGCCGTGCTCACCCATGACATAGCCGGTCACGCTTTTCGGATCGATGCCAAAAAACTCGCCGACCACGCGTTTCATGCGCGCGGTATCCAGCGACGTGCCGGTGCCGAACACCTGCGTGTCCGGGAATCCGCTGGTCTGCTGAACAATTTGCGTTATAACATCGCACGGATTGGTGATGTTCAGGATAACGCCGCCGAAACCGCTGGCAATCACGCGCGGGATAACTTCACGCACGGCGGCGCGGGTCTCAGCGAGTTCTTCCAGACGATCTTCACGCAGTAAGGTTTTCGGGCCGACGGCGATGACTAAAACGTCGGCATCACCCAGTTCGCTGTAATCGTTGGCGATGACCTGCACGCGTGAAGCGGTCAGCGACGCCATATCACGCAACTCCAGCGCCTGACTGGCCGCTTTAGGTTCGTTCTCATCGAGCAAAACAATCACGTCACACAACCCCTGCGTGACCAGAGAGAATGCAACATCAGCGCCCACATGACCGGCACCGATGATCCCCACTTTGCGTGTCATTTGTTTCTTTCCTTATGATTTAAAAAGAGTCATATCTAAAATAGACACTTTTTTCGCCACTGTCTCAGGTTAAATTCTCGCCCGCAATTCTCACCCGTTTAAACAAGTTATTCGCATTCAACGCCTGACAGCGCCCGCCGCTTCTGACAAAATAGGCGCATCCCCCTGCATTTATTAATTGATGGATTTATTCCCTGATGGCAGCAAAGATTATTGACGGTAAAACGATTGCGCAGCAAGTCAGAAGCGAAGTTGCGGCGCGTGTTCAACAACGACTGGCCGAAGGAAAACGTGCGCCGGGTCTGGCTGTGGTGCTGGTAGGTGAAAACCCGGCATCGCAGATTTATGTCGCCAGCAAACGCCGTTCGTGTGAAGAGGTCGGGTTCATCTCGCGGTCTTACGATTTGCCTGCAACCACTACCGAAGGCGAGTTGCTGGATCTGATTGAAAAGCTCAATAACGACAGCGAAATCGACGGCATTCTGGTGCAACTTCCTCTGCCCGCCGGTATCGATAACATTAAAGTGCTGGAACGCATTCATCCGGACAAAGACGTCGACGGTTTCCATCCGTATAACGTTGGCCGTCTGTGCCAGCGCGCGCCAACGCTGCGCCCTTGTACGCCGCGTGGCATCGTGACGCTGCTCGAGCGTTACGGTATCGATACCTTCGGTCTGAACGCAGTGGTGATCGGCGCTTCCAACATTGTTGGGCGTCCGATGAGTATGGAATTACTGCTGGCCGGTTGCACCACCACCGTTACGCACCGTTTCACCAAAAATTTGCGACATCATGTTGAGAATGCCGATCTGGTGGTTGTCGCGGTCGGTAAACCGGGCTTTATTCCCGGCGAATGGATTAAACCGGGCGCGATTGTCATTGATGTCGGTATTAACCGCCTGGAAAGTGGTAAAGTTGTCGGCGATGTCGAATATGATGCCGCCGCTGAGCGCGCTTCCTTTATCACACCGGTGCCGGGCGGCGTTGGCCCGATGACGGTCGCGACGCTGATTCAGAATACCTTGCAGGCGTGCGAGGAATATCACGACATCAGCGCCAGTAAGCCTTAAACAATTCGCACTACACAAAAAGTCAGGAACACATGGAAACTTTCTTTCTCGAAAAACACCCGCACGTAGAACTGTGCGACCTGCTCAAATTTATGGGCTGGTGTGACAGCGGCGGTACTGCGAAAGCAGTGATTGCTGAAGGCCAGGTTATGGTCAACGGCAAAGTCGAAACCCGTAAGCGCTGCAAAATCGTTGCTGATATGAACGTTGAGTTCGCCAGCAACAAAGTCGTGGTGAAAGCGTCCGAATAAACTTTCCGGCGACGTAACACTGCAAAAGAAAATGCCCTGCAAGCGAAAGCTCACAGGGCATTTTTTTATTCTCAGTTTGTGCCGGGGTTACGGTTGAGTCACCCAAAGTACCGGCCATTCTCCGCCGCTGCTGTACCCGTCGCAGCTGGGTTCAGAAGCAAACGCCGCCAGACGGAACGCTTTACCATCAAATATCCAGCGCGATGAAACACCACAATCCCCTATACCCCGCCCTTTGTCATAGGTCGAAAGCGTGCCGGTTTTAGGATCGAAATCTGCATTGATCAGCTCAGGTGATCCCTCATCCTCGCCCAGTTTAAACGGCATATTCAGCGCCAGATCGTCCATCTTATAAGGCGCCTGCCGGTTCACCAGAAAACCCAGCGCGAAGAGGTTATACGCACCCATATCGCAATTGACGGTCATCAGGGCCTTGTCGCTGCTCAAGGCAAAAATATGCACCTCACGTTCAGAAGGATCCAGGCTGCAATCGTTATTCTCAATCGTGGTCGCCGCGTTTTGCGTGATGGCTGAGATTTCAGATTCGGTTAACGCCTGCGGTTCACTGAAATGCGGCAGAACCGGCGCGGAAGGGATCGGTGGTACGGTATTTACCGGTTTTGTGCCGCGGTTAGCCCACGCCGTTTTAGTACCGACGCGCCCCTGCTGGGCATCGATCGCCAGTAATGCGGCTTTTATGCCTTTCAGGGAAATCACCGGAGGCACCGGTTGTGCCGGATCCGCTTTACCCGCCAGCGAAATTGCGCTGCCTTCGCGAATGGCGGCGATAAAATCATTCACTACCAGACGATTATTTGTGGAAAGATGTTTTTTACTGACATCCCATTCACGGTGATTAAAGCTCAGGGTTTTGCCGTTCATTTGCAGGCGTCCGGCAACCGGCGCATCTGCACTTTGTTCATCGCTGTTACGCTGATAATCAATGCTGACGGAGGATTTTCCTTCCGGTCCGGCTTCACGACTGATTTTCATCACCAGTTCCTGGCCGTCCTGAGAATTGCGCGCGACACAGTGGTTAAGGTTGTCACAACTGACCTGCCAGTCGCTATAAATGGCCTGTAAGGGCTCAGCCTGCGTGCTAAAAGCCAGCAGCGTGCCCAGCAGGCATAAAGGGGCGGTTATCCATCTGCACATTATGAGTTTCAACTCTGTTTGGATTTATCTTTCTGATAATAGCGTAACACCCGGCAAGAGACTGCCAACAATGCAGCATTTTTTATTCGAAATAAGAAAGAGATACCCCGTCCGATCGGGCTTTTACAGAGGATAATTTTTCTCCGGATATGAAATCACGTAATGGTGACGTAACGAAACATTCAGTACACTGGCAAAGCCAATAACGAAAAATAATGGCGTAAAGGATGACTTTCATTTCTCCGGGAGATTCAGATGAAGTTATGGATTTGGCTGATAGCCGTGTTTTCACTGCCTGCGCTGGCTGAAGAGCCGCCGGTGGTGTACTCCGGCACGCTGGGTAAAACCAGCATTGTGCTCGAACTGGATTTAAATAAACCAGACGAAGTCACTGGCCGGTATTTCTATCAGAAATATCATTTAGATTTACCCCTCAACGGTGCGCTGGATGGTCAGGAACTGAAACTTCAGGAAGGTCTGGACGATTTTGACGATACGCCACGTCCTGAGCTGACCCTGACGAAAGATGAGAATGGCGGCTGGCAAGGTAACTGGACCAATCCGCAAGGAAAAACATTGCCGGTGAAACTGCAACCGGTGCAAATGCCCGCAGCAGCCACGGACGACGGCTACCTGAGCGCGCTTATTCATACCGATCCTTACGAGTATCTGCGGTTATCTGCGCTGCAACTCAAAGCGGGTAAAAACGAGAATTTCATGGGCTACCAGCTGCAATGGTGGACGGAGCCGCAGTCGAAAATCAGCTTCTTTGAAATTGTCTCAGGCTATCCGGAAACGGAAATACAGGCGATTAACCAGAAATTGCGTACCCGCTTGTGGCAGGAAGTCAGCGGCTGGCATACCTGTATGCTGGGCGCGAGCCGGTTTGGTCAGGGTGAATATCAGCAGACCGTCACACCGGAATACCTGAGTGATGAAATCGTCAGTGTCAGCGTGTTTACCTCGTATGATTGTGGCGGTGCGCATCCTGATTTCGGCGAATCGCCGGTCAACCTCAATGCCAAAACCGCAGAAACACTGACGCTGGAAGATGTGGTATGGGTTGGCGAAGGCGCGCCTTTCCATTATCTGAATGCGGAAGACCGTACCCTGACGGGCAAAAATGACGTGGATTTTGATACGTTTGCGGATTATCGCGATAAGAAATGGGCGCCGTGGCTGGTGAAGCAGCTGACGGCGGCGTATCCGGAGCAAATGAAAAAGCCGACCGAAGAAAGTGATGATGATTGTGATTACTCGGATACTTCTGTCTGGCAATTCCCGGCGTGGTATTTCACGAAGAAAGGACTGTATTTTGACCCGACGTTCGCCCGCGTTTTGCGTTCATGCGAAGGTCCGGAATGGTCGGTTCTGCCGTGGTCTGCGATGAAAGGTCACGCGGGTAGCGTCGCCATCAGTCAGGAACACTAAAAGACGAAAGGCACCGTCGGTGCCTTTTTTATTAAAGCTCATTTCATTGAAGCTCATTTCATTGAAGCTGAGAGGCGGAAACGTTATGCCAGCCAGCCCTGAATTTGCGCATGTTGTAACAGCATAATGGTCTTGCCATCTTTAATGCGGCCATCTTTGATCATCGCCAGCGCGTCGGTGAACGGGACTTCGAGCACATCGATATCTTCATCTTCCACACCGCCACCGGCGTTCTGACGCTGAGACTCATCGTATTCTGCGGCAAAAAAGTGAACAATCTCCGTCACACTTCCCGGCGACATATAGGCTTCAAACAGTTTATCTACCTTGCCCACCGCAAAACCGGTTTCCTCAATCGCTTCTTTACGGATGCAATCTTCAGGCGAATCGTTGTCGAGTAAACCGGCGCAGGTTTCCAGCAGCATGCCGGTCGGATTGCCATTGACGTAGGTCGGCATACGAAACTGTTTGATCAGCAGGACGGTTTTTTTAGGCCGGTTATAAAGCAGGATTGTCGCTCCGTTTCCCCGGTCATACACTTCGCGGGACTGCGGCTGGCGTTCGCCGTTGCGCTTGATTAAGTCGTAGGTGTATTTGCGAAGAACATACCAGTTATCAGAGAGTAACTGGTTCCGGACGTTTTCGATTCTGGATGACTTGTCATGAGATGACATATTGCGTGCCCCCGCTCAGAAGTTGTGAGAGAAGCCAGACAGCATAGCCGGATTCATCGGCTGCCGCTACCGTCAACCGTGCTCAATCGCGGCCAGAAGTTGCTCGCTATGACGTTCAATCCATTGGGGATCTAACGGCCCCCAGCTCGAGAGCTGATAATAACCGTCATTGTTGCGCACGCCCTGCTGTACAAACTCCAGCCCGACGCCCATTCCGGGCAGAGCTTTCAGCACATCCTGCAAAGTGCGCCGTGGCCAGCCGGTAATTTCCATCAGCTTTGGCACATTCGGTTTTTGTTCATTCCTGATCAACCAGCAAAGATATAAACGACGGGCAAAGACGGAATTAATTAGCAAACTCATCTGGACAGCTCCTGCCGGGATGTCATAAAAATGAAGATAGCCAAAGAGTAGACTGTTTCAGCGAATATCGCTGAGAGATAACCCTGTGTACGGGGAGGATTTTTTACATTATCTCCTTTATTTCTCCACGTTTTATGCCATATGAACAGGTAAAGTGCTTAGGCGTAGAACACCACTCTAACACTCGCTCCGTCCCGCCGGGACAGTACCGCCTCTGAGACCTCTTCTGAAAAGACAATTTCTATGAAGACAATGCTCAGGGGATTTTTTTGTCAGATTACTGGCATTGTGTTTGTTTGCTGATGTTAGTCACTCACGCCAGAGTGACAACGAGGTTCCTGAAGCATGGCTAACTTTTTCATCGATCGCCCGATTTTTGCCTGGGTTTTAGCGATCATCATTTCCCTGACCGGCGCACTCGCGATCTATTTTCTTCCGGTTGAGCAGTACCCTGATCTGGCTCCGCCAAACGTCAGGATCTCTGCAACGTATCCCGGCGCATCAGCACAAACATTAGAAAATACCGTTACCCAGATTATCGAACAGAACATGACGGGCCTTGATAATCTGATGTACATGTCGTCACAAAGCAGTAACGACGGTAAGTCGCAGATAACCCTGAGCTTTACTGCCGGTACGGATCCGAACGAAGCGCTCCAGCAGGTGCAAAACCAGCTGCAACAGGCGCTGAAACGTCTGCCACAGGACGTGCAGACGCAAGGCGTGACCGTCTCAAAAACCGGTGATACCAACCTGATGATGGTGGCGTTTGTTTCCACAGACGGCAGCATGGATAAGCAGGATATCGCCGACTATGTGGCGTCCAATATTCAGGATCCGCTGAGCCGCGTGCCCGGCGTCGGCAGCATTGATGCGTACGGTTCGCAGTACGCTATGCGTATCTGGCTCGATCCGGACAAGCTGAATAATTATCAACTGACTACCGCCGATGTGGTCACCGCGATTAAAGCGCAAAACAGTCAGGTGGCCGTCGGTCAGCTCGGCGGTGCGCCTTCTGTGGATTTTCAGGCGCTGAATGCCACCATTAACGCGCAGTCTCAGTTACAGACGCCTGAACAGTTCCGCCAGATCACCTTGAAAGTGAATCAGGACGGTTCGCAGGTTAAACTTGGTGATGTCTCAACCATCGGTCTCGGCGCGGAAAACTACGCCCTGCTCAGCCGGTATAACGGACAGGCCGCGTCCGGGATGGGTGTGAAACTGGCGTCCGGTGCCAACGAACTGCAAACGGACAAGGCCGTCCGTGCGCGCCTTGAAGAGCTTTCTCATTATTATCCGCACGGGCTGAAAGCCGAAATCGCCTACGAAACCACGCCATTCGTCAAAGCGGCGATCACCGACGTGGTGAAAACGCTGTTTGAAGCGATCGTGCTGGTGTTCCTGGTGATGTATCTGTTCCTGCAAAACTTCCGTGCCACGCTTATCCCGACCATTGCCGTGCCGGTGGTTCTGCTCGGAACATTCGCTGTACTGCATCAGTTCGGTTACAGCATCAATACCCTGACGATGTTCGCGATGGTGCTCGCCATCGGCCTGCTGGTGGATGACGCCATCGTGGTGGTGGAAAACGTCGAGCGCGTGATGAGCGAAGAAGGCCTCAGCCCCAGAGAGGCGACGCGAAAATCGATGGGACAAATTCAGAGTGCGCTGGTCGGTATCACCATGGTGCTGTCGGCGGTGTTCGTGCCGATGGCCTTCTTCGGTGGCACCACCGGCGCAATTTACCGTCAGTTCTCCATCACGATTGTTTCCGCAATGGTGTTGTCAGTGTTCGTCGCCCTGACGCTGACACCGGCGCTGTGCTCCACCATTCTCAAGCCTATCGCGCAGGGACATCATCACGGTAAACGCGGCTTCTTCGGCTGGTTTAACCGGATGTTCGACCGCAATGCCCGTCGCTACGAAAACGGCGTGGCACGCGTGCTGCGTAACAGCGTGCGCTACATGCTCGGTTATGCGGCGCTGGTCGCCTTGCTGGCCGTCATGTTTATCAAACTGCCGACCTCATTCCTGCCGATGGAAGACCGCGGGGTATTCACCGTTCAGATCCAGTTGCCACCGGGTTCGACATTGCAGCAGACGCAAAAAGTCGTGGAAAAGGTCGAGAAGTATTTCCTGCAAGAAGATAAGAAAGACGTGCTTTCGGTATTCTCGACCATCGGCGCAGGCCCCGGCGGTAACGGGCAAAACGTGGCGCGTATGTTCGTACGACTGACGCCGTGGGATGCACGCACCGGTGAAGACGATTCTTCTTTTGCTCTGATTGAACGGGCGACCAAAGCGTTTAACAAGATAACCGAAGCCCGCGTTATCGCCAGCAGCCCGCCCGCCATCAACGGCCTCGGCAGCGCGACTGGCTTTGATATGGAATTACAAGATCACGCCGGTCTGGGTCACGACGCACTGATGGCGGCGCGCGATCAGTTACTTGAAATGACATCCAAAGACAGCAATCTGACCCGCGTACGTCACAACGGTCTGGATGACAGCCCGCAGTTGCAGATCGACATCGATCAGGTGAAAGCACAGGCGCTGGGCGTGGCGATCGCTGATATCAACAGCACGTTAAGTACCGCGTGGGGCTCGACCTACGTCAATGACTTCGTTGATCGTGGCCGTGTTAAAAAAGTCTATGTGCAGGCCGGAGCGCAATACCGCATGTTACCGGACGATATCAACCGCTGGTATGTGCGAAATTCTGCCGGAACCATGGTGCCTTTCTCGGCTTTCGCCACCTCAAAATGGCTGACCGGTTCACCGCGTCTGGAACGTTACAACGGTTATTCCGCACTGGAAATTGTGGGTGAACCGGCAACGGGCATCAGCAGTGGTACGGCGATGGATGACATGGAAAAACTGGTCGCGAAATTGCCGGTGGGTATTGGTCTCGAATGGACAGGTCTGTCGTATCAGGAAAGATTGTCTGGTTCGCAGGCTCCGGCGCTGTATGCCATTTCCCTGCTGGTGGTGTTCCTGTGTCTGGCCGCGTTGTATGAGAGCTGGTCCATTCCGTTCTCGGTGATGCTGGTCGTTCCGCTCGGCGTACTCGGCGCGGTGATTGCCACCTGGATGCGCGGGCTGGAAAACGATGTGTACTTCCAGGTCGGGATGCTGACCATCATCGGCCTGTCGGCGAAAAACGCCATTCTGATTGTCGAGTTTGCCAATGACCTGAATGTTCGCGGCAAGGAATTGCTGGAGGCCACGCTTGAAGCATCGAGAATGCGTCTGCGTCCGATACTGATGACGTCGCTGGCATTTGTTTTCGGTGTTCTGCCGATGGCGACCAGCATGGGCGCAGGTTCAGGCAGCCAGCACGCGGTCGGTACCGGCGTCATCGGTGGGATGATTTCCGCGACGATCCTGGCCATCTTCTTCGTGCCGCTGTTCTTTGTGCTGATCCGCCGCCGGTTTCCCGGAAAAACCGCGCATCCCGTGATTGCCGATATTGCTAAGACAGTGCCCGCAGATCACAAATAACGGCGCTGCATTTCAGGCAACAAAAAAGGCGTTAATGTGAATTAACGCCTTTTTTATTAATGATTTACTGGCTGTGAGAATCGTCGCTAAATCGGACGTAATGGTCTTCAAGAACAAACGCTTTTTATAATGACGTACTGCACTGAGAATAAATCTTTTCTTTGCTTTAACGGTAACGATGCGGCAATTACGCTTTCAACATACGGTCGATAAAGTCTTTCCAGTGGCCTAACTCTTGCTCTAACATTTTACTCCCCTTGATTGGACGGACGGATTATACGTCTATTTTTTGACCATGTAAAAAGGCCTTCATTATTTTTTAAGCGCGATCACAATCCCGCCCCGTCTGGATCCTGCAGCCGTTTTGCCTCATTATGTGTTCCATCCTTACGTCCGTTTTTATGCGGGTAAAAAGTTCTTATTTTACTGACAGGTTAGGTTTTTCTATGGCAACGACTTCCGCTCCAACCTCTTTTATTCTCTACGGCATAAAAAATTGCGATACCGTGAAAAAAGCCCGCCGCTGGCTGGAAGAAAACGGGGTTGAATACCAGTTTCATGATTACCGTGTCGAAGGGCTGGATGATGCGTTGTTGCAGAACCTGCTGGATAAGCAAGGCTGGGAAGCCATGCTCAATACGCGCGGAACGACCTGGCGCAAACTTGATGAAGCCACGCGCGCAGCCTGTGATAACGAAGCCAGCGCCAAAGCGGTGATGCTCGAACAGCCTGCGGTGATAAAACGTCCATTTTTGCTGGCCGCCGACGGTCAGTCCCTGCTGGGATTCAAACCAGAAACCTATCAGCAATTTCTCGCACAGGTGAAGTAACATGAGTTGTCCGGTTCTCGATTTAGCCCAACAGTTAATCCGCCGCCCTTCCCTCAGCCCGGATGACGCTGGCTGTCAGGAAATTATGATTGCCCGCCTCGAAGCCGCTGGCTTTCACGTGGAACCCATGCATTTTGGCGATACCCTGAATTTCTGGGCCACTCGCGGCGAAGGTAAAACGCTGGCCTTTGCCGGTCATACGGATGTCGTGCCGACCGGCGATCATAAGCTGTGGGTGACCGGTCCGTTCGAGCCTACGCTGCGCGACGGAATGTTATATGGTCGCGGTGCGGCAGACATGAAAGGTTCGCTGGCGGCGATGTTGGTCGCGGCGGAACGTTTCGTTGCCGCAAACCCGAATCATCAGGGCCGTCTGGCGTTTCTTATCACCTCAGATGAAGAAGCCAGCGCCGTCAACGGCACCGTAAAAGTGGTCAACGCGCTGATGGAACGCAATGAGCGCCTCGATTACTGCTTAGTCGGCGAGCCTTCCAGCACCACGCGCGTCGGCGATATTGTGAAAAATGGCCGCCGCGGTTCGATGACGGCTAATCTTCACGTACACGGCGTTCAGGGACATGTCGCCTATCCGCATCTGGCGGACAATCCGGTGCATCGCGCCATGCCTGCGCTGAATGAACTGGTCGCCACCGTGTGGGATAACGGCAACGAGTTCTTCCCGCCGACCAGCATGCAAATCGCCAATATCAACGCCGGTACCGGCAGCAATAACGTGATCCCTGGCGAGCTGTATGTGCAGTTCAATTTCCGTTTCAGCACCGAACTGACTGACGCCATCATCAAACAGCGCGTGGCAGAACTGCTGGACCGACATAACCTGCAATACACCCTGAACTGGGTGGTTTCCGGTCAGCCGTTCCTGACTTCACGCGGTGCGCTGGTCGATGCGGTGGTTAACGCTGTACGTCACTACAGTGAAATCACGCCGGAACTGCAAACCACCGGCGGCACCTCTGACGGGCGTTTCATCGCGCTGATGGGCGCGCAGGTGGTCGAACTCGGGCCGGTCAACGCCACCATCCACAAAATTAATGAATGCGTTCACGCGGCGGATTTGCAGGTTCTGAGCCGTATGTATCAGCGCATCATGGAACAGTTAGTCGCATGATCAGCCATGAAATGCTGACCGGCCGCTCCGCTGAGCATCTGGTGACGCTGGGCGAAGGCCCGCACCGGTTGCAGAAAGAGGCAGCGCAGGCATTTGAAAAAATGCGCCAGGCCGCCAGTGTTGCCGGTTTTGATCTGCAACCGGCCAGCACTTTTCGTGATTTCAGTCGCCAGCTGGCGATCTGGAATGGCAAATTTCGCGGCGAGCGACCAGTATTAGATAAGAACAGCCAGCCGGTGGATATCAGTGAGTTAACCACAGCGGAACGTTGTGAGCTGATTTTACGCTGGTCGGCGCTGCCGGGTGCCAGCCGCCATCACTGGGGCAGTGATCTGGATGTGTACGATCCTTCTCTGTTACCGGCTGATAAAAAGTTGCAGCTGGAGCCATGGGAATACGAGGAAGGCGGTTATTTTTATCCGCTGAATCAGTGGCTTTCAGCACATATGGCGGAATTTGGTTTTTATCGACCGTACGCAGAAGATACCGGTGGTGTCGCCGTTGAACCCTGGCATCTGAGTTACCGTCCGCTGGCGCAGGAGTGCGAGAAATTGCTTACACCGCACGTTCTCATCAGCGCCTGGACAGGACAGGAAGTGGCCGCCGCAGACTGGTTAGCCGGTCAGATGACGGAAATATTTCCGCGATTTATCGCCCTCTCACCCCTTAAAGGAGCACACCATGGAGTGGCTTAAAGATTACTGGTGGATCGTTCTGATCATACTGGTCGGGATGTTAATCAGCGGGATCAAAGAGCTGAACCGCGTGGATGTTAAGAAGTTTTTGAAAGACAAACCGGAGATCCCACCGCACCGCGACAACAATGCGGAATGGGATAAAGATGACGAGTGGCCGAAGAAAAAGTAATTTCCATCCGGTAGCCCTTCATCTTTAATCAATATTAGTCGGCGGATAATCTAGCGATTCTCCGCCGATTGACTTTCTCCCCTGCCGGTAACATGCAACGTGAAACCGATGCACGGAGAGAACACGTCCTTTGCAAACACTACCTATTTCCCACCCTGTTCAGGCTGCGTCTGAGCATTTTGACGCCACGCAATTTCTGGGACTGGCTCCTTTTTTACGTATGAGCATCGCCGGTGATGAGTGTACTGACATCGCACAGGAGCTGGTGACCCGCGCGCAGCAAAACCCTGATGACGCCGTGCTGTGGATGAACCTGTCCACCGTCATGTTGTGCCTGCAGCGCACCGATCTCGGGCTGACTATTCAGGATCAGGCGCTGGCTATGCAGCAGGTTTATACCCTGAATGCCGCACAACAACCGGCGAAAATGCGCCTGCTGATGCTGATGGTTCCCGGCACGTTATCGGCCAATGTGCCGCTGGATTGCCTGCTGGAAAACAGCGATATCGAGCTGATTTACTACTACATCACGCCCGAAGCGCCGTTTGAAGCGCCGATCCCTGAGCATGATGTGCTGATGGTCGCCATCAGCGCCACCACTGAAAACCTGTTCCTGTTACAGCAGCTGGAAAGTATCACCCGCCAGTGGCCGGTGCCGGTCATCAATGCGCCGCAACATATTCCCAATTCCGAGCGTCATAACGCCAGCACGTTGTTGCAAAATCAACCGGGATTAACCATTGCGCAGGCGCATCCGGTGACATTCTCGGCTTTATCTGCGGTAGCGGAAGGCAACATCTCCCTGAGCAGCGCATTGCCCGGCAGTGATTTTCCGGTGATCCTGCGACCTGCCGGTTCACACGGCGGTCACGGTCTGGAAAAAATCACCAGTCCGGAAGAGCTGGCCGTTTATCTGACCCGTGTGCAGGTGGAAGATTATTTCCTTTCGCAGTTCATTGATTACAGCAACGCTGATGGTCAGTTCCGTAAATACCGTATTTCGCTGATCGACGGCGTGCCTTATGCCTGTCATATGGCGATTTCGTCGCACTGGATGGTGCATTACGTCAACGCCTTCATGTATGAAGATCAGAAAAAACGCGAAGAAGAAGCCGCGTTTCTGAATAACTTCCATGAATTCGTTGCCCGTCATCAGCAGGCGCTGAAGGCTATTTTTGAGGCCACGCAGCTCGATTATCTGGGGATTGATTGCAGCGAAGCGCCGGACGGCAGTTTGCTGGTCTTTGAAATCGATCCGGCGATGGTCGTCCACGCGATGGATCTGGAAGTGATGTTCCCGCACAAACAAATTCATATGAATAAAGTTAAAACAGCATGCCGAGAGTTGCTGTTATCCCGTGCCTTTGCGCACAGCGGTGCATCGGCTGATGCGCCAGAAGGAAAAGAATAATCATGATTTCACGTAACGCCCTTAATTTCTCCGGTGGTCCCGGCGCATTGCCGGAAGTCGTGCTCGCACAAGTTGAAGCGGCGATTAAAGAAGTGCCGGAAGTTGGCCTGTCCATTCTCGGTATCAGCCATCGCTCTGACTGGTTTGCCGCCATTGTTGAAGAAACCGAAAATAACATCCGCACCCTGCTCGGCTTGTCGAAAGATTTCCATATCCTGTTCCTGCAGGGCGGCGCAACGCAGCAGTTCTCGATGGTGCCGATGACGCTGTTACGCGGTCAGAAACATGCCGCAGAATATCTGGATACCGGTTACTGGAGCAGCAAAGTCGTCACCGAAGCGCGTCGCGAAGGGCCGGTGAAAGTGCTGTGGAGCGGTGAATCTTGCGGGTTTAACCGCCTGCCCGCGGATGACGAACTGGCGTTTTCGCCTGACGCGCCGTATCTGCATTACGTTTCTAATGAAACAGTGGAAGGCTTGCAATTCCAGCGCGTTCTGGGACGTGACGATGTACCGCGTGTCTGCGATATGTCCTCTGATTTCCTGTCCAAACCCTGCGATGCCAATAAATTCTCAGTGATCTATGCCCACGCGCAGAAAAACATCGGCCCGGCTGGCGTCACTATCGTGCTGGTGCACGACACCGTGGTGAAAGCGTCGTCTGACGAATTGCCCTCGTTCCTGAATTATCGCCGTCAGGTGGAATCCCATTCCAACCTCAACACGCCGCCGGTATTCGCGATTTATGTGGTGCTGCTGGTCACGCGCTGGTTGCTCAATGATGTCGGCGGTCTGGACAATATGGAACAGACCAACCGCCACAAAGCGGAACTGCTGTACGCGATGCTCGATAACAGCGACGGTTTCTATAACGGCTGGAGCAGCAAAGCGGACCGTTCACAAATGAACGTGGCATTTAAACTGCCGGATGAATTGCTGGAGAAGAAATTCCTGGCGGAAAGCCATGAAGCAGGTTTCTCGGGTCTGTCAGGCCACCGCGCCATCGGCGGTATCCGTGCGTCAATCTATAACGCCCTTTCGCTGCCGGCGGCTGAAAAGCTGACAAACTTTATGGATGATTTCATGCGTAAAAACCGCAAATAATCGCCATCAGGCAGACATAAAAAACGCCCCCGGTTGTCATGCAGCCAGGGGCGTTTCTTTTTAAAATCTCGACAAAATCAGCGCTGGTGCGATTTCGGCTCGTAATTCTGTAAATGAGCAATGGCGGTGTTGATCATATGCGAATCCAGTCCGTGGGCCATACCGGCCTGCAAATCCAGAGTACAGTCACAGCCCAGAGACTTCAGACGTTCTGCTGCACTTTTCGACTGGAACGGGTTGATCACCGGATCCTGCTCGCCGTGAATAAAATGTACCACCGTACCGGCGGCAATCGGCTGTTCCGGCAAAGACGAGAAACGTCCGCTGAAGGCGACAATGCGTGATGCCAGATGCTCTTCAACTTTCGTCGATTCCAGCGCCATGATGGTGCCCTGTGAGAAGCCCACCAGCGTGGTGTGCTCCGGCGTGACACCGGTTTTCTGCTGCCAGTCACGGACAATCTGTACGAAAGCCGGCATTGCGGCATCCACACGTGGCTGACGGTTTTGTTCGGTCACGCCTTGTACGGAAAACCACTGGAAGCCGCGGCCAAAATCACAAATGTCCGGACTGCCGACGCTGATCACCTGCGCCTTCGGGAATGAAACAGCGAAAAACTTACCGATTTCGCCCATTGAAATCGGGTTATCACCCACACCATGAAACAATAAAATCAGCTGGTTAGCTATTTCTTCCGGCTGCTGGACGATAATCTGTTCTGAGCTCATTGCTCTCTCCCGTTGTCGATTAATGGGTTCACTATACGCCGCCTGCCGGTCAGTGAAATCGGGTTTTATTGAACGAGTCTTTCCATTTTTTGCAATGAAACCGGTGACTTATTCCGCAGTTCCCGCGTCTTTCAGTGCCTGTTGTGTCTCCTGACGCCAGCGGGTCAGTAAGGCTTTACGGCCGGAAAGTTTCAGCGCCGTGACGATTTCTGCCACGCTCTGCCCCTGTTGCAGATGAGCACGCAGCGCGGTCAGCGGCAAAGCACTGTGTAAAAGCAGGCGATTGAGCGCCGGTAAACTGCTTTCCAGCGGACGATGAGCAAAAGCAAATCCGTTCAGTTCGCGCCAGTCCGCGTCGTCAGGCTGCGTGTCTGCCGGGCTGTTTAGCGGTAACACCAGATCCATCTGCGGCGCCAGCCAGCGCCAGTCACGGTTAAGCTGAGATTCTGCACTCTCTGCCAGCGCCTGCCCTGCTGCACTGAGCGGTAATATCGCCATCGCGGCATAACATCCGCTGCTGGCTTCTTTCTGCATACTGATACGCACCAGCCGAAATTCGGCCTGCTGCCATAATGACGCCAGATCTGATGTGTAGCCAAAACTCACCGACAGGAAATCCAGCCCCGCCTGCTGCGCACGCTGTTGCTGTTTCGCCAGCAAATCGCGAGCAATACCCCGACGGCGAAACACGGGATGTACCGCAATGCGGCTGACGCGCCGTGAACGTAATACGGCGGCTTCGGGGAAACCCGCGTGAGCCGCGAGTGATTGTGCGACCAGATTACCGCGCGGACGTCGCCTGCCCGCCCAGACCTCCTGCGCCAGTTCCGCATTCAGCCCGCCCTCATCCACCAGCCATAACGCGCCGGTCAGCGTGTTGTGCATCCGCGATGCGCTGAAGGTCATGCCCGGCGCATCCAGCAGACGACGCAGATCCAGCGGTGACGTACGGTAATGCGCGCTGGTAAGCAGGCCGTAGAAATCCTGCAACAACGCCGGTTCACTCAGCCAGTCTCCAGCATTAACCGGGACTATTTCTGATGTGCCGTCCGTCTGCTCAGCAACCGGAAGATGCTCATCAAACAGCAATAAATCGCTGATGAACGGCTCAAGAGTGTCGGCGGATGACCAGCGGACCGGCGCATTGAGACGCAGGTCATGCCACTGCGGCAAAGACGCACAGAATTTGAGTAAGAACCCGCGCCCCGTGCCTTCATAACCCTGAACCGTAGTGGTCAGCAACACACGCGGGAAAGCCGCAACCAGCTCTGAAAGCATCGGTGCCGGAATAGCGGCAGCTTCGTCGATAATTAGCCAGTCAGCGCCGGTTACAGCGCCTTCGCGGCATAACGACAGCAGCGCATCAGGCGCGAAAAAATGAGCAGATTCAGCTGGCTGATTTAGTATCTGGCTGGCCGACGCTTTGGCGGGTGCGGTCACCCAACAGCTGCCCGCCCACTGACGGATCAATATGCCCGCCAGCGTCGATTTACCCCGACCACGCGGCGCGGTCAGCACCCACACGCCGGACTGAGCCTGCATCAGTTGTTGTAAAATTTGCGATTGATCAGCGGTAGGCTGACCGTCGGGTGGCAGCCAGTCTGCTGCAACGGGCAACGGCGCGAGCTCAAAAGGCTGATTCTGCCGCCAAACCGTGACGCTGCGGTCTTGTTCAAGCAAACACTGGAAACGGCGGATAAAGCGCGGCGTCGGGATCGCCTGCGGCTGTTCGCTCCAGCGCAGACTATCGGCATCCGGCGTGTCAGCCCAGACGCTCCATTCCGGCACCAGTAAAATCAGCCAGCTTCCGGCTTTCAATGCGCCGGAAAATGCCGCCAGCGCCTCGACATTCAGGCTATGGCGGGCATCAAACACGCCGTGAAAAATATCCTGCCCGAGCAGCATGTGTGCCGCTGACGGCGAACAGGCGTTCACGTCATCAGGCGGGGAATCACTGAGCCAGAGCCAGTCACCGGCACTCTGTGCGCAGAACTGAATGGCCTGTTGTTCACACCACAGCGCGTCGCCACTGAACACCAGCAAACGCCGGACGCCCAGCCGCTGCATCTGTTGCTGTGGCAAAGTGACTGACATATCAGGTTTTCCCAACAATCATCGATAACAGACCGGCAGCGATCAGCGGCCCGACCGGCACACCTTTAAACATCGCCACGCCCAGCACGGTGCCCACCAGCAAACCCGCCACCAGATGCGGCTGCGTACCCATCAGCGTCAGGCCGCGTCCGCCAAGCCATGACACCAGCACGCCCACCAGAATGGCGACAATGGATTTCCAGTGAAAGAACGAATGCACCACGGTGCTGGCGCTGATTTTTCCGCTGGCAATCGGCGCCATCACACCAATGGTCAGAATAATAATGCCGATGGTCAGACCGTATTTTTCAATCCACGGGAAAAAGTTGTTCAGCGGCGTAATGCGGACCGTAAGAAGGAAGAACATTGCGATGGTGACGGCGCTGTTGTGGCTGATGATGCCCAGACCGGCGAAGACAAGTAAAATCAAAAGGGTTGGATCGAGAAAAGCCATGGCATTCCCAGCGGTTCAACATGAGGAAAAAAGAGAGGCTCACTGAGCCTCTCTGGAGCGGTCATTGATTATTGAACAGTTTTTGGCAGCAGACCAGCGCTTATTGCCTGTTAATCAGCGGCTGGCGAAGGTGTTGCACTGATCCGGATTACCGGTATCAAATCCACGTTTGAACCAGGTATAACGCTGTTCAGACGTACCGTGTGTGAAGCTGTCCGGCACAACGCGTCCCTGACTTTGCTGCTGTAAACGGTCATCGCCGATGGCACGCGCAGCATCCAGCGCTTCTTTCAGGTCGCCCTCTTCGAGAACGTTTTGCTGCTGCATGGCATGTCCCCAGACACCGGCGTAGCAGTCAGCCTGCAATTCCATTTTCACCGACAGCTGATTCACCACCGTCTGCGATGCGCCCTGCTGCATCTCGCGAACCTTACGCTCAGTACCCAGCAAGTTCTGCACATGGTGACCGACTTCGTGCGCGACCACATAGCCCTGCGCAAAATCACCGCCCGCGCCGAGTTTGTTCTGCAATTCCTGATAGAAAGACAAATCGATATACACCGTGCTGTCCGCCGGGCAGTAGAACGGGCCCATCACCGACTGGCCGGTACCGCAACCGGTACGGGTTGCGCCGCGATACATCACCAGTTTCGGCTCACGATAAGTCATGCCCTGCTTCTGGAAAATCTCTTTCCAGGTGTCTTCCGTTGAGGCAAGGATCACCGAGGTGAATTTGGCCTGCTCGTCATCTTTCGGGCTGATGGATTGCGACTGTGTCTGTTGCTGCATACCGCCGGACTGCCCGCCGTCAATCAGCGGAGTGAGGTCGATACCGTAATAACCGGCAACCAGCACCACAATGATGATCACAATGCCGCTTTTGCCACGGATAGGCAGACGCATTCCCCCGCCACCTAAACCGCCACCTCCGTTTGATCCCTGTCCGCGTCTGTCTTCTACATTGTCGCTTTCGCGACGCCCTTGCCAACGCATAGATACCTCCAACCTGTTTTTTTTAAGACTAGCCAGCACATGCAGTTAATACCATCTGCGAAAGGACGTAATTTTAGTGACGAAGGGATTAAATGAAAGGAATCAGTGTGAAAACAGGAAAATTAAATGCAGGAAAGAGAACGGGTGACGGAGACCATCACCCGTTAAGTGCGCACCGCGTAAACGATTGCGCAGTCTGGCTAAAAAAATAACGCGCCGCTTAGTCCAGTTTCACACCAATACGGTGAGCCACTTCTTCATAGGCTTCAATCAGGCCACCGAGGCTCTGGCGATAACGGTCTTTGTCCATCTTGTTCAGGGTTTCTTTATCCCACAGGCGGCTGCCGTCTGGTGAGAACTCATCACCCAGCACCACTTCACCGTTGAACAGACCGAATTCCAGTTTGAAATCGACCAGGATCAGACCCGCATCATCAAACAGTTTGCTCAGCACGTCGTTGGCTTTGTAGCTCAACTCTTTCATGCGCGCGAGGTTTTCTTCGTTCACCCAGCCAAACGTTTTGCAGTAAGACTCGTTGACCATCGGATCGTGCATCGCATCGTTTTTCAGGAACAGATCGAACAACGGCGGGTTCAGCTCCAGACCTTCTTCAATGCCCAGACGTTTTACCAGCGAGCCAGCAGCACGGTTACGGATAACGCATTCAACCGGGACCATATCCAGTTTTTTCACCAGTACTTCGGTGTCAGACAACAGGCGTTCCATTTGCGTAGGAATACCGGCTTCTTCCAGCTTAGCCATGATGAAATGGTTAAATTTGTTGTTAACCATACCTTTACGGTCGAACTGCTCAATACGCTGACCATCCAGTGCTGACGTATCGTTACGGAACTCCAGTACCAGAAGGTCCGGGTTTTCGGTGGTGTAGACGGTTTTCGCCTTGCCGCGATACAACTCAGCTAACTTTTGCATCTTTACTTACTCCAGTGGAAAAAACAGATGTAAAAAGGGGCCGGAGCCCCTTGGTATTATTTTGCGCTGCTCTGGCTAAACGCGGCCTGCATGACCGCCACCATCGCGTCGTTCTGCGACTGGCTGAGAGCATGTCCTTTCGGATCAAGGAACTGCAAGCTACTACGGTTGTCGAGGTCGCCAACCTGAAGTTTGTAATCACCGGAGCTGAGGCCCGGATCTTTCGCACCAAGTGTCTGCCACGCATCGTCATTCAGCGGTTTGTAAGTCACAGACATTGTGCCTTGCGGACGGCTGCTGTCGGTCACTTTCATGCCGGCTTTCGCCAGGGCATTAGGCAGACGATCCCAGACCACGCCGTAAGATGAACGGACGATCAGCACCGGTAAGCCGGTATCATCAGCGCCACTCTGGACGTCGATTTCACCTACGCGACGGTTATCGAGACGCGCCTGAGTATCCTGCTGCACTTTATCCAGGTTCGCCGTGATGGCGTTCATCATCTGGCTGTTGTAGCGCTGGATTTCGGCAGTAGACGTCACCGCTTTATCTTGCTGTTTCAGCTCAAGCGTTTTCACGGTCAGTGCCAGCTGGTAGCTCTGCTGTTTCACGCTGATCTGATAACGGCCCTGGTACTGGAAGTCTTCATCCGCACGATTCCAGTCAACGAAATCAGTGGAGAGCGTCTGGTTCGCGTCATCACGGTTGGCAATTTTGAATTTATTTTGCTCAACAGCTTTAACGACGTTGTTCCACAAATCGCGGTTTTGCGGCGTGTTTTCCAGCAGCACGGTACTGGTGTCGCCGGAGAACTGAGTCTGGGAACCGTTCAGCAACGCCAGCGGCTGGGCCGGTGGACGAATGTCGAGCTGCTTACCTACCGCGCCCTGCATTGCGCCTTGCTGAATATCATAAGTACCGTTCTGCACAGGCAGGATCATGCCTGATGGTGCTTTCAGCTCATGCAGCGCGGGCGCATCCAGGTAGGCTTCATCACCGCTCACCTGGCGCTTGTAGCGCTGGTCGCTGGAACATGCAGCCAGCAGCATAATCAGGGAAACACCCACGACTTTTGCTACGGCTGTTTTCTGCAATCGGGTCATCTGGAAACTATTCTTGTCAAATAAAGAGGCCATCAAATCTTCCTAAGAGTTACAGCAAACCGGCGCTTTTTAATGCTTCTTCCACGACCGGACGGGCAGCATCTGTTAACGGCGTCATAGGCAGACGCATCGTATCGGTTGCCATCAAACCCAGTGCCTTACAGGCCCATTTCACCGGGATTGGGTTTGCTTCTACAAACAAATTCTGATGCAAAGGCATCAGGCGCTGATTCAGGCGACGCGCCTCGGCAAAATTGCCAAGAGCAGCCAGCTCACAAAGTTGTGCCATTTCACGGGCAGCGACGTTAGCAGTAACGGAAATAACGCCCTTGCCACCCAGCTGCATAAAGTCCAGACCACTGGCATCATCGCCGCTCAGCAGAATGAAATCTTCATCATCAACCAGCACTTGGATCTGACTAACACGACTTAAGTTCCCTGTTGCCTCTTTAACAGCAACAATATTCTTCAATTTTGCTAAACGCGCGATGGTCGGCGGCAGCATATCGCAGCCGGTACGTGAAGGCACGTTGTAGAGAATTTGCGGCAGGGAGGTGTTTTCAGCGATAGCTTTGAAGTGCTGATACAGGCCTTCCTGAGTCGGACGGTTGTAATAAGGGGTGACTGTCAGACAGCCAACAACGCCACTTTTTTCAAAACGTTGCGTCAGAGAAATCGCTTCAGCGGTGGCATTTGCACCTGTGCCTGCGATCACCGGAATGCGGCCATCGGCCAGTTCCAGTGTTTGTAAGACCACGTCACCATGCTCTTCGTGGCTCAGCGTTGCTGACTCGCCGGTTGTGCCAACGGAAACGATCGCCGCAGTACCACTGGACACATGATAATCAATCAGTTTTTTCAGACTTGCGCGATCGACGGCACCTTTGGTGTCCATCGGCGTAACCAGTGCAACAATACTTCCCGTAAACATTGACCTTCCCCTCCACAAACAGGTCACTCATGGTACTTTTGACACCACTGCAAAAGCAAGCAATCAACGAGCGGTAACCGCTTGTCCGGCGGTTTTTTTTATGTTTACCTTGGGAATACTCCAAAGCACGACAGGAAGACCCATTTTGCCGCAGCCACAACAACATTATCTGGTCATCACCGCGTTGGGTGCCGATCGCCCTGGTATCGTCAACACTATTACCCGTCAGGTGAGCAGCTGCGGCTGTAATATCGAAGACAGCCGGCTGGCAATGCTGGGCGATGAGTTTACGTTCATCATGCTGCTTTCAGGCAGCTGGAACGCCATCACCCTGATTGAATCCACCCTGCCGCAAAAAGGCGCGGAGCTTGAGTTGCTGATTGTGATGAAACGCACCAGCGCCCATGAACGCCCGCCGATGCCTGCCACCGTGTGGGTGAAAGTGGAAGTCAAAGACTCGCCGCATCTGATTGAGCGTTTTACCGATTTATTCGATACGCATCAGATGAATATCGCCGAACTTGCGTCAAAAACCCGTCCGGCGGACGCCACGTTGCCCGCGCAGCTTTCTATTCAGATCACGGCGCACAGCGCGGCAAATACCGATCCGGCAATTATTGAGCAGGCGTTTCATCAGCTATGTACAGAACTGAAAGCGCAAGGCAGTATTAACGTCGTTAGTTATTCTGAGAATGAAAATAAACTGCAGTAACAGCTGAAAGATACGGAGAAAGACAATGAGCCCACTGAAAGCCGGTGATCCTGCGCCGCAATTTAGTTTACCCGATCAAGATGGTGAACAAATTAATCTGGCCGACTTCCAGGGACAGCGTGTCCTGGTCTATTTTTATCCAAAAGCCATGACCCCGGGTTGTACGGTACAGGCCTGCGGACTGCGCGATAACATGGATCAGTTGAAAAGTGCAGGCGTCGAAGTGCTGGGGATCAGCACAGATAAGCCAGAAAAACTGTCGCGTTTTGCTGAAAAAGAGTTGCTGAACTTCACGTTGCTTTCCGATGAAGATCATCAGGTCTGCGAGCAGTTTGGCGTCTGGGGTGAAAAATCCTTTATGGGTAAAACCTATGACGGCATCCATCGCATCAGCTTCCTGCTCGACGGCAATGGCAAGGTCGAGAAAGTGTTCGACGACTTTAAAACCACTAACCACCATGACATCGTGATGGCCTATCTGAACGAGAAGTCTGCCTGATCTCTCACGCCTGACAAACGTTCATAAAAAAAAGCGCAGACGCGCTTTTTTTATTGGGTACGGTAGCAGAAAGAATCAGACCGTTTCGTTCAGTGATTCATCCGGCCAGACGTGAACCACGGCTTTGACCAGCGTCGCCAGCGGTATTGCAAAGAATACACCCCAGAATCCCCACAGCCCGCCAAACACGACAACCGCCAGAATAATCACCAGCGGATGTAAGTTTACCGCCTCTGAAAACAGCAGCGGCACAATCACGTTACCATCCAGTCCCTGAACGACCAGATACGCGACAATCAGCGTCCAGAAATCCGCGCCGAGTCCCCACTGGAACATCGCCACAATCACCACCGGAATGGTCACCAGCATCGCGCCGATATACGGGATAAGCACAGATACGCCCACCAGCACCGCCATCAGCAACGAGTAACGCATGTCCATCACCACAAATACCAGATAAGTGGCGACACCGACGATGATCATCTCCAGCACTTTACCGCGGATATAATTAGTAATTTGCTGATTCATCTCCACCCAAACCTGTCCGGCCAGCCCGCGATCGCGTGGCAGCACGCGACGCACGGCATTGAGCATCTGCTCTTTATCTTTGAGGAGGAAGAACACCATCATCGGCACCAGAATCAGGTAAATCGCCAGCGTCAGTAAGCCTACCAGCGACGCCAGTGAATATTTCACCACAGACTCGCCGAGCCCCGATAACTTGCTGCGCATGTTTTCGGCCATCATATCGATGATACCGGCATCGACCAGCGCCGGATAACGCTTGGGTAACGTGGCTGCAAAATCGTAAAAACGGTTAAGCATACTGGGCAAATCTGTCATCAGATTCACGCCCTGTTGCCAGGTAACCGGCGCAATAACGAACATGCCGAGCAGTAAAATACCGGCAAAAATAATCAGCACGACGCTGACGGAAAGCGTGCGGGAAAGCCCGACATGTTGCAGACGAACAGTTGGCCATTCCAGTAAATACGCCAGAACAATCGCCACCAGAAGCGGCGCAAGAATGCCATTAAGAAAATAAAGAATACAAAAACCCGCGACCAGGATGGCCAGCAGCGCAATGGCCTGGGGATCGGTAAAGCGACGGCGATACCACTGTAACAACATGTCCAACATCAGAGAACGCTCCTGTAGTTTCCTGTTCTGGCGGGTGTGCGCTGTATGTTCCCTGCGCGCTCAGACACAAGTAACTATCTAAAAAATTCGTTGTCATACCACTGTAGCTGCACAGTGTTTTAAACTCTCACGAGGATAGCTACTATAGAGACAGGCGCAAAGAAAAGCGTCAGAAAATAATGGTCTGACTCACTGATCATGGAAGAAAGGCTCGCAAAGCTCATCGGTATCGCGGTTCACTTATTGGGAAGCAAATGTTTATGGTCATGCGGTTGAAAAAAACGGTGATTGCCCTGTGTCTGGGCAGCCTGCTCACAGGCTCTATTCTGCCCGCAGGTGCGGATGACAGTTCATTCTGGTCAACGCCGGTGAGTTCTGCCAAAACCAGTTCCCCCCTGGCTCCGCCGGTAAGCGATCAGTTACCCGATATCGGTACCACCGCCGGCGGCACGCTGAGCATCAATCAGGAACTGCAGATGGGCGATTTTTACGTCCGTCAGATGCGCGCCAGCACGCCGCTGATTAACGATCCGCTGCTTAATCAGTACGTCAATGAACTTGGCCAGCGGCTGGTAGCTCACGCTTATTCCGTCCGTACCCCTTTTCATTTTTTTATCGTCAATAACGATGAACTGAACGCCTTTGCTTTCTTTGGCGGCAACGTGGTGATCCACTCTTCCCTGTTCCGTTATACCGATAATGAGAGCCAGCTGGCTTCCGTTATGGCGCACGAAATTTCCCACGTGACCCAGCGCCATCTGGCGCGCGCGATGGAAGATCAACAGCGCAACGCCCCGCTGACCTGGGTGGGCGCACTAGGCTCTATCCTGCTGGCGATGGCCAGCCCGCAAATGGGCATGGCAGCGCTGACCGGTACGCTGGCGGGAACGCAGCAAGGCATGATCAGCTTCACGCAAGGCAATGAGCAGGAAGCGGACCGTATCGGCATTCAGGTTTTGCAGCGTGCCGGATTTGATCCGCAGGCCATGCCCGCCTTCCTGCAAAAACTGGCCGATCAGGCCAGCTATTCGACCCGCCCGCCGGAAATGCTGCTGACGCACCCGTTACCCGACAGCCGTCTGGCCGATATCCGCAACCGCGCCAACCAGATGCCGCACCCGATTGTGCAATCTTCACAAGATTACACCATGGCGAAAGTGCGCATATTGGGGATGTACGGTTCCGACAGTTTCCCGCTGAGCGATGACTATTTACTGAAGCTGAGCAACGGCAATATCCGTGAGCAACTGGCGGCAAAATACGGCCATGCGCTGCAATTCTACAAAGCTAAGAAATACGATCAGGCACGGGCGATCCTCGAGCCGCTGCTGGCACAAAATCCGGGCAACGAATGGCTGCTGGATTTAGCGACCGATACCGATATCGAGAGCAAACGTGCACCGCAGGCTATTGCGCGTCTGGAACAGGCGGGTGCGGCGACCAGTTCAAATCCGGTACTTCAGCTCAATCTGGCCAACGCTTACCTCGAAGGGGCGAAACCGGCCAATGCCATGAAGATCCTCAACCGCTATACTTTCAATTACCCGGGTGATCCGAATGGCTGGGATCTGTTATCTCAGGCCGCTGCGGCTCAGGGTTTGCGTGCGCAGGAACTGGCCGCCAGAGCGGAAAGCATGGCGTTAATCGGCCGTCTGGATCAGGCGATTGAAATGCTGAGCAACGCCAGCGCATTACAAAAATTAGGCAGTCTGGAACAGGCCCGTTACGACGCACGCATCGACCAGCTTCGTCAGTTGCAGGGGCGATTCCGTCAGTATCAGAAAGGCTGATTTCAGCGCCAGAATGGAGAAATGTTAATGCCACATGATGTCGAGATTTACCACAATCCGGCGTGTTCAAAAAGCCGTGAGACCCTGAAATTACTGGAAGCAGAAGGCATTGAGCCGCAGGTGATTTTGTATCTGGAAACTCAGCCGTCGGTGGATAAGCTGAAAGAACTGCTGGGGCTGCTGGGCTTTAGCTCAGCGCGGGAACTGATGCGCAAAGGCGAGCAGATTTATAAGGATCTGAATCTTAAAGACAAAGACCTGAGCGAGGAACAACTGTTACAGGCAATGGCGGATCATCCGCGGCTGATTGAACGTCCGATTGTGGTTGCCAACGGCAAAGCGCGTTTAGGTCGTCCGCCGGAACAGGTGAAAGAGATTTTATAACCCCCGCCATTACATTCGGGTTCGGTTTACGAACCCGGCTGTCCTTTCCCAGTAAAGCCTTCCGCTTACAGCCCGAGAATTTCTTTCACGAACGGGATCGTCAGTTTGCGTTGCGCGGTGATAGATGCGCGATCGAGCTGATCGAGCGTCATAAACAGCGTACGCATTTCCCTGTCCAGCCGTTTTAACAGGAAACGGCCCACGTCTTCCGGCAGTTCAAAGCCGCGCAGTTTGGCGCGTAACTGCAATGCCTGAAGTTTTTCTTCGTCGGAAAGTGGCTGAAGTTTGTAGATTTGCCCCCAGTCGAGACGGGAAGCCAGATCCGGCAGGCTGAGATTCAGCTGACGCGGAGGACGATCGCCGGTAATAAACAGACGCGTGCGACCGGTTTCAAGAATGCGGTTATAAAGATGGAAAACAGCGGCTTCCCATTCATCATCACCGGCAATGCCTTCGATATTATCGATACACACCAGCGCCAGATGCTCCATGCCATCCAGCACTTCCGGCACGAAATAAGCCCGCTTGTCTAAAGGCACATACCCTACCGCTTCGCCGCGCTGCGATAATTCTGCGCAAGCTGCGTGTAACAGATGGCTGCGGCCGCCGCCTTCGCGTGACCAGAAATAAATATAGGTGCCGTGTTCCTGATGCAATGCGCTCTGAATGGCAGATAGCAGAGAAGTGTTTTCCCCCGGATAAAAACTGGCAAAGGTTTCATCATCGGGTAGATAAAGTGGCAGGGAAAGCTGTGCCGGCGTATTCAGAAGCACCTCAACCGAAGCGGCATAAAGACCGCAGATGTTGTCACGTCAATAAAAGGAACTGCCGAATTCTAGCAAGGATCCGTCGTGAAATGAACTGTACCCGGTGCAACCGCTTGCGATCCGAGCACCTGACCGGCAAGCAGCTGCCTGACGGTCAGGAATGATCACGGTCAGACTGGCGGATTTTCCCGCTCATCTTCCACGTCAATGATCTGCTCTTCGCCGCGGAAAATCTCAATCACTTTGAACAGCAGGCTCAGGAAGATACCGACGATCGTCGCCAGCGCCATGCCTTTCAGCTCAGCCGCACCGATGTGGATCTTCGCTCCGCTGACGCCGATGATCAGGATCACCGCAGTCAGGATCAGGTTCTGCGCTTTATTGTAATCAACTTTCGATTCAATCAGCACGCGGATCCCTGAAGCGCCAATGACGCCGTAAAGCAGCAGCGAAACCCCGCCCATCACCGGTACCGGCACCGCCTGAATGGCCGCCGCCAGTTTCCCGATACAGGAAAGCAGAATAGCCAGGATTGCCGCGCCGCCGATAACCCAGGTGCTGTAAACCTTGGTGATCGCCATCACGCCGATGTTTTCGCCGTAGGTGGTGTTTGGCGTAGAACCGAAGAAACCGGACAGTACGGTCGACAGGCCGTTCGCCAGCATCGAACGGTGCAAACCCGGATCCCGCAGCAAATCTTTCTTCACAATGTTCGCCGTCACGACCAGATGCCCGACGTGCTCAGCAATCACCACCAGCGCCGCAGGCAGGATGGTGAGGATAGCCACCCATTCAAAACGCGGCGTATAGAAAGTTGGCAGCGCGAACCAGTGTGCGTTTTCAATAGCAGAAACATCCACTACGCCCATGAAGAACGAGAGTGCATAACCGACCAGCACGCCAATCAGGATCGGGATAATCGCCAGGAAACCGCGGAACAGTACGGAACCCAGAATCGTCACCGACAGCGTCACCAGTGAAATGGTGATGGTGGTAGAGTCTACCGCTGCGCCATCGGCAGGCAGCAGTCCGGCCATATTCGCTGCGACACCGGCCAGTTCAAGCCCGATGACGGCCACGATTGCCCCCATCGCCGCGGGCGGGAACATCACGTTGATCCAGCCAATACCGGCTTTCTTAACAATCAGCGCCACCAGACAAAACAGTAAACCGCAGGCAATAAATCCGCCCAGCGCCACTTCATACCCCATCGGCAACAGCAACAGCACCGGTGAAATAAACGCGAAACTCGAGCCGAGATACGCCGGTATCTTCCCTTTACAGACAAATAAATACAGCAAAGTCCCTATGCCATTGAACAGCAGCACCGTCGCCGGGTTTATCTTAAACAGAATGGGAACCAGAACGGTGGCACCAAACATGGCAAACAGATGCTGGAAACTCAGGGGGATTGTCTGCAGCAATGGCGGACGTTCGCTTACCCCGATGACACGACGGGTCATGAATGTGATCCTCTCAATGGTGTGATGTTGTATTAAACCAAACCCTTTGCTCGAAATAATTCGGGTTGCAGGAAGGCGGCAAGCCCGTGAGTCCCTGGGAGCATAGATAACTATGTGACCGGGGTGAACGGGCGCAGCCAACGCATCTGCAGCCTGAAGTATGACGAGCAAAAAAAAGCCGACTGCTTAGTCGGCTTATTGCTAATTGCTTACTTCGTACCAAATATCTTGTCGCCCGCATCGCCGAGCCCCGGGATGATGTAGCCTTTATCGTTGAGTCCCTGATCCACCGAGGCGGTGTAGAGTTCAACGTCCGGGTGCGCGGCTTCGAGAGCGGCGATCCCTTCCGGAGCAGCAACCAGCACCAGCACTTTAATGCTCTGGCAGCCCGCTTTTTTCAGCAGGTCGATGGTGGCAATCATAGAACCACCGGTGGCCAGCATCGGGTCAACGACCAGCGCCAGACGTTCTTCGATGTTAGAAACCAGCTTCTGGAAATACGGCACAGGTTTCAGGGTTTCTTCATCACGATACACGCCGACGACGCTGATACGCGCACTCGGAACGTGCTCCAGTACGCCTTCCATCATGCCCAGACCGGCACGCAGGATTGGCACGACAGTAATTTTCTTGCCTTTGATCTGATCGATTTCCACCGGGCCATTCCAGCCTTCGATGGTGACTTTTTCAGTTTCTAAATCGGCAGTCGCTTCATACGTCAGCAGACTTCCCACCTCAGAAGCCAGTTCGCGAAAACGTTTCGTGCTGATGTCGTTTTCACGCATCAGGCCCAGCTTGTGTTTCACCAGCGGGTGTTTCACCTCGACGATCTTCATTATTTATTCTCCTAAGGTGGTTGAGCTGCAAAAAAAAATCGCGAGATTATAACGCCATTTTTTTTGAACGCCATACCAATTAGCCTGATCCAAATCAACTTATCCTTCTTCATTGAAGCCGCAGCGGCGTTAGCGGCCCTCTCTCACCCGAATCACTGACTCAAGTCAGCTCGTCGGGATTCGCTCGTTTGCTGCCTTGCTGCAACGCCAATGACTTCGGCTAAGTGTTGTATCTTTAAGTATAGATAGTGACTCTGAATAAGGCGCTCGCAAACGTTTGCTTCCACTGTTAGAATTGCCCCGCTTTATTCTTCAACCACCAACCCAAACCGCCGTGGGGACTTCGCAGTGACCGACAAAACCTCTCTCAGCTATAAAGACGCAGGCGTAGATATCGATGCCGGTAACGCATTGGTAGATCGCATTAAAGGTGTAGTAAAACAGACCCGTCGCCCGGAAGTTATGGGTGGATTAGGGGGTTTTGGTGCTCTCTGCGCGCTGCCGCAAAAATATCGTGAACCCGTGCTGGTTTCGGGTACCGACGGCGTTGGCACCAAGCTGCGTCTGGCGATGGATTTACAACGCCACGATACTATCGGTATCGACCTGGTCGCGATGTGCGTCAACGATTTGATCGTTCAGGGCGCTGAGCCTCTGTTCTTCCTCGACTATTACGCCACCGGCAAACTGGACGTCGATATCGCCGCCAGTGTGATCACCGGTATTGCAGAAGGCTGTAAACAGTCTGGCTGTGCGTTAGTCGGCGGCGAAACCGCTGAAATGCCGGGCATGTACCACGGCGAAGATTACGACGTCGCCGGATTCTGTGTTGGCGTAGTGGAAAAATCAGAAATTATCGACGGCAGCAAAGTAGCTGACGGCGATGTGCTGATCGGCCTCGCCGCCAGTGGCCCGCACTCCAACGGTTACTCCCTGGTGCGCAAAATTCTGGAAGTCAGCAACACTGACCCGGAAACCACCACACTGGCAGGCAAATCCCTGGCTGATCACCTGCTCGCACCAACCAAAATTTACGTGAAGTCGATCCTCAATCTGATCGAAAACGTGGACGTTCACGGTATCGTTCACCTGACCGGTGGCGGCTTCTGGGAAAATATTCCGCGCGTACTGCCGGAAAACACTCAGGTCATCATCGAAGAAGCCAGCTGGGAATGGCCGGACGTCTTCACCTGGTTGCAGACTACCGGTAACGTCAGCCGTCACGAAATGTACCGCACCTTTAACTGTGGCGTGGGCATGGTGGTCGCACTTCCGGCAGAACGTGCCGACCAGGCGATTGCGTTACTGAATGACAAGGGTGAAAAAGCGTGGAAAATTGGCTATGTTAAGGCCTCTGACTCCGCTGAGCGCGTCGTTATTGAGTAATCAGTCAGGTCACTCTATTCACTGAAGACGACAGGTAGGGATATGAAAAGGATTGTGGTTCTGGTATCGGGCGAGGGAAGCAACTTACAGGCCCTGATCGATGCCTGCCAGCAGGGACGAATCAACGCAGAAATCAGTGCAGTCTTCAGTAATAAAATCGCTGCATACGGGCTTGAAAGAGCCCGTTTAGCCGATATTCCGGCACATGCGCTGGATGTAAAAGCTTACGAAGACCGCATCGCCTTTGACGTTGCACTGGCTGATGCTATTGAAACCTTTAAGCCCTCTCTGGTGGTTCTTGCCGGTTACATGCGGATCCTGAGCGCCGAATTCGTTCAGCGCTTTGCAGGGCGCATGATTAACATCCACCCTTCCCTGCTGCCGAAATATCCGGGTTTACATACTCACCGTCAGGCGATTGAAAATCAGGATGCTGAACACGGCACGTCCGTACATTTCGTGACGGAAGAACTCGACGGTGGCCCGGTAATTTTACAGGCTAAAGTGCCGGTTTTTGCTGAGGATACGGAAGAAGAGCTGGTTGCCCGCGTGCAAACGCAGGAACACAGCATTTATCCGCTGGTGGTCAGCTGGTTTGTTGACGGACGTTTATCACTGCAAAACGGTCAGGCGTTTCTGGATAACAAACCGCTTTCTGAACGCGGATACGCAGAAGATTAATCTGTACTTGCCTCACGATTTCACTATAAACCGGCCACGTGCCGGTTTTTTATTTTCCATCATTTGACATTTGTTTACATTTTACCCGATATAATGCACATCCCGGCGCACGTTTAAACGTCGTTTGTGCGCCGACCTTCATCTGAAACACAGTTGTTTCAGACCTCATATTTACGAAGGTTACCCTCATAAAACGGCTTTTATAGTTGAGGAACACCCCATGTTTAGCCATAACAGCGTCAGATTACGTCCACTGGAAAAGGACGACCTGTCGTTTGTTCACCGTCTTGATAATAACGCCAGCATCATGCGTTACTGGTTTGAAGAACCTTACGAGGCTTTCGTCGAACTGACCGACTTGTATCACAAACACATCCATGACCAGAGCGAACGCCGCTTTATTATAGAATTCGAAAGCGGACCGGTCGGCTTAGTGGAGCTGGTGGAAATTAATCATATTCACCGCCGCGCGGAATTTCAGATAATCATTGACCCGCAACATCAGGGCAAAGGCTTTGCCGGTGATGCCGTGCGTCTGGCGATGGATTATGCCTTCTCAGTTCTGAACCTCTACAAACTGTATTTAATCGTCGATAAAGAAAATAAAAAGGCGATCCACATTTACAGCAAATTAGGGTTTGAGATCGAAGGTGAACTGAAACAGGAATTCTTTGTGAACGGCGAATACCGCAGTGCCATCCGCATGTGTATTTTCCAGCCGCAATTCCTGGCGAAGTACAAAACCAAACCGGTTCAGGTCAAAACTGAATCACTGATTGGCGCCAGCGCGGTGTAGTTTAGTGCTGTACAGTTTAGCGCGTTAAAAATCAGGCCATAAATTACCGGTGAGGGGAAAAGAACTCCTTCACCGGTAAGACTTTTCCCGCCTTTTTCTCTCATTTGTTCCCCTGATATAAACTCTCCTGAAATCATCCCCAGTTATGTTGGACTTTCCTGTCAATCTTTCGCAATATTGATAGCAGACACTAGGCCCCTCTCACTGACAGCTTCCTGTTACGCTGACCTGAAAAAACGGCCCGTAACACGAGGAATAAGCTGAGCTAAATTGCGGTGTTTTCGGGCAAATTTGCCTGTATGGGCCAGGTTGCAAGCTAAATGAACGGAGTGAAAATGGGTCAGGAAAAGCTTTATATCGAGAAAGAACTAAGCTGGCTGTCCTTCAATGAGCGCGTGTTGCAGGAAGCGGCAGACAAAAGCAATCCCCTGATCGAACGGATGCGTTTTTTAGGGATCTACTCCAATAACCTGGATGAGTTCTATAAAGTCCGTTTTGCCGATTTAAAGCGACGGATCCTCATCAGTGAAGAACAAGGCTTTCTGGGTGCCTCCCGTCATTTACTGAAAAAAATTCAGGCGAAAGTTCTGCGTATTGATCAGGAATTTGACAGCCTTTACAACGATTTGCTGCTGGAAATGGCGCGTAATCAGATCTTCCTGATTAACGAACGGCAGGTTTCTGAGAATCAGCAAGCCTGGTTGCGTCAGTATTTCAAACATCATCTGCGCCAGCACATCACGCCCATTCTGATTAATCACGACACCAATCTGGTGCAGTTCCTTAAAGACGATTACACCTATCTGGCGGTCGAAATTATCCGTGGCGAAGAAATTCACTATGCGCTGCTGGAAATCCCCTCAGATAAAGTGCCGCGCTTCGTCAATCTGCCGCCGGAAGCTCCGCGCCGCCGCAAGCCAATGATCCTGCTTGATAACATTCTGCGTTATTGCCTGGACGATATTTTCAAAGGCTTCTTTGATTACGACGCGCTGAATGCCTATTCGATGAAAATGACCCGTGACGCCGAATACGATCTGGTCACGGAAATGGAATCGAGCCTGCTGGAACTGATGTCATCGAGCCTGAAACAGCGTCTGACCGCCGAGCCGGTGCGTTTTGTTTATCAGCGCGATATGCCCGATGAAATGGTGGAATTGCTGCGCGGCAAGCTGGGTATCTCGAACTATGATTCTGTGATCGCCGGTGGCCGTTACCATAACTTTAAAGATTTCATCAGTTTCCCGAATGTCGGTAAAGCCAATCTGGTCAACCGCCCGCTGCCACGTCTGCGCCATTTATGGTTCGATAAATTCCGCAATGGCTTTGCGGCGATCCGCGAGCAGGATGTGCTGCTGTATTATCCGTATCATACGTTTGAACACGTGCTGGAACTGCTGCGCCAGGCGTCGTTCGATCCGAACGTTTTATCCATAAAAATCAATATATACCGCGTTGCGAAAGATTCACGCATCATCGAATCGATGATCCACGCGGCGCACAACGGCAAGAAAGTGACCGTCGTCGTCGAACTTCAGGCGCGCTTTGATGAAGAAGCCAACATTCACTGGGCGAAACGTCTGACAGAAGCCGGTGTACACGTTATTTTCTCTGCGCCGGGCCTGAAAATTCACGCAAAACTCTTTCTTATTTCCCGCCGCGAAGGCGATGAAATTGTCCGCTATGCTCATATTGGGACCGGTAACTTTAACGAGAAAACCGCCCGCCTTTATACCGACTATTCGCTGCTCACGGCGGATGCGCGCATCACCAACGAAGTCCGCCGGGTGTTTAACTTTATTGAGAACCCGTACCGGCCGGTCTCTTTCGAGCATCTGATGGTGTCACCGCAAAACTCGCGCGACATGCTGTATCGCCTGATCGACAAAGAAATTGCCAATGTACAGGCTGGCGGCACAGGCGGTATTACGCTGAAAATCAATAATCTGGTGGATAAAGGACTGATCGACCGCCTGTACGTCGCGTCTAACGTCGGGGTGAAAATCCGTCTCCTGATCCGCGGTATGTGTTCGCTGGTCCCGAATTTACCGGGCTTTAGCGAAAACATTCAGGTCACCAGTATTATTGACCGCTATCTTGAGCACGACCGTGTTTATGTCTTTGAAAATGGTGGCGATACCAAAGTATTCCTGTCTTCTGCTGACTGGATGACCCGTAATATCGATTACCGAATTGAGGTTGCTGTCGCCCTGCTCGATCCACGCCTTAAACAGCGCGTTCTGGATATTCTAGAACTGCTGTTTAGTGACACGGTAAAAGCCAGAGTGATTGATAAAGAACTGAGCAACCGGTATGTTCCACGCGGAAATCGTCGCAAAGTGCGTGCGCAGCTGGCGATTTACGAATATCTGAAAGATCTGGAACAACAAAGTCAGCAAGCCTGAATCTCTGGAGCGCTACACAACTATGCCCCTTAAAAACAGCCCAATGAACGCCAAGCCACAGGAAATTGCGGCTATCGATCTCGGATCGAACAGTTTCCATATGGTCATCGCGCGCGTGGTTAACGGCGCGATGCAGGTCTTAGGTCGCCTGAAACAACGCGTTCATCTGGCCGATGGTCTCGACAATAAAAGTGTGCTCAGTGAAGAAGCCATGCAACGTGGGCTGGATTGCCTGGCTTTATTTGCAGAACGTCTGCAAGGTTTTCCGGACAGCAACGTCACCATCGTCGGCACGCATACCCTGCGTCAGGCGGTGAACGCCGAGGAGTTCCTCAGGCGTGCGAAAGAAGTGATCCCCTACCCGATTGAAATTATTTCCGGGCAGGAAGAAGCACGTCTGATTTTTATGGGTGTTGAACACACGCAGCCGGAAAAAGGTCGCAAGCTGGTCATCGACATCGGTGGCGGTTCTACGGAACTGGTCATCGGCGAAGATTTCGAACCTTTGCTGGCAGAAAGCCGCCGTATGGGCTGTGTCAGTTTTGCGCAGATGTTTTTCCCGGAAGGCGAAATCAGTCGCAGCAACTTCAAACGTGCGCAACTCGCTGCCGCGCAGAAGCTGGAAACACTGGCCTGGCAGTACCGTCTGCAAGGCTGGCAGTATGCGCTGGGCGCGTCCGGCAGTATCAAAGCGGCTTACGAAGTGCTGGTCGCAATGGGGGAGAAAGACGGACTGATCACCCCTGAGCGTCTGGAAATGCTGACCGAAGCGGTGCTGAATTTCAAAAAATTCAGTGATCTGGATTTACCGGGCTTATCGGAAGACCGTCAGTCAGTGTTTGTGCCGGGACTGGCGATTTTGCGTGGCGTATTTGATGCGCTGGCTGTCAAAGAGCTGCGTCTTTCAGACGGCGCGCTGCGTGAAGGTGTGCTGTATGAGATGGAAGGTCGTTTCCGTCACCAGGACATCCGCACGCGTACCGCGAAAAGTCTGGCCGACCATTACAATATCGACCGGGAACAGGCGCGCCGCGTGCTGGAAACCACCGAGCAGCTTTACAGCCAGTGGTTAGCACAAAATACTAAACTGGTGCAGCCGCAGCTGGAATCACTGCTGAAATTCAGCGCCATGCTGCATGAAGTGGGTCTGAGCATTAACCACTCCGGAATGCATCGCCACTCTTCTTATATCCTGCAAAACACTAATTTGCCGGGCTTTAATCAGGAACAGCAAACGCTGCTGGCGACGCTGGTACGTTTCCATCGTAAAGCCATCAAGCTGGAAGAATTGCCACGCCTGAATCTGTTTAAGAAGAAACACTACATTCCTCTTATTCAGCTGCTGCGTCTTGGCGCATTACTCAATAACCAGCGCCAGTCCACAACCACGCCGGAATCCCTGCGGTTATCTACCGATGATAATCACTGGACGCTGCGTTTCCCGGCCGGATATCTGGCGCAGAACAACCTGGTTCAGCTGGATTTTGAAAAAGAACAAAGCTACTGGGATGACGTCACGGGCTGGAAACTGATGCTCGAAGAAGAAGACGGCGCAGCGGAAGACTAATTCGTTTGTCGCTATAAAAAAGCCCTCCGGCACAATGTGCTCAGAGGGCTTTTTATTTTCTATGCCCCAATCACCCGCGAAATCAGGTAGCAGGGAAATCGAGCAATGTGGCCAGTGGCTCCGGTTTACCCACCAGATATCCCTGCATGTAATCGACGCCCAGCGCATGGAGCGCAGCTTTCTGTTCTTCCGTCTCCACATACTCCGCCACAATAGACAGGTGCTTCATACGTGCGACCTGGCAGATAGATTGCACAATGTAGGCATCCAGTGAATCTGTGAGCATATTGCGCACAAAACTGCCGTCAATTTTCAGGATGTCGGCCTGAATAGCTTTCAGACGTCCGTAACTGGCGTAACCGGTGCCGAAATCGTCTATTGCAATCCGGCAGCCATAAGCACGCAGTTCCCGCATCGCGAAGTCGGCATATTTCATATTCTGCAAAAGATGCGATTCGGTGACTTCCAGAACGATCTGGAACGGCTCAATTTCATATTCCAGCATCAGCGATTTAAAATCGCGGGTAAACGTCGGACGACATAACGTCGATGGCGTGAAATTCACGGCAAAACGCAGGCTCGGCAGACGTACACGGTTCTGATTAATAAACATCAGCGCATGCCGGAGTACCCACATATCCATCTGATAAGACAGGCCGAATTCGTGAACCACCGGCAGGAATTTATCCGGCGTGATCAGGGTATCCTGCGAACCATCAAACATGCGCAGCAGGATTTCGTAATAGCTGTCGCCGCGAACACCCAGTATCGGCTGAGCCATCAGCACAAAGCGGTCGTCATCTAACGCACGCTGAATTTTGTGCAGCATGTCAACTTTGTCTCTGATCTCCAGCTGAACCTGACTGTGGTCGCTTTTGTTCGACTCAGGCTGACCGGTGGTCAGTGAAACTTCCGCAATACCACTGAGTTCACCCAGTAAAATAGGCAGATGCTCGACTGGCGAATATACCGTGCAGTACGACAAACCAATGTTGGGATGCAACGGCAACCCGTTCCAGAGCAGGCGGAAATCCTCGAGATAATCATGCAGCCCCTGCAATTTCATATCTGCATCTTCACAGTTCAGGCGCAGAACCAGATCATAGCCGGGTAAGTGATACACACGCTCGCCGGACTGAAGGAAAGGTTTGAGCCCGACCGCCAGTTGCTGTTTGAACTGGATCCGCAGCTGCATCCCGTAGTTACGGCTGAGAACGTCCATATCCGACACGCGGATGAAACAAAGCATGGAACGCGGATGGCGGGCTAAATCGCGGTTAAAGGCACGCAGATTAGGCAAACCAAACACCGGATCCAGCAGGGCGGCTGATTTGAATTTTTTCATCAGCAGTCGCTGGCGCGAAGAAAGCGCCGACATCAGCAACAGCGTAATGGTGTAAACCAGCATCAGCGCAGAAACAAAGACCAGATTATGAACAAAGCCGGTTTCTGAGATAAACCCCTGATAATTGTAGAATAATACAGTGAGCGTAATACTCCATACGATACTGATGAAGTAATAGCCATAGCGTAACGCCCCGAACAGCATCACAGGGAAAAGCAGCGTCAGAGTGTAATCACTCAGCAAAATTTTTGTGAACGGCTCGCTTATACTGGGCACGCTGAGCAGCGTGACCATGGTGGCCATGACCAGAAACCAGACCACCATTTCGGTGGTTTTCACGCCCGGCGCCCGCTGCTTACGCAACATCATCCGCAACACGCGCCAGTAGCGTGGCTGGCGAATCATGCGGATCACCAGGTAAATGACGTGCGAATTGAGCAAAATGCCGATGATCATCGCCTGCAAATTGATGAGTGTCCGCAACGTCACAAAATCAGCCGTGACCAGCCCCAGATAACCCGGCAGCAACCCGCTTTCCACCACAATCTGCAATACAGTCATGAAGAAGACAGTGAGGAACACCAGCAACCAGCCGACACGCATCCACGCCAGATTCATCAGACCTAATGGCGCTGACCAGCGATTTCCTGCTTGCCAGCGGTATCCGAGCCAGGCCAGAAAAAGCGAGGTGAAATAAATAACCGTCAGCAACGTCGCCATTTCTGCGCCGACCCTGAAATAATAACGCAGGAACAACGTCAGGACGATCCCGGGTAATGCAGCCCAGTCAAATACCATCAGCAGCGCAACACACGTCGCCAACGGCATATAAATCAGATAGGTACGACCTTCAGGCAAAAATATGATCGGAGAAAGCCATGAGGTAACGGGGATCAAGACCAGCGCGCAAATGACGGGAAGTCCCCACCATTTATGGCGAATCTCATGCCAGGAAAAAATTTTACGCATTCAGTCCATCTAAGTTTTGCGCATGAACTTCATGCCGCGGTGAGTGATTCATCGTGTAACGGACGCCAGACAAGCTGGCTGACAACCGCAGTTGCAGACGTCGTCTAAAATTATCGTAGTAAAAACGTCACTTCACACAAAATAACTGAAGAAAAAAGAATACAGCGGAGGTCAGAGTACAACGCTTCAAAATAAGACTGAATTCTAATGTCACTTATCTTAAATCCCTTGATGCAGATCATTAAACACAATCTTTGTGTTTTAACGTAAAAATCATCTTAAACAAATTCATCGCGTGACTAACAGAATGGTTTTTATATCCAGTGATATAGAATAATCCGAGGAAAAAGGAAAATTACTCGTTTACAAAAATGGACGTTACGGAAATTCGCTTTTATTTGATTATCTGGCTGCTCGTTTAGATGTGTTATATATTGTAAACGTTATCATTTGCAGTTCTTCATCCTTCCACCGGAGCAACGATTTACTTAAGCGATCAAATTATGTCTCGAAAAACCAACATCACAATGACGAAAATCGTTTTATCGATCAGCTTCATTATTTTGTTAGGACGTCTGGTCTATTCCGGTATCGGCGCGTATTCCCACCATCAGAACCAAAAACAACAGCAAACAGATGGGCAAACCGTCGCACCTCAGGAACCGACTTCCGACAAAACTTGTACCGGCACACTCAAGACCTGCCGCTACCATAAGGACTAAGGATCCCGAATGTCTGCCGAAAAACCAAAAAGTTACGGACAAAAACTCGCCGAGAGTCGTGGCCGGATCCTCGATCTCCTGCTTAACACCGATGATCTTGCTGACAGCATTCTCGGTGAAGAAATTGACGTTGATGATGCCACCCGCGCCAGGCTGATGGATTACACCGCGGAGCTGAGCTCGCGGGTGCAGAAACTCCATGCCGCTGACGTGGCGGATGTGCTGGAAGCGTTACCCATTCACGAACGCCTCGCGTTGTGGCGGCTGGTTGAACCCGCTGCCCGCGGTAAGGCGCTGGTCGAAGTCTCTGAAACCGTCTGGGACAGTCTCATTGAGGAAATGAGCGACAAAGACCTGCTGAAAACCATGTCTCTGCTGGATGTGGATGATCAGGTCTATCTGGCCGAATATCTGCCGCGTGACCTGACGGGCCGCGTGCTTACCTCACTGGATCCGCGTCAGCGCGATAAAGTGCGCGAGGTGATGAAATTCAATAAAGAGTGCGTCGGCAGGATCATGGACTTCGAGCTGCTGACGGTTCGCCCTGATGTTTCTCTCGGCACCGTGCAGCGCTTTCTGCGCCTGAATAAAGCCATCCCGGAAGCGTCCGATAAGCTGTTTATCACTGACCGTAAAAACACGTTATTAGGCGAACTGCCGCTGACGGCGATTTTGCTTAACCCGCCGCATACGCTGGTTTCAGACGTCATGGTCACCGATCTCACCAGTTTTGAGCCAGAAGATAAAGCCGAAGACGCCGCCAGTGCGTTCGAACGTTATGACCTGATCACTGCGCCGGTGGTGGACAAAAAAGGCAAGCTGATGGGACGTCTGACGGTGGAAGAAATCGTCGATTTCGTCAATAACGACACCGACAGCAATTTACGCCGCATGGGCGGGCTGAGCCCGGAAGAGGATGTCTTTTCACCGGTCACTAAAGCGGTGCGTAATCGCTGGGCGTGGCTGGCGATCAATCTGTGTACGGCCTTCGTTGCATCGCGCGTGATAGGTTTGTTTGAACATACGATTTCACAACTGGTGGCGCTGGCTGCCCTGATGCCAATTGTTGCCGGCATCGGCGGGAATACAGGCAATCAAACCATCACCATGATTGTCCGCGGACTGGCCCTGCACCATGTCCAGCTCGGTAACCTGAAGTTCCTGATGTTCAGGGAACTGGGCGTCGCGCTGATTAACGGCCTCGTCTGGGGCGGACTGATGGGCGTGGTGACCTGGCTGCTGTACAGCGACTGGGAAATGGGCGCCGTAATGACGCTGGCGATGGTGCTGAATCTGCTGCTGGCAGCACTGATGGGTGTGGTCATTCCGCTGACCATGGTGCGTCTGGGGCGCGACCCTGCGGTCGGTTCCAGCGTGATGATAACTGCCCTGACAGATACCGGCGGATTCTTTATCTTCCTCGGCCTCGCCACCATTTTCCTGCTCTGACCCTCTTATTCCGGCCATCCGGCCGGAATATTCGTCAACTATTCCAACGTAACGTAAAATTTATATTAATAATTAGTCACGCTTTTCCGATACTGATAACGATACTGAGAGTACGTGTCATCGTTTGTGCTCATGGTGACGCCTGAGTGATAAAAAAATACAAAAACGACCATCACTGCAACTGTTCTGGATCCAAACACCAGTCAGAAAAAGGTTTTCACCGTGGAAAAAAGCAAACCACCCCCGATCACAATAAGCCGGGCGAACTGGACATCTCACGTACTGTTAGGCATTTCTGTCTGCCTGCTGGCGCTCGCCTGTATGAGCGTGATCCAGAAATCGTCCAGCCTTGCAGGCTTGTGGCTGCCAACAGCGCTGATGATCCCGGTTCTGTTTCGCCATCGCTACCGCGACTGGCTGCCGTTACTGTGTGCCAGCGCGTTGGGCATTGCTGCCGCACATACCGTTCTGGGCACGCCTTTCCTGCGCTATCTGCCTTACCTGCTTAACAATCTTTTTGAAGCCGCATTTTGCGCGGCATTGTTGCGGCGATTGTTGCCGGAGCAGGATCCCCTTACCGGCCTCGGTTACTGGGTCAGATTCCTAATGGTTGCGGTCATTTTCTGTCCGCTGGTCAGCTCATTAATCATGATGCTGTTTATCCTGCACATTCAATCGCCGGTGGAATTGCAAAGTCGTTTTGCCACCTGGTTCATGTCTGAAGCTGTCGCAATCCTGGCGCTTACCCCGCTCGGGCTGGTTTATCAGCGCGGTTATTTCAGGAAAAACCTGACTTCCGGGCGTTTTTTCGGATTGCTTCTGACGCTCATCATCACGCTGGCGGCGGGTTTTCTGGCGCTCAAATGGCTGCCTTATACCTTCGCCTTTATCACCATTCCACTGTTGTGGTGCGCCATTCGTTTACCCCGCATCGAAGCGTTCATTATTTTCCTGTGCATGACGCTGATGATTGCTTTACTGCACACCAGCGGCATTGTTTCCGTGCAGCCGCATACCGTCGTACAAATTCCTCAGGGGCTGATTTTCCTGCCACTGCTGCTGATCCTGACTCCGGCAAACGCCATGGCGATGGCGATGCACGCCCTGCGGGCAGAGAAATCGCATATCACGCAAAGTGAAAATCGTTTTCGCAACGCGATGGAATACTCGGCAATCGGCATGGCGCTGGTATCCCCGCAAGGCAGGCTGCTGCAGGTCAATAAATCGCTGTGCAATCTGCTGGGGTATGAGGCGGAATATCTCACCACGCTGACCTTCCAGGAAATTACTTATCAGGAGGATTTGGGCAAGGATCTGGCGATGCTGGAGCAACTGCTTAACGATGAAATCCAGACCTACACCATGGAAAAACGCTACCTGTGCCGTAACGGAGAAGTGATATGGGCATTACTCGCCGTGTCGCTGGTGCGCGATGAAGAACACAATCCGCTGTATTTTATTTCTCAGATTGAAGATATCAACGAGCTCAAACATACCGAAATGACCAATAAGCGTCTTTCGGAAGCGCTGCATGAAGAGAAAGAACTCATGCACATCACCCTCAATTCCATCAACGAGGCGGTGATTTCCACCGACCGGAATATGAATATCACGTTCATGAATCCGGTGGCGGAGAAAATGACCGGATGGACAGAGGAACAGGCGCAGGGCCAGCCGGTGAACCGCATTGTACTCATCAGCAAAGGGCAGGATGGCCCGCTTATCGATAATCTGCTGCACTTTGATATCAACGAAAATCTTCACTCTTCCGTTGAGCGTTCACTGGTGTTGCATGGCCATCATACCGGTCTGTTTGATGTCCAGCTGGCGGTGTCTCCGCTGCGTACGTTGAAAGATGAACCGATCGGCATCGTGCTGGTATTGCAGGACGTCAGCAGATCGCGCGAGCTGATGCGCAGGCTGAGCTACAGCGCGTCCCACGATTTACTGACCGGATTGTCGAACCGTGGCAGTTTTGAATCCAGCCTGAAAAAAGCACTGAATCTGATAGCCACTGCGCGTCAGTCGCACTGTCTGGCGTTTATCGATCTGGATCATTTCAAAGCGATTAATGACACGGCCGGGCACGCCGCCGGTGACGAACTGTTACGTCAGATCAGTACGCTGATGCAGGAACACATGCGCAACAGTGACCGCCTCGCGCGGCTGGGCGGCGATGAGTTTGCGCTGATCTTATTTGATTGTCCGGTGGAACAGGGGTTGAACACCCTCTCGAAACTGGTGAGTGAAATCAATCAGTTCGAATTTATCTGGGAAGACAAAATTTACCGCATCGGTGCCAGCGCCGGATTAACGAAGATGAATGACCCCACCGTCAGCGGCAGCGAGTACATGGCGCAGGCGGATAAGGCCTGTTATACCGCCAAAAATAACGGACGGGGACGGGTTTTCCGCTATGAGCCGCAACAGAAAACCGCCACCGTTCATACCGACGGCAGCATTTTCCCGCCTGAAAAAACTTAACCCGCGCGGATTAAGGCATATCCGGTTGCCAGTCGTTATTGAACCATAAATGCAGCGTGGCGTAAGTGCGCCACGGTTTCCAGACTTCGGCATAGCGGGCAATTTTCCCCGGCGTCATGCCCGGAAAACGCTGTTTAATCAGATAATCACCGCCAAGAAAAACGTCCGGCGCAGACCATGCCCGCATCGCCACATAACTGGCCGTCCAGCTGCCAATTCCCGGCATCGCCAGCAGTAATCTGACACCTTCCTGCACATCGGTAATGTCATCGAGCGGCAACCGCCCTTCTTCCACCGCCTGCGCAATATTGATCAGACAGGCTGCGCGTTTGGCCTGCACGCCGATACCGCGTAAATCATCGACCGTTAATTTCGCCATCGCCGCCGGAGACGGAAACAAATGCGTCAGCGCCGCGAACGGCGTGCTCACCGGCTCGCCCCATTTTTCGGTCAGCCGGGTTGCCAGCGTCGCGGCCATTTTCACACTGACCAGTTGCCCGAGAATGGCCCTGACCGTCAGCTCAAAACGGTTGATGCAGCCCGGCAGACGTAATCCCACAGCGTTTTCAGCCAGCCGACCTAAACCCTCAGCGATAAGTAATGGCTGCGCATCGAGATCCAGTAAACGCCGCACCTGCTTTGCCACGGTATCCGTCACCGGCTCAAGCGACGGCGAAATCTCAAGTTCGACGCTGTTAATGTCCGCCAAAGGCCGCAGCCGCAACCAGCCGGTCAGCCGCACGCCGTTGTGTATTACCGCCAGCGTCCGCTGATAATAGTCGCCGTCCTGCTGCTCGATGCCCTGCAACGCACGCGCACCGAGAAACGCCGTCATCCACTGCCAGTCATACGGAGGCTGATACGTCAAAAGCATTTGGGTCACAGGATGATCCTTATAAAAAAGCCTCCCGGAAGGAGGCTATATGTCTCGCATCTCCAAAATAACTGGAGTTGCAGCAAGGCGGCAAGTGAACGAATCCCGATAAGCTGACACAAGTCAGTGATTCGGGTTCGCGAACGCAGCCAACGCTCCTGCGGCTTCAGGTATGAAGGAGATTACTTACGACGCCAGGTGGTGCCGTTGGCGCCGTCTTCTAACACGATGCCCATTTCATTCAGACGATCGCGCGCTTTATCCGCCATACCCCAGTCTTTGCTGGCGCGGGCATCGTTACGCTGTTTGATCAACGCTTCGATTTCGGCGACTTCATCGTCGTTGTCCGCCTGCGCACCAGATTTCAGGAACTGCTCCGGATCCTGCTCCAGCAAGCCCAGCACGCCCGCCAGCTGACGCAGTTCTGCTGCCAGACCGTTGGCTGCCGCCATATCTTCCGCTTTCAGGCGGTTGATGTCGCGCGCCATATCGAACAGCACGGAATAGGCTTCCGGCGTGTTGAAATCGTCGTCCATTGCCGCACGAAAACGCGCCACGAAAGCCTCACCACCGGCTGGCGTTGCAGTAACGTCCGTACCGCGCAGCGCGGTATACAAACGTTCCATCGAGGTACGTGCCAGTTTCAGGTTCTCTTCGCTGTAGTTCAGCTGGCTGCGGTAATGGCCAGACATCAGGAAGTAACGCACGCTTTCGGCGTCGTAATATTTCAGCACATCGCGCACGGTAAAGAAGTTGTCCAGTGACTTGGACATCTTTTCGCGGTCGATCATCACCATGCCGGAGTGCATCCAGGTGTTGACGTACGGGCCGTCGTGCGCGCAGCTGGACTGAGCAATTTCGTTTTCGTGGTGCGGGAACATCAGATCAGAACCGCCGCCGTGAATATCGAAATGCGCGCCAAGCTGTTTGCAGTTCATAGCAGAACATTCGATGTGCCAGCCCGGACGGCCTTCGCCCCACGGTGACGTCCAGCTCGGCTCACCCGGCTTGGACATTTTCCACAGCACAAAGTCCATCGGATTGCGTTTCACGTTGGCTTCAACTTCAACGCGGGCGCCCGCCTGCAACTGATCCAGATCCTGACGGGATAACACGCCGTAATCCGGATCGCTCTCCACCCAGAACATCACATCGCCGTTCGACGCCACATACGCGTGGTCACGGTCGATCAGCTTCTGCACGATATCGATGATTTCATGAATGTGACCGGTGGCGCGAGGCTCAGAATCCGGCGGCAGAATGTTCAGTGCAGCAAAATCCGCGTGCATTTCGGCGATCATACGATCGGTCAATGCCATAAAGGTTTCGCCATTCTCAGCGGCACGTTTAATGATTTTGTCGTCAATATCGGTGATGTTACGCACGTATTTCAGGTCATAACCGACGTAACGCAGGTAACGCGATACCACGTCGAAAGAGACAAAGGTGCGACCGTGGCCGATATGACACAGGTCGTAAACAGTGATCCCACACACGTACATCCCGACTTTACCGGCATGAATTGGCTTGAATTCCTCTTTTTGGCGACTCAGGGTATTAAAAATCTTCAGCATCAGGCTATTCCGTGTGTTGGGCGTAGAAAATGACGTTGGCGCATTTAAGCGACACTAACGGCCATAATATAACGAAAATGATTTCACCGAAACGGCATAAGGCCGCCGGACGGGCTTTAGTGGTCATAAAGGCGCTGCTGACGGCAACTTTTGAGTTATGGTATAAGAAAAGGCTATAGTAGCCGCTCTGACACAGAGCACACATCAACATTAGCAGGATGATAATTATGGTCACTTTCCACACCAACCACGGCGACATCGTCATTAAAACTTTCGCTGACAAAGCGCCAGCCACGGTTGAAAACTTCCTGAACTATTGCCGTAAAGGCTTCTACGACAACACAATTTTCCACCGTGTTATTAACGGCTTCATGATCCAGGGCGGCGGTTTTGAGCCAGGCATGAACCAGAAAAACACCGATGCACCTATCGATAACGAAGCAGACAACGGCCTGAAAAACACCAAAGGCACGCTGGCGATGGCCCGTACCAACGATCCACATTCTGCTACCGCACAGTTCTTTATCAACGTCACTGACAACGATTTCCTGAACCACAGCGGTAAAAACGCGCAGGGTTGGGGCTACTGCGTATTCGCAGAAGTGGTTGAAGGTCAGGACGTGGTTGACGCGATCAAAGCCGTCAAAACGGGCCGCAGCGGTATGCACCAGGACGTTCCAAAAGAAGATGTTGTGATCAAAAGCGTGACAGTCAGCGAATAACCGACGTTTTTAAGAACACGTCGGCATGACCACGTTTTTTATCGCAGATATCCATCTTTGCGCGCAGGAACCGGCAATCACTGCCGGTTTCCTTCGTTTTCTACGTGAAGATGCGCCACAGGCCGATGCTCTGTACATTCTCGGCGACCTGTTCGAAGCCTGGATTGGCGACGACGATCCGCAGCCGCTTCACGCAGAAATCTCCGCCGCACTGAATCATTTGCACCAGCAAGGCGTGCCCTGCTTCTTTATTCACGGCAACCGCGATTTTCTGCTCGGCAGACGTTTCGCCCGCGACAGCCTGATGACGTTGCTGCCGGAGAAAAAAGTGCTCGAGCTGTACGGACGCCGCATCCTGATCCTGCACGGCGACACGCTGTGTACCGACGATGTCGCGTATCAAAACTTCCGCAAAAAAGTCCACAATCCGTTTATCCAGAAACTTTTCCTGATGCTGCCACTGAAATGGCGACTGGGTATTGCTGCCAGAATGCGCGCTAACAGTAAGGCGTCGAATCAGGGTAAATCACTGGAGATTATGGATGTGAACCCGCAGGCGGTGGTCAGCGAAATGCAGATGGCTGGCGTCGAGTGGATGATCCACGGCCATACCCATCGGCCAGCCATTCACGATGTCCCGCTCGGAAACAAAACCGGCCATCGTGTGGTACTCGGCGCATGGCACGAAGAAGGTTCGATGGTGAAAGTCACCGCCGATAACGTCGAGCTGATCAGCTTCCCGTTTTAAGTCCGCAGACGGGTACACCGCTGTGGAAGCGGAACTGTTCGTCTGGTGTAAGAATTAATTCCGCTTCAATCCTGCCAAACTCCTCTACCCGCTCACTAATATCCGTTCCGGCATATTGCTCTGCCAGCGCCAGATAATCGGCAAAATGCCGTGATTCAGAACGCAGCAGCGAAGTGTAAAAACGCGACAAGGTTTCATCGAGATGCGGCGCTATTTTGGCAAAACGCTCGCAAGAGCGCGCTTCGATGTATGCGCCGATAATCAGCCGGTCGACCAGAATATTCAGATCATCGTGATGGCGGGTATGTTTAATCATGCCGCTGGCGTAGCGCGATGGTGAAAGCTGGGTGTAGGTGATATTGCGTTTTTGCATGATTTCCACCACTTGTTCAAAGTGATGAAGTTCTTCACGCGCCAGACGCGCCGCACAAAATAGCAGTTCGGTGCGGTCCAGATATTTCGTCATCAGGCTCATCGCCGTCGCCGCCGCTTTCTTTTCACAGTTAGCGTGGTCAATCAGCATGACCGTCTGATTTTCCAGCGCCACATCCACCCACAGAGCGGGCGTTTCACAGTGAAGAAAATCATAAATCGGTGCCAGTAAAGCCTGCGTCATAAATCAGTTTCCACTCAAGTTTGTCTTTAATATATTGGTTTGGATTATACAAATCTGCCGCCAACTTCTCATCAAAAATGCGCCGTTTTCCGGCCACGCAACCGTTTTCCTCCCTCTCGGAGCGTGTTATCATTTGCGCCCTCGCAGTTTCTATTTCCGAATCACAGGAGCTTTAAAGACATGTCATCCAACGTTACCCCGGCAAAAATCGCCATCGTTATGGGGTCTAAAAGTGACTGGGCGACCATGCAGTTCGCCGCCGAAGTTCTCACAACGCTGAATATTCCTTTCCATGTCGATATCGTCTCCGCTCACCGCACACCGGATAAATTGTTCACTTTCGCTGAGCAGGCTTCTGCCAATGGCTTTGATGTGATCATCGCGGGTGCCGGTGGCGCAGCACATTTACCAGGCATGCTGGCGGCAAAAACGCTGGTGCCGGTACTGGGTGTTCCGGTTCAGAGTGCTGCCCTGAGTGGCATCGACAGTCTGTATTCCATCGTACAAATGCCACGTGGTATTCCGGTCGGTACGCTGGCGATCGGAAAAGCCGGTGCTGCTAACGCCGCTTTGCTGGCCGCACAAATTCTGGCGCTTCACGATGCTGAGATTGCTAAAAATCTGGCTGCATGGCGCACTGCACAAACTGACGAAGTGCTGAATAATCCCGATCCGCGGGAGGAAGCATGAAGCCGGTTTGCGTCCTTGGAAACGGTCAGTTAGGCCGGATGCTGCGTCAGGCTGGTGAACCGCTGGGCATCGCCGTATATCCCGTCGGACTTGATGCCGAACCGGAAGCCGTGCCATATCAGCAAAGCGTGATCACCGCTGAAATCGAACGCTGGCCGGAAACTGCACTGACCCGCGAACTGGCAACGCACAACGCGTTCGTTAACCGCGAGATTTTCCCACGTCTGGCTGACCGCCTGACGCAAAAACAGTTGCTCGACCAGCTCGGTCTGGCAACTGCGCCGTGGCAGTTGCTGGCTGATGCCGCCGAATGGCCGCAGGTTTTCTCTCAGCTTGGCGAACTGGCGATTGTTAAACGTCGCGTCGGCGGGTACGACGGCCGTGGTCAGTGGCGCTTACGTTCTGGCGAAGAAAAGACTCTGCCGCAGGATTGCTACGGCGAATGCATCGTTGAGCAGGGCATCAATTTTTCCGGCGAAGTTTCGCTGGTGGGCGCACGCGGTCACGACGGCAACACTGTGTTTTATCCGCTGACCCACAACCTGCATCAGGACGGCATTTTGCGCACCAGCGTCGCATTGCCGCAGCCGGACGAAGCCCTGCAACAGCAGGCAGAAAGCATGCTGTCAGCCATTCTCAACGAACTGAATTATGTCGGCGTGATGGCGATGGAATGTTTCGTGGTCAGCGAAGGTTTGCTGATCAATGAGCTGGCTCCGCGCGTTCATAACAGCGGTCACTGGACGCAAAACGGCGCGTCCTACAGCCAGTTTGAGATGCATTTGCGCGCCATCCTTGGTCTGCCGCTGCCGAAACCGGTCGTCAGTACGCCGTCGGTGATGGTGAATCTGATTGGCACGGATGTGTCAGAAGAGTGGCTGAGCCTGCCGCTGGTCAATCTGCACTGGTACGAGAAAGACGTGCGTCCGGGTCGTAAAGTCGGACACCTGAATCTCAACGACGCCAGCGCCAGCCTGCTGAAAGACACTCTCAACGCACTGGTCCCGATGCTGCCGTCAGAATACGCCAGCGGCATTGAATGGGCAGTTGAAAAGCTTTGATTTGAGCACCTCCTTATTAAAAGGAGATGCTCTGGTAACCTAAATAATTCGAGTTACAGGAAGGCGGCAAGTCAAGGAATCCCGATGAGCTTACTCAGGTAAGTGATTCGGGTTACTGAACGCAGCCAACGCACCTGTGGCTCGAAGTATGACGGTTACGAGTCGTATTGCCGGAATAATGCCCGCCCCCGCAACAACCGCACACCCAGCCAGCCACCGCAGACGGACAACAACACCGCGCTAACCACCGGCACCGCAATCCACATCAGGTAATTCGGTTCCCACGGGAAATCGAACACTTTGCGTTGCAGCAGCCACAGTGCGGCTTCCGCGCCAATCGCGGCAGCGATACCCGCCACCAGACCAAGTACGGCAAACTCACACCACAGCGTCCGGTGCAGCATTTTTTTGCTGGCCCCCAGCGTGCGGTAAACGATCAACTCCTGACGGCGCTGACGCATGCCGACCTGAATCTGTGCGAGTAATAACAATCCACCGCACAACATCACCAGCAGAACCATCACTTCCAGCGCCCTGCTCACCTGCTGTAAGACCTGACCGACCTGCCGCAGGATAGAACCAATATCCAGCAAACTCAGCGTCGGGAACTGGCGGTTTAGCTGTGTAATAGTGCTGACATCCCCGTGATAACGGAAACTGGTCAGCCAGCTTTGCGGCTGGGCGTCCAGCGCTCCCGGCGGGAAGATGAAGTAGAAATTCGGCTTCAGGCTGTCCCAGTCCACTTTCCGCAGGCTGGTGATTTTGGCACTGAATTCCTGCGTATCGCCGCTAAACGTCACGGTATCGCCAGGCTTCAGCCCCAGACGCCCCGCCAGCCCTTCGTCAATCGACACTTCACCGGCTTTCGGTGGCCCGTTGCCCGCGACCAGCGGATTATGATCCGGCAGCCCTTCCATCCAGGTCAGATTCAGCTCACGGTTCACCGCTTCGCCGCCCGCATCGTCCGGTTTGATGATATCCGTGGCAACCTTGTCGTTAATCTTCGTCAGACGCACGCGCACAATCGGATAGAAGGTTTCCGGCTCCGCTTTATGCTGATGCAGGAAATCCGTCACCTGCGGAATTTGTTCTTTGGTGATATTAAGCAGGAAGTAATTCGGGCTGTCCGGCGGCAGCTGTTGCTCCCAGCGATCCAGCAAATCGCCGCGCATCACCAGCAGCAAGGCCAGCAACATAAACGACATCGAGAACGCCGCCAGCTGACTGAGTGTCACCCACGGCTGGCGCAGCAGACGGTTAACGGCCAGACGCAGCGGTAACTGACGAAACGTCAGCTTGCGTAGCAACAACAGCGCCCCCCAGCCAATCACACCGAGCAGCAGCGAAAGTACCAGCACGCCCGCCAGCAGTGACCAGAGCAGCGAACTGCCGCCCATCAGCGCCGCCAGCAGACCGACGACCACCAGCACCATCACCGGCAGGAAATACCGCAGCGGCCAGACATTCGCCACCACGTCATTGCGCAACACACGCAGCGGCTGAGTGGCCAGTAACTGGCGATACGGACGGATACCGATCAGCAGCGAGATCACCACCATCGCGCCCATCGACCACACCCACGGCCAGCCACCGGCAGGCGGCAACGCGGCAGGCAGAACCGGCGCCAGCACTTTCATCAGCACGGCTTCGAACACCAGGCCGACCACGCTGCCGCAAATTCCCGCCAGCACCAGCACCGCCAGCCACTGACCGATGATCAGTTTTTGCAGCGCCTTTTTCCCGGCTCCCAGCGTTTTCAGCACCGCAACCAGATCGTAACGGCTGCGGCAGTAATGCCCCATCGACACGGCAATGGCAGCAATCGACAGCATTAGCGTCAGCAGCGCCGACAATGTGAGGAATTGTTGTGAACGTTGTAATGATTTGCCCAGCGCGCCTTCGGAGTCTTCCATGCCGCTCCAGCGCTGATCAGGCTTGAGCAGGCTTTTTATCGCCTCGCCGTAAGTCTGAATAGCCTGCGGAGAACCGGCAAACATATAACGATAAGTCAGGCGACTGCCCGGCTGAATGGCTCCGGTTTTCGGTACGTCATCCAGATTCATGATCACGCGGGGCGCGGTCTGAAACGGGTTAAACCCCGAATCCGGTTCCTGAACAATCACTCCGGCAATTTTCAGCGTGGTATCGCCGACGTCCAGATTGTCACCGACTTTCACGTTCAGCAGCGCCAGTAAACGCGGCGCGACCAGCACGGTTCCCGGCTCAGGTTTCAGCCCTGCCGGTTCGGTTTGTAACGCGCCATAAAGCGGATACGCCAGATCGGTGGCTTTGACGGCCGCCAGCTGCGGCGTTTCACCGGCAAAGGTCATGGTCATAAACGAGAGCTGACGGCTGACTTTCAGCCCCTGTGACTGCGCATCCTGTAACCAGGCTTCGGTAATCGGATGCGCGGAACGCAACACGCGATCGCCTGCGATAAATTCGCGGCTTTGCTGACTCAGCCCTTTGTCCATGCGGTCGCTGATGCTGCCGAGCGCCAGCACACAGGCGACCGCCAGCGTCAGCGCCAGCCAGACAATCAGCAGCGAAGGCGATCGCCATTCCCGCCAGAACCAGCGCCAGATCATGCTTCCTCCCACAATTTCCCGTCGCGCAGACGTAAGCGCCGCTGGCAACGCGCCGCCAGCTGTTCATCATGCGTGACCAGGATCAGCGTGGTCGCCGCATCGCGGTTCAGTGAGAACAACAAGTCGACGATACGTTCGCCGGTTGCGCGATCCAGATTGCCGGTCGGCTCATCGGCAAACAGCAGTTTAGGTTTACCGATAAATGCCCGCGCCAGCGCCACACGCTGCTGTTCGCCGCCGGAAAGCTGCGCCGGAAGATGATGCAGACGCCCGCCCAGCCCGAGACTTTCCAGCAACTGCACCGCCTGCTGACGGCTGCTGCTGTCGCTTTCGCCGCGCAACAGCGCAGGAAGTTGCACGTTTTCCAGCGCGTTGAGCGTCGGCACCAGCATGAACGACTGGAACACAAAGCCGACATTTTTTGCCCGCAACGCTGCGCGCCCTTCCTCATTGAGTTCGCCAAGAGATTTACCCAGCAACTTCACGTCGCCGCTGGTGCCATCATCCAGCCCGGCAAGAATGCCGAGCAGGGTGGATTTACCGGAACCGGATTCGCCAATCAGGGCAATTGTCTGGGCAGGTTTGACAACCAGCTCCACACCGGACAGGATGGTGAGCTGACCTTCACCCTGACCGACGTGCTTACTTAAATGATGAACTTCAAGAACATTTTCCGCTGGCATCTCCCCTTCCTTATGTTGTTAGGATTATTGAGTTTTCGCGCCGTTGCTGCTGATAACTTGCTGATTATTGGCGACAGTTTGAGTGCTGTCTATCGCCTTCCGGTAGCCGAATCGTGGCCGACATTACTGAATAACAAATGGCAAAAAGAAGGTGGCAAGCCCACCATTATTAATGCCAGCATCAGCGGCGATACCGCTGAACAAGGGCTGGCGCGTTTGCAAACGTTGCTGGAACAACACCATCCGCGCTGGGTGCTGATTGAACTGGGCGCTAACGATGGATTGCGCGGTTTCCCGCCGCAAACCATTTCGCAAACGCTGACGCAGATAATCAGTCAGGTCAAACAGGCCAATGCCCAACCGCTGCTGATGCAAATCCGCCTGCCCCCTAATTATGGCCGTCGCTACGGGGATGCGTTCTACGCTATTTATCCGGCGCTGGCGAAGCAGGAAAATATCCCGCTGGTGCCGTTCTTTATGGAACAGGTCGCCGTTAAGCCTGAATGGATGCAGGACGACGGTTTGCATCCGGCACTGGCAGCACAGTCGTTTATTGCCGGCTGGATGTCAGAAAAACTCACACCGCTGCTGACGCATTAAGTTTAAAATACGACGAATAAAATAATACCGGGACGTGAGTAAAACCAAGACGTTACCTTTTCATCCGACTCCCTAGTAAATCACAGTCATAAAAAATAGGGACATCCCACAGGTAAAGTTATGCAAAAAGCTGTATTAATCACCGGTTCTTCAAGCGGTATCGGGCTGGTCGCCGCACAGGATTTACGCGCTCGTGGCTACCGGGTACTGGCGGCATGCCGCAAAACGCAAGATATCGACACGCTGCAACAAATGGGTTTTGAAACTGTTCAGCTCGATCTTGATGATAAACAGAGTGTGGAACGCGCCGCCGCCGAGGTCATCGCGCTGACGGGAAACCGTCTGTACGCCCTGTTTAATAACGCGGGTTACGGCGTTTACGGGCCGCTTAATACCATCAGCCGTGAACAGTTCGAACAACAATTCTCTACCAATCTGTTTGGCACGCATCAGCTGACGCAGCTTTTGCTGCCTGCCATGTTGCCGCACGGCGAAGGACGTATTATCCAGACCAGTTCGGTGATGGGGCTGATTACCACGCCGCGTCGTGGCGTTTATGCCGCCAGTAAATTTGCGCTGGAAGCCTGGTCCGACACGCTGCGTATGGAGCTGCACGGCACGGGAATTCAGGTCAGCCTGATTGAACCCGGCCCGCTGAGCAGTAATTTCACCGCCAATGTCAGTCAGTCACAAGCCGATCAGCCGGTAGAAAATCCGGGTATTGCGCGACGTTTTACCCTCAAGCCGGAGGCAGTTTTACCCAAACTGCACCATGCTTTAGAAAACCCGCGCGCGCGTTTTCGTTATCCGGTCACGCTGGTCGCCCATGCACTGACGGTGCTTAAACGCCTGTTGCCAGCCCGTTTGCTGGACAAAATATTACGCGGAAACAGCTAAGTAAAAACGATAAGGGGTTGAAGCGGCACGAGTCGCCCCCATTTGTTCTTAAATACTTTACATTTCTATACCCTAAATAATTCGGGTTGCGGGAAGGCGGCCAGTTCACGAGATACCGGGAGCTTAGATAACTCAGTGACCGGGATGAGTGAGCGCAGCCAACGCATCAGCAGCTCGAAGTATGACGGGTAGCGGAGAGACAGAATTCATGCTTGCACAACCTACAGTAATCGATATCAACGAATCCAACCTGCACCAGACGCTGGAACAATCCATGTCTGTGCCGGTGATGTTCTATTTCTGGTCTGAACGCAGCCAGCACTGCCTGCAACTGGGGCCGATCCTGGACAAACTGGCTGTGGAATACGCCGGTCAGCTGATCCTGGCTAAAGTGGACTGCGATGCCGAGCAGATGATTGCTCAGCAGTTTGGTCTGCGTTCAATTCCTGCCGTGTACCTGTTTAAAGACGGTCAGCCTGTCGATGGTTTCCAGGGACCACAGCCGGAAGAAGTCATCCGCGAACTGCTGCAAAAAGTGTTGCCGAAAGAAGAAGAGCTGAAGCTGGCTCAGGCGCAGGAAATGTTGCAGGCGGGCAATGTGGCGGAAGCCCTGCCGCTGCTGAAAGATGCCTGGCAGCTGAGCAATTACCGCAGTGATATCGGCCTGCTGCTGGCGGAAACGCAAATTCATCTGAACCGCACCGATGACGCCGAAGCCGTGCTGGCGACCATTCCGTTACAGGATAAAGATTCCCGTTATCAGGGGCTGATCGCACAAATCGAACTGCTCAAACAGGCCGCAGATACGCCGGAAATTCAGCTATTGCAACAGGAACTCCAGCAGGATCCTGAGAACGCTGAACTCATCGTCAAACTCAGCCTGCAATTGCATCAGGTCGGGCGCAACGAAGAAGCGCTTGAACTGCTGATGGCGCCGCTGAAAAAAGATTTAGGCGCAGCGAACGGTGCAGCGCGTAAAACGCTGATGGATATCATGGCCGCTCTCGGTACCGGCGATGCGCTGGCTGCCAAATATCGCCGCCAGTTATATTCTCTGCTGTATTAATTCATACGGCCCGGCTGTAAAATATCAGACGCACGTCACTGAACAGGACGTGCGTTTTTTTTGAGCTTTCCCCCGCCTTTTATCCCCTGAACTATCCTTTATTAATACGATGTAACGGTTATTTGTGCGACAATTCATCACACACTTTGCCGGTCGGCAAATGTGCCAGGGACATGTTTTTACTCGACTATTTCATCCGGAATAGTCAGGACACAGTTTTACAGGAGTTTCACACTATGTTTGATCTGATTCCCATTCCTATCCTTATTCTGATCGTGCTGGCGCTGCTGGTGGTTTACGCCGGGATCAAAATTGTGCCTCAGGGTTATCAGTGGACTGTCGAGCGCTTCGGCCGTTACACCAAAACGCTGATGCCGGGGCTGAATCTGGTGGTGCCATTTGTTGACCGCATCGGCCGTAAAATCAATATGATGGAACAGGTGCTGGATATTCCTTCTCAGGAAGTGATTTCTCGCGATAACGCTAACGTTGCCATCGACGCCGTGTGCTTTATTCAGGTGATTGACCCGGCGCGTGCCGCGTATGAAGTCAGCAATCTGGAACAGGCGATCGTTAACCTGACCATGACCAACTTCCGTACAGTTCTGGGTTCCATGGAACTTGACGAAATGCTGTCACAACGCGACAACATCAACGCACGTTTGCTGCATATCGTCGACGAAGCCACCAATCCGTGGGGCGTCAAAATCACCCGTATCGAAATCCGCGATGTGCGTCCGCCTGCTGAACTGATCTCCGCCATGAACGCGCAGATGAAGGCCGAACGTACAAAACGTGCCGATATTCTGGAAGCTGAAGGCGTGCGTCAGTCTGCCATTTTGCGCGCTGAAGGTGAAAAGCAGTCGCAGATCCTGAAAGCGGAAGGTGAGCGTCAGTCGGCGTTCCTGCAGGCCGAAGCGCGTGAACGTGCGGCGGAAGCCGAAGCCCAGGCAACCAAAATGGTGTCTGAAGCGATTGAAGCCGGTAGCGTGCAGGCGATTAACTACTTCGTGGCACAAAAATATACCGATGCACTGACCAAAATAGGTTCTGCTAATAACAGCAAAATCATCATGATGCCGCTGGATGCCACCAGTCTGATGGGCTCTATTGGCGGGATTGCTGAGCTGCTGAAAGAAACCAAAGGCGGCAAATAATGCTGCATGATTTCATGGCAAATCCGCACGTATTCTGGCTGTCTCTGGGCGGCCTGTTGCTGGCGGCTGAGCTGGTGGGTGCGAGTGGTTACTTGCTGTGGAGCGGCGTGGCTGCGGCCTTAGTGGGCGCTGTCACGTGGATCCTGCCGTTGCCGTGGGAATGGTCAGGCACGGCGTTTGCGCTGCTGACCATTCTGGCGGCGTGGCTGTGGTGGAAGTGGCTGAATCAGCGTGTCGACAAAAGTGCAGGCAATTCAGCGCTGAACCAGCGCGGTCAGCAGTTAGTAGGCACTCACGCCACCGTGCTGGAACCGGTCACTAACCAGTTCACGCGGGTACAGATCGGCGACAGCAGCTGGCGGGCAATTTGCGCGTCGCCGCTGAACGTCGGTGACAAAGTGGTGATCACCGGCGTAGAAGGCGCGACGCTGCGCGTGGAACCTGAGGCTCGCTAAAACAAAATCTCAGTGCTTATGACAGCATCCGCTGAGGTTATCAATGATCGGGCAGTCTGCCCCCTCGTCACCCGGACAGGCATCCGCCAGCGTCAGTAAGCGCTCACGCATCACTTTCAGTTCTTCGATGTGCCGTGCAATTTCGGCGGCCTTTTCTAATGTCCGCGCTTTCACGTCCGCACTGTGGCGATCCGGGTTGTGGAATAACGCCACCAGTTCCTGACACTCTTCCAGAGTGAATCCGACCTGCCGCGCCTGACGCAATAACGTCAGCTCTTCGATATGTTTTTGCGCATAACTGCGGTAGCCGTTCTCACTGCGAGCCGGTGCGGTAACCAGCCCCTTCTCTTCATAAAATCGAATCGCTTTACTGGTGAGACCGGTTTTTTTTGCTACATCACTGATGTTCATTTCGCCTCCACGACAAGCTGATTGTTGCGCATGATACGAACATCATACGCCATGAAATTAAAATAACAGAGACTGCGGCTTGACCTTCCCCTTGCTGGAAGGTTTATCCTCTGTCCTGAGTGAAGTTAACCCAAGGAAAATGATCATGACAACCACCGTATTATCTTTGCAAGGCCTGTCCTGCGGGCACTGCGTGGCTTCAACGCGTAAAGCGCTGGAAGCCGTGGAAGGCACGACTGCCGTTGAAGTTTCTCTGGATAAAGCCATCGTCAAAGGCGATGCCAGCAGCCAGAGTCTGGTCGATGCCGTGATTAACGCCGGTTATGAAGCACAGGTGGTGGAAGACGCATCCCCAAAATCTGAGCCGCTGACCGATAAGGCGAAAGTTTTGCCGGAACCCCTGTCAGCGGCGGCGTCACCTGTTCCGGCAGAAACTCATGCACCACAAACCGCCGACGACAGCGTGCAGCTGTTGCTCAGCGGGATGAGCTGCGCCAGTTGTGTCAGTAAAGTGCAGCGGGCGCTGGAAGGCGTGAACGGTGTCGAACGGGCACGCGTCAATCTGGCGGAACGCAGTGCGCTGGTCAGCGGTAATGCCGACCAGAATGCGCTGATTGCCGCCGTTGAACAGGCCGGTTACGGCGCCGAAATCATTATCGACGAAACTAAACGTCGTGAGCGCCAGCAACAAACCTCACGCAAAAGTATGATCCGCTTTAGCTGGCAGGCGGCTCTTGGCTTAGCTGCGGGTATCCCGATGATGTTATGGGGATTACTCGGCGGTGACATGATGGTGACCGCCGGCAACCAGACCGGCTGGCTGATTGTCGGTCTGCTGACGTTGCTGATCATGATTGTCGCGGGCGGCCATTTTTACCGCAGTGCCTGGAAAAGCCTGATGCACGGCAGCGCCAATATGGACACGCTGGTGTCGCTCGGTACCGGCGCGGCCTGGATATTTTCCTTCGCCGTCAGCCTGTGGCCGGAGGCGTTCCCGATACAGGCACGTCATCTTTATTATGAAGCCAGCGTGATGATTATTGGTCTGATTAACCTCGGCCACGCGCTGGAACAACGCGGGCGTCAGCGTTCGTCTCAGGCACTTGAACGTTTGCTGGATCTGACCCCGCCGACCGCACGCGTGGTTACCGAAGAAGGCGAGAAAACTCTGCCGCTGGCTGACGTTCAGCAAGGAATGATGCTGCGCCTGACGACCGGTGACCGTGTGCCGGTGGACGGCGAAATTCAACGTGGTGAAGCCTGGATGGATGAGGCGATGCTGACCGGTGAGCCGATCCCTCAGCAAAAATCGCAGGGTGAAAAAGTGCATGCCGGTACGCTGGTGAAAGACGGCAGCGTGCTGTTCCGCGCAGATGCCATCGGCAGCCAGACCACCCTTTCACGCATTATTAATCTGGTGCGTGAAGCCCAAAGCAGTAAACCTGAAATCGGTAAGCTGGCGGATAAAATCTCTGCTGTCTTCGTACCGGTTGTGGTGCTGATTGCGTTATTCAGCGGTGCCATCTGGTACTTCTTTGGTCCGCAACCGCAACTGATGTATACGCTGGTGATTGTCACAACGGTACTGATTATCGCCTGTCCTTGTGCGCTCGGTCTGGCAACGCCGATGTCGATTACCGCCGGTGTCGGACGCGCCGCTGAGTTTGGTGTGCTGGTGCGCGATGCCGATGCACTGCAAAAAGCCAGTACGCTTTCCACGCTGGTGTTTGATAAAACCGGCACGCTGACCGAAGGCCAGCCCAAAGTGACAGACATTCATACGTTCAGCGGTTTCAGTGAACAACAGGTTTTACGGTTTTCAGCCGCACTGGAAAAAGGTTCACACCATCCTCTTGCTCAGGCCATTGTCGAAAAAGCGCAAGGGCTGGAAATCCCTGATATCGCGAATTTCCGTACCCTTGGCGGGCTGGGTTTGCGCGGTGACGTGGAAGAACAATCCCTGCTGCTGGGCAATCAGGCGCTGATGCATGAAAACGGGGTGGATACTCAGGCGGCTGACACGTTGCTGGATACGTTAGCCAGCGAAGGTGCCACGCCGGTATTGCTGGCTGCTAACGGTAAGATTGCGGCGCTGTTTGCCCTGCGGGATCCGCTGCGTGAAGACAGCGTCAGTGCGTTGCAACGCCTGCATCAGCTGGGTTATCAGCTGGTGATGCTGACCGGCGACAACCCGCGAACTGCGCAAGCCATTGCGGCGCAGGCGGGAATTGACACGGTGATTGCCGGCGTGCGTCCGGAAGGGAAAGCCGACGCCATCAAAGCGTTGCAGGCCAAAGGGCAGCAGGTCGCGATGATTGGCGACGGCATTAACGATGCTCCGGCGCTGGCTCAGGCGGATGTCGGTATTGCGATGGGTAGCGGCAGCGACGTGGCAATTGAAACCGCGGCGATTACGCTGATGCGCCCGGGCCTGAACGGTGTCGCCGATGCGCTGGCAATGTCTCAGGCGACACTGCGAAATATGAAGCAAAACCTGCTGGGTGCTTTTGTTTACAACGTGATTGGTATTCCGGTTGCCGCCGGTGTGCTTTATCCGCTGACCGGAACTCTGCTCAGCCCGATAGTGGCGGGTGCTGCGATGGCGCTGTCTTCCATCACGGTGGTCGCCAACGCAAACCGTCTGTTGCGCTTTTCACCTAAAAAAGGACAGTCTTGAAAAACACGCCGAAAAAACAAGACGTTTCCCCTGTTCGCTAAACCGCAGGCGCGTTAGCATGGTCTCTCATTTTTCGGGAGACCCTGCATTATGGCGCCGTTTTTAAACCAGGCATTCAGCTGGCTTCGCCGGCTTTTTCCCGCTGAGTATTCCTATCCCGCCCTGGATATCCGGCTTCCCGGCAATCGCTATCTGCATCTGGTCGGCAGCATTCATATGGGCACGCAGGATATGCAACCGCTGCCTGCGCAACTGTTGCGCCGCCTGAAAAAAGCCGATGCGCTGATAGTCGAGGCAGATATCAGCGGCACCGATTCCCCTTTCAGTATGACCGGCGAATATCCTCCGCTGGCTGAACGCCTTTCTGAATCGCAATATCTGCACGTCGAGCGTTTATGCGAAGAACTGGGTGTGTCGATGTGGACGCTTAATCCTTTGCCGTCATGGCAGGTCGCGCTGATGTTGCAGGCCACGCAGGCGCAGCGTCTCGGACTGCGCGGAAATTACGGCATCGATTATCAGCTGTTGCACAACGCTAAAGAGCAGAACACGCCGGTCATTGAACTGGAAGGGCCGGAGGAGCAGTTTGCACTGTTGCAGCAACTTCCTGACGACGGGCTCGGACTGCTGGAAGATACCCTGACGCACTGGCACACCAACGCGCGCCTGTTGCAAACCATGATCAGCTGGTGGCTGGACAGCAAACCGGGGCTGGCGGTCGAGCAGCTTCCGAATACTTTTAGCAGTGATTTATACGATGTGCTGATGAATCAGCGAAATGTGCGCTGGAAAAAACAGCTGCTGGACTTACCTGCAGGAAACTATGTGGTCGCAGTCGGTGCGCTGCATTTGTACGGCGAAGGGAATTTGCCGGAGCTGCTGAAAGGATAAAAAAATGGCCGGTTTTTAAGGCCGGCCAGTCAAAGAGGAATTTCATTTTATTAGTTATAGCTTCAGTACCGGCCTTTTCAGGCACAGCACCGGCGCGCACAGGGTATCAATCTGCGACGGGTCTTGGCAATAACCATTCATTGCTCTACTATTTCATCCTCGCTCAGTAATCATACTTTATTGTTTGTTTTCATCAGATTGAGCTGATGACTATTTTCCGAACAAAAAAGTAAATAAAATAGGCGGTAATCATGACACCCGCGGTCATCCTCCTGGAAAAAAACAACGTCAGCTTTACCCTTCACCCGTACGAACACAGCAGCGATGAAACCAATTTTGGCGATGAAGCCGTGAAAAAACTCGGGCTTGATGCGCGCCAGGTTTATAAAACGCTGCTCGTTTCGCTCAACGGCGATGCCAAAAATCTGGCCGTTGCCGTCACGCCGGTGGCGTCGAAGCTGGATTTAAAAAAGGTCGCCAAAGCCCTGAAAGCGAAAAAAGCCGATATGGCAGATCCGGCTATCGCCCAGCGCATCACTGGTTATCTGGTCGGCGGCATCAGCCCGCTGGGACAGAAAAAACTGCTGCCGACGGTGATCGACAGTCCGGCGCAGACGTTTTCCACGATTTATGTTTCAGGCGGTAAACGCGGACTTGATATTGAACTGGCGGCAGGCGATCTTTGCCGTTTACTCAAAGCCCAGTTTGCCGATATCGCTAAAGTCGACTGACAGGCAGGTACTCTGCACCTCTACAATAAGAAGGCTTCCTCCGCTATGACAGACACGACGTCAACGCCAGTCAGCCCGCAGAAAGACGCAGTCAAAAAGACTGCGTTTTCTATTCTGGCGGCGATCAGCGTTTCTCATCTGCTCAATGACATGATTCAGTCGCTGATACTGGCGATTTATCCGTTACTGCAAAACCAGTTTTCCCTGAGCTTTACGCAAATCGGCCTGATTACCCTGACGTACCAGATAACCGCCTCACTGTTGCAACCGCTTATCGGCTATTACACTGACAAGCATCCGCAACCCTATTCTCTGCCGATAGGCATGGGCTTTACGCTCTCCGGCCTGCTGTTGCTGGCGGTCGCGCAGAGTTTCCCGGTGGTGTTGCTGGCGGCGGCGCTGGTTGGCACAGGCTCTTCGGTGTTCCATCCTGAATCGTCGCGCGTGGCACGTATGGCTTCCGGCGGACGTCACGGACTGGCGCAGTCGCTGTTCCAGGTCGGTGGCAATCTGGGTTCTTCACTTGGCCCGTTACTCGCGGCGCTGATCATCGCGCCTTACGGTAAAGGCAACGTCGCATGGTTCTCGCTGGCGGCGCTGCTGGGGATTGTCGTGCTGCTGCAAATCAGTAAATGGTATCGCCAGCAAAATCAGATCGCCAAAAAGCGTGGCCCGGTGAACAGCAATATCACCCTGCTGCCGCGTAAAACCGTGGCGATGTCGATGGGTATTCTGCTGGTGCTGATTTTCTCAAAGTATTTCTACCTGACCAGCCTGAGCAGTTATTACACCTTTTACCTGATCCATAAATTTGGCGTCTCGGTACAAAGCGCGCAAATCCATTTGTTCGTCTTCCTGTTTGCCGTCGCAGCAGGCACCATTATCGGCGGGCCGGTGGGCGATAGGATTGGGCGCAAATACGTCATCTGGGTCTCAATTCTGGGTGTCGCGCCATTTACGCTACTTTTGCCTCATGCCAATCTGATGTGGACCAGCGTGCTGAGCGTGATTATCGGTGTGATCCTGGCCTCGGCATTCTCAGCCATTCTGGTGTTCGCGCAGGAGCTGATGCCGGGCAAAGTCGGCATGGTTTCCGGCCTGTTCTTCGGTCTGGCCTTTGGTATGGGCGGGCTGGGCGCTGCGGTTCTCGGCTATGTGGCGGATAAAACCAGCATCGAACTGGTGTATCAGATTTGTGCCTTCCTGCCGTTGCTTGGGATCCTGACAGCATTCCTGCCAAATATTGAACGCAAATAGCCCTTAACCTTTCCTTCCCGGCTGCCGATAGTTAAATATCGGCAGCGTCTGAACCCCTATTCCCTTGATATCTGCCTGATAAAACCCATTTAAATCCCGCGTTGGAATTTTTTTTATCGTCTGCTGATGATTTTTAATAAAAAAGGCCAAAATTCCCCAACGCGAAAACGATTTTCACCATAAACTTAGAAACAATCAGCAACATATTTGCTTTATGCATAACCAGAAGGAGTCTGAATGCATCATTCTACGCCTCTCATCACTACCATCGTTGGCGGTCTGGTCCTGGCTTTCCTGTTAGGAATGCTTGCCAACCGCCTGCGTATTTCTCCTCTGGTTGGCTATCTCGCCGCTGGCGTGCTGGCCGGCCCTTTTACACCGGGCTTCGTTGCAGACACCTCACTGGCACCGGAACTGGCTGAAATCGGCGTCATTCTGCTGATGTTTGGCGTCGGTCTGCATTTTTCCCTGAAAGATCTCCTCGCCGTAAAGTCGATAGCCATTCCCGGCGCTGTAGCGCAAATCGCGGTAGCGACGCTGCTTGGGATGGGGTTATCAAGTCTGATGGGCTGGGATCTGGCGACCGGGCTGGTGTTCGGGCTGTGTTTGTCCACCGCCAGTACCGTGGTGCTGTTGCGTGCTCTGGAAGAGCGGCAACTGATTGACAGCCAGCGCGGGCAAATCGCCATCGGCTGGCTGATTGTTGAAGATCTGGTGATGGTGCTGACGCTGGTTCTGCTGCCTGCGTTCAGCGGCATGCTGGAAAGCCATCATTCCAGCCCGGTCGAACTGCTGACCGGACTGGCAGTGACCATTGGTAAAGTGATTGCGTTCATGGTGCTGATGATGGTGGTCGGCCGCCGCGTGGTACCGTGGATCCTCGCCAAAACCGCCAGTACCGGTTCACGCGAACTGTTTACGCTGTCTGTTCTGGCGCTGGCGCTGGGCATCGCGTACGGCGCCGTCGAATTCTTTGACGTGTCGTTCGCGCTGGGTGCGTTCTTCGCCGGTATGGTGCTCAATGAATCCGAACTCAGCCAGCGTGCGGCGCACGACACGTTACCGCTGCGCGATGCGTTTGCGGTACTGTTCTTCGTCTCGGTTGGCATGTTATTCGACCCGATGATTCTGGTGCGTGAACCGCTGACCGTGATCGCCACGCTGGCGATCATCGTGTTCGGTAAATCCATTGCCGCGTTCCTGCTGGTGAAAATGTTCGGGCACTCCAAACGCACCGCGCTGACGATTTCCGTCAGTCTGGCGCAGATTGGTGAATTCGCCTTTATTCTCGCAGGCCTTGGGATTTCACTGGGTTTACTGTCTGAACATGGCCGCAATCTGGTACTGGCGGGGGCCATTCTGTCGATTATGTTTAACCCGCTGCTGTTCACGTTGCTTGAAAAATATCTGGCGAAAACAGAAACCATCGAAGACCAGAGCGTTGAAGAAGCCGTTGAAGACGAGAAGCAAATCCCGTTCGATTTATGCAATCACGCACTGCTGGTCGGTTATGGACGTGTCGGCAGCCTGCTCGGTGAGAAACTTCAGGCCGCCGGAATTCCGCTGGTGGTGATTGAAAATTCGCGTCCGCGTGTCGAAGCGCTGCGCGATCAGGGCATCAGCACGGTGCTGGGCAATGCTGCCAATCAGGAAGTGATGGATCTGGCACGTCTCGACTGCGCCCGCTGGCTGCTGGTGACCATTCCCAATGGTTATGAAGCCGGTGAAATCGTCGCCTCCGCCCGCACCAAGCGACCAAATATTGAGATTATCGCCCGTGCGCATTATGACGATGAAGTCACCTACATCATGGAGCGCGGTGCCGATCGCGTGGTGATGGGCGAGCGGGAAATCGCCAACAGCATGCTGGGTATGTTGCAAATCGACACTCTGACCGAAGACGAAAAAAGGCCGTTTTGCCCGATCTGATTTGTTCCTAACGCCGGGCGCAGTACTTTTGCTGCGCCTGCCCCCCTTCCCGCAAAAAATTCCCTTTAACTTTCGCGACATAAAAAACACCTAATCAGATCATTTCGCGGTATTCTCTTTTTATGTCAAAAATTGACCGGTACTGCGATGTTGCTATCCCATCTGGAAACATTGAACATTTTGAGCACGCCGGTCTGGGTTGTCTCAGTACATAACCAGCAAATTATTTTCGCTAATACGGCGGCCCGAAAACTTGCGGGTAACAGTTTGCTGGGCCCCCTGCGCAACGGTCAGTTTTCGGTCCAGTCTTTGCAATCCCTCGAGTCCTATCTGCCTCATCTGCAAAAAGGCGATCAGGTCATTGAAATCTGGACCATCCACAAAGAAGGCCGCGCCTTTCCCCTGAGCTGTCGTCTTTCTCTGGCACAGTTTGGCTTGCAGGAGCCGGTCATCGTGTTCGAAGGAACGCACACCTCCGCGGCCAACGTTCCGGCACCCGGTTCGTTCCTGAGCGAAGCCCGACCTTACCGCCGTGATCAGAGCGGTTTCTATGAGCGATTTTTCCAGACTAATACGGCACCAATGCTGCTGATTGACCCTGCTAATAACGGGCAGATTGTCGATGCGAATCTGGCGGCGACACGATTCTATGGCTATACACGCGACGAAATGTGCATGAGACACACCTGGGAAATCAATGCAATGGGCCAGGATGTGCTGCCGGTGATGCATGAAATCGCCCGTCTGCCCGGCGGACATAAACCGCTGACCTTTGTGCACAAACTTGCGGACGGTAATCTGCGCCATGTGCAGACTTACGCCGGCCCGGTGGACGTGGATGGCGTGCGGCTGATGCTGTGCATCATTCACGATATTACCGAGCAAAAGCGCCTTGAGCAGGAGCTGGAACACGCCGCACTCCGTGATCCGCTGACCGGACTGGGCAACCGCCGCCAGTTTATGCAACTGGTAGAAAACGCGCGGACGCAAAATCCGCAACGCACGCACAATTTCAGTCTGATGCTGGTCGATGCCGATCATTTCAAAGCAATTAACGATCAGCACGGGCATAACAAAGGCGATGATGCACTGGTGATGCTGGCGAGAACGCTGGAAACGGGGATCCGCGAAAGCGATACCGTATTCCGCTGGGGTGGCGAGGAGTTTCTGATTTTGCTGCCGCTGACCGGTCTGGAAGGCGCATTACACGTCGCTGAGACGCTCCGCTTAGCCGTTGAAGAGTATAAGCATCCTGATTTACCTTCGATGACAGTGAGCGTCGGTGTGGTGCAGTACGAAACCGGAGAAGACTTCACCAGACTGTTTAAACGTGTGGATGACGCGTTATATCGCGCAAAGACATCTGGAAGGAATCAGGTTCAGATGGGCTGAAAAAAGGGCGGGGATTCAATTTCCCGCCCTTTTCACTTTTCGTTCCCGATGATGTTTAACGTTCCCAGTAACTCTCTTCCAGACTGTCTTCACGCTCCGGCAGACCACGCGTCAGACGTGGTGAATGCTGGTTCAGCACCTGATAACTCACGCGGTTGGCGTATTTACACACCTGCGCCAGTGAGGAGTACGTCAGATACTCGCGGGTATGTTTGCTGGAATTCGGCACGGAAGTGCGGTGAAAACCGTTAGCCGCGATGTCATGCAGCAGCGCAGAGAGCGCGCCATCCCCCGCCCCATTGGTATTCATGATTTTTTCCGGCCCGCCCATGTACGGCGCAATGTGGGAATAAATCTTCAGCGGCTCCTGACAGCATTCACGGCGCATCGCCCGGCTGAATTCATACTGATTAAATTCAGCAATCGCACCCGGAAGCAACGGATGCTGAGTCGTGCGTTTGAATTCGTCTTCGGTATAACTCGCCATAAACAGACCGTTCGGTCCGGCGGTACACAACACCAGATCCACCCATTCCAGCGCTTTATCCGCCGCCATCAGCGGATCTTTCATGCCGGTCAGTGCAAACCCTTCATCTTCGTTCATCGCCAGAATCGACACGTTATCACGGATGAAATCGCGCCATGCCTGCGGATCCTCCGCGATGACGTATTGCGTCCCCAGCGTTAACACTACCGGCACATGGTATTTTTTAGCGTATTCAATGGCCTGCATGGTGGCTTCTGGCATCGGTTCGCCCGGCTTGCTGCGCAGCAGGTACGAGGTGAGCAGCAGCGCGGACGCGCCGGCAATCACATCTTCCGGCACGCTGCAGGCATGCAGTTCATTCATTTTGCCCGGACTGATGGCAAAGGTGCGCTCGCCGGTGTCACTGATCAGCGTGAAACAGCGGCCAATTGCGCCGTCCACGCCTTGCAGGAAATTAAGATCCACACGGCTTGAGGTGTTACACAAATAGCGGTAAGCGTAATCACCGATTTTGACGTTGTTACACATCACACCCAGCAGCACCGAACGGTCATCAGCCAGCACGGAATAATTGTGCAGCGTATTGCCGACGGTGCCACCGGCAAACTGATGGCTGATAAGCGCGTGGCTCATCAGTTCCTGATACAGCGCTTCCGACATCTCATCGTCAAGAATATTGGATTCACCCGGCGTCAGGCCGTAACGGGCCACAAAATTTTCATCCACGCGCGCTTCAATATCGACCATTGTCTGGTCGATGCCGACGATGTACGAGGCCCCGGCTTCAGATTCCGGCTGCATGGCCTGCAGCATGGAATCACGCAATAAAGGGTCACGCGCGCTGACCGGAAAATAGTGTTTAGACTTACGCTTACCAGGAAATTTCATTCATTATTCTCGGGAAATTCAAAAAACTCAGGCTTCATTCAGAAGTGCTGAGTGACCAGTTGTTGCAGCAGATCGATATGCTCCGGCTGGTCGTTTAAGGCGTCAATATATTCGAAGCGCTCGCCGCCTGCATGAATAAAAATCTCACGGTTCTCGCCTTTGATCTCTTCCAGCGTCTCCAGACAGTCTGCCGCAAAGCCAGGGCACAGGATCTGAATATGCTTAACACCCTGAGCCGGAAGACCTTTCAGCGTTTCGTCCGTGTACGGCGTCAGCCACGGTTCGCGACCAAAGCGCGACTGGAAGGTCAGCATTATTTTGCCCGACGGCAGTTGCAGCGCATCGGTCAGCGCCTGCACGGTATCGCGGCAACGCTGTTCATAATCATCGCCTTCAGCGACAAAACGCTTAGGAATACCGTGGAAGGAGAGCACCAGACGATCCGGTTCGCCATGCTGAGCAAAGGAACGTTCGATGCTGGCTTTGAGCGCGGAAATATAGGCCGGATGGGTGGCGTAGTCACGGATAAAGCTCATTGAAGGCAGGCGACGCTGAGATTTCAGCACGCGCGCCACACCGTCAAAAACCGCGGCGCTGGTTGAGCAGGAGTATTGCGGATACAGCGGCAGTACCACCATTTTAGTCACGCCCTGCGCCAGCAGTTTTTCAATGGGTTCTTTCATGCCCGGCTTGCCGTAACTCATCGCCAGTTCAACCGGCGTGCCCGGCAGGCGTTCTGCCAGCGCTTTCTGCTGACGGCGGCTGTACACCATCAGCGGCGAACCTTCTTCCATCCAGACCGCTTTATACAGTTTGGACACGCGCGGGGAACGCAGCGGCAGGATCACCAAATTCAGGATCGGCCACCACAGCAGACGGGGCGTATCCACGACGCGGATATCACTCAAAAACTCAGCCAGATATTTTTTAACGGCCTGCGGAGTCGGTGCTTCCGGTGTTCCAAGATTGACCAGGAGAACACCGAATTTAGTCTGCGTCATGCTGAATATCCTAAATTAAAGGCATTGAAGCCGTGTGAAAAATGATGGGCGCCGCCGTTTTTGGTGCTGCAATTTGCAATGCTGAAAAGAGGCGCAGGTCATTGTAACGAAAACAAAGACGATGGGAACAACGGCATAAGCTATCAATGCGAATTGTTATTAATACCCTTCACACTTCAAGCTACAGAGGCGTTGGCGCAGAAAAACAAACGGGGCGACCGAAGTCACCCCGTGGTAGCGCGCAGTGCAGACGATTAGCTCAGGATTGCAGCCAGTTCGTCACGCACAGCAGAAACCTGCTGTGTGCCGTCAATTTTGACGTATTGAGTGTTGCCCGCTTCTGCTTCTTTGCTGTAGTAAGATACCAGCGGCTCAGTCAGCTCATGGTATTCCACCAGACGTTTACGCACGGTTTCTTCCTGATCATCTTTACGGGTGATCAGTTCTTCGCCAGTCACATCATCTTTACCTTCCACTTTTGGCGGATTGTATTGGATGTGGTACACGCGGCCAGAGCCCGGGTGTACGCGACGGCCAACGATGCGATCAACGATCAGTTCATCAGGCACATCAAATTCCAGCACGTAATCCACTTTGATGCCCGCGTCTTTCATAGCATCAGCCTGCGGAATGGTGCGTGGGAAACCGTCTAACAGGAAACCGTTACGGCAATCTTCCTGTTGAATACGTTCTTTCACCAGTGCGATAACCAGTTCATCGGTCACCAGTTTACCGGCATCCATAATCTCTTTTGCTTTCTTGCCGAGCTCACTTCCGGCCTTCACAGCGGCGCGCAACATATCACCGGTAGAAATCTGAGGAATACCAAATTTCTCCATGATGAATTGAGCCTGAGTACCCTTACCTGCGCCCGGAGCGCCCAGCAGAATGATACGCATTGCGTAAATCCCCTTGCATGTAATTATTATGAATCACGAAAACCGGTCAACCATACCATTCTGAGCACTTTTGCTCAAGGAACACACCCCGCTGAAATTGGGGTTAAGCCTGCGCTATCCGGCGTTTTACCCACCAGGTTTGCGACACCACCGCCAGCACGATGATCACACCACCGGCAACCGCCGATGGCGCAGGATCCTCATTTAAAAACAGTGAGATCCAAAGCGGTGCCAGCGCGGTTTCGAGCAGCAAAAACAGCCCCGCATTGACCGGAGAAACCAGCCGTGTCGACATCGTAATCAGCCCCATCGCCAGCGGCATAATTACCGCGCCTTCAAGTGCTATCCATAGCCATTGTTCACCGGCTAAGGCGGGTAAACAATGCAAAACGCTGCCACCGGAAAAAATCACTACACAAAAAGAGGCCAGAATACCGCCCAGTGAAGGCAGCCCGACGGTACCGCTTTCGACTTTCGACGCGAAGATAAACGCCAGCGCCATCGACACCGCCGTGGCCAGTGCAAAATAGTTGGCGACAGGGTCGTGGCCCGTGCTGCGTCCGCTCATCACCACGCCGACGCCCGCCATTCCGGCCAGTGCCGCCAGCATCAGCGGTTTATCAATGCGAACGCGGAAGAAAATCCGCGAAATCAATGCCGAGACAAACGGTGTTGAAGAGATGATCACCAGCACCGTGGCGATACTGCCGCGGTTGAGCGCATTGACGAAACAGGCTGACGCAATACAGAAGAACAGCGTTGATAGCGCATTTTTACGGGTGATCCACGGCACGCCCAGCGTGGAACGCGATGCCGGCCAGAACAGGTACAACATCGCCACCAGTGCCCACATAAACAGACCGCGCAGTAGCACGATCAGCCATGAGTCTTCGACCGACATCAGGCGGATAAAAACGGAATCGGTACTGAGGATAACCCCGCCGAGAATGCCGATAAGAGTACCCGTAAAAGTGCCGTTTACCGGCGAAGACTGACGCATGTTTACCTCCTGTGATTCAACATGCGACAAGATTAATGCGCTTTCAGCGGCAAAAAAAATGATATAAACAGACACGGAAGATGAAAAAAACTCACAAGGTATAAAATGAATGATCTCCCTTCGCTACGTGCCCTGCATTATTTCAAACAGGCTGCGCAGTTTGAAAGTTTCAGTACAGCGGCGGAATCCCTGAACGTGACACACAGCGCGATCAGCCATCAGATGAAAAATCTCGAAGGCTGGCTGGGGACGGTGTTATTTAATCGCACAGCTGGGCGCGTGTTTCTCACCGCTGACGGAATTAAACTGAAAACCTGCTGCGATCGGGTATTTGATGAGATAGCAAAAACCTGTCACGAGATCCGAAATGGCAGCGAACAGCATCTGATCATTGCCTGCTCACCCAGTTTTCTGGCGCAGTGGCTGCTGCCGCGCATCAGCCGGTTTTCACAACTTTATCCGCAGATAACGCTTTCTTTTCAGACGCAGACCGCGCCCGGACAGCTGGAAAACCAGCGCACCGATGTGCTGATAAAAAGCGGTCCGCACATTGAAAACCCAGACACTGACGCTATGCAAATTGCCTCTGATTTTATCGGGCCGGTTTGTGCGCCTGGCTTGTGTCATGACCTGATGCCGCCGCCGGATTTCAGCGCCCTGCCCTTACTGCACGCCGATACGAAGATCAATGCCTGGCAGGAATGGGCAAAAGCGACGGGTGCGCCGGGCGATGTCAGTACCGGTAAACATTTCGATAATCTGATTCTGGCAATCCAGGCGGCGAAAAACGGGCTGGGGGTATGTATCGCACCGAAAATGCTGGTGGAGAAAGAGCTGGAGGAAGGTTCACTGATTGCGCCGGCGGGCTTTTGCGAAGTAGATCGCGCTACGACGGTGCTGGTGAGTTCTCAGCGCCGTGACGAGCCGGAGATCCGCGCATTCAGGGAATGGATCCGGGAAGAAGCGAGGCAATAAAAAAGGGTGTCGCTTTCACGACACCCTTTCATTTTACGCCCGGCGATTACGCCTGTAACAGCGTGTTCATACGGCGGATGAACAGGTTTGGATCTTCCAGCGTGCCGCGTTCTGCGAACAGCGCCTGATCCAGCAACAGCTCAATCCACTCGCTGAACTGGTCTTCATCAGCCACATCAGAAGCACGTTTCACCAGCGCGTGTTCCGGGTTCAGCTCAAAGATGTATTTCACTTCCGGCGCTTCCTGACCGGCAGCGGCAAAGAGTTTTGCCATCTGCGTGGTCATTTCGTCGGCGCCGGTAGTAACGATGGCCGGCGTATCGGTCAGACGGTGCGTCAGACGCACTTCTTTCACACGGTCACCCAGCAGCGTTTTCACGCGCTCAACGAACGGCTCCAGCGCTTTTTCAGCTTCTTTCTGCTCTTCGCTTTCGTCAGCCAGTTTGTCCAGTGTATCGTCGGCCTTGCTGACGGACTGGAAGACTTTGCCATCAAACTCAGTCAGATAGCTCATCATCCATTCGTCGATGCGGTCAGACAACAGCAGAACTTCAATGCCTTTTTTGCGGAACAGTTCCAGATGCGGGCTGCTCTTCGCCGCGGCATAGCTGTCAGCAGTGATGTAATAAATTTTGTCCTGACCTTCCACCATGTTCGCCACATACTCTTCCAGCGACAAAGTCTGCTCGCTGCTGTCGTTGCGGGTGCTGGCGAAACGCAGCAGTTTGGCGATCGCTTCTTTGTTTGCGCCGTCTTCTGCCGGACCTTCTTTCAATACCAGACCAAACTGTTTCCAGAATTGCAGGTATTTTTCGTTGTCGTCTTTCGCCAGTTTTTCCAGCATTTGCAGAACACGTTTGGTCAGCGCACTGCGCAGGTTCTGGGTAATGCGGCTGTCCTGAAGGATCTCACGTGACACGTTCAGAGGCAGATCGTTGGAATCTATCAGACCACGAACAAAACGCAGGTAGTTCGGCATGAACTGCTCCGCTTCATCCATGATAAACACGCGCTGAACATAGAGTTTCAGGCCGTGTTTATGATCGCGGTTCCACATATCCCACGGTGCCTGTGAAGGGATATACAGCAGGCTGGTGTATTCCTGCTTACCTTCAACGCGGTTATGGCTCCAGCTGAGCGGATCGCTGAAATCATGAGAAATGTGTTTGTAGAATTCTTTATATTCTTCGTCGGTCACTTCGGCTTTACCGCGGGTCCACAGAGCTTGCGCCTTGTTGATTTGTTCCCAGGTAACGGTGCCGTCTTCTTCGTTGCGGGTTTCGACTTCAACCGGCAGCGCAATGTGATCAGAGTATTTGCTGATGATGGAGCGCACGCGCCAGTCATCCAGGAATTCGTCCTGATCTTCACGCAGATGCAGGGTAATTTCAGTGCCGCGATCCGCTTTCTCGATGTCCGCCAGGGTGTACTCGCCTTCACCGGCAGATTCCCAGAATACCCCTTCGTCAGCGCTGGCACCGGCTGCGCGGGTGCGCACGGTGACTTTATCCGCCACGATGAATGCAGAATAGAAACCGACACCGAACTGACCAATCAGCTGGCTGTCTTTCGCCTGCTCAGAACCCACAGATTGCAGGAACGCTTTGGTGCCGGATTTGGCAATAGTCCCGAGGTTGTCGATCACTTCATCACGGCTCATACCGATGCCGTTATCGCTCAGTGTCAGGGTGCGTTTTTCTTTATCAAACGACAGACGGACATGCAGCTCACCATCACCTTCATAAAGCTCAGGTGCGGACAGTGCGCGGAAACGCAGTTTGTCGGCGGCATCCGAGGCGTTGGAAATCAGCTCGCGCAGGAAAATTTCTTTGTTTGAATACAGAGAATGGATCATCAGATGAAGCAGTTGTTTTACTTCAGACTGGAAGCCACGTGTCTCTTGTCCTTTCATACTCATCAAATTACCTCAATCCAGATACTGTTATTGACCAAATCAGACGTTGAGGAATAAGTGGGGTTATATGTCAGGCTTTTCAAGCGCAGGAGGAAATTTTTAAGAAGAAATGCAGAGGCATAGCAGAATAATACGAGGCGCAGAAGGCTGCGCCCGTATAACCGTCAGAACCGGAAGGGGTTACGCCCGGCGAGGGAATGTGACAGCGTGGTGCCATCGACCATATCCAGTTCGCCACCAACCGGCACACCGTGCGCGATACGGCTCGCCAGCACGCCAAACTGGCCGCACATTTCAGCGATATAGTTGGCGGTCGCTTCGCCCTCGACCGTCGGGTTGGTCGCCAGAATTACTTCCTGGATGTTTTCACTCTCCAGGCGCTCTTCCAGACGGCCCAAACCAATGTCGTCAGGCCCGATGCCATCAAGGGGTGACAGGTGCCCCATCAGCACAAAATAGCGACCAGAAAACTGACCAGTTTGTTCTATCGCATGGATGTCAGCCGGACTTTCAACCACGCAAATCTGACCGTTTTCTTTACGCCGTGGATTGGCGCAAATGGTGCAGATTTCCTGTTCGGTAAAGGTACGGCAATCAGCACAGTGGCCGATCTCAGACATAGCACGCGTTAAAGACTGCGCCAGCCGCATTCCGCCGCTGCGATCACGTTGCAGCAGCTGGAATGCCATACGTTGCGCTGACTTCGGGCCAACGCCCGGCAGGCAACGCAACGCCTCCATTAAAGATTCAAGGAGAGGGCTGGTTTGCATCAGAACGGCATCTTAAAGCCTGGTGGCAACTGCATGCCGCCAGACACGGCTGCCATTTTTTCTTTCTGAGTTTCTTCGATACGACGTGCTGCATCGTTGAACGCCGCAGCGATCAGATCTTCCAGCATGTCTTTATCGTCTTCCAGCAGGCTCGGATCGATTTCAACGCGACGCACGTTGTGCGCACCATTGATGGTGATTTTCACCAGGCCAGCGCCTGACTCACCGGTCACTTCCAGCTGAGCGATTTCCGCCTGAGCCTGTTGCATTTTTTCCTGCATTTGCTGGGCCTGTTTCATCAGGTTACCAATGCCGCCTTTTCCAAACATAGTCTTCTCTCTCAGCAATGGCCGCGTCACAATCGCGGCGTTTAAATTGGGCGGATACTTTCTTCATCCAGCTCCGCGTCGAAGAAACGACGCAGCGTCTGAATGTTGTTATCCGCAATAATAGACTGACGCGCCTGCGCCAGTTTTTCTTCATAAATGGCCTGTCGCCATTCCAGCGGCGTCTTCACCGCCAGATTATCATCTTCCAGCACGGTCAGTTCAACCGGCGTCTGATGCAATGCCGATAAGGCATCCGTCAGCACTTTCTGCGCGGACGGCGAATTCAGGTGCTTTTGCGAGGAACGCAGGTGCAGGCAAATTTTACCCGGCTCCGGCTGCTCGCGATACGCATTCAGCGCCAGTTGCTGTACCAGTTTCGGAATGGTCATCCGGCTGATTTCAGCCGCCCATTCGTCTCGTTCAATCGCTTCTTCCGCCAGACGGGAAGCCAGTTCCGGCGATTTTTCATATTCCAGCGCGGTGCGCAGCGCTTTCGGTGTCGCCACCGGTTCCGGTGCGACTTCCGGTTCCATCGTCGCTTTCCAGCGATAAGCCTCTTCTTTTACCGGCGCGGCAGGTTCTTTCTTCACCGCCAGAGTCTGCGCACGTTCAGTCACCGAAGCGAGGCGCTCCAGTGCTGAGGTTGCCGGCCGCGCTTTTCCTGGCGCTGCCGGCTCAGCTTTTTTTGGGGTGGTACTCCCCTGCCTGAGCAATTGTGTTCGCGCCTGTAAAAGTTGCGCGGTGGAATCCGGCATCGCGGCCGGCTCGGCATTGCCCTGTGGCGGCGGCGCATTGTAGTTTTGTTGCGGCGACTGCTGCGGTTGCGCTAAAGCAGGACGCGATGGCTGTGGCGCTACAGCCGCCGGAACCGCGACCGGCTGCGGAGCCGGTTCAGCAATAATCACTTTTGGATGGAAGGCCAGCGCACGCAACAGGGTCATTTCAACGCCCATGCGTTTGTCCGGCGCATACGCCAGCTCTTTGCGGCCTATCAGTAAGGTCTGGTAATAAAGCTGAACGTCAGCCGGCGGAATAACACGCGCCAGTTCGCGCAGACGTTGTTCGATAGCCGCGTAATGGTTATCGAGCACCGACGGCAACAGCTGAACCATCGCAATGCGGTGCAGCAGCGCCAGTGTTTCCACCAGCAGGTTTTCCCAGTCCACGCCACGTGACGCGGCTTGTTCAACCTGCGCCATCATCTGACCGCCATCGGCGCTGACCAGCGCTTCCAGCATCGCCAGCGGTTGCTCGTCGTCCAGCGTACCGAGCATTTGCGCCACGGTTTCGGTGGTGACGGCGCCCTGCCCCATGGCGATTGCCTGATCGGTCAGGCTCAGCGCATCACGCATACTGCCGTCGGCAGCACGGGAAAGCAGCTGTAACGCACGCGGTTCAGTGGTGATGGTTTCCTGCGTTAATACGTGTTCAAGCTGTTTGCGGATCTGTTCAGCGTCCAGCGCTTTCAGATGGAACTGCAAACAACGCGACAAAATGGTGACGGGTAATTTTTGCGGATCGGTTGTCGCCAGCAGGAATTTGACGTGCGAAGGCGGCTCTTCCAGCGTTTTCAACAGCGCATTGAAGCTGTGACGCGAGAGCATGTGCACTTCGTCAATCAGGTAAACCTTGAAACGACCACGCGCCGGTGCGTATTGCACGTTATCGAGCAGTTCGCGGGTATCTTCGACTTTAGTACGGGAAGCGGCATCGATTTCAATTAAATCGACAAAACGGCCCTGCTCGATTTCACGGCAGTTATCGCACACGCCACAAGGCGTGGAGGTAATCCCGGTTTCGCAGTTAAGTCCTTTTGCCAGCAGACGGGCGATGGTGGTTTTCCCGACGCCACGGGTTCCGGAAAACAGGTAAGCGTGATGGATGCGCCCGAGCGACAGGCCATTGGCCAGCGCGGTCAGCACATGTTCCTGTCCGACGACGTCGGCAAAAGTTTGGGGGCGCCACTTACGGGCAAGAACCTGATAGCTCATTAATACTTCATCGTTGATTTATAATGAATAATTTGACGATACACGAAAAAACATCGTTTAACCCGATTTTCTGCGCGGGTCGGCGAACCGGCGACTAAAGGCTAAGCATAATGATGCCCGCGCCAGACTGCCACTTCTTAGTGTACCAGCAGGGTCGCCATCATTCCTATTACTTTACTTTTTGCGTACCGCGCCGCAGTTTCTCCACCGTCGTCCTCCTCCTGACAATTCGCACAAGGGGATGAGGGCAAATTTTGCGCACTGATTACACTGAATTCACCTCTGTTCTGATAATGCTTCCTGCCCCGCGTAAGGAGAGCCATGAAATACCTGACATTACCTTTATTACTGCTCGTTTCCCCCGCCGCACAGGCCACCTGGGCGCTGGAAGGTTTTCCTGCGTTTGCCGAGCCGGTCAGCGGAATATTCACCAGCGATGCCACGTTACCCAAAGGACAGCGCGCACTGGAATTGCATCAGGATGATCAGTGCTGGCAACCTTCGGGCGCGGTAAAGCTTAACGAGATGCTGTCGCTGCAACCCTGTGAAAGTCATCCGCCGGTAAACTGGAAACAGTTTCGCACGGGCGATTATCAGGTACGCATTGATACCCGCAGCGGCACGCCCACGCTTCAGCTGAGCCTGAAAACGGCGCAGGAAGCCGTCGCCGCCGTGACAAAAACCTGTCCGCGTTGGGATGGCAAACCACTGACTGTGGAGGTATCCGGTACCTTCAGCGATGGCGAAACAGTGCGTGATTTTTATTCCGGCCAGAGTGCAGTGGTCGCTAATGGTCACATCACGATGACGCCCGATCCGGCCAGCGGCGGCCTGCTGTTGCTGGAATCTGCGACGCGTAAAACTCCCGCCACTTTCAGCTGGCAAAACGCCACAGTCTATTTCGTGCTGACCGACAGATTCGAAAACGGCAATCCGGATAACGATCACAGCTATGGCCGTCACAGTGACGGAATGCAGGAAATCGGCACTTTCCATGGTGGCGATCTGGCCGGACTGACCAGCAAGCTGGATTATCTGCAACAACTGGGCGTGAACGCATTGTGGATCAGTTCGCCGCTGGAGCAGATCCACGGCTGGGTCGGTGGCGGCACCAAAGGTGATTTCCCGCATTATGCCTATCATGGCTATTACACGCTCGACTGGACAAAACTCGATGCCAATATGGGCACCGGCGAAGAGTTACAAAAGCTGGTCAGCGAAGCGCACAAACGCGGGATCCGCATTCTCTTTGACGTGGTGGTCAATCACACCGGTTACGCCACGCTGGCGGATATGCAAACGTTCCATTTTGGCTCGCTGTATCTCAAAGGCGATGAAATCGAAAAGACGCTGGGCAAAAAATGGACCGACTGGAAACCCGGCCCCGGTCAGAACTGGCACAGTTTTAATGATTACATCAATTTCAGTGACAAAGACGGCTGGAGCACCTGGTGGGGCAAAAAATGGATCCGCACCGATATTGGCGATTATGACCCGCCCGGTTATGACGACCTGACCATGTCGCTGGCGTTCCTGCCGGATATCAAAACCGGATCCACACAAGCCAGCGGCCTGCCTGTTTTCTATCGTCATAAACCTGATACCGCCGCCCGCGAAATCCCCGGCGCTGCGCCCCGCGATTATCTGGTGACGTGGCTCAGTCAGTGGGTACGCGATTACGGCATTGACGGTTTTCGCGTCGATACCGCCAAGCACGTGGAAAAACCAACACTGGCGTTGCTGAAAGCGCGTTCTGCCGAAGCACTGAAGCAGTGGAAATCCGCCAATCCTTCACTAGCGCTGGATGACGCGCCGTTCTGGATGACCGGTGAAGCCTGGGGTCACGGCGTAATGAAAAGTGATTATTACGCCAATGGTTTTGACGCGATGATCAATTTTGATTTTCAGGATCAGGCAGCGGCGGCGCTGAACTGCTTTGCACATATCGACGCAACGTATCAGCAGATGGCGGAGAAAATGCAGGGTTTCAATGTGCTGAGTTATCTCTCATCACACGATACCCGGTTATTTTTCACTGACGATGCCAAAGGGTCAGTTCCCTTACAACAGCGTGCGGCAGACTTATTACTGCTGGCACCGGGCGCAGTGCAGATCTATTACGGCGACGAAAGCGGACGTCAGTTCGGCCCGACGGGATCGGATCCTTTACAGGGAACGCGATCAGACATGAACTGGGATGAGCTGAACGGTGCAAAACAGGCGTTGCTGAAGCACTGGCAAAAACTGGGGAAATTCCGGGAACAACATCCGGCGGTCGGTGCAGGTGTGCAGAAATCACAGCAGACAGCAGAATACTACGCCTTCAGCCGTCAGCACGGTGACGATAAGGTGATGGTAGTCTGGACGGGAGAAAGCGGGAAAGAGTAGCGCAGAAAGCAAAAGGCCTCGCGTTAACGGCGAGGCCTTTTTACATCACACTGCAAAATTTAAATCAGTGCCCGTCGAAACACACCAGGCTGTAGCAGGTGATATTGGCATCGTTCAGGCGTTTTTCACCGCCCAGTTCCGGCAGATTGATGATAAATGCAGCATCCGTCACTTCCCCACCCAGACGGCGGATCAGTTTCGCGGTAGCTTCAATGGTGCCACCCGTTGCCAGCAAGTCGTCGATCACCAGGATCTTCTCACCCGGCAGAATGGCATCCGTATGGATTTCAAGACTGTCAGTGCCGTATTCCAGATCGTAAGTTTCGCTGATGGTTTCACGCGGTAATTTGCCCGGTTTACGCACGGGAACAAAACCCACGCCCAGAGCCAGCGCAACCGGCGCGCCAAACAGGAAACCACGTGCTTCGGTGCCCACCACTTTGGTGACGCCGGCATCGCGGTAACGATCGGCCAGTAACTGAATGCTTGCAGCGTAAGCTTTTGGGTCTTCCAGCAAGCTGGTGACGTCACGGAACAGTATGCCTGGCTTCGGATAGTCAGGGATGGTCTTGATACTGTCTTTAATAAACTGTAGCTGCTGTGCGGTAGCGGTCATAATGTTAATTGCCTGATAAAGCTGCTGTTCATACTTAAACGCGGGCGGTCAAATGTCCCCCGTCATGCCCTTTTAAAGCATGTCGTTCAAGGAAGGAAATTGGGAGCGCACCGACGTACGAGATGCCCAAATCTATGCAAAGCTGCTTTAAAAAGCAACCCGCAGCCGGACATGATCGCCTGTTTTATTGCTCAAGGTCAACCACTGGTAATCGCCACATCATGATCAGTAACGCAAACATCATGCAAACCAATAAAATACGCACCCACAATAACGGCACAAAATAGATCGAAATCGCGAATGTCGTCACAATCAGCGCAACGGCTTTTGGCTTCGCCCCTTTCGGCAGCGCGCGATGCGCCTGCCAGTGACGTAAATAGCTGCCAAACCAGGAACGGTGCAGCAGCCAGTGATGAAAGCGTGGAGACGAACGGGCAAAACACCAGGCGGCCAGCAGTAAAAACGGCGTGGTGGGCAACAGCGGCAGCACAACGCCCAGCGTTGCCAGTACCACACACAGCCAGCCGACCATAATCAGTAATATGCGCTTCATGCAGTTCCTTTTGATTCGCACAAATTGCCAGAAATTAAGCCCCCAGTTTATACAAGTGCAACGAAGGTGTCATAACCGCCGGTTGCAGGTAAGCTATGAGCGTCATTAATGGAGATAACCTGTGAGCACTGAACGAATTTTACATGTCCTTGATCAGCAAATAGAAACTCTGGCGCGGGAAATCGAACCCATCGGCCATGTTTCCGCTTCGCAGGCCCGGTTTGATATCGCCCTTTTCTCAACCAAAGGCACCCGTCTGCGCGATTATCTGGCAGAAATTAAGATGAATTTACAGCAACTGAATCAGGAAGTGGTTGAGAAACGTTCCGCGCAGGTGGCGTTTATTGCCGAGCGACTGGTGGCACAAATCACCGCCATGCAGCGTGAACTCGCCACGCAAACACTGCGTAAAACGCACCAGACGCCGGAGCGAAAAAGTCATGATAATTATACCAAACTCGCGGAAACTCAGCAGTTCGAGCGTCGTCTGATTGCGATGATTGAAGACCGGGAAACTACGCTGGGACAACTCGCCACGTTCAGCGATCAGCAACGCGTGCAAAAAGAACTGGCTGCGCTGGAAGGACGTTTAATGCGGTGTCGTCAGGCACTGGCCAAAATTGAGAGGCAAATCGAGCGGCAGGAAAAAGGTTTTTGAATCTTTATCACATTTTTTTAATCCGGCGTTCAGACCCGCCATTTTCTTATCTATAATGGTAAGTCCAAAACCTGCTAATAATAATGTTGGCCAATATGTCCGTAGAAAATGCGCCTCCCGAACTTCAGCTTGCTGTTGATCTGATTTACCTGCTTGAGTGCAACGAAATTGCACCGGAAACCGCTCTCGCAGCACTGGAAATCGTACAACGCGATTATCAGGAAAAGCTGAAAAACAGCAAAAGCACGCTGTCAATTAGTTACCTTTAAGCCGTCCGGCTGACTGTATCAGGGGAACCTTTCGCATTCCCCTGAATTGCCCGCTTCCCATTAGCCCTGAGGCAACGCATCCGGTTCATCACCCGGTTGTCTCAACACGCGCTTAACTTCCTGAATCTCACTGCCGTCCTGATTGTGCAGATACACTTCCAGCTGATTGAAGGCGATATTGATATCGTTCTCACGGCACAGTTTATCAATACTGCGGTTAAGTTCATCGACGGTATAACTGCGGTCGCCCAGTTCACGAACATAAACACGCAGTTCGTGATCGAGCGTGCTGGCACCAAAATTAAGGAAGAAGACCAGCGGTGCCGGATCACTCATCACACGGGCGTTTTCATGCGCCGCCTGCAACAAGATCTCTTTCACTTTATCCAGATCAGAACCGTACGCCACGCCAATTTTGATCAGCACGCGGGTGACGGTATCGCTCAGTGACCAGTTGATCAGCCGTTCCGTCACAAAGGCTTTGTTAGGGATGATCACTTCTTTGCGGTCAAAATCGATAATGGTTGTTGCGCGGATACGGATACGACTGACCGTGCCGGAAAATGTGCCAATGGTTACGGTATCGCCAATACGTACCGGGCGTTCGAACAGGATAATCAGACCCGAAACAAAGTTCGCAAAGATCTCCTGCAAACCAAAGCCCAGCCCGACCGACAGTGCCGCCACCAGCCATTGCAATTTATCCCACGAGACCCCGAGAGAACCGAGCGCCGTGATCGCCCCGATCACCGTGATCGAATACGTCAGGATGGTAGTGATAGCGTACGACGTCCCCTGCCGTAATTGCAGCCGCGACAGCACTACCACTTCCAGCAGGCCCGGCAGGTTTCTCGTCAAAACATACGCCACGATCACCGCCAGAAAACCGAGCAGCATATTACCCAGCGTCACGGTTTGCTGAGTGACCGCACCCGCCACCGTGCTGGAGTAATGCCATAACGTTATGCTGTCGAGATAGGAAATCACCGTCAATAAGTCCGACCAAATCCAGTAGAACACTGTCGCGAAGATGAAGAACAGCCCCATGGTGGTCAGGCGCAGCGATTGCTGGTTAATCTGATCCAGACCAATTTGCGGTTCTTCAACCGGCTCATTACCTTCCGCGCCCTCTTTCGCCAGGTTTGTCTGACGGCGGGCCAGCGCACGACGATACGCCAGACGCCGTGCTGCAACACTTAATCCCCTGAGCGCGGTGAGATAAATAATGTTCCAGAAAATCAGCAGGTAAAGACTGTCAATCCAGCGGCCCGCCAGACGCAGCGTGGTGTAAAAATATCCGGTGACCACCAGCCCGACCAGGAAAGCCGGCGCAATCGCAATCGCCGTGACCACCACCAGACGAATGCTGTGAGAATCTTTTTCACGCCAGCCATCGCGTGCGATCGGGAATACCAGAACCGTCAGCGCCAGCAGCGTCAGGAAAATCACCACCTGCCCGATGATGTCATCCACCAGACCGAGCGGTGCTTTCTCGCCGCGCACGGACCAGAAAATCAGCGGCAACATCACCAGGCTCAGACGAATGACGGAACGACGATAATGCGCGCAAGTGGCCGCAGGTGTAGTAAAGTGCCGCTCGTTGATGCCACCGGGTTTAAGAATGCGATAACAAAAGCCCATGACCAGCTGGAACACCGCCAGCCGCTGCGCCAGCGTCCATAAAAAGTCGCTCGGTTCGATATCACATTGCGAAAGCCAGTAGCCGACGCCCAGCATCAGTAACACGCCGGGTAAAACATTCAGAACCATCAATAACAGCGCCTGCGGCGTGTGCAGCTGGCTGTCGCGCTTGAGTTGTCCGACGTCATTACTCAACATATCAATCCGCTGATCAATGTATTTCCTGCGCCATAACAGCAGCAAAATAACGATTAATAACGGGATGGTCACCGGCAGGGAATGCAACGCGCCCAGCATCAGTTCGCCCGGTGGAATACTGACATGCAGGTCGCTTAGTTGACTTTTGACATCGCCCGGCAATGATTTGATGAACTCCCAGTTCATCGGCTTGTTACTGCTCACCCAGAAAATCTGCTGAGTCAGCGTTTCTGTAAGCGACTGGTTGATGCTCAGCAATTGTTGCTGGTTAATCTGTAAATTGATGGCCAGAGACAGCTGATTACCCAGTTGCTTATTCAGTTGATCAAGCAGTTCGCGGCGCATATCGACAATCTGATCCAGCGCATCGCTGATATCGTCATTAATCGTCTCTTTGCTGTTGGTCACCACTCCCTGAATGTAACTGTCGCCCTGAAATAAGGCATCACGCTGCTGATTAATTTTGAACTGCTCAAGCCGCAAATCAGCAATCCGCGTGCTCATATCGGTCATCAGACCGGAAGGTGGGATAGTATTTTGCTGCTGCTGATACAAAATGCGCGACAATAATAAGCTGCCTTTCAGCACCGTAATTTGCTCTTTAAGGTCATGCTCAGCCTGCGCCGAACGATCCAGCCAGTTTTTCACTGTAATATTTTTCTGAACCAGCTGGTTGCCTTCCTCGGTTGCGGCAATCAGACGTTCGCTGAGCTGGCGGTTAATTCCCAGTTCCTGCGCCACCAGCGGGTCATTTTGGATATTCGAGGCATCGTCCGGCGTTTGGGCTTCTTTCGCTGTCCGCTCGGACAAAATCAACCGTTTGCCGTTGACCACTTCCTGCAATAACTGCGCGGTGTGTTCAAGCTGATTGATGTGCGCGTTGGTGTAATCACGTTGTTTTTGCAGTAAATCCTGCAACGTGGTATTGGCTTCGAGGCTCTTACGTTGCAGGTCAATCTGCGCCCCAAGTAAAGCCTGTTGCGTGACCAGCATGTTTTGTTGCGTGTTACGTAAATCCTGCTGACCGGGCGACATGCCGTTGAGCTGATTACGGATTTTCTGAATCGCCAGCGAATAGGAGTACATTGCGTTCTGGACGCGCTCAGGCTGGGTTTGCAGGGAAATCAGCTGAGTGTTAAAAGTCGATAAATCTTCCTGCGAAGACTGCAAATCGTCGAGTGTGTCATTAAGACGGTTTTCCAGCTGACGCAGCGACAGCGCGGAAAGCTGAGCTTTATTCACATCATCTTTCGGATTGTTTTTGATCTGATCCAGACCGTCCATGGCGACCCGCAGTTTTTGCGGTGCGTCGGCGACCTGTTTTTGCAACTGATTTACTTCCTGCTTCACTCTTTCCAGCGCATCAAGATATTCCAGCGTGTGGATCAAATCCTGTTGCGAAAGCTTATCGACCGGCGTCAGGTTCTTCTGGCGATTTAATGCATCCAGCTGGTTCTGAACTTCATTCCTGCCGGGAATATCATTACTTGCCGCATGGCCGGAAAAGGAGATAAAAAGCAGTGCAACGCATATCACAAGCGTGAAAAAACCTGTCATTCCCCTTTTTTTCAGGGAAAGCCTTACGTCAGAAGGGGCGGCCAAAAACCGGATACACATACGTCAGCGTCAACTCATTTACTGAATGAATAATATGGAGATGACAATAGCAGCGTTGGCGATGAAAGGAAGGAGAAAAGCGTTTCTGAATACAACATCAGAGTGTGTATTTTATAAACAAAAAGGGATGTAAATTTGCAGGCTTATTAATTAACAGGAAAGTATTGAGGGGTTATTTTACCGCGGTGAGAAAGGACGAATGGCACAACATGTCAATATACGTATCCACGAATCTCCCGGCATTCCCTTCTAAATCAAAGCTTTCAGGAATAAATAACCAGTTTTCCATCAGCCCTGTGAGATAAGCACGAAGAATAATGGCGGCCTGGCGGGTATCAAGATCAACCGGGAGCTGCTTTTCTTCTATACAGCGCACGAGAATACGCTCGATTTTACCGTAACCTTCCATGTATAACGCTTTGCGCGCTTCGTGAACTGACGTCATCTCCCCAACAAATTCACATTTATGGAATATAATCTCCATCAATGCTTTACGTTGGCTATCGGTGACAGTGGCGACCAGGATGTAAATTAAGATTTCGCGTAAAATACGCAGTGGATTATTCGGATACTTTGTCTGATACTCTACTTCAAGCACTTTTATGCGGGATTCATAAGCTTCCCAAATCGCATTAAACAGCTCCACTTTGTTCCTGAAATGCCAATAAATTGCGCCCCGCGTCACACCGGCTGCATTCGCAATATCAGTCAGTGATGTCGATGATACCCCGCGGGCAGAAAACTCACGCACAGCAGCATCCAGAATCTGCTGTCTGGTTTCCAGTGCCTGTGATTTGGTTTTTCGTGCCATAGGTTTATCTTTAAGGGGAGTTTGATTTACATACATTCTTGAATGTATGTAACATAGCACGCACATACTAAAAGCGCAGCAATGGATTTGGAATGTTGTGATCCATTGGACAATTTGAAATCGGACACTTGAGGTTTATTTATGAACAAAAACAGAGGGTTAACGCCTCTGGCGGTAGTTCTGATGCTATCCGGAAGCTTAGCACTTACAGGATGTAACGATAAAGAAGCTCAACAAGGCGCACCTCATGCTCCGCAGGTTGGGGTCGTTACTCTCAAAACTGAACCGTTGAATGTGACTACCGAACTTCCTGGTCGTACTGCTGCTTTTCGCATCGCTGAGGTACGTCCGCAGGTTGGCGGCATTATTCTTAAACGCAATTTCGTTGAAGGCAGCGAAATTAAAGCCGGGACTTCGTTATATCAGATTGATCCAGCCACTTATCAGGCCGCGTATAACAGCGCTAAAGGCGATCTGGTAAAAGCTCAGGCGAATGCACAGATTTCCCGTCTGACCGTAACTCGTTATAAACCTCTGCTTGGCACTAACTACATCAGCAAGCAAGATTACGATACCGCTGTGGCGACTGCCGCTCAGGCTGACGCCGCTGTTGTCAGCGCCAAAGCAGCCGTTGAAAATGCGCGCATCAATCTGGCTTATACCAAGGTCACCTCCCCTATTAGCGGACGTATCGGTATTTCGTCGGTAACTGAAGGTGCGCTGGTTTCAACCGGCCAGACCAATGCACTGGCAACTGTTCAGCAACTTGATCCTATCTACGTTGACGTCACTCAATCGAGCAACGATTTCCTGCGTCTGAAGCAGGAACTGGCAGATGGCTCACTCAAGCAAGTTAACGGCAAAGCACAAGTCAAGCTGCTGTTGGATAACGGTAAAGAATATTCACAGGCGGGTACATTAGAATTCTCTGATGTGACTGTTGATGAAACAACCGGTTCCATTACTTTGCGTGCCATCTTCCCTAATCCAAATGACGCCCTGCTGCCAGGTATGTTTGTGCGCGCACGTCTGGATGAAGGCGTAAACGACAACGCTCTGCTGGTTCCTCAGCAAGGTATTACCCGTAACCCACGTGGTGATGCCACGGCGATGGTGATTGGTGCGGACAATAAAGTTGAAATTCGTACAGTGACCACAACGCAGGCAATTGGCGACAAATGGGTCGTGACAGACGGCCTGAAAAGTGGCGATAAAGTTATCGTGACAGGTCTGCAAAAAATTAAGCCAGGCGTACAGGTTACTGCACAGGAAGTCGATCAAAACGCAGCAGCACCCGCTACAGCGACGAAGTCTTAATAGGAGCCGGTAATTCATGGCTAAGTTTTTTATAGATCGTCCCATCTTTGCATGGGTAATTGCGATCATCATCATGTTGGCAGGGGGATTGGCAATACTTAAATTGCCAATCGCACAGTATCCAACCGTTGCGCCACCGGCTATCCAGCTGACCGCAACTTATCCGGGTGCGGATGCGCAGACCGTACAGGATACCGTTACTCAGGTTATCGAACAGAACATGAACGGTATCGACAACATGATGTACATGTCGTCGACCAGTGATTCATCAGGTACTGTTCAGATTACCTTGACCTTCGCTTCCGGTACTGACGCAGATATCGCGCAGGTACAGGTTCAGAACAAACTGCAGCTGGCAACACCATTGCTGCCGCAGGAAGTTCAGCAACAGGGTATTTCGGTTGAGAAATCGAGCAGCAGCTTCCTGATGGTAGCGGGCTTTATTTCCAATAACGGTTCAATGACCCAGGATGATATCGCCGACTACGTCGGTTCCAACATCAAGGATCCTATCAGCCGTACTGCGGGTGTAGGTGACGTTCAGCTGTTTGGTGCTCAGTACGCGATGCGTATCTGGATGGATCCGAACAAACTGAACAACTTCCAGCTGACGCCGGTAGATGTCATCAACGCCATCAAAGTACAGAACAACCAGATCGCAGCAGGTCAGCTCGGTGGTACACCACCGGTTCCGGGCCAGCAATTGAACTCATCTATCGTGGCGCAGACCCGTCTGAAGTCACCTGATGAATTCGGTAAAATCATTCTGAAAGTAAATCAGGATGGTTCTCAGGTTCGCCTGAAAGATGTGGCTAAAATCGAACTCGGCGGTGAAAACTACGACGTTATTGCCCGTTTCAACGGACAACCTGCGTCAGGCCTGGGTATCAAACTGGCAACTGGTGCGAACGCCCTGAATACCGCGGCGTCTGTAAAAGCCACACTGACTAAGCTTGAGCCATTCTTCCCGGCTGGCTTAGAAATTGTTTACCCGTACGACACCACGCCGTTCGTAAAAATCTCGATTAAAGAAGTAGGTAAAACGCTGTTCGAGGCCATCGTCCTGGTATTCCTGGTCATGTTCTTGTTCCTGCAAAACTTCCGCGCAACGCTTATCCCGACCATTGCGGTTCCGGTGGTCCTGCTCGGTACCTTTGCAATTCTGGCAGCGTTTGGCTATTCGATAAACACCCTGACAATGTTCGGGATGGTGCTCGCGATAGGCCTGCTCGTCGATGACGCCATCGTCGTCGTCGAGAACGTCGAGCGTGTCATGGTCGAAGAAGGCCTGCCTCCGAAAGAGGCCACCAAAAAATCCATGGAGCAGATCCAGGGTGCATTGGTGGGGATCGCGATGGTGCTGTCCGCAGTATTCATCCCGATGGCCTTCTTCGGTGGTTCTACCGGTGTTATCTACCGTCAGTTCTCCATCACCATCGTTTCGGCCATGGTGCTGTCGGTTCTCGTGGCGATGATCCTGACACCTGCGCTTTGTGCGACCATGCTCAAGCCGGTTGCCAAAGGTGAGCATCACGATAAAAAAGGTTTCTTCGGCTGGTTTAACAAGAAATTTGACCAAAGCACGCACCACTACACCGACAGCGTAGGCAACATTCTGCGCAGCACCGGTCGTTATCTGGTGATTTATCTGCTGATCGTTGTCGGCATGGCATTCCTGTTTATCCGCCTGCCAACCTCCTTCCTGCCGGAAGAAGACCAGGGTGTATTCCTGACCATGGCGCAATTGCCAGCAGGTGCGACCCAGGAGCGTACACAGAAAGTGCTCGACGAAGTCAGCGATTACTATCTGACGAAAGAAAAAGCTAACGTGAAGTCCGTGTTTACGGTCAACGGCTTTGGCTTTGCTGGTCGTGGTCAGAACACCGGTATCGCGTTTATCAGTCTGAAAGACTGGTCTGAGCGTAGCGGCGCGGAGAATAAAGTTCCTGCCATTGCAGGCCGTGCGATGGGCGCATTCAGCACCATTAAAGATGCACTGGTGTTCCCGTTCAACTTGCCAGCGATTGTTGAGTTAGGTACGGCGACAGGCTTCGACTTCCAGTTGATTGACCAGGCTAACCTTGGACATGACAAACTGACACAGGCACGTAACCAGTTGCTGGGCATGGTTGCTCAACATCCGGACTTGCTGACTCAGGTTCGTCCAAACGGTCTGGAAGATACACCACAGTTCAAAATCGAAATTGATCAGGAAAAAGCAACGGCACTTGGCGTTTCAATTTCCGACATCAACACCACTCTCGGTGCTTCGATTGGTGGTAGCTACGTCAACGACTTCATCGACCGTGGTCGCGTGAAGAAAGTGTATGTTCAGGCTGAAAATAAATACCGTATGTTGCCGTCTGACATCAATAACTTGTATGTCCGTGGCAGTGCTGGCCAGATGGTGCCGTTCTCCGCATTTTCCAGTGCGAAATGGGAATACGGTTCACCGCGTCTGGAACGTTATAACGGTCTGCCATCCATGGAAATTCTGGGTCAGCCAGCTCCGGGCAAAAGTTCGGGTGCTGCAATGGAGATGATGGAGTCTCTGGCTTCCAAACTTCCAAGCGGTATCGGCTATGACTGGACCGGTCTGTCCTATCAGGAACGCTTGTCAGGGAACCAGGCTCCGGCCTTGTACGCTATCTCCCTGATTGTCGTATTCCTGTGTCTGGCAGCATTGTATGAAAGCTGGTCAATACCGTTCTCGGTCATGCTGGTGGTTCCGCTCGGGGTTGTGGGTGCGCTTCTGGCAGCCACGATGCGCGGACTCAGTAACGACGTTTACTTCCAGGTAGGCCTGCTGACCACCATCGGGTTGTCGGCGAAGAACGCCATATTGATTGTTGAGTTCGCCAAAGACCTGATGGACAAAGAAGGTAAGGGTCTGATCGAATCCACACTTGAAGCGGTTCGTATGCGTCTTCGTCCGATTCTGATGACCTCACTGGCATTTATCCTCGGTGTAATGCCGCTGGTAATCAGCTCCGGTGCAGGTTCCGGTTCTCAGAACGCCGTAGGTACCGGCGTAATGGGCGGGATGATCACAGCAACGCTGCTGGCGATCTTCTTTGTTCCGGTCTTCTTCGTAGTGGTTCGTCGACGCTTCGGTAAGAAGAACGAGGATATCGAACATACGCACAAAACAGAGCATCCGACGCTGTAACGGATCCTCACCCTGACGAAAGGCCGCTTATGCGGCCTTTTTTTTCGCCTGAGTCTTGAACCGGAAAACAGATGGGTGCATACTTATTGTTATAGTATAACATAACAACTTGAGGCATTATGAAACCCGCTATCCATCCTGCGTATCGCACCGTGGTTTTCCACGACACCAGTGCTAATGAATACTTCAAGGTCGGTTCAACCATCTCGACAGACCGCACCATTGAACTGGAAGGGGCAACCTACCCTTACATCACGATTGAAGTTTCTTCCGCTTCCCATCCGTATTACACCGGTAAGCAGAAAGAGTATTCAAAAGAAGGCAGCACCGCGCGATTCAATCAACGCTTCGGCAGCTTCCTCGGTAAAAAGTAAACAACATCAGGGAAATTGTTATGCAGGTTCTGAGTTCATTACGTTCGGCAAAAAATCGTCATCCGGATTGTCGCGTAGTTCGCCGTAAAGGCCGGATTTATGTGATCTGTAAAAGCAATCCGCGTTTTAAAGCCGTTCAGGGCAGAAAGAAAAAGCGTTAACACTGCGCCTTTCCCTTATGCCCCTTATAAAAAAAATAAAAGCCCCGCCGCTTGCCCGACGGGGCTTTTTCTTATGTTAAGACATGATGTAAAACCTCCTCACAGCGAAACCGTGAGGAGGGGAAATCTTATTTCATGCTGGCAACGATCGTCTCAACGTTGTGCTTAAACGCTTTGATATACGTCGTGGCCGGGCCTTGCGGGCCTGAAAGTGCTTCAGGATACAGCTCACCACCAGGTTGCGCGCCGCTCGCCGCAGCAATTTGTTTCACCAGACGCGGATCGGTCTGATTTTCGATGAAGTACGTTTTCACCTTCTCCTCTTTGATCTGCTTAATCAGCGACGCGACACCGCTGGCGCTGGCCTCCGCTTCGGTAGAAAAGCCGACCGGTGCCATAAAGCTGACATGGTATTCCTGACCAAAATAACCGAAAGCATCATGACTGGTCAGCACTTTACGTTTTGACTGAGGAATGCCGGTGAATTCAGTTTTGGCCCACGCATCAAGCTTTTGTAACTGCTCAATATAGGCGGTTCCGCGCTGGCGGAAATAGTCAGCATCTTCCGGATCGGCTTTGATCAGCGCATTCATCACATTGGTCGCATAAATCACGCCGTTCGCCATGCTGTTCCAGGCGTGCGGATCGGTAATTTGTTTGCCGTCTTCTTCCATTTTACGGGAATTAACGCCTTCAGATGCCGTCACCACATGACCTTTGTAACCGGAAGCCGTCACCAGACGATCGATCCACCCCTCCAGACCTAAGCCACTGACGAAAACGACATCAGACGCATTAATCGCCTTACTGTCTTTCGGCGAAGGCTCAAAGCTATGCGGATCACCGTCAGGTCCGACAAGCGTCGTCACTTTAACGTGCTCGCCGCCCACTTCCTGAACGATATCCCCGAGAATAGAAAAACTGGCCACCGCATCCACGGTTTTCGCCATAGCCAGCGGGCTCGACAGCAGGGCAGCTGCTGCGAGTGATACAGGTAATACTTTCATCATGTCCCCTTAATTGTGGTACTGCTTATTAACTTACTGCTGCTTAAGTTCGCGAAGCCGTTAACATCCCGCCCCGCTTTCCAAATAAAACTGAAATAAAGAAGATCACCGTCGCGCTGAGGACGATAGCCGGGCCTGCGGGCAGCGAAGCGTAATAAGACCAGATAAGTCCGACGATACTGGCGATCACACCGATAATCATGGCGCTCAGCAAGGTATGGGGTAAATCCTGCGCCCAGAAACGTGCGCTGGCCGCGGGTAACATCATCAAACCGACTGACATCAGCGTGCCGAGGATCTGGAAGCCGGCAACCAGGTTCACAACGACCAGCGCCAGGAAAATCCCATGTATCGCCGCCAGCCATTTCCCTGCGCTGACCCGTAAAAACAGTGAATCGAAGGATTCTATGACCAGGGCGCGATAAATGCAGGCCAGCACCAGCAATGACACACTGGTAATAATGCCGACCATAATCATTGCTGAGGAATCGATAGCGAGAATAGAGCCAAACAGAACGTGCAGAAGATCAACACTGGAACCGCGCAGGGAAACCAGCGTCACACCCAACGCGAGCGAACCCAGATAGAAACCGGCAAAACTGGCATCTTCCTTTAATTGTGTGCGGCGGCTCACAAGGCCTGACAGCATCGCCACTGCAAGTCCTGCAATAAAACCGCCAATTCCCATGGCGACCAGCGACATTCCTGAAATCAGATAACCGATAGCGGCACCCGGCAATACGGCGTGGGAAAGTGCGTCCCCCACCAGACTCATCCGACGTAATAGCAGGAAAACGCCCAGAGGCGTGGCGCTGATGGATAATGCGATACAGGCAATTAACGCGCGGCGCATGAAACCAAACTCAATAAAGGGATCGGCCAGTAAATGAAAAAGCATCATGAATTGGCAACTCCCGCCACGAGAGAAAAAGGTTCGGTCGAAATACAGGCATGCGCCTGATGCGGGAAGTGACCCAATACGTCATGTGCCGTTCCCCATAGATTCTGTTGCGCGCTGAGGTAAAGCACATGAGGAAAATGCCGGGCAACCATAGAGATATCATGTAAAACCGCAATAACGGTTTTACCTTCCTGATGCCACTGCGCAATCACCTTGAGCAGCAGTTCCGTTGTCTGGGTATCGATGCCAGTAAAAGGTTCATCAAGCATGATGAGAGGCGCCTGTTGCACCAGTAAACGCGCGAATAAAGTACGTTGCAGCTGACCACCGGAAAGCGAACCTACGGGCAAATGCGACATTTCAGTCATCCCGACCGTCTCAAGCGCCTGAGTTACTGCGGTGGCTGACTGCTGATTTATGCCGCCAAAAAGTCCGCTTTGCGGCCAGCACCCCATCGCGACCAGGTCGAATACGCTGATCGGAAAACCGCGATCCAATTCCGCCTGCTGCGGTAAATAGGCCAGACGCGGACGTTTTCCGCCGGTGAAGGTAATATTGCCCGCAACCGCCTGCTGAAGGCCAGCCAGCGTTTTGAGGAAAGTGGATTTACCCGCCCCGTTAGCCCCGATAACCGCCGTCAGTGAGCCCGAAAGAAATTGCCCGCTGACCGGCATCGCAACCGCCCGGCGGTCATAGCCGACTTCAACATTATTAACAAAAATCATGGTAGCGATATTGCCCAGTAAATTGCGGCCCATAAAATAGCCAGTACAGCCAGCACGGCGAGACAGCGTACTGGCGAAGAAAGTGTAAAGAGTGTTTTGGTCATAGCCCCTCCATTCGTTACAATATAACATCACACACTCGGTTTTGTATCAACACGTGAACTGTTTCGATTTTTTACCAGATGTCCTTTCGGAACGGGGAATGCACACCCTGGGCCAGGCAAAATTGTTAGAAAAGGGTAAAAATTGATGAACAGAAACTAATTGTCATTACAATCAGAAAGTTATGTTTTTCCGCAGTGGAAATTTTTTTCTCTGCTCAAAACACATCCTGATAAAAGTATGCAATAATAGAAAGGTATGGAGTTCAAAGGCGAAAACCGGTGAAAAAATTTATCCCCTACCCTATTAATGGGGAAAATCTGACTCCTTCAGATTTGCTGCAGATTATTGAACGTTATTTATCTGAAATTGAAGAGTCATTAATTGGCGATTTAACTTACTTCTCAGAAAATGCACGTTATGAACCAAATTCTTTGCAAATCGTGTCAATCGTTGCAATTGGCGAAAATTGTTATTCGATGAATTACCAGTTCAGATGGACGGTTTTCAACGGTTGTCTGGACATTAATGCACAAGAGTTCACGACGCAAAGTGTCACATTCCTTGTAAAGCCGGCAGGTCTGGAGTTTGATATTATTGATTTGTTCAAAGGTTCAACGGCTGAAGAATTGTAAGTTTGAGTAATACGTTTGCGCAGCTTTCTCAAAATGAATTATATTTAAATTATATGTTGTGTAATAAGCCCGAGAAAGTTCATCTCAAAGACTGCGATTGTCTTTGATGTATAAGTCAGTTCATAGCGTCATCTGTTCATAGCGTTAGTAGTGAGAGCCGTTTTCTGTAAGCCATCAAGTTTTGTTGTTTACTCACAGAGTGTTATCAACACCGAATAAACCATTACGGAGGGGATGATATGGATGAGTACTCGCCTAAGCGGCACGATATCGCTCAGTTACGCTACCTGAATGAAATGTTGTATGATGAAGGCATCGCGACACTGGGTGACAGTCACCACGGTTGGGTCAACGACCCTACTTCTGCTGTTAACCTGCAACTCAACGAACTGATTGAGCACATTGCATCTTTTGTGATGAGCTTTAAAATTAAGTATCCGGACGATACCCATTTAAGTGATCTGGTTGAAGAGTATCTGGATGATACCTACACCCTGTTCAGCAATTATGGAATTAACGATTCTGATTTACGCCAATGGCAAAAGACCAAGAAGCGATTATTCAGAATGTTCTCAGGGGACTACATCTGTACCCTAATGAAGACTTGAGTAATAATTTATATGCAGTCATCAGATAAAAATGAAAAGGCTAAGATGAACAAAATCGACTATTTGATGCGTTTAAGAAAATGCACCACTATTGATACACTTGAACGTGTCATTGAAAAGAATAAGTATGAACTGTCCGACGACGAGCTGGAATTGTTTTACTCAGCAGCTGATCATCGTTTAGCGGAGCTAACGATGAACAAGCTGTACGATAAAATCCCGGTATCAGTCTGGAAATTTGTACGCTGACAGACAGAGTCAGGTCGAAATACCTTTCGGCCTGACGCTCATAATTCATACAATATAACTTAAGCAATTTTTAACTATTTCTTCAGATATTTCTTTCTGCTTTCTCTTTGATCTGCCGGTGGAATGTTTGTAAAAGAAACTGGAAACATTGTTCTGTTACAGGCGAGCGCAGAGGCGTTGGCTTACGCATCATCGCCACTGTACGACTTAATGTGGGTTGCTGCAGATGAACCACTGTTAATTCATCATCATTAAGTGTTGCTGTATATAATTCTGGCAATATCGCCAGAGCCAGACGCGAACGAACTAAACCATATAACGTCTCCTGAAAATCCACGCGATAACTCACCCGCAAATTCAGCCTGTGACTTTCAATTAATGAACTCACCAGCCTGCTGACATTTCCTTTTGAAAACAAAGCAATATCCCTTTTAGCCAGTTGTTTCCAGGGGATATTATGCCCTTCTGATAACGGATCATCACGCCGGATAACTGCCACGAAAGGATCTTCCAGCAGCGGATATATTGCTACAGAATCCGGCACCGTGCTGTCGGTCGCACCGATACCAAAATCCACAGATCCGTTCTCCAGTTCCAGTAATAATGCATCGTTTGTCAGGTCATGAAATTCCACACGCATATCAGGGAAATATTCCGATAATAACTGCGGAACAGCCGGGAATAACAACGTACTGACTGAAGGGACCAATCCGATACGTAACGTTCCATCACCCCCCTGCCGCATGATTTGTTGCATATCATCGAAGGCACTATGCGCTGTATTCAGTAGCCTTTCTGCATAAGGTAAAACAGCTTCGCCCTGTTCGGTCAGGCTGACTCCCTGAGCGGTGCGGTTTAATAATTTCCCCCCCAGTACTGATTCAATTTGCCGCAGTGCGCTGCTTAAAGCTGGCTGACTGATCGCCAGACGGTTCGCCGTGTCGGTGAAACTGCGTAACTGCGCCAGCGTTACAAAGTATTGAATTTGCTTGAGGGAGAGCGCAGGCAACCGGCGCCAGGGTTCAGACATGATGGTCAGGGATCCCGCTAAAAATAGAAAACGTTTGCTCAGCATAACCGCATCTTATAAACGGATAAAATAATTCATCTGTGCAAAGGCATTCCCTCTCCCTACATTAGCCCAATCACTTTGTAAATCCGGATACTGACATGACCGAAAACATTGCTCCGTTACCCCTGCGCCAGCGCGCGGTTCAGGCTGCGTTAGGGAAAATTCCTTTTGATCGTCTGCTTATCAACGCAAACGTTATCGATATGGTGACGGGAGAGATTCGCGAAGCCGATGTCGGGATCACCGGCAATATGATTGCCAGCGTCCATCCGCGTGGAAAATTCTCTCAGGCAGAAAATGTCGATGACTTAACCGGTCGCTATCTTTCGCCGGGACTTATCGACACCCATGTGCATATCGAAAGCTCTCACCTTTCTCCGGAAAAATACGCCGGGATTGTCGTTGCTCAGGGAACGACCACCGTGTTCTGGGATCCGCACGAGCTGGCGAATGTACTGGGCGTCGCCGGGGTGCAATATGCCGTTGAGTCGAGCCGTAATTTACCTCTGCGCGTGATTTGCGCAGCCCCTTCCAGCGTCCCTTCCACTCCCGGTTTAGAAATGTCCGGCGCTGACTTTCACGGTCAGGAAATGCAAACCATGCTGAGCTGGCCGGAAGTCGCCGGGGTTGCCGAAGTCATGGATATGCACGGCGTGATTAATGGCAGCGGGCGGATGCTGGAAATTCTCGAGGCCGGTTTAAACAGCGGCAAACTGATCGAAGGCCATGCCCGCGGGCTGAAAGATGAACAGTTGCAAGCCTATCTGGCGGCTGGCGTCACCTCTGATCACGAACTGACTTCTGCGCAAGATGCACTGGAAAAACTGCGCGCCGGTCTGACGCTGCAAATCCGCGGCTCCCATCCTTATCTTCTGCCGGATATCGCTGCTGCGTTGCAGGCGCTGCCACATCTTTCCTCACAGATTACGCTGTGTACTGATGATGTTCCGCCCGATCATCTGCTGGAAAAAGGCGGGCTGATTGCGTTAGTCAAGTTCCTAATTTCACACGGGTTACGTGCAGAAGATGTATTGCGCATGGCGACTTTCAACGCCGCTATACGCATGCAACGTTCAGATTTAGGGCTGATAGCGCCAGGCCGTACGGCAGATATCATCGCGTTTGATTCACTGGAGAATCTGCATCCGCACGCCGTATACGTGGCAGGGAAGTGTGTGGCAAAAGAGAGCAAACTTCTCTTCACACCGGCGGCGGCCAGTGGTGTGACACCTCCTCGTGACACAATGCGGCTCAGTGCCCTCATTGCAGACGACTTCTGCATGAAAGTTCCGGGGCTGACAAACGGCAAAGCCCGCCTGCGTAATATTAAAGGCGCACGCTTTACACAGTGGAGTGAAGTGACCGTTGACGTCAAAGACGGCATGGTACAACTCCCGGAAGGCTTCAGCCTGATTTGGGTGCAGCACCGCCACGGGCGGCATGACGCCACCCCAAAAATGGCATTACTGGAAGGCTGGGGAGAACTGCGCGGAGCGATTGCCACCTCCTACTCGCACGATTCACATAATCTGGTGGTACTGGGACGTTCCCCCGCAGATATGGTTGTGGCGGCGAATCAGCTCATCTCCAGCGGCGGCGGAATGGCACTCAGCCAGAATGGCACATTGCTGGCAAAAGTAGATATGCCCATTGCCGGAATGCTCTCTGAATTGCCTGCGGAACAACTGGCTGAACAATTTAAAAATCTGCGTGAACTCAGCGCACAGATAGCCGACTGGGAACCCCCTTATCGCGTTTTCAAAGCCATCGAGGGCACGTGTCTGGCGTGTAATGCCGGGCCGCATCTGACTGACTTAGGCCTCACTGACGGCGGACTGCGTGAAATCGTCGACCCGGTTCTGGAAATCTGGCCGGAATAATTCTGAAATGCCCGGTGCCACGCCGGAGCAGAAATGATAGCAAACACAACATTATAAAAATTATTGTCAGGGGAATTTAAGCATGTCTGAAAGTTCTGTGAAAAACGTAGCAACCTCAACGCAGCAAAGCTGGTTGCAGCGACGCTTTCATTTACATCAGCGCCAGACCCGGGTGAAAACCGAATGTCTGGCAGGGATCACCGGATTCCTCGCCGCTGCTTATTTGCTGGTGGTGATCCCCGGTTTGCTGGCGGTGAGCGGGATGGACAAAGGCGCGGCGACAACCGGCGTGATCCTGGTATTTGTGCTGGGCTCATTATTAATGGCGTTCTACGCTAATCTGCCGTTTATGGTCGGCCCCGGCATCGGCGGTTCCGTGCTGGTCGGTGTCACGCTGGCCGGTGACGGCATCAGCTGGCCCATCGCATTAGGGATAGCCTGCTGGTCGGGTATTTTATTCTTCGTGATGACAGTTTTTGGTCTGCGGGAAGTCGTCACACGTTCTGTGCCGCAGTCCATCAAACTCGGTCTGACGGCATCGATTGGTATTTTCGTTGCCCTGCTCGGTTTTCGTAACGCCGGACTGGTGATGGCTAATGCCAGGACACATGCACTGGCGTTAGGCGATTTCACCGCGCCGGGTGCGCTGATTGCGCTGCTCGGTTTGCTGCTTGCCGTGGGATTGCAGGCGCGCAAAGTACCTGGAGCAATCCTCTGGGCTATTTTACTGGCGACCGTGGCCGGTATTCCGTTTGGTGTGACGCATCTGCCTGAACAATGGATTTCCCTGCCCCACTCAGTGGCTCCGCTTTTTGGCAAAGTCGATTTGATCGGCGCGATTAATATCGCTTTCCTGCCTTTCCTGTTCATCTTCTTTGCATCAGAATTCTTCTCAACGATGGGTACGACGCTGGCGGTAGGCGGGGAAGCCGGGTTGCTTGATGAACATGGCAATATGAAACACATCAACCGGCCATTCATGGTGGACTCTGTTGCCGCAGCGCTCGGCCCGATTGTAGGGATCCCAGCCGCAACCGCGCTGATAGAATCGTCTGCTGCTGCAGAAGCGGGGGGGAAAACAGGCCTGACGGCGCTGTCTGCCGCAGTGATGTTCCTGCTGATGCTATTGTTCACACCTGTTGCGCTGATGATCCCGAAAGAAGCGACCGCACCTGCGCTGATCCTGATTGGCCTGAACATGTTCAGTAATCTGCGCAAGGTCGATTTGGCTAACTTCACTGATGCGCTGCCGGTGCTGATGATGGCGATGATTACCCTGATTTCCAACAGCTTCGGTACCGGGATTGCCGGTGGCCTGCTGTTTTACATCATCATTAAAGTGGTGGCCGGTAAGGTGCGCGAAGTGCCTTTGGGACTGTATATACTCGCCATCCCGCTGGTGTATTACTTTGCGACGCTGGTTCATCACTAAAAAAAACCAGTAAACAGTCAGCAAACCAGGGCGCGGATAACGTGCCCTTTTTTATGGGCGCAGTTTGGCTAAGAGGGAGTTATGAATCGGAAAAATAAGGGGATTGATAAAACGGGAAGGCCTGAAATTGGTGGAGGCCCTGCCAGCTACATCCCGGCACACACGACACCTGCTATGGCTGCTTCCTTCCGGACCTGACCGAGTTAACAAGTTAGCGTTGCGGGAGAACCAACAGGGCCCCCATTGACGTTGTCGGCTTCATTTCTCCTGAGAGAATCGAAGCGGTGGGCATTATCTGTGATGCCCGAGGCAAAAGCAAGTTAACCGCCGACAACCGTTGTTTTCTTAAACAATACGCCTGAATCTGGACGGACAGAAGGACATTTTTTGCGTCATACTGTTCGCCAAACACTGAGGAGGATGTCATGTCAGAGCCCGACAGCTTTCGCCAGCGCGTATTCCAGATAATCGCTGCCATTCCCCCGGGTCAGGTCACGACTTATGGCAACGTCGCTCAGCTGGCTGGTTCTCCGCGGGCGGCACGTCAGGTGGGCGGTGTGCTCAAAAAGTTACCCGAAGGCAGCACGCTTCCCTGGCATCGGGTGATTAATCGCCACGGTGAAATTTCCCTGCAGGGTGAGGACTTTAAACGTCAGCGTCAGGCGCTTCTGGCCGAAGGGATAATCTTTACGAAAGGTAAAGTTGATTTAGAAAAGTATGGCTGGAAGTGGTAGTTCTGCGCACATCATTACGCAAATAAAAAAGCACCGCCGGAGCGGTGCCTGAATCATCACGAGTCACGAATAAATAAGTGAGTAACGAATTAGTACGTTGCTGACTGTGTCGGAACTGCACTTACCGGTGCCGGTGCCGTGCCCAGCCCCGAATTTGACGGGTTAGTCATTGGCGCCAGAGCATTCGGTTTAGTCGCCACAGGGACGGCTACGACCGGAACAAGTTGCAGGTCGGCACGCGTGCCCTGACCGTTATTGATGACTTCTTTGATGCTGTCAGTAACAAAGGTTACCTGACCATTAATGGTCACCGCCGCACTTAACAGAACACGCGCATTAGGCGCAATTTCCTGTGGGTTATACGGCAGGATAAAGGTAAACGGTGACTGTTTGCCCTGGGTTCTCGCGACTTTCTGCGAGATGACACGCGACGGCGCATCAGCAACCGAAGCATCAGACAAGGTCACGGTCAGAACCGCATCTGGCGGCAAGGCCACACGCTGATTAATGAACACGCTACCCGATACGTTCGGGCCGGTGATCGCAGGTGCAGTGGCCGGGCTGGCCGCGGTATTCACTGGAGGTTGCTGCGCTGGAGCCTCGTGATGCTGTGCGCATCCGGCAAGAGTCAGAGACAGCGCGGTTCCACCTACTATCTGCCAAAGTTTCATTGATCCTTCTCCCTTTTATTATTCGATTGTCGACAAGTTGTAACAAACGTAACCAACGCCGACGATGAACTTAGTGACTTAAACCAGCTTACCCATTAATCATGGCACAAAAAACCAGAGTTCGCCGCCCCGAGGATAAAACAAGACTTCTGAGGTTTCAAAAGATCCACTATGATTAACAGGTTAGACCTGTCAGCGAAGGTGTATTTCAGAACATTCCTGCCTGCGGTATCCCGAACAACTTAGGTCAATATCACCGGTAACTTTCATGAGGCCACTATGAGTCAGGCATTAAAAAATCTGCTGGATCTGTTAGATCTGGAAAAAATCGAAGAAGGACTGTTTCGTGGTCAAAGTGAAGATCTGGGTTTGCGTCAGGTCTTTGGTGGTCAGGTTGTCGGTCAGGCGTTGTACGCGGCCAAACAAACCGTACCTGTCGACCGCGGTATTCACTCTTTTCATAGCTACTTTCTGCGTCCCGGTGACAGCAGCAAACCCATCATTTATGACGTGGAAATTCTGCGGGACGGCAACAGTTTTAGCGCACGACGCGTAAAAGCCGTTCAGCATGGCAAACCGATTTTTTATATGACCGCGTCGTTCCAGAGCCAGGAAACCGGCTTCGAACATCAGAACACCATGCCTGATGTCCCGGCACCAGAAACGCTGGTTTCAGAATCAGATATTGCCAAAAATCTGGCGCATCTGATCCCTGAAAAATTCCGCGAAAAATTCATTGGTCACAAGCCGATTGAAATGCGTCCGGTGAAATTCCATAACCCGTTGAAGGGAAGTGTAGAAGAACCTCACCGCGCGGTCTGGTTCAGGGCTAACGGAGAAATGCCAGATGATTTGCGCATCCATCAGTATCTGCTGGGTTATGCCTCGGACTTCAATTTCCTGCCGACTGCACTGCAACCGCATGGTATCGGGTTCCTTGAGCCAGGAATGCAGGTCGCCACCATCGACCATTCGATGTGGTTCCACCGCCCTTTCCGTATGGATGACTGGCTGCTATACGCCGTTGAAAGCACATCTGCGTCGGGCGCTCGTGGTTTTGTACGCGGACAATTTTATACCCGTGATGGCGTTCTGGTTGCCTCTACGGTACAGGAAGGCGTGATCCGCCAGCGGACGCCTGAATAAACATTATCCGATCGCGGTTGGCAAAAACTGTGCATTAAAAAGGGGCGATATCGTTATCGCCCCTTTTGCATATCATCATTATTTTATTGTTTTGTACTGCTTAATGAGAGAGTTAGCGCACTACTTTCTCTGAAATCCTGTTACTGAGCCATTACTGGTTATAGGCGTTTTCGCCGTGGCTGTTCACATCCAGACCTTCACGTTCCTGCTCTTCAGGAACACGCAGGCCTACAATCATGTCAGCCACTTTGTAACCGATGAAGGCCACAACACCAGACCACACCAGTGTGACGCAAACGCTGAAGAACTGAACCCAAACCTGATGGCCCATGGTCACGCCTTCTGCATAACCCACGCCGCCCAGAGAGCTGGAAGTGAATACGCCGGTCAGCAGGCAACCTACGATACCGCAGACGCCGTGAACACCGAACACGTCACAGGTATCATCAACGCGAAGCCATTTTTTCAGGGTAACGACACCCCACAGGCCAGTCACACCGCCGACCAGACCGATGATCAACGCACCGCCCACGCCGACCGTACCACACGCCGGAGTGATGGCAACCAGACCTGCGATAGCGCCGGAGCTTGCGCCCAGCAGAGAAGGCTTGCCGCGAACCATCCACTCAACCAGAGTCCAGGACAGGATTGCGCCAGCCGTTGCAATCACAGTATTCAGGAACGCCAGCGCGGCAATGGAACTTGCTGCACTTGCAGAGCCGGCGTTAAAGCCGAACCAGCCGACATACAGGATTGCAGCGCCAGTGAACACCATTGGCAGGTTGTGAGGTTTGAACGCTTCTTTACCGAAACCGGCACGTTTGCCCAGCAGATAAGCACCGACCAGACCCGCGATAGCGGCGTTGATGTGAACAACGGTACCACCAGCGAAGTCCAGCGCGCCATCAGCAGCCAGGAAACCGCCCGCCCATACCATGTGTGCCATTGGAATGTAGGAGAAGGTCAGCCAGATCACGGTGAAAATCAGCACCGCAGAGAAACGCACACGTTCAGCGATACCACCGACGATCAGTGCCACGGTGATGCAGGCGAATGAACACTGGAATGCCACATGGATCATCTGAGAGAAGGTGCCGGTAACAGAATCCAGGCCAATGCCTTTCATCATTACGTTGCCGAAACCACCGAAGAAGGCGTTACCTTCGCTGAATGCCAGACTGTAACCGTAAAGGATCCACAAAACGCAGACCAATGCGAAGGTCACAATAACCTGAGTCAGCATGGATAAAACGTTTTTGGAACGCAGTAAACCGCCGTAGAACAACGCTACGCCAGGTACGGTCATAAACAATACCAGCGCAGTACAAATCATCATAAAGGCGTTATCAGCGCCGTTGGCGGCGGCTGGTGCCGCGGCCATGGCAAGCGAAGGCAATAATGCCACTGCGCCCAGCCCCATCATGGATAAAAGTTTTTTCATTATTAACCCACCCCTGTTTCTCAAAACTGTTTTTTCTAATCTGATTTATCTCAAACCGGTTGGCATGAGAGATAAAAACCGGAAATTACAGTGCTGCTTCGTCGGTTTCACCAGTACGAATACGGATAACACGTTGCAATTCAGCAACGAAAATTTTGCCATCACCGATCTTGCCGGTGTAGGCCGCTTTGCTGATCACGTCGATCACTTCATCGAGCTGATCGTCAGCGATAGCAATGTCGATTTTTACTTTTGGAAGGAAGTTCACACTGTATTCCGCGCCACGGTAAAGTTCGGCATGACCTTTCTGACGGCCAAAACCTTTAACTTCCGTTACGGTCAGCCCCTGAATTCCAACAGCAGACAGCGCTTCACGCACGTCTTCCAGCTTAAAAGGTTTGATCACCACAGTAACCAGCTTCATTGTGCCACTCCTCGAATTAAGGGCTTACCGCGAGAGGATTCGCGCCCGATACGCAAGGGATAAAGCAAAGGGTGTGCCAGAGTTGAAACTGATGAAAGATTCCTGCAATTCCCGCGCAAACCGGCATTTTCAGAATAATCGTGACCGGGCGCACAGTTGTTTCGCCACACAGCACACTGCTGAGTACGCACCATTTAAGTGCTCATCGCTGCTTTATAGTGCAATGTGTAAACCGCAGGTATTTTGCCTGCATGAATACGGTGCGCGGGATGGGATGGCGGGAGGATAAGACGTTGAGGAGAGAATGCTGGCGTAGCGAACGCGTTACGCCAGCTGACAGTTTATGCGTTTTCTGTGGAAGGAATTCCCTGCTCAGCTGACGCCAGTTCTTGCCCGGCAAGTTGCAACTGATACATCTGATAATACCGGCCTTTTTCTGCCAGCAGCTGTAAGTGGTTGCCCTGCTCAACGGCTTGCCCGCGGTGCAATACCAAAATATTATCTGCATCCACAATCGTCGACAGCCGGTGTGCAATTACAACCAGAGTTGTTTGCTGACGAATGGCACGTAAAGCACGCTGAATTGCCTGCTCGGTTCCTGAGTCGATATTGGCCGTTGCCTCGTCAAGGATCAGAATTTCTGGTGCCTGCACCAAAACGCGCGCCATCGCCAGTAATTGCTTCTGTCCGACAGAGAGATTATTACCCTGTTCTCCCAGACGCGTATTCAACCCTTCCGGCATTCCCCGTACCAGCGGAGAAAGCTGCACAATATCCAGTGCGTGCCAGACCTGAGCTTCATCAATATCGCGACCTAAAGTCACGTTAGAGAATACCGATTCCGCCAGCACCACCGGATCCTGCTGAACCATAGCAATTCCCTTTCGCAGACTGGAATGCGAGAGATCAGCAAGGTTACGCCCGTCGACGCGGATCTCACCTTTATTCAGCGGATAATAGCCCATCAGGAGATTCGCCAGCGTACTTTTGCCACTGCCTGTGTGCCCGACCAGCGCCACAAATCCACGTGAAGGGACATGCAGGGTAATATTCTCCAGCACCCATTTGTCCGGACGGTAGGCAAAACTGACGTCGCGAATATCAATCTCGCCGCTGGTCAGCAACTTATCGTCCGGTCCGTACTGCTGCTGAGTCCGGTCCATCAAATCAAAGATACGTTCACCTGCGACTACAGCCTGCTGGAGAATGGATTGCTGCGACGTCAGCTCAATCAGAGGTTCGTTTAGACGCCCGAGGTAGTTGATGAAAGCATACAAAACCCCCACGCCAATCGAGCCTTCGGCACTGAAACCGAACAAGATTAACAAGCCGCATAAAATCAGGGATGAAAATAAGCTGAGTAATGGTCGCAGCAAAAATCCTTCCAGCCTGAGCGTCTGCATGCGGGCCATATAATGTGACTGACTGGCGCGGGACAATCGTTCACCAAACCGTTTTTGCTGACGGAATTGCTGAATGACGTTCATACCATTAATGACTTCGTTGAAGCCATCATTTATGTCCGCCAGATAAGCACGCACTTTACGAACGACCGGCGTACTGTAAATTTGGTACAGCCCCATCACCACAAACACAGCCGGGAAGATGCAGATAGCCACCGAGGCAAGTCGCCAGTCAAGGCTGAACATCGCCACCAGCATTGCGCCAATCAGCGCAATGCTGCGCAAAACCGTCGATACGACAGTGACATAAAGGTCACGGATCACTTCAGTATCATTGGTCACACGCGAAATCAGTTGCCCGACCGGCTGGGTATCAAAGGCGCTCAAAGGCTGACGCAATGCCGCATCCATGACGTCGGTGCGCAGACGCTGAACCACGCCAACCGCAGCACGGTTAAACAGAAGTGCCTGAAAATAGTGCAGGCTTGCAGCCAGAAATTGCAGGAAGATGAAACTCAGCGCCAGTAAACTGACTTTCCCCCAGGGCATTTCACCCTTCGCCACATAATGGTCGATAAAAAAGCTGATCAGAATCGGGCCGGTAACTTCCGCTGCGGCAGCAATCCACAACATCAGTACAGCGTAAGACAGCGGCTTACTGTAGGGTTTACCATATCCCAGCAGACGTTTGAGCGTAGGCCAAAGCTTTTGGATTTTACTGACTTTTTGTTCCGCCATGTTATTCAGCCTCCTTTTCCGGCACATCATCCAGCGCAGCTTCAAGCTGCTGATAGCGGAACATATCGCGATACCAGCCCGGCTTCGCAGCCAGTTCGTCATGATCGCCGCGCTGTGAAATGCTTCCGTGACTGAAAACCAGAATCTCACTGGCTTCGGTCAGCGCAGAAAGCCGGTGAGCGCTGATAATCACCGTTCTGTCACTGCCCCACTGACGCAGATTTTGCAGGATTTGATGTTCCGTGCGGCCATCGACGGCAGATAGCGCATCATCCAGGATCAGGATTTCAGCTTTCAGCAACAGCGCTCTGGCAATTGAAATACGTTGTTTCTGGCCGCCCGAAAGCATAACGCCACGTTCACCGACTTCTGTTTCATATCCCTGAGGCAAACGCAGAATGTCATCGTGAACGCTGGCAAGCCGTGCCGCTTCCTCAATGTCTTCCTGCGTGGCATCCGGCCGGCCGAGGGCAATGTTCTGCGCGACGGTATCTGAAAACAGGAAAGGCGTCTGGCTGACTACCGCAAGCCGCGCGCGCCAGTCATCAAGCCGGATCTCTTTGAGTGATAGACCGTGGTAACGCACATCGCCTTCAGTCACATCGAACTGGCGCTGAAGCAGTGCCAGCAAGGTACTTTTTCCAGAACCCGTCGGGCCACATAAACCGAGCATTTGCCCCGGTTTCAGGGAAAACGCCACAGACGTTAAGGCAGCGTGTTGGTGTTCGGGATAATGGAAATTGTTGATCTGCGCTTCAAGTACTGCGCGACCCGCCGGTAAAGGCGTTGCGCCATCGGCCACCGCTGGCGCTTCCTGTAACAGGCTGCGGATACGGCTGTAGGCGGCACTGCCACGCTCTACGATATTGAACATCCACGCCAGCGCCAGCATCGGCCAGATCATCAGCCCCAGATACATCACAAAACTGGTCAGTTCACCGAGTGTCAGATGCCCGTTGACCACCATCCAGCTGCCGCCGCCAATGGCCAGAAGATTTGCCATGCCGATGGAGACGTAAATCGTCGGATCAAAACGTGCATCGACCCGGGCTACGCGCAGGTTTTTAGCACCGGTATCCGCGGCAACATCAGCAAATTGTGATGACTGATGGTTTTCCAGACCAAAAGCTTTGATCATGCGGATGCTGGTCAGGCTTTCCTGGGCCTGATCGTTAAGAGAGGAAAATGCCGCCTGTGCGGTTTTAAAGCGGGAATGCAACTGGTCGCCGTAACGCTTGATGATGATCGCCATCACCGGCATCGGCACCAGCGAAAGCAGCGTCAGTTCCCAGCTGATCTGGGTTGCCATGACAATCAGCACGGCAAGTCCCATAACCAGTGAATCCACCAGTGTCAAAACGCCCTCGCCTGCGGCAAACACCACGCGGTCGACGTCGTTGGTGGCACGGGCAATCAAATCGCCGGTGCGATGACGCAAATAAAAAGCCGGATGCTGACGACTAAGCTGGCGGAAGAAATCCTGGCGTAACTCGACGGCCAACTTATAGGACGCACCGAATAACAGTACGCGCCAGACATAGCGCAGCAGGTACACGACTATCGCTGTGCCGAGCATCAGACCCAGCCATGCGAAAAGCACGTTGTAAGACATTTGTTTTGACGTTACGCCATCAATGATTATGCCCACCAGTTTTGGCGGCAGTAATTGCAGGACAGCAATAATGATCAGCAAGGCAACGGCACCCAGATACCGGCGCCATTCGCGACGGAAATACCAGCCTAATTGTGCAAACAGTCTCACGCAGAGTTTTCCATACAAATAATAATGATTTTATTGAGTTAACAGATATCACAAATACCCGTTTGCTCTTCAGGCTGACAAGGATACCAGAGTTAACATGCGTTTCTGATGAAACTTTTTACTGCAACTTTTGCATTAAATGGGCAATACGGTGGTCGATTTTATGCGCTCCATCGCAAAACTTGAGGTCACATCGTTCAGTCCCGGAATGCCGTTCACAAGTCGCTTGTAAAAGTTATCGTAGCTTTTCATATCGTAAACCTGCACCTGCAATAAATAATCATATTCTCCGGCCATCCGGTAGAAGCCCAGTACTTCCGGAAATGCTTCAACCTGTTGTACAAACCGCTGATACCATTCGCTGTTGTGATGCTGAGTTTTGATCAGCACAAATGCCGTCAGGCTCAGTCCCAGCTTATCGCCATCCAGCAACGCCACTTTGCCGCGAATAATCCCGTCATCTTCAAGGCGCCTGATTCGTTTCCAGCAAGGAGTGGAAGTGAGATTAACGGCATCCGCCAGTTCGTTCAGGGAAAGGGTGCAATCTTTTTGCAGCAGGGATAAAAGCTTGAGGTCAATTTTATCTACCATAAGGCACTCCGGGAGAAAATACTTCTACAAATACGACAAACCGTGGGCCAAAGAGTAACTTATTTCTCTGGTGATTACGTTATTCTTATCCCATCCGAACACTTTTATGAGTCTGCAACATGCGTAATTCCTGGGTCACTCACGCCATTAAAGAAATCGACGCCGATTTTCAACGTTCAGCCGACACACACTTAATTCGTCTCACACTGAATGACTTACCCGGAATTTCGATGTATCTGAAGGATGAGAGCACCCACCCTTCCGGCAGCCTGAAACATCGCCTGGCACGCTCACTGTTTTTATATGGTCTTTGCAACGGCTGGATCCGCGAAAATACGCCCATCATTGAAGCTTCTTCGGGCAGCACCGCCATTTCCGAAGCCTACTTCGCCCGACTGCTCGGTCTGCCTTTTATTGCCGTGATGCCTTCCTGTACGGCTCCGCGCAAGATTCAGCAAATTGAGTTTTACGGCGGCCGCTGTCATTTCGTCGAAAATTCCAGCCAGATTTATGCGGCTTCCGAGCAACTCGCCAGAGAACTGAACGGTCATTATATGGATCAGTTCACCTACGCGGAACGCGCGACTGACTGGCGCGGGAACAACAATATTGCCGACAGTATTTTCCGTCAGATGTCCCGCGAGCCGCATCCGGTGCCGCGTTATCTGGTGATGAGCGCCGGTACCGGTGGAACCTCTGCGACGCTCGGACGCTATATCCGTTATCAGGGGCACGACACCGAACTGGTGGTGGTAGATCCTGAAAACTCGGTATTTTACGATTATTATCAGCAACGTGACGCCAGCGTCACTGCGCAATGCAGCAGCCGCATTGAGGGCATTGGCCGCCCGCGCGCCGAACCGTCATTTATCCCGGACGTCATCGACAACATGATGCAGGTGCCCGATGCCGCAAGCGTGGCGACCGTCCGCTGGTTAGAAAAGGTGCTGGGACGAAAAGTCGGTGGCTCAACGGGCACCAATATGTGGGGCGCTTTGCAGCTGGCAAAACAAATGCATGAGAAAGGTGAAACCGGTTCGATCGTCACGCTGCTTTGCGACAGCGGCGAACGCTATCTGAATACCTATTTTGACGACAACTGGGTGGCAAAGAATATCGGGGATATTTCCGTTTACGCTGCACAACTGGAAGGACTTAACTAATCTTTTTCCAAAATAATTCGAGTTGCAGGCAGGCGGCAAGTTTGTGAATCCCGATGAGCTTACATGAGTAAGTGATTCGGGTGAAAGAATGCGGCTAACACAGCTAGAGTTTGAAAGATGAAGAGGAAAAAAGCCGGGACAGAATGGCCCGGCTTGCTGCAATACCTTTTATTCGGGGGAATAGGTGAGGTGTGGAGTGTGCAGCCAGTGTTGCAAAAAGTGAGACACCGCCTGATTGCGGCAATGCCCGATGATTTGTAAGTGAGGAGATTGCTCTTTCAGCACCGGTAATGCGTTGCCCATTATCAGCCCCATCCCGACGCCTTCCAGCATTTCTTTGTCGTTCATAGCATCGCCAAAGGCCATGCATTCAGACATTTCAATCCCCAGTCCCGCCGTCAGAAGTGCCAGGGCGCTGCCTTTATTGCTGCCCGCAGGCTGCACATCCAGACAATCTGCCGCTGAGAAACACAAATCTAAGCGCGGTCCGAAGTGCGCTTTCAGCTGAGGAACCAGCGCCAGCAGGGTTTCGTGAGGCGCGCAGAAACACACTTTACTGTTACCCGAATCCGGCAATAAACGCAGATCCTGCAACTGGTAACGGAAACCGCTGAACTGGTGCGGGATCAGTAAGTCAGGATCATCGAGCGACGTAAACCAGCCTTCATCGCGGAACACGTGCAGACTGGCCGGAGTATCCCATTGCGTGTGCAGAAGCTCATGCGCACAATCTTCGGACAAATCGCTTGCGTGTAACCGGTGGCCGGCTAAGTCATGAATACGCGTGCCGTTACCAGTGATCAGGAAACCGTCCAGCCCGATATTTGCCAGAATATCTTTCATTTCAAGATAATGACGACCGGTCGCAAACGTCAGTTTTACCGGTTTTTCAGCCAGCTGACGCAGCGTTGCCAGTGTTTTTTCGCCCAGGGTGTGATCGGGTAAAAGCAGCGTGCCATCCATATCAAATGCAGCTAAACGGTACATGTTTCCTCTCTGAGCGGGAATAATTTTCACTTTCAAAGTATGTACCCGGATTTGCGGAACTAATAGTGAACAGTTTATGAATACTGTTCCGGTTTTAGCTCACACTTTCTTTCTTCGCGGCAAGCCAGCGCGCCGTGCGTGGGATATCCTGAACAAACGATATGCTGAACAAACAAGTTAACCTGAAAAATAAGGTTCCGTATTTATCATGCGCCTGCAAAACCGCCTTAATCAATTCCAGCGTCTGCATCTCAAAACCGGATCGTTTCCGGTTCAGCTTACTGTGGCAGAACTGGCAGACATTTTTTGCTGTAGCGAACGCCATACGCGAACTTTACTTACTCATTTTCAAGATGCGGGCTGGATTGAATGGAAATCACAGGCTGGCCGCGGTAAACGCGCCTCGCTCTGCTGCCTGAGAACACCCGAAGATCTGCGCGGCACCTATTTACAGGAATTACTGATTAACGGTGAACATTCTGCGGCACTGCAATTAAGCCAGCTGGATCCCACACACCTCAATGCCCTGCTGGCACCGCATCTCGGCGGACAATGGCAGGAAGACGCCCCCACATTACGCATACCTTATTACCGCCCTCTCCAGCCTTTGGATCCTCTGACCCTGACCGGGCGGGCGGAGCAGCATCTCGCCCACACCATTCATGCGGGTCTGACGCGTTATATTCCGGGAAACTCTGCGCCACAGCCTGATCTGGCACATCACTGGCAGGTCAGTAACAATGGCAAAACCTGGCAGTTTTTTCTGCGCAGTCAGTTGTTCTGGCATAACGGCGAGCCGCTTAAAACAGCGCAACTGATGGCCCGGTTCCAGCAGCTAAAAAATTCGTCACGCGGCAAACACAATCTGGCGTCCGTCACCCGACTGTCGCAGCCTCACGCGCTATGTCTGCAATTTGATCTCGATAAACCCGATTACTGGCTGGCACATCGTTTTGCCGATCTCAATTGCCTGCTTTCGCACCCTGAAGATCCGCACATTGGTGCCGGACCTTTCCGCCTGACCACGTTTTCCCCTGAGCTGGTCCGGCTGGAGCAACACACGTTGTATACGCTGCAACATCCTTATCTGGCGGCGATTGAGTTTTGGATCACGCCACAACTGTTTGCTCAGAAGAACAATGTCAGCTGTCAGCATCCGGTCAGGATCATTCTTGGCGAGCAAGAAGAATTATCGCGGGTAAAACCGGTAAGGCGCAGCACCAGCCTGGGGTTTTGCTATATCGCCGCCAATCTCCGGCGCGGTGTGTTAAATGAGGCGCAGGCGCGGAAAATTGTTAGTCTGATCCAGCGCAGCGGCATGTTAAATAATTTGCCTATCGATCATGACCTGGTGAAATCCAGCAAAGAAATGCTGCCGGGCTGGCCAATTCCTTTGCATGATGATGCGGATGTTCTGCTGCCGGAAAAACTGACATTGCTGTTTCATCCGCCGGTTGAATTTGAGCTGGTAGCACAGGCGCTAAAAGAACGGCTGGCGGAAGAAGGTTGTCGGCTTGAGATTGGTTACCATGCTGGCAGGCTCTGGGAGGACGATGCGTTGCTCCGCTCAGCCGATCTTCTGCTCGGGGACCGCCTGATTGGTGAATCGCCCGAAGCATCGCTTGAAAACTGGCTACAGCAAGACCCGCTCTGGCCGGGGATCCTGCGCGATGAAGATTATGCGTGTCAGCAACAGCGCCTGGAAGTGATTCAGCAAATCCCGCAGGAAAACCGTCGTTCGGATGAGCTTCGCGATCATTTCTTTAAATGGATGAAATCAGGCATCGTGACACCCTTGTTTAATTATCAATATCAGGTCAGTGCGCCACCGCGTATCAGCGGAGTTCAGCTTACGGCCTGGGGCTGGTTCGATTTTAGTCAGGCCTGGGTTCCGCCGCCCCTGCAGGATGAAAATGCGTGAAGGAGCTGTTTCACTACACTCTGGCACTAAAGAAAAGTAACATTAGGGCAGTTTTACTGTCCGGCGGGCAGTGAATTCAGATAATGGTTTCAACAACAGGTAATCAGAATGAAAAGAGCAGTGGTAGTTTTTAGCGGCGGACAAGATTCAACAACCTGTCTGATTCAGGCTCTGAAGCAATATGACGAAGTCCACTGCGTCACGTTCGATTATGGTCAGCGCCATCGTGCTGAAATTGAAATCGCACAGAAATTATCAGTGGAACTTGGCGCCCGTGCGCATAAGGTGCTGGATGTTGGCTTGTTAAATGAACTGGCCGTCAGCAGCCTGACCCGCGATAACATTCCGGTGCCTAACTTTGGGGATGAAAATAACGGCGGCCTGCCAAGCACTTTCGTTCCAGGTCGTAATATTTTATTCCTGACACTGGCAGCAATTTACGCTTATCAGATCCAGGCTGAAGCGGTGATCACCGGGGTTTGTGAAACAGATTTCTCCGGTTATCCGGATTGCCGTGATGAGTTCGTGAAGGCGCTGAACACGGCCGTTTCGCTCGGTCTGGCACGCGATGTTCGTTTTGAAACGCCGCTGATGTGGCTGAATAAAGCCGAAACCTGGGCGCTGGCTGATTATTATCAGCAACTGGATCTGGTCCGCCATAAAACGCTGACCTGTTATAACGGCATTGCCGGTGATGGCTGTGGCGAATGTGCGGCCTGTCATTTGCGCGCCAACGGTTTGCAGCAATTTCAGCAGGATAAAACGGGCGTAATGAACAGCCTGAAGCAGAAAACCGGTCTGCGCTGATTAAGCAGACGTCAGAAGCAAAGCGGGTGGCCATCAGACCACCCGTTTTCTATTAATCAGCATGTTTATAAGTACTTAGCCGAATCAGTCGTTTTCCAGCTCCAGTTCACGTAATCGCTCCAGCAACTCACCTTCCAGCGGCAACGCCTTTTGCGTACGCAAGTCGATACAGACAAACGTCAGCGTCGCATCGGCAACCACTTCGCCCTCACAGGTCACAACCTGTTCCAGCACACCGCTGCGTCCGTTTAATTGCTGCATGCTGCTGTCAATGCGCAACACATCGCCAAGCACTGCGGGTTTGCGATAATTGATGTTGATATTTACCACGATAAACGCGATTTTATTTTCGCTCATCCACTGGAAACCCGACTGATTATCGAGCCATTCCCAGCGGGCAGTTTCGAGGAATTCAAGATAGCGCGCATTGTTGACGTGCTGATAGACGTCGATATGAAAGCCGCGAACTTTGATAAAGGTATGCATAGTGGTTAAAAAACTCCTGATAGTCGTCTTAGGCATACAACCAAACTGGTCAGATGTCTTTAGAGATTAGCAGAAGAAAACGGCGGCAACCGTTGAGGGTTTACCGCCGCGACATCCGTCACAATTTCAGACGGTCCTTGTTACGTTCAAATAATGCAGCACCAATTCCCGGTACTTCGCGCAGTTGTTCCACATCGGTAAACTGCCCAAGTTCTTCGCGATAGCTGATGATGGCCTGCGCTTTCTTCATCCCTACCCCGTTCATCACCTTGGCAAATTCCTCTGCTGTCGCAGTGTTGATACTGACAGTACTTTCATCTGTAACCGCAACCTGCTCCTTTTTCACTTGCGGGCCTGAGACTTTACCTGCAGCCGTTACCGGCGCTGCCGTGGTAGTCGCCACAGGGCTGGTGGCATTGGGTGCCGCGTGTAACATAACGGGCAGAGTAGAAAGCCCCAGTGCCAGAGCCAACGAAAGTGATGTAATGCCTAATTTTTTCATGCTGTATCCTCCATGTGTTTGACAGCACGGAGAGAGTGCATCAGGCAGGAAAATCGAACAACGGGCAAGTTTCAAATATGGAAAAGGCCGCGAAAGCGGCCTTTGTTTGTTGCAACGCGTTGCAAAACTTTGCGGCGTTTACTGGTTTTGTGCAGCTGAACCGTATTTGATTTTCGCTTCCTGACGCAGATTAGTCAGCAAGGCATCAAAGGTTACGTTCGAGGAGGTTTGTTGCATCTCCTGATTGAAACGCGCGATATCCGCTTCAGGAACGACACCCGGCGTCACAGTATTCAGTTTAACCAGCACGCTGTTGCCTTTATTGTCCTGAGTCAGACCATAAACTGGCTGGTCTTTCTGAGGATGTGGCAACGCGTAGACGTTAGATTCAAACGCAGAAGGCTGCTGACTGCGCTGGACTTTCTGCACAGCACCGAAGCTCAGACCTGCCGCTTTCATCGCGTCATCGCCTTTGCCGTCTTTCAGAGCGGTCAGAAGTTTTTCGCCATCCATCCGTGCCTGATCTTGTGCTTTCTGGCGTTTAACCAGCGTCGTCACCTGATCTTTCACTTCAGCAAAAGGTTTCACGCCTTCCGCTTTATGCGCTTCTACACGAACCACAAAGGCGCGATCGCCATCGACAGTAATGATATCGGAGTTACTGCCCGGAGAACCGTCCTGACCAATCAGACCGCCATCAAAGATCGCCTGTACGACAGGTTTGAAGTTGATGCCAGCAGGAATTTGGTTTTGGGTAAACCAGTCGGTATGCACCGCTTTAGTTCCTGCAACTTCTTCGGCTGAAGTCAGAGATTCATTGTCATTAGTTGCGGCTTCGCTGACTTTCTGTTGCAGCGCGTAGTAAGCATCCAGTGATTTTTCCTGCTTAAGCTTGTCAGTGATCGCGTTACGGACAGCCGCTAACGGTTTGACCTGCTCAGGCGTCACGTCATCAAGGCGCAGGATGAAGAAACCGCTGTCAGATTTAATCACGCCGGAAACCTGACCTTTAGCCGTCAGATTAGCGTTCTTAAATTCTGGCAATGTGGTTTCAGGTTCCATCCAGCCCAAATCACCACCCTGTTTAGCGCTCAGAGCATCGGTAGATTTAGTCTTAGCCAGTTCGGCAAAGTCAGTCCCTTTTTTCAGCTCGGCGGCAACCGCGTCGGCATCAGCCTGTGATTTAAGGACAATGACGCTGTAACGGCGACGTTCAGGCTGACCAAACTCACTTTTGTGCTGATCGTAATAGGCGCTGATATCAGCATCTGTCACTTCAGTTTTGCCCTGCATGGCCGCGGCATCCATTTCGATGTAGCTGACTTTTACCTGCTCAGGGGAAATAAAGCTGTTTTTGTTCTGGTCGTAGAAAGCCTGTAACTCTGCGTCAGTCACCTGCTGTTTAGCAGCCAGCGCATCGGTATCCAGAGTGGCGGTTTGTACTTCACGAACCTGCAGAAGCAGTGCAGCCAATGATTTGCTTTCTACCGGCAAAACGAAATCTGACTGGCCGTAAGCCTGCTCAAGCTGCTGACTGATAAGCTGCTGTTTCATCAACTGCGCAAAATTATCCGCGCTGTATCCCATGCTCTGGATACTTTGCAGATATTTGGCGTTATCAAAACGGCCATCAGTCTGGAATTGTGGGGTGGCAAAAATCGCGTCTTTGATCTGCTGATCGCTGACGGCAATACCCAATTTTTTGGAATACTGATCCAGCAAAGTGACGTCAATCAGATTGCTCAGGGATTCCTGACGCAGTTGCTGCATGTAACCGTCACTGCCCGCCAGTTCAGAGAACTGATCGCCAAGTTGCTGCTGCAACCGGTTACGCTGGTTCTGCACAGCCTGCTCTAACTGAGCCCGACCGATTTCCTGACCATTCACTTTCGCTGCATAGTCGCCTGAACCGCCGACCAGGTAGTTGCCCACCCCTGTCAAAATAAAGGACAGAATAATCAGGGCCAGAATGATTTTGAGCACGACGTTGTTGGAAGCCGCGCGTAAATTGTCCATCATAGTGAGGCAACACTCCGCTGTAATAAAAAAAGCGCATCGTTCTCGATGCGCCTTGTATCTTACCTTACCAGCCCGATGACGTCAGGTTATTGTTTAACAACCAGACCTGAATGAAAAAGCATCAGTGATGCGCCTCACACGGTTATAACGTCAGCTTGCAGATAATTAGCCGTTAACGGCATCTTTCAGCGCTTTACCTGCACGGAAGCCAGGTACTTTGGCTGCTGCAATGCTGATTTCTTTACCGGTCTGTGGGTTACGACCAGTACGTGCTGAACGTTCACGCACGGAGAAAGTACCGAAGCCTACCAGAGCTACTTCATCCCCCGCTTTCAGGGTGTCAGTGACAGATGCAAGAACAGCATCTAAAACACGTCCCGCTGCGGCTTTAGAAATATCAGCACCGGCAGCAATTTTGTCGATCAATTGTGACTTATTCACTCTTATCATCCCCTCTTAATTTCGTTCATCACGCCGCATTTTCCCTGCAGACGTGACCGCGCTGCTGTTATATCAATCTTGTCAGAGCGATGCAAGCGACTGAAAGCAGCCTGAAACCCTTTGACCGTTGACTACGTTAACGGCACAAAAAAAAGCTGGCAAGTGAGATTTCACCTGCCAGCCTGAGTTTTATTCAACTGTGTAAGCTGATGTCACTATTTTGCTGCCACCGGCAATGCGCCGTAAGCCGGATTTTGCAATGCGATGTTCAGAACATCATCAATGCGTTTTACCGGGTGGATCTCAAGATCTGCCAGCACGTTTGCCGGAATTTCTTCCAGATCGCGTTTGTTGTCATCCGGGATCAGAACCACTTTGATGCCACCACGATGGGCTGCGAGCAGTTTTTCTTTCAGACCGCCAATTGGCAGAACCAGACCACGCAAAGTGATTTCACCTGTCATCGCAACATCCGCACGAACCGGGTTACCCGTCAGACAAGACACCAGCGCAGTACACATTGCGATACCGGCACTCGGACCATCTTTCGGCGTTGCCCCTTCTGGTACGTGAACGTGAATATCGCGTTTTTCGTAGAAGTCAGGGTTGATACCCAGTTTGTCAGCACGTGAACGCACAACGGTCAGCGCGGCCTGAATGGATTCCTGCATCACTTCACCCAGAGAACCGGTGTAAGTCAGCTTACCTTTGCCCGGTACGCAGGCCGTTTCGATGGTCAGCAATTCGCCGCCCACTTCGGTCCACGCCAGACCAGTGACCTGGCCCACACGGTTTTCGGTATCAGCACGGCCATAATCGACCTTCTGCACGCCGAGGAAATCTTTCAGGTTGTCGCCGTTGATTTCAATGTGCTTGATGTTTTTATCCATCAGCAATTGTTTAACTGCTTTTCGGCAAAGTTTAGACAACTCACGTTCTAAACTACGCACACCCGCTTCACGGGTATAGAAACGGATAATGCCGATAATTGCACTGTCATCTACCGTCAGTTCGTTCTTCTTAAGCGCGTTACGCTCAAGCTGCTTCGGCAGCAAATGCTGTTTGGCGATGTTCAGTTTTTCATCTTCGGTATAGCCCGAAAGACGGATCACTTCCATACGGTCAAGCAGCGGAGCCGGGATATTCATCGAGTTCGAGGTCGCCACAAACATCACATCTGACAGGTCGTAATCGACTTCCAGATAGTGATCGTTAAACGCCACGTTCTGTTCCGGATCCAACACTTCCAGAAGAGCAGAAGCGGGATCACCACGCATGTCCGATGACATCTTGTCGATTTCATCAAGCAGGAACAGCGGGTTTTTAACCCCGACTTTCGCCATTTTCTGGATCAGTTTGCCTGGCATGGAACCGATATAGGTACGACGGTGACCGCGGATTTCCGCTTCATCACGTACGCCACCCAGCGCCATACGTACATACTGACGGCCAGTCGCACGTGCGATTGACTGACCCAGTGAGGTTTTACCCACACCCGGAGGCCCGACCAGACACAGGATTGGCCCTTTAATTTTGCTGACACGACTCTGTACTGCGAGGTATTCCAGAATGCGGTCTTTGACACGCTCCAGACCATAGTGGTCAGTATCCAGAACTTCCTGCGCTTTGAGCAGGTCTTTTTTCACTTTGCTGCGGGCATTCCATGGCACCTGAAGCATCCAGTCGATATATCCACGGACAACCGTAGCTTCGGCGGACATTGGCGACATCATTTTCAGCTTTTGCAACTCAGCTTCGGTTTTTTCACGCGCATCTTTCGGCATTTTGGCCGCTTCGATTTTGCGTTTCAGCGCCTCATGCTCGTCAGGCGTATCGTCCATTTCGCCAAGTTCTTTCTGAATCGCTTTCATTTGCTCATTCAGATAGTACTCGCGCTGGCTTTTTTCCATCTGTTTTTTGACACGGTTACGGATGCGTTTCTCAACCTGTAACAGGTCGATTTCCGATTCCATCATCGCCATCAGATATTCAAGACGCTCGGTGATATCAAACATTTCCAGCACGGATTGTTTGTCAGCGAGTTTCAATGGCATATGCGCAGCGATGGTGTCAGCCAGACGTGCAGCATCTTCAATACTGTTCAGCGAAGTCAGCACTTCCGGCGGGATCTTTTTGTTCAGCTTGATGTAGCCTTCAAACTGATTAATCGCAGTACGCACCAGAACTTCCTGCTCGCGTTCATCCACGGCCGGAGATTCAAGATATTCCGCCTGGGCAGCAAAATGCTCGCCACTGTCAGAAAGTGTCGTAATACGCGCACGTTGTAACCCTTCCACCAGCACTTTGACCGTTCCGTCCGGGAGCTTCAGCATTTGTAATATTGAGGCAACCGTACCCACGGAGAAGAGGTCATTAACGCCCGGCTCATCTGTTGAAGCTTCTTTCTGCGCCACCAGCATGATTTTTTTGTCGTGATCCATCGCAGCTTCGAGGCACCGAATCGATTTTTCCCTGCCAACAAACAACGGGATCACCATGTGCGGATAAACCACCACATCGCGCAAAGGCAATACGGGGATTTCTATGCGTTCAGAACGCTCAGGGTTCATAGAGCTCTCTCTTAGTTTAGCTTCCGCCAGGTTAAGGAAATCTCGTGAAACACGAGTCAGACGGGTTTCAGCAAGTCGTTAACTGAGTATATGGGGATGAATGTCTGACATTCAACGATAAGAATGTGCGAAAAAAAAATGGGGGACAAAATCCCCCATTTCATGGCTAACTCTCTGGATAGATTGGCTAATTATTCGCCAGATGCCTGTTGTGCTTCTGGTTTGCCATAAATCATCAGAGGTTCTGACTGGCCCGCAATCACGGACTCATCAATCACCACTTTTTCGACATCTTCGAGAGACGGCAGATCATACATAGTGTCCAGCAATGCGGCTTCTACGATGGAACGCAGACCACGGGCACCGGTTTTACGGACCATGGCTTTTTTCGCAATCGCAACCAGCGCTTCATCGCGGAATTCCAGTTCAACGCCTTCCAGATTGAACAATGCCTGATATTGCTTAGTCAGGGCATTTTTCGGCTCTTTCAGAATCTGAATCAGAGCTTCTTCGTTCAGCTCGCTCAGGGTCGCTACCACGGGCAGACGGCCGATGAACTCAGGGATCAGACCAAATTTGATCAAATCTTCTGGTTCAGCCTGCGCCAGCAACTGACCTTCGGTCGCTTTCTGTTCTTTGCCTTTCACTTCTGCACCAAAACCGATACCGGTATTGGTGTTGATACGCTGACCAATCACTTTATCCAGACCGGCAAATGCGCCGCCACAGATAAAGAGGATTTTCGATGTATCAACTTGCAGGAATTCTTGCTGAGGATGCTTACGTCCGCCTTGCGGTGGAACGGCAGCCACTGTGCCTTCAATCAGTTTCAGCAGCGCTTGCTGAACACCTTCGCCCGACACGTCACGCGTGATAGACGGGTTGTCAGATTTGCGGGAAATCTTATCGATTTCATCAATGTAAACAATGCCGCGTTGCGCTTTCTGTACGTCGTAGTCACATTTCTGCAGCAGCTTCTGGATAATATTTTCGACGTCTTCACCAACGTAACCCGCTTCGGTCAGCGTGGTAGCATCAGCCATCGTAAATGGCACATCCAGGAAACGCGCCAGGGTTTCAGCCAGCAGCGTTTTACCGCTACCGGTTGGCCCGATCAGCAGAATGTTGCTCTTGCCTAATTCGATACCGTTGCTGGTATCGCCATTACGCAGGCGCTTGTAGTGGTTGTACACAGCCACAGCCAGCACTTTTTTCGCAGGTTCCTGGCCGATGACATAATCGTCAAGGTGCTGACGGATTTCATGCGGCGTCGGTAATGCACTGCGTTCACGGTGTGGCGCGACTTCTTTGATCTCTTCGCGAATAATGTCATTACACAAATCGACACATTCATCGCAGATATACACTGACGGCCCGGCAATCAGCTTACGCACTTCATGCTGGCTTTTGCCGCAAAAAGAGCAGTACAGCAGCTTTCCTGAACCGTCTTTGCGCTTATCTGTCATCAGTAAACCTCTTCTCTAGTATCAGTCCCGCAGCGTAACAAGAACACCACGGCACGACCATATTACACAACAGCCGCATGATTGGCTGATGTCTGTTCATTCCTGTTATGACTCATGGCAGGCAGGTTTTGCTTAATACAAAACCTGCCGTTGAGACATCCGTATGAGTATAACTATAGACCATCAGCCCGGCAGAAATAAGCCGTCAGGCGCGATGGGTAAATACGGAATCCACTAACCCGTACTGTACAGCCTCATCAGCAGACAGGAAACGGTCACGCTCAGTGTCACGCTCTATTTCTTCAAGAGTTTTACCCGTATGTTTCGCCATCAGCTCATTCATACGTGATTTCACTTTGAGAATTTCTTTTGCGTGGATTTCGATGTCCGTCGCCTGGCCCTGGAAACCGCCCAGTGGCTGGTGGATCATCACGCGTGAGTTTGGCAGACAGAAACGTTTGCCCTCTGCACCGGCGGTCAACAGGAATGCCCCCATTGAACAAGCCTGCCCCATACAAATGGTGCTGACGTCCGGTTTGATAAACTGCATGGTGTCATAAATCGACATACCGGCAGTGATCACACCACCCGGTGAGTTGATATAAAGATAAATGTCTTTTTCCGGACTTTCTGCTTCCAGAAACAGCATCTGGGCAACAATCAGGTTAGCCATATGGTCTTCAACCTGACCTGTCAGGAAGATGATGCGTTCCTTAAGCAGACGGGAGAAGATGTCGTATGAACGTTCGCCCCGTGAAGTTTGCTCAACCACCATGGGTACCAACGCCATGTTTGGTGCAAATTGCTCTCTTTCACCACTGTATGACATAACCGTCTCCTAATAGATTCTGTTTGGCGCTCTTTAAAACCGATTCTACTTGAGATAGGCACACATGACTATGCTCAAGCGGCCAAGTCGCCATTTACACGCCTGACGGTCGTTATCAGTCAGATTTTAACTACAAATTTACCTGGGTTCGTTCTTATCAATTGGGGGATTTAGCCCCTTTTTTCAAGCCTGCAGGAATATTTCTTTTTCTCACGCTGTCCTGAACCGGTGAAAGCCATTCTGGATGAGGCCAGTGTGAGGTTTCTACGTGGGCTGTGCCTTATAGTGATAAATATAGTGCAAAAACAACAGTCAAAAACAAAAAACACCTGATTTTCAGCAAATAAAAAGCCCGCAGTAAAAACTGCGGGCCTGAGAAGCGAACCTGTAAACAGGTTCAGCAACGTGCAATTAACTTATGCAGGTTGAGTCTGGTTCATCAGCTCAGTAAAGGTAGTGGCTTTTTCAGTCACTTTCGCTTTAGACAACAGAGTTTCGACCGCTTGTTCTTCCAGAGCGACGTTACGCATGTTGTTCATCAGCTCTTTGTTTTTGCTGTAGAACTCAACAACTTCTTGTGGATCTTCGTACGCAGAAGCCATTTCTTCGATCAGCGCTTTAACGCGATCTTCGTCAGCTTTCAGTTCGTGCTGGCTGATCACTTCACCCAGCAGCAGACCAACAACGACGCGACGTTTAGCTTGCTCTTCGAACAACTCACGTGGCAGTTCCAGCGCTTGTTTTTCGTTGCCGCCGAAACGTTGTGCAGCCTGACGACGCAGAACATCTACTTCGCCGTCGATCAGTGCAGCTGGCACGTCGATTTCGTTAGCGCTGACCAGACCGTCGATTGCCTGAGTTTTGATGCGGTTACGAACAGCACCTTTCAGCTCGCGTTCCATGTTTTTACGCACTTCAGCGCGCAGACCTTCAACAGAACCATCAGCCACGCCGAAACGTTTGATGAATTCTGGCGTCAGTTCTGGCAGTTCACGCTCTTCAACTTTCTTCAGAGTGATCGCGAACTTAGCTGCTTTACCTTTCAGGTTTTCAGCGTGGTAGTCTTCCGGGAAGTTCACGTCGATTGTGAATTCTTCACCCGCTTTGTGACCGACCAGACCTTCTTCGAAGCCTGGGATCATGCGGCCCTGGCCCATAGCCAGTACGAAATCAGAGGCTTTGCCGCCTTCGAAATCTTCACCGTCGATAGAACCGGAGAAATCAACGGTTACGCGGTCTTCAGCAGTGGCTGCAGCGTCAGTTTCTTTCCAGTCAGCTTGTTGCTTACGCAGAGTTTCCAGCATGGTATCAACATCAGCGTCGTTAACTTCAACAACAGGTTTTTCAACTTCGATGTTTTCCAGATCTTTCAGCTCAACTTCCGGGTACACTTCGAATTCTACGGAGAAATTGAAGTCTTCACCTTGCTTGTACTCACCCGGGATATAGTTAGGTGCGCCAGCCGGATTGATTTTTTCTTTGATGATCGCATCAACGAAATTGCGTTGCATCAGATCACCCAGCACGTCCTGACGTACTGACGCGCCGTAACGCTGTTCGATGATGTGGCTTGGTACTTTGCCTTTACGGAAGCCGTCAATACGTACTTTTTTAGAGACGTTGATCAGTTCACTGCTCACTGCTTTTTCAATGCTTTCAGCAGGAACAGTAATCGTTACGCGGCGCCCAAGGCCTTGAGTGGTTTCAACAGAAACTTGCATCTTGTTACCTCAAAAAAAAATCACAGTGCTCGGTCAACTCCAGAAGTCGTTCTCAAGATGAGAAGCAGCATCGAGTGCGCGAACTTACCTTGAAAACGACTTCTAAGAACCGGGACAGTTCTGTATCAGAACGTAGCCCTGTATTCGAGAGAGTCCGAAACCATTCCGGAAAAATTAGACGCGACATTATAGCGACGCAGACGCATTGAGTCGAGGACGGTATCTGTTACGCGGGAGGAAACTCACACGGGAATCGATCCATCGAAAAAAGCGGTCATTGCAAAGGCATTTCGCCTTGCCGTCTGTCCGTCAGAAGAAAAACAAAAACGGCCCGCGGGCCGTTTCTTGAAATTCGCATCTACTAATACCGCATCTGACAAGGAAAGTTCCAGTTTTACCGTCTCAAATGCCGATATTTATGCCTTTTTTGAATCAAATCGTGACGATTACGCCATTGTGCCCGCGCCGCGACAAGGCGGAGAGGCCGGAACCGTATCCTGCAAACCTTCCCATTCTTTCAGGGTGTAAGTATGCAGTGCCAGTGCATGAACGCTGCCCGCCAGCTCTTCGGTTAATCTTCCATAAATTGCACGATGACGCGCCAGGAAACGCTCGCCGATAAACTTATCGGACACCATGACGACTTTAAAATGGCTCTCGGAGCCTGCCGGGACATTATGACGATAGCTTTCGTCAGTCACTTCCAGAAACGCAGGTTCGAATGCTTCAACTAATTTTGCTTCTATTTGCTCACGAATCATAGCAATCTCCTTACACCGCATCAGCTGAGAACTGCGTCTGTCTGGTACTTCTATCTCTCTATAATGATAGGCTGTTTTCCGGACTCTATGCATGTCAGAACAATAAATTTCTGCTGCAGATTGATAAAAACGCCGCTCAGCCTGTCAAAGCTGATTCTGTCAAAGAAAGTGCTGTTCCGCCACGGATGATGAATGTCATCCGCAGGTTAACGACTTCTTTGCTGAAAAAAAGCGCAAAAAAGACGTTTTCCGGATTTTTGGGACTTCCCCCGGAAAATGGCAATGTTATGATGTCGGCAAAATTTTGAGCACTATTCCCTTATTAATATTGAGAAAATACACATGCTAAAGAAAATTATTTTCCCGGTTCTGGCGATGTTGATGCTGGCAGGCTGTGCCACCAGCACTAACACGCTGGACGTTTCTCCGAAAATTGTATTGCCTTCACAGGATCCTACCCTCCAGGGCATCACCATCAGCATCAACGGTGCTGACCAGCGTCAGGATCAGGCACTGGCAAAAGTAAACCGTGACGGCCAGCTGATTTCCCTTACGCCTTCCCGTGACCTGCGTTTCCTGCTGCAGGAATCTCTGGAGAAACAAATGACCGCCCGTGGTTACATGGTCGGTGCTGACGGCGCTGTGGATCTGCAAATCGTCGTGAACAATCTGTATGCAGATGTTCAGGAAGGTAACCTTCGTTATAACATCACCACTAAAGCCGATATCTCTATCATTGCAACGGCTAAAAATGGCAGCAAACAGGTGAAAAACTACCGCTCGACGTACAACGTTCAGGGCGCACTGTCTGCGACTAACGCGAAAATCACCAATGCGGTTAACACCACTCTGGGTGATGTCATTAGCGACATGGCCTCAGATACCAGCATCAGCGACTTCATCAAAGCTAACGCGCGATAAGTTTCTGCTGTAAGAGTGAACACTTCTGCCCGGCTTGTCCGGGCAGAATGCTTTCTGAGGCAAGTGATTGTCTTTCCCGATAAGCATCCCTTCCTTTATTATGCGTATGCGCCACTCTCTCACCGGTACGCAGGAACACAATTTTAATGAAAGGTCAGTATTTCAAGATTTTCACGCAGCGTAATACCGTCATTTTACTGCTTCTGGGCTTTGCTTCCGGCTTACCGCTGGCGCTGACATCCGGCACATTGCAGGCGTGGATGACAGTGGAAAACGTCGATCTGAAAACCATCGGGATTTTCTCGCTGGTCGGTCAGGCTTACGTTTTTAAATTCCTGTGGTCACCGATGATGGACCGTTATACGCCCTCTTTCCTCGGGCGCAGACGCGGCTGGCTGATACTGACGCAACTCCTGCTGGTGGTGGCGATTTTCGCGATGGGATTTATGGATCCCTCCAAAGATTTATTTTGGCTGGCGTCGCTGGCAGTGCTGATAGCCTTCGCTTCCGCGTCGCAGGACATCGTTTTCGACGCCTACAAAACTGATTTATTGCCACCGGAAGAGCGCGGGAACGGCGCGGCAGTTTCCGTACTGGGCTACCGGCTGGCGATGCTGGTATCCGGCGGACTGGCCTTATGGCTGGCAGATCGCTACCTCGGCTGGCAACACATGTACTGGCTGATGTCAGGTCTGATGCTGACTGGCGTTATCGCCACCCTGCTGTCGCCGGAACCTGAAAACTCGCAACCGGCACCGCGTACCCTCGAAATGGCGGTCGTCGCGCCGCTGAAAGACTTCTTTGGCCGTAACAATGCCTGGCTGATTTTACTGCTCATCGTGATGTACAAAATGGGCGATGCATTCGCAGGCAGCCTGAGCACCACATTTTTGATCCGCGGCGTCGGATTTGATGCCGGAGAAGTCGGACTGGTAAATAAAACGCTCGGTCTGGCGGCCACAATTTTTGGCGCCCTGCTGGGCGGGATGCTGATGCAACGTCTGAGCCTGTTCCGCGCACTGATGCTGTTCGGGATTTTGCAGGCTGTATCCAATGCGGGTTACTGGATCCTTGCCGTTACAGATAAAGATTTGATCACCATGGGCACGGCGATTTTCTTCGAAAATCTTTGCGGGGGGATGGGGACGGCGGCCTTTGTCGCATTGCTGATGACGTTGTGTAACCGCTCGTTTTCTGCCACGCAGTTTGCGTTGCTTTCTGCGCTATCAGCCGTGGGCCGTGTATATGTCGGGCCGATTGCAGGCTGGTTTGTGGAAGCCTATGGCTGGCCGTGGTTTTATCTTTTCTCGATTGTGGCGGCGGTCCCCGGTTTACTGCTGCTGGCGGTTTGCAGACAGACGCTGGAATACACTCAAAGCACCGACAGCTTCCTGCCACGCGTTCACTTTGCAAAATCCTACAGGTGGGCGCTGCGTTTTCTGCTGACAGGAAGCGTGCTGCTGATCCTGTGGCTGGTCACACTGATTGCCGACAGTATGGGCTGGGCTTCCTGGCAAGCTCTGGCGACAGTTTTGCTGGAAACTGGCGCATTTATATGTCTGACTGGTGTTATTTTAGGCAGCCTGCTCGACTTTTTATCTCTGCGCCGTACCGCACGTTCATGATTTGCCGCCATTCATTTGAAATGAGTGGCGCATTCATTTAACAACTGATCAATAAATATCACTCAACAATTTAAATTCAGAAAAAATAATATTCGCGGGGATAATTTTTCTCCGCCGCTTTTTGTTGATTTTATTTCACTCGTTTTAAACATTAATTTAACATTAATTAAACCTATCGATCGGATATCGGCCGGCAATAATATTGAGAAAATCTGTCACCCCTTGTTTTTCATCACTATAGAAAAAAATCTATACGCAACATATTGTTGCCCACTGTAAATTGTCACGATCCGTGACATGTGTGACTGCGTTAACATAAAGTGTCAACAGCGGCTTGACACTTGTTTAAGCGTGTTTACAGTCCTGCAACCTTCCCGTAAAATGCCCGCACACCTGAAGCGACAATAGAGCCCTAGTTATTGAGGTCGTTAGATGAGACTTAAGAAATACAATAAAAGTATTGGGATGTTGTCCTTATTTGCTTCCGCGTTATTGTTGAGCGGTTGCAATACGGCATTGATGGATCCCAAGGGAGCAATTGGACTCGAGCAGAGAACGCTGATTTTAACCGCTATCGGTTTAATGCTGATCGTTGTTATACCAGTTATTATCATGGCGTTTGCCTTTGCGTGGAAGTATCGTGCTTCCAACACAAAAGCAAAATACAGTCCTGATTGGTCCCACTCCAACAAGATTGAAGCCGTCGTCTGGACAGTTCCAATTATTATCATTGCCATCCTGGCAACGATAACCTGGAAAACCACCCACTCGCTTGATCCGTTCAAGCCTATCGTGACTGACGAAAAACCGATGACGGTTGAAGTCGTTTCTCTGGACTGGAAATGGTTGTTCATTTATCCGGAACAGGGGATCGCTACCGTTAACGAACTCGTCATTCCTAAAGATGTGCCGGTTCAGTTCAAAGTCACTTCTGACTCTGTGATGAACTCGTTCTTTATTCCTCAGTTAGGCGGGCAGATTTATGCGATGGCCGGTATGCAGACTCAGTTGCATTTGATTGCAAATGAAGCCGGTACCTACAAGGGCATCTCAGCAAGCTTCAGCGGCCGCGGTTTCTCTGGCATGAAGTTCAACACGATTGCGACTCCAACCCGTGCCGATTTCGACACCTGGGTAGCGAAAGTGAAAAGCGCACCGAACCAACTGGCAACCACTGATGACTTCAACAAACTGGCTGCACAGAGTATCGACAACCCGGTCGAATACTTCTCTGTTGCAAAACCTGGTTTGTTCAAAGAAATCATTGGCAAATACTCCATGCATGACATGAAGGCAGCGCCAGAAGGTCACACCATGCCAATGCCAGCAGGCAGCGACATGAAAGGCATGGATATGGGTGGACAGTCTCACGCAGCCGGAGCCGAGGAATAAACGATGTTCGGAAAATTAACGCTTGATTCGGTTCCGTATCATGAACCGATTATCATGGTCACAGTTGCCGCGATTATCATTGGTGGTCTGGCAGTCCTTGCCGGCATCACCTATTTCGGTAAGTGGAAGTATCTGTGGACCGAGTGGCTGACGTCTGTCGACCACAAAAAATTAGGTATCATGTATATCATTCTGGCCTTCGTCATGCTTCTGCGTGGCTTTGCCGATGCCATCATGATGCGTAGCCAGCAGGTTCTTGCTTCTGCAGGTGAACCGGGCTTCCTGCCGCCTCATCACTACGACCAAATCTTCACCGCGCACGGCGTAATCATGATCTTCTTCATGGCGATGCCTTTCGTAATCGGTCTGATGAACGTGGTTGTTCCTTTGCAAATCGGTGCGCGCGACGTTGCGTTCCCGTTCCTGAACAACGTGAGCTTCTGGTTTACCGCCGCTGCTGTTGTGTTGATCAACATCTCTCTGGGTGTGGGTGAATTCGCACAGACCGGCTGGTTGGCCTATCCGCCACTGTCAGGTAAGGAATACAGTCCGGGGGTCGGGGTAGATTACTGGATCTGGAGTCTCCAGATATCCGGTGTCGGTACCTTGCTGACCGGTGTTAACTTCTTTGCGACCATCCTGAAGATGCGCGCTCCTGGTATGCCGCTGATGAAAATGCCGGTATTTACCTGGGCCGCACTGTGCACCAACGTGTTGATTATCGTGTCCTTCCCGATCCTGACCGTGACTGTTGCACTGCTGACTTTAGACCGTTATCTGGGCACCCATTTCTTCACGAATGATATGGGCGGCAACATGATGATGTACATCAACCTGATTTGGGCCTGGGGCCATCCGGAAGTGTACATTTTGGTTCTGCCAGTATTTGGTGTGTTCTCAGAAGTTACCGCAACGTTCTCCAAAAAACGTCTGTTCGGTTACACCTCGCTGGTATGGGCAACCATCGCCATCACCGTGTTGTCGTTCATCGTTTGGCTGCACCACTTCTTCACCATGGGTTCAGGCGCAAACGTCAATGCCTTCTTCGGCATCATGACGATGATCATTTCTATCCCGACCGGGGTAAAAATCTTCAACTGGCTGTTCACCATGTATCAGGGCCGTATCACGCTGAATGCAGCGATGCTGTGGACCGTTGGCTTCATCATCACCTTCTCTGTGGGTGGTATGACCGGCGTTCTGCTGGCGGTTCCGGGTGCTGACTTCGTGCTGCACAACAGCCTGTTCCTGATTGCCCACTTCCATAACGTAATCATCGGTGGTGTGGTCTTCGGTTGCTTCGCAGGTCTGACTTACTGGTTCCCTAAATCCTTCGGCTTCACGCTGAACGAAAAATGGGGTGTGCGTTCATTCTGGTTCTGGATCATCGGTTTCTTCGTTGCGTTCATGCCACTGTACGTACTGGGCTTCATGGGTATGACCCGTCGTGTCAGCCAGAACATCGATCCTGAGTTCCACCCGTTGCTGGTTGTTGCGGCATGCGGTGCTGCACTGATTGCCTGCGGTATCCTCTGCCAGCTGATCATGATCTTCGTTTCCGTTCGCGACCGCGACCAGAACCGTGATCTGACCGGTGACCCATGGGGCGCACGTACTCTGGAGTGGTCAACCTCTTCTCCTCCTCCGTTCTACAACTTCGCTATCGTGCCGCAAATTCACGACCGTGATGAGTTTTGGGACATGAAAGAGAAAGGCACCGCTTACAAGCAGCCTGCTAAATATGAACCGATTCATATGCCACGTAACAGCGGCGCCGGTTTCATCATCGCTATGCTGAGTCTGGTTTGTGGTTTCGCTTTAATCTGGGATATCTGGTGGCTGGCAGCAGTGAGCTTCATTGCGCTGGTTGTGACCTGGATTGCGAAAAGCTTCGACGAAGATGTTGATTACTACGTGCCAGTTGAAGAAGTGGAACGTATTGAAAACCAACATTATGAACAAATCCGTAAAGCAGGTGTGAAACATGGCAACTGATACTCTGACTCACCACGATGAGGCCCATGCTGAGCATGGGCACCACGACGCAGGTGCAACCAAAGTCTTCGGCTTCTGGATCTACCTGATGAGTGACTGCATCTTGTTTGCGAGCCTGTTCGCAACGTATGCAGTACTGGTAAACGGGACCGCTGGCGGTCCCTCTGGTAAAGACATTTTTGAACTGCCGTTCGTGCTGGTAGAAACCTTCTGCCTGCTGTTCAGTAGTATCACTTACGGCTTTGCGATGCTGGGCATGAACAAAGGCAACAAAGCAGCTGTTAACGGCTGGTTGTTCCTGACTTTCCTGTTCGGTTTAGGCTTCATCGGAATGGAACTCTATGAATTCCATCACCTGATTGCTGAAGGCTATGGCCCGCAACGCAGTGGTTTCCTGTCTGGCTTCTTTGCGCTGGTCGCCACCCACGGTCTGCACGTGACCTGTGGTCTGATTTGGATCCTGACTATGATGGTTCAGGTTTCACGTCGCGGTCTGACTGAAGTCAACAAAACCCGTCTGATGTGTCTGAGCCTGTTCTGGCACTTCCTGGACGTGGTGTGGATCTGCGTGTTTACCGTTGTTTATCTGATGGGAGCGATGTAATGAGTCATTCTGCTACTTCCCATGGTGGCGCAAGCCACGGCAGCCTGAAGTCATACGCTATTGGCTTCATCTTGTCGGTTATCCTGACGGTGATCCCGTTTGCCATGGTCATGACCGACACGGCATCACATTCACTGATCCTGGGTACCGTGGTTGCGTCCGCAATCATCCAGATCGTTGTCCATCTGGTGTTCTTCCTGCACATGAATACGTCGTCGGAAGAGCGCTGGAACCTGGTGGCACTTCTGTTCACCGCTGTGATTATCTTTATCGTCGTTGTGGGCTCATTGTGGATTATGTATAACCTCAACCTCAATATGATGGTCAGTTAAAGAGCCGAGCTGCACGTGATGATTAAGCAATACCTGCAAGTAACGAAACCAGGAATTATTTTCGGCAACTTAATTTCTGTCATCGGGGGATTCCTCCTTGCTGCCAAAGGCAGCATCGACTTCCCACTCTTTCTCGCCACGCTGGTGGGTGTTTCGCTGGTTGTCGCATCGGGTTGTGTATTTAACAACTTTATCGACCGCGACATCGACCGGATCATGGAAAGAACGAAGAACCGGGTCCTGGTGAAAGGGCTTATTCCGCCGAAAACAAGCCTGGTTTACGCGACCATTCTGGGTATTGCGGGCTTTGCGTTGTTGTATATCGGAGCAAATCCGCTGGCGATGTGGCTGGCAGTGATGGGCTTTGTGGTTTATGTCGGCGTTTACAGCCTGTACATGAAGCGCAACTCGGTATACGGCACGTTGATCGGCAGCTTGTCTGGCGCAGCGCCACCGGTTATCGGTTACTGCGCCGTTTCAGGCCAGTTCGATACCGGTGCCCTGATCCTGCTTCTGATCTTCAGCCTGTGGCAGATGCCGCATTCGTACGCGATTGCCATCTTCCGCTTTAAAGATTATCAGGCAGCAGGCATCCCGGTTCTGCCAGTGGTGAAAGGCATCTCCGTCGCCAAGCATCATATTATCGTCTACATTCTGGCGTTTATGATTGCGACGCTGATGCTGACCCTGAGCGGGTACGCAGGTTATAAATACCTGGTTGTGGCCGCCGCTGTCAGTATCTGGTGGCTGGGCATGGCACTGAAAGGTTACAAAACGGAAAACGACGTGGTGTGGGCAAGAAAACTGTTTGGTTTCTCCATCATCACTATCATGTCGCTGAGCTTCATGATGTCCGTGGATTTTAATTCTGCACCGACATCGTTGCTGACCTACGTTTGGTAACATTCAATTTCAGTGTAACGCTCTGAAATCATAGCGAAAGGCCAGTAGCAATACTGGCCTTTTCTTTTGCTCTTTCAGTCAGACCACTCCCGTAATATCTGCTAAAGATCCATCGTTTTACCCAGGCCGGCTTAATCATTAAAATGTCGGATTGTTATTTTGAGGTAGTAATGTGAACGATAACCAGATGACCCCGCAGGAAAGTCGGGCTACATGGGGACTAGGGACAGTATTTTCTTTACGCATGCTCGGCATGTTCATGGTTCTGCCGGTGCTGACCACCTATGGCATGAAACTCTCCGGCGCCAGCGAAACGCTTATCGGCATCGCTATCGGTATTTACGGACTGGCACAGGCCGTTTTCCAGATCCCATTTGGACTGCTTTCTGATCGCGTTGGCCGCAAACCCCTGATCGTCTTTGGTCTGGTCATCTTCTGTATCGGCAGCATTGTGGCTGCTTCAACCGAATCTATCTGGGGCGTGATCATTGGTCGTGCCCTGCAAGGCTCCGGCGCGATTGCCGCCGCCGTGATGGCCCTGCTTTCTGACCTGACCCGCGAACAAAACCGCACCAAAGCGATGGCGTTCATCGGCATCAGCTTCGGCATTACCTTTGCGATTGCGATGGTACTCGGCCCGATCATCACCCACGCCTGGGGTTTACACGCCCTGTTCTGGGCGATCGCGGTACTGACTATTCTCGGCATCATTATTACCGTTGCCGTGGTGCCCTCCCCTGCCACGCACATTCTCAATCGTGAATCGAGCATGGTGAAAGGCAGCTTTGGCAAAGTGCTGAGCAACGCCAAACTGCTCAAACTCAACTTCGGCATTCTGTGTTTGCACGTTTTGCTGATGTCGAGTTTTGTGGTGTTACCGCAAGTCATGGAACACGCCGGATTCCCGCCTAGTGAACACTGGCGTGTGTATCTTGTGACCATGCTGACCTCTTTCGTCGCCGTCATTCCGGTGATTATCTATGCCGAGAAAAAACGCCACATGAAACAGGTATTCATGGGCTGCGTCGCCGTACTGCTGCTGGCGGAAATCGTGCTGTGGTCGGCAGGCCTGCATTTATGGGCGGTCATTGCAGGTATCCAGCTGTTCTTCCTGGCGTTCAACGTCATGGAAGCGATTCTGCCGTCGCTTATCAGTAAAGAATCACCGGCAGGCTACAAAGGCACCGCAATGGGACTTTACTCCACCAGCCAGTTTATCGGCGTGGCGATTGGCGGCAGCTTAGGCGGTTATGTTTACGGACACGCCGGTGCTGGTGCGGTATTCCTGGTCTGTGCAGCGATTGCCGTTGTCTGGTTGGTGGTCAGTTCCACCATGACCGAACCGCCGTATGTCAGCAGCCTGCGCATTACCTTGTCTGAACTGGCGGTGAAAGATTCCGCCCTGCAGGCACGCATTCTCGCCCAGCCAGGCGTGGCAGAAGCCGTTGTCGTACCGGAAGAATTCAGTGCATACGTGAAGGTCGATACCAAACAGACCAACCGCAAAGCCCTTGAGCAACTGGTCAGCGCTGCCTGACGCGCTATGACGTAATAAACGCTGTGCCTGCAAACTGGCACAGCGTTTCAATTTTATCCCCACCGCGTGACTCCCCTCACTTAAAAAACCTCAGTAATCATTATCCTCAAGAATTCCTTAACAAAAATTTTTGTCAGTGATGACGGCTTTCGGGCCTATTGAGGATCTCATGAAAACATATGCTCTCGTTGGCACCGGCGGACGCTCAGGTTTATACATTGAAGCGATCACCGGCAAATACCGCCACAACGCAAAATTTGTGGCCTTCTGTGATACAAACCAGACGCGAATGGATTATGCGAATCGCCAGCTTGAGCAAAGCGGCATCGCCCGGGTATCGACCTGGAAAGCCGCTGATTTCTCTGCGATGCTCGACGAGAATAAACCGGACATTGTGATCGTCACCAGCATGGATCGTACGCACGACGATTACATCGTCCGCGCCCTGCACGCGGGGTGCGACGTCATAACTGAGAAGCCGATGACCATTGATGAGCCGCGCGCGCTGCGTATTCTTGATGCCGTCGATGCCACCGGCTATCAGGTGCGCGTGGCGTTTAACTATCGCTACGCACCGCATCACAGCAAAATGCGCGAACTGCTGATGCAGGACACCATTGGTGAAGTGCTGTCTGTGCATTTTGAATGGCTGCTCAATACCGAACACGGTGCAGATTATTTTCGCCGCTGGCACCGTGAGAAACGCAATTCCGGCGGCCTGCTGGTACACAAATCCACCCACCATTTCGACCTGATGAACTTCTGGCTGAACAGCACGCCGGAGAAAGTTTATGCTCAGGGCGACCTGCGGTTTTACGGCAAAGAGAATGCGGAGAAACGCGGCGTTACTCAGTTTTATCCACGCGCGCAGGGTTATCCGCAGGCGCAGAACGATCCGTTTGCGCTGCATATGGAAGACAACGCCCAGCTCAAAGCGCTGTATCTGGATGCCGAGCATGAGGATAACTATTTCCGCGACCAGAGCGTGTTCAGCGACGGGATCAACATTGAAGATACGCTGTCGGTGTTGGTGAAATATCAGAACAAAGTCCAGCTGACTTACTCGTTGAATGCGTATCTGCCGTGGGAAGGACTGAATGTGGTATTCAACGGCACCCAGGGCCGCATTGAAATGAAAATCGTCGAGATGTCTTACGTGAATGCCGGTGGCAAACGCGAAAATGAAGGTAGTATCGAGAAAGCAGAAATCACGGTTTTCCCGTTATTTGCAGAGCCGTGGAAAGCTGAATTCCAGATGGGAGAAGGCGGTCACGGCGGCGGCGATAATGCCATGCTCGAAGACCTGTTCGGCGAGCGCAAAGACGATCCGTTAAAACGCGCTGCCGATCACCGCGCAGGTGCAATGTCGATCCTGACCGGGATCGCCGGAAACCTCTCTATGCAGCACGACAAACCGATCTATTTTAAAGACTTCGAACTTGTGAAAAGACTTCGCCAGCGGAAGTAAAGGCTATAAAAAAGGGACGCACAGCGTCCCTTTAAAAACCGCAGCCAACGCATCTGCAGCCCGAAGTACGAAGGCTATTAGTCGCGGAAGTTTTTGAACTGGAAGGGCTGGCCCAGATCACCTTTCTTAACCAGCGCCATTACGGCCTGCAAATCATCACGTGCTTTGCCGGTGACGCGAACTTCGTCGCCCTGCACCTGCGCCTGAACTTTGATTTTACTGTCTTTAATCAGCTTGACGATTTTCTTCGCCAGCGCAGATTCAATGCCAGAATGCAGTTTAGCTTCAACGCTGTATGTTTTACCGCTGTGATCCATCTGCTCAGGAATTTCCAGCGCGCCACCTTCGATACCACGTTTGGCTAGCTTCTCACGCAGAATATCGACCAGCTGGTTTACCTGGAAATCGGATTCACTGGCGACTTTGATACTCTCGTTTTTCTCGTTGAGATCGAAGCTGGCAGGAATGTTGCGGAAATCCCAGCGGGTTTGCAGTTCACGGCTGGCATTTTCCACGGCATTGCGCACTTCCTGCATGTCGATTTCGGAAACAATGTCAAAAGACGGCATAATCGCTTCTCCCTGTAGTTTTTGTATTGCACGTTATATGGCGTGCATAATACCGCCTTCAACCGTCGATGCCAAACAACAGCAAAACACCGAACATAAAATGCCCCGATGGTCAAAAAGTGCAGGTGAAAATGTGATCTACAGCACGAATGTCTATACTAATAAGATAACCGGACAGCAGAATATTCTTTCTACAGCCGATTTAGCGGGCGTGATTCGCCCAACATCCCTGGAGGCACAATGAAAATAACAGTATTGGGTTGCGGTGCACTGGGACAACTTTGGCTTTCAACCCTTTATCAGCAAGGCCACGATGTTCAGGGATGGATCCGTATTCCTCAGCCTTTCTGTGCCGTCAATGTCATCTCGCCGGAAGGCATTGCTTTTAACCGCAATATGCCAACAAATGACCCGGAACATCTGGCGCAGAGCGAATTGCTGCTGGTCACGCTGAAAGCGTGGCAGGTTTCCGGCGCGGTCAGCACGCTGATGCCGATACTCAATGACAATTGCGCGATATTATTGCTGCATAACGGCATGGGTACAGTCGATGAATTACCGGCTAACCGCCTGGCAATTTTACAGGGCGCGACAACCCACGCGGCGCGACATGAAGGCAATGCAATTGTCCATGTGGCTGCCGGAGCGACGCACATCGGCCCGGTGACACCCCGAGGTGCGGCGCTGAGTTCTCTGGCGGATACACTGCATAACGCCTTACCGGACGTCGCCTGGCATGACAACATTAAGCCATCACTGTGGAATAAACTGGCAGTGAACTGTGTGATTAATCCGCTGACAGCTTTGTATGATTGTACCAACGGCGACCTGGTAGCGTATGCCGATCAGATTGAACAAATTTGTCAGGAAGTGGCACAGGTGATGGCGATTGAAGGCGTCGAAATCCACAGAGAATCGTTGCTCAGCTTTGTCTATCAGGTGATTGAATCGACCTCCGCCAACCATTCATCGATGTTGCAGGATATCCGCAACCAGCGTCATACCGAAATTGATTACATCACCGGCTATCTTCTGCGTCGCGGGCGCAAATTCGGTCTGACCCTGCCGGTCAATACCCGCTTATTTGAACAGATTAAGAGAAAGGAAAACGATTATGAGCGCGTCAGTTCTGGTCTGCCTGGCACCTGGTAGCGAAGAAATAGAAGCCGTTACTGCGATTGATTTGCTGGTGCGGGCGGGCATTAACGTTACCACCGCCAGCGTCGCCGGTGATGGAAATCTTGAGATCCGCTGCTCGCGTGGCGTGCGCATTCTGGCCGACGTCGCGCTGGTGGATGTCGCGGATGAAGATCATGATGTGATTGTATTGCCCGGCGGTCTCGGCGGTGCGACCTGTTTCAGCGAAAGTCCGCTGCTGGTAGAGAAAGTCCGCCAGATGCACGTCAGCGGTAAAATTGTTGCCGCTATCTGCGCCGCACCCGCGCTGGTACTGGAATATCATGATTTATTCCCGGTCGGCAATATGACCGGTTTTCCGGGCTTAAAAGATAAAATCGACCCGAACAAATGGTCCGATCGCCGGGTAATTTTTGATCCACGCGTGAATCTGCTCACCAGCCAGGGACCGGGAACATCGATGGAATTCGCCCTGAAGATTATCGATCTGCTGCTGGGAAAAACAAAAGCCGCCGAAATTGCCGCTCAGCTGGTTCTCGCACCGGGTATCTACAATTATACCGATGAAGGTGCACGGGAATCCTGAGCCACAAGATACCGGGAATAATTTGAGCAAACAAAAAAGGGACTCAGCATGGCTGAACCCCTTTTTTATAGAAGGTACGCTTGTTAAGGACGATATACCTTAACGTTATCGAAACCTTGCTCTTTCAGATACAGCGCCTGCAAACGACTCATCACGCCACGATCGCAATACAGCAGATAGGTTTTGCTCTGGTCCAGATCGCCAAACTGTGTCGCCAGCTTGTAAAACGCTAATGGCTTCACTTCAACGTTTTCCAGCGCCAGCGGCTGCGCTTCTACTTCATCCGGTGCGCGTACATCCAGCACGATATCCGTTGAAGTAAACTCGGCCACGGTTTCTACTTCCGGCACCACTTCTGCGGCCTGCGCGGCAATTTCGCGAATATCGACGTTTCGCGCTTCACTGACCACTTTATCCAGTACATCGAAATCGAACATCGCTTCTTCGGCTTCAATTTTGGCTTTCACGGCTTTCACCGTCGGACTTTTCGAAATCACACCGCAATATTCCGGCATGGTTTTCGCAAAATCTTCGGTACCGATTTCACGGGCAATCTTGATGATGTGCTCTTTATCGTGAGAAATCAGCGGACGCAGGATCAGTGTGTCAGAAACGTTGTCGATCAGACGCAGGTTAGTCAGCGTCTGGCTGGATACCTGGCCCAGCGCTTCGCCGGTCACCAGTGCCTGCACGCCATAGCGCTCAGCAATGGAAGATGCCGCGCGTACCATCATACGTTTCAGGACGACGCCCATCTGGCCGTCTTCGACTTTTTCGAGGATTTCACCCACTACCGGTTCGAAATCGACGGAGATAAAGCGGACGCGGTGTGAGCTGCCGAAACGGTTCCAAAGATAATGCGCCACCTGCTTCACGCCGATTTCGTGCGCTGCACCGCCGAGATTAAAGAAGCAGTAATGCACACGACAACCGCGACGCATCAGCATATAACTGGATACGCCGGAATCGAAACCGCCGGAAATCAGCGAGATCACATCTTCCTGCGTGCCAATCGGGTAACCGCCCTGACCTTCGAGGCGACTTTTCACCAGCACCAGTTGATCGTCGTTGATTTCCAGTTTCACCGTCACTTGCGGATCTTTCAGGCTGACTTTTGCCGATTCGATGTGCTGATTCAGACCGCCGCCGACATAGCGTTCTACTTCGGTCGACGTGAAGTCATGTTTACCACGACGTTTAACGCGCACGCAGAAAGTTTTGCCTTCTACTTCAGAACGATAAGCTTCCAGCGTTTGCTCGAAGATATTGTGAACGTCGGTATAAGGACGGTCTTCGACTTCTTCAACATAACGGATGCCCGGAATGCGGCAGAGCAATTCCTGGATCAGGTCGTGTTTGCTTTCGTCTTTGCTGCGAACTTCGATATGATCCCAGTGGCGAACCACCGCCAGCGTCTCATCATGCGGTCGCACGATATTGCGAATGCTGCTTGAGAGGATCTTAATGAAGCGCAAACGCACAGATTGGCTCTTGATGGTGATTTCAGGGAACAATTTAATGATAAACTTCATGGCAGTCTTTTGTTAGCGGGTGAAAAAACGGGGTAGTAAGTCGCTGAATAAGGATCTAGGATCCTATTATTGCTAAGCCAAATGGTCGATATGTGTCACATTGGGCTTAGCAATAATATCTGCGGCGCAGAGTATATCACTTAAAATGGGTACTCTGTGCACAAAACCCTGCAGCAGATGTCATGCTGAACAGGAATGTCTCTTGAGGCCGAGCGCTGACTCTGCCGCCTCAGTACTTCGATCATCCAGTCTGATCAACGATATTAAAAGAGAATTATGCCAAAAAAATCTGCACCACCTGCCAATTTTGAAACGGCTCTGGCCGAACTTGAACAGATCGTTTCCCGCCTCGAATCAGGCGAGCTGCCTCTGGAAGACGCACTTAACGAATTTGAGCAAGGCGTCCAGCTGGCGCGTCAGGGACAGCAAAAGCTGCAACAGGCAGAACAACGTGTTCAGATCCTGCTCGACAGCGACAACGATGCTCCGCTGACCCCGTTCACCCCAGAAGCCGAGTAACTGGTCATGTCTGAAGCGATTTCCTTTTCCGGTGCTGACGGGTTTACGCATGAGCTGCGCGCGAAGCAAAAGCGTGTGGATGAAGTCTTAACGGCGTATGTCAGCGCACAGCCACTGGCAGATTTACCGCTGGTTGAGGCGATGCGTTACGGCGCGCTGCTGGGCGGTAAACGTCTGCGCCCGTATCTGGTTTACGCCAGCGGTCAGTTGTTCAGCCTTGATTTAAAGAATCTTGATGCACCCGCGGCGGCCGTGGAATGTATCCACGCGTATTCCCTGATCCACGATGATTTACCGGCGATGGACGACGACGATTTACGTCGCGGCCAGCCGACCTGCCACATTAAATTTGGCGAAGCCAATGCGATTCTGGCCGGTGATGCGCTGCAGACGCTCGCATTCTCAATTCTGGCTGACAGTGAAATGCCAGACGTCGCGGTAAAAGATCGTCTGGCGATGATTTCCGAACTGGCCAGCGCCAGCGGTGCCAGCGGCATGTGTGGCGGTCAGGCTCTGGATTTGGCCGCTGAAGGTCAGCAGGTCGGTCTTGAAGCGTTAGAAAAAATTCACCGTCATAAAACCGGTGCGCTGATCCGCGCCGCGGTACGCATGGGTGCGCTGGCTGCCGGTGAAACCGGACGCGCCGTTTTGCCTATACTGGATAACTACGCGCAAGCCATTGGCTTGGCGTTTCAGGTCCAGGACGATATTTTGGACGTGGTTGGCGATACCGCCACACTTGGTAAACGCCAGGGCGCTGATCAGCAGCTGGGAAAAAGTACCTACCCTGCCCTGCTGGGGCTGGACGGCGCTAAGGCCAAGGCCATGGACCTGTATCAGGAAGCCGTTTCCGCACTGGATCAGCTGGCAGCACTTTCTTACAACACCGCGCCACTTCTCGCGTTAGCCAGCTTTATCATTGAACGCGATAATTAAACTTACTATGAGCAACTGATGAGTCTTGAATTAGCCAAATACCCGACACTGGCGCTGGCGGAGGATCCTGAAGATCTCCGCTCACTCCCTAAAGAGAGTCTGCCTAAGCTCTGCGATGAACTGCGCCAATATTTATTGGCCAGCGTCAGCCAGTCCAGCGGACACTTTGCGTCCGGTCTGGGAACGGTGGAACTGACCGTTGCGATGCATTATGTCTACAACACGCCATTCGACCACGTTGTCTGGGATGTCGGCCATCAGGCCTATCCGCACAAAATTCTGACCGGCCGCCGTGACCGTATTTCTACCATCCGCCAGAAAGGCGGTCTGCACCCGTTCCCGTGGCGCGGTGAAAGCGAATACGACACGTTGTCCGTGGGTCACTCATCGACGTCCATCAGTGCAGGTCTGGGAATGGCTGTGGCTGCCGAGCGTGAAGGCAAAGGCCGCCGCACTGTGTGCGTGATTGGCGACGGCGCGATCACCGCGGGTATGGCGTTTGAAGCGATGAACCATGCGGGCGATATCAAACCCGACATGCTGGTTATCCTCAACGACAACGAAATGTCGATTTCCGAAAACGTCGGCGCGCTGAATAATCATCTGGCACAGCTCTTGTCCGGCAAACTGTATTCGCGACTGCGTGAAGGCGGTAAGAAAGTCCTTTCCGGCTTGCCACCGATTAAAGAACTGGTGCGCCGTACCGAAGAACATCTGAAAGGCATGATGGTGCCGGGCACGCTGTTTGAAGAACTCGGCTTTAACTATATCGGGCCAGTGGATGGTCACGACGTGGTGGCGCTGGTGCAGACGCTGAAAAATATGCGCGACCTGAAAGGGCCGCAGTTGCTGCATATCATGACCAAAAAAGGCAAAGGCTACGAGCCCGCCGAAAAAGATCCGATCAGTTTCCATGCGGTGCCGAAATTCGATCCGGCTTCCGGCACACTGCCGAAAAGCAAAGAAGGTCTGCCAACGTATTCGAAGATTTTCGGTGACTGGTTGTGCGAAACCGCCGCCAAAGACAGCAAGCTGATGGCAGTCACGCCAGCGATGCGTGAAGGCTCGGGCATGGTGCGTTTCTCGCGTGAATACCCGCAACAGTATTTCGATGTGGCGATTGCCGAGCAGCACGCGGTGACATTTGCCGCCGGTCTGGCAATTGGCGGATACAAACCGATCGTCGCAATCTACTCGACATTCCTGCAACGGGCTTACGATCAGGTGATCCACGATGTGGCGATCCAGAATCTGCCGGTGCTGTTTGCCATCGATCGCGGCGGTATCGTCGGTGCCGACGGACAAACGCATCAGGGCGCATTCGATCTCTCTTTCCTGCGCTGCATCCCGAACATGACCATCATGACGCCGAGCGACGAGAACGAATGTCGTCAGATGCTGCATACCGGTTATCACCATAACAGCGGGCCGGTTGCCGTGCGTTATCCGCGTGGTAACGGGACGGGTGCCACCTGTGAACCGCTGGCGTCATTGCCCATCGGTAAAGGCGTGGTGCGCCGTGAAGGCGAGAAAGTCGCGATCCTCAACTTTGGTACATTGCTGCCGGAAGCGCTGGCTGCGGCAGAAAAACGTAACGCCACCGTGGTGGATATGCGCTTTGTGAAACCGCTGGATGACGCGTTAATTCAGGAACTGGCCGCCAGCCATGAAGTGCTGGTCACGCTTGAAGAAAACGCCATCATGGGCGGCGCAGGCAGCGGCGTGAACGAACTGCTGATGTCTAAGCGTATCCTGGTGCCGGTGCTGAATATCGGTCTGGCGGACAGCTTTGTCCCGCAGGGCACGCAGGACGAAATCCGTCATGATGTAGGGCTGGATGCCGAAGGCATCGACCGTCAGATCACCGACTGGCTGGCCTGATTATCCTCCCCTCTTTTAGTCTGAAAGAGGGGAATTTCCTTCCCCACTCCCTTCTTTGTCACACGTTCATCTCGTTCTGTGAGCTACAGTTATAGCAAGCTAATCATTTTCCACGGCTTCTGAAATCAACTTGTGTTTACCAGGAGATGTCATGCAATACACCACCTTAGGAAAAACCGGTCTGAACGTCTCACGCCTGTGTCTGGGCTGTATGACGTTTGGCGAACCCGATCGCGGAACTCATGCCTGGACGCTGCCCGAAGAAAGCAGCCGCCCGATCATTAAGCAGGCACTCGACGCGGGTATCAATTTCTTTGACACCGCCAACAGTTATTCCGACGGCAGCAGTGAAGAAATCGTCGGTCGCGCCCTGAAAGGCTTCGCAAAACGCGATGAGATTGTCGTCGCCACCAAAGTCTATAACGCGGTCACTGGCCTGAAGCCGGGACTGTCGCGCGCCTCGATTATGCAATCTATCGATGACAGCCTGCGCCGCCTTGGCATGGAATATGTCGACCTGCTGCAAATCCATCGCTGGGATTACGAAACGCCGATTGAGGAAACGCTGGAAGCGCTGAACGACGTCGTGAAAGCCGGTAAGGCACGCTTTATCGGTGCGTCATCCATGCATGCGCATCAGTTTAAACAGGCGCTGGATGTCTCAGCGCAAAATGGCTGGGCGAGCTTTGTGTCGATGCAGGATCAATACAATCTGATCCAGCGTGAAGAAGAAAACGAAATGTATCCGCTGTGTCTGGAAAGGAATATCGCGGTGTTGCCGTGGAGTCCGCTGGCACGCGGCAAACTGACCCGTCCGTGGGGAGAAACCACTGCACGTTCAGTTTCCGACAATTTTGCCAAAACGTTGTACGACGCTACCGATGAAGCTGACGGTAAAATCGCTGAACGTGTGGGTAAAATTGCCGAAGATCACGGCGTACCGCGCGCGCAGATCGCACTGGCGTGGATCCTGAGTAAGCACGTGGTAACGGCCCCGATTATCGGCGCTTCACGCGCAGCTCATCTGGAAGATGCTGTCGCCGCACTGGAGATAAAACTCTCCATTGAAGAAATCGCTGAACTGGAAATGGCCTATGTGCCGCACGAAGCCACCGGTTTCAAATGATCCGAAGTGATTTGAACAAATGTGAAGTCATGTGAAGTCATGTGAAGTCATGTGAAGTCATGTGAAGTCATAAAAAAGGCGTTGTCAGGGCAAACCTGGCAACGCCTTTTTACTGCTCTTTAATGCAGATCAGAACAAACCAAGCGGCCAGTGATGCCCGATCAGATAGATGATCGCCGCACCCAATACACCGGCGACGACATCATCGATCATGATGCCCATTCCGCCCTGCACGTTGCGGTCAAACCAGCGGATCGGCCAGGGTTTCCAGATATCCAGTACGCGGAAAACGATAAAGCCGATCAACACCCAGCGCCAGTCATTCACAGGGATCGCCATCAGCGTGATCCACATGCCAACAAATTCATCCCACACGATGCTGCCGTGGTCATGAACCCGCATGTCGCGCGCGGTCTGACGGCAGAGATACACGCCGATACAGATACTGAACATGACGATCATGGAATAGACCTGCCACGGCAGGTACGTCATAACAATCCAGAATGGGATCGCGGCGATGGAACCTGCGGTGCCCGGCCCGACCGGGAATAATCCGCTGCCAAAACCGGTCGCCAGCAAATGCCAGGGATTACGCAGATTTAAACGTTTTTTGGCCGCAGCCATGTCCTGAACCGGATCACCGGTTTTGCCTTTATACCCGGCTGGGCGTTTTTTACGGCCAATATTCACAGCAATTCCTCTGCGGCAAAGTGATCAAAACCCTGCCATTCAAGTTCTACCGGTGCGCCTGAACGCAAAAATTTAATCCCTTCAGACAGCGGCGCAATCTGCCCGATACAGGTGAAATCAACACCCAGATGGCTCAGCGCTACATCCAGCGCGCCACGGTTGATTTCCGGGACGGTAAAGCAAAGCTCGTAATCTTCGCCACCGGTCAGTGCCCATTTCAGCGCCTGCTCAGGATCCGTGACATTCTTTAATGCGGCAGATAACGGGATGGCATCGAGATCGAGGCGAGCACCGCATTCACTGGCATTCAGTATATGTTTAAGATCCGAAATCAGCCCGTCAGAGAGATCGATAGCGGAGGTTGCCAAATCACGCAATGCCTGACCCTGCAACACGCGCGGCGACGGCCGAAGATGACGTTTGAGCAGGAATTCACGGGTATCGGACTCCGTCACATTCAGCTGTTCCAGCAGAATGGCGAGCCCCGCTGCGCTGTCACCCAGCGTTCCGGTCACGAAAATCCAGTCACCAATACCGGCGCCGGAACGGGTTAATGCGCGCCCTGCGGGTACCAGCCCCTGAATGGTTAACGTCATGCTCAGCGGACCGCGGGTGGTGTCACCGCCAATCAGCTGCATGCCGTAATAATTAAGTTGATCAAACAGACTGTCGCTGAATGCCTGCAGCCAGTCGGTGTTCACTTCCGGCAACGTCAGTGCCAGAGAAACCCAGGCAGGATCAGCGCCCATCGCGGCCAGATCACTGAGGTTTACCGCCAGCGCTTTATAGCCCAAATCGGCCGGTGAAATCGTTTTTAGAAAATGAATGCCTTCAACCAGAGTGTCGGTACTGACTGCTAACAGCTGCTTCTCGCCAACCGTCAGTAAGGCACAATCATCACCAATGCCTAAATGAACGTCCTGTCGGGCGGTTCTGTAACGGTTAAAGTAGCGAGTGATTACATCAAATTCGCCGCATGACATAGTACATTTCCAAATCGTTAGAATGACTTAAGGCCGGAAATCCGGCCTTAAGAGGGGTGTCACACAAAAGATAAACCAGGTGACATCACCAGATTATCAACAGAGGCGGTATTCAGGCGAAAATGACTGTCGCCATTTGTGACTGAAGCCGGCACTTTTTTGATGATCATTTTTTACGAATATGCGGGCCTGCTTTATCCAGCACACCGTTGACGAACTTATGGCTGTCTTCCGCACCAAAAGTTTTCGCCAGTTCAATGGCTTCGTTGATCGCCACTTTGTAAGGGACGTCCTGGCGTTTGCTCAGCTCAAACAGAGCCAGACGCAAAATCGCTCTTTCCACCTGGCCCAGTTCATCCAGCTGGCGGGACAGGTATGGCGCCATCAGTGCATCGAGTTTCTCAGCACTGTTTGCTACACCAGCCAGCAGTTCGCGGAAATAGGCAATGTCTACGTCTTTGACATCCTGCTCGGTCAGGAATTCTAATTCAACATCGGCGATGTCATTTTTCGACAACTGCCAGGAGTAAAGCGCCTGAACGGCACATTCACGGGCGCGGCGACGAGCAGCAGGTTTCACGGATTTCCCCTTAACTAGATTCAGGCCTTAATAGCCTTGATAACATTAATCATTTCAAGCGCGGTCAGTGCAGCTTCTGCACCTTTGTTACCGGCTTTTGTCCCTGCGCGTTCGATGGCTTGTTCAATGCTTTCTGTGGTCAGCACGCCAAAGGCAACCGGGATTTCGCTGTTCATGGCAACGCTGGACAGGCCAGAGCTGCATTCGCCCGCTACAAATTCAAAGTGGGCAGTGCCCCCGCGGATCACGGTGCCAAGTGCAACAACCGCGTCAAATTTACCGCTTTCAGCCAGTGCACGAGTTGCCAGAGGCAATTCGTATGCGCCCGGGACCCAGACTACGGTGATGTTGTCATCGCTGACCTGACCGATACGCTTTAACGCATCAACAGCGCCGGAAAGCAGGCTGTCGTTGATAAAGTTGTTAAAACGAGCAATCGCGATGGCTACGCGCGCGTTAGGCGTGGCTACAACACCTTCGATAACGTTCATAGTTTTCCTTAAAGTGGGTTCAGGAGTTTCTCAACCCCAGCCGCAGGGGGGCGGATTCTATCATAAAATTACCCTGTCTGGACATGCGCTTTTAACGTCATTCCATCAGGGGGGAGTAAAATTCTCAGTACACCGGTTTCAGGCGTAAACGTAAGTCAGGGCCAATCTGGCGGATATCGCTGAAAGCAAACTCCGGCGCATCAGTCAGATGTTGCAAACCGGGCAACTCGCAAAGTGCTCGCCCATTATTACCCAATAACTTAGGCGCCATATAAACGATTAATTCATCAACCAGACCCGCTTGTAATAAGGCGCCGGCCAGCTGCGCGCCCGCTTCCACCCAGATGGCGTTTATCTGGCGTTTTGCCAGCTGCATCATCAGCAGAACCAGATCAATACGGTTATCGCGCCCGGCCACGCGCCATTGTTCGACTGACTCCGGCCAGACCTGCGAATCGGCTTCAAGGCGCGCCAGCAAGACATCACCAGGAATATTCACCAGCTGATGCTGCGGTGTGACACGATTCTGGCTGTCGAGAATGATACGCAGCGGCTGACGCAGATTTCCCTCGGGATAGATCGCCTGCACTTCGCTGCCCAGCTCGCTCCAGCGTACATTCAGCGAAGGATTATCGGCCAGCACGGTGGCGCTGGTGCTCAGAATGGCCGAGCTTTCAGCACGAAAACGCTGAACATCCGCACGGGCTGCCGGAGACGTGATCCACTGGCTTTCGCCGGAGGCCATCGCCGTCCTCCCATCCAGAGACGCGCCCATTTTCAGCTGCACGTAAGGAAAACCTGTACGCATGCGTTTGAGAAAACCGAGGTTTACGGCTTCTGCCTGGGAATGCATCAGCCCGTGGCTGACGTCAATACCATTCTGTTTAAGGCGGTATAAACCGCGACCGGCGACTTCCGGATTCGGATCCTGCATCGCGGCGACCACGCGGCTGACACCGGCGGTCAGCAAGGCATCGGCACAAGGCGGTGTGCGCCCGTGATGGCTGCAAGGCTCTAGGGTTACGTAGGCAGTCGCGCCGCGGGCTTTCTCACCGGCCATGCGCAAAGCATGGACTTCGGCGTGCGGTTCACCGGCACGCAAATGATAGCCTTCGCCGACGATTTCGCCATTTAATACAATGACGCAACCCACATTAGGATTGGGCGTGGTGGTAAAACGCCCGAGACGCGCCAGTTCGAAAGCGCGCGCCATATAGCGTTCATCAGCAGGTGATTCATCAGAAAGATTTTGAACAGAAGACGGTTGGTCAGACAGCATCAGCTTTCCTTAGTCCTGAAGACGGGCGATCTCTTCACCAAATTCACGGATATCTTCGAAGCTGCGATACACCGATGCGAAGCGAATATAAGCGACTTTATCCAGCCCTTTCAGGGCGTCCATCACCAGATTGCCGATCATCTTGGCCGGGATTTCACGTTCGCCGGTTGCGCGCAGTTGCGACTTAATGTGACTGATGGCCGTTTCGACATCATCAGAGCTGACCGGGCGTTTTTCCAGCGCTTTGAGAAAACCACCACGCAGCTTGTCTTCGTTGAAAGGTTCGCGAACTTCATTGCTTTTAATGACGCGTGGCATCACCAGTTCAGCCACTTCAAAGGTGGTGAAACGCTCATGGCACACCAGACACTGACGGCGGCGGCGAACCTGCGATCCATCGCCTACCAGACGGGAATCGATGACTTTAGTATCAACAGCGGCACAAAATGGGCAATGCATAGCACTTCCTGATCGCGAACTCAATTGGACATTAGTTTAACCCGAAGTGTGCCGACAACAAAGGCTGTCGCTACTTTCATCGACATCGGGTTAAACTTAGTTATCTATATTGGTGCCCGGACGGAATGTTTCAACGGGCAGATGAAAGGAAGTCTCTGATATGACGAAACACCCGCGATTTTTACTGGCCTGTGCCGCGTTATTCAGTCTGGCGGGCTGCGCGAAGCAAAATCCTCAAATGCCGGAACTTAAAACGGAAGTGGGTCAGCTCAATCAAAAACTGCAACGCCTGACAGATCTGGCCATCGCGCTGGAGCAGCAGACCACGCTTAACCGCCAGTCATCAAATGGCGTGTATTTATTGCCGGCAGCGAAAAGCGCCGCGCTGCTGAAAAGTGATATCGGCCAGCTGGAAGTTCAGCTGACCCGCGTCGCACCCGATGCCACCGGCATTCAGGCCGTGCTTGAAATCAAAAACACCTCCGGTCAGCCATTGCCGCCGTTTACGGCTTCTTTAAGCTGGGGACAGCTGGATCCGGTCACCGGCAAACCGCTGACCGTCGATATGCAAACCCAGACGATTACCGTCGAGCCAGATTTATTACCGGGGCCGGTGAAAACCGTCGAGGTGAAGTTTAATCAGGTGACTGTCGACACGCTGGGATTTGTACACCTGCATAATATCGTGGCGGCACAGCCGGTCGTAGCGACTGCCACAACGCCTGTCGTGGCTAAATAGCAGCAGCGAATTACAAACCAAAAAAAACCCCGCATCGCGGGGTTTTTGTTTTCAGGTCGGTAGCTGAACCATCGGCAAATTACGGAAGAATCGAAGGCTGATCTGCGCCCTCTTTTTCCACTTTCTGCTGCAACATGTGTTCACGCTTCATGCCCAGTTTCAGAGCCAGCGCAGACGCCACGTAGATTGACGAAACAGTACCAATTGACACACCAATCAACATGGTCAGAGAGAAGCCTTCCAGCAACGCACCGCCAAAGATATAGAGCATCAGTACCACCATCAGCGTGGTTGCTGAGGTCATAATGGTACGGCTTAACGTCTGGGTCAGGGACACGTTCATGATTTCGTAAGAGTTACCGCGACGAATTTTGCGGAAGTTTTCACGAATACGGTCCGACACCACGATGGAGTCATTCAGCGAGTAACCGATAACCGACATCAGGGACGCGATAATGGTCAGATCAATTTCGATCCTGAACAGCGACAATACGCCCATGGTGATGATCACGTCGTGCGCCAGTGCGATTACTGCACCCAGCGCCAGTCGCCATTCAAAACGGAACCCGACGTAAATCAGGATACAAATCAGCGCCATCAGCAGCGCCATGCCGCCAGCCTGCGCCAGATCGTTACCCACGCTCGGACCCACAAACTCGACACGTTTTACGGTGGCGTCTTTGTCGATATCAGCGTTTACCAGGCTAAGGACTTTATTCCCCAGTTCCTGACCGGCATTACCGGAAACAGGCGGAAGGCGAACCATCACGTCACGGCTGCTGCCAAAGTTCTGAACAACAGGATCCTTGAATCCTGCTTTTTCCAGATCGGCGCGCATGTCGTCGAGGTTAGCGGGCTGACTGAGGCTGATTTCAATGACGGTACCGCCAGTGAAGTCCAGACCCCAGTTGAATCCGCGAACACCCATAATCGCGACGGAAGCGATAAACAACAGGCCTGAAATACAGAAGGCCACGTTGTCCCAGCGCATAAAGTCGATGACTTTACGGCCGTAGTTCAGTTGTTCAACAGTATATGGTTGTTGCTGTGCCACAACGCACTCCTCAGATAGACAGCTTTTTAATGCGTTTGCCGCCGTAAACCAGGTTCACGATTGCACGGGTTCCCACGATCGACGTAAACATCGAGGTTGCCACACCGATAGCGGTGGTGATAGCAAAGCCTTTGATCGAACCGGTACCCACTGCATAAAGAATAATTGCCGTGATCAGGGTAGTAATGTTGGCATCGACGATACTGGAGAACGCGCCTTTATAGCCTTCATGAATCGCCTGCTGAACGGAACGACCGTTCTTCAGCTCTTCCTTGATACGTTCGTTTATCAGTACGTTGGCGTCGACGGCTACCGCCAGCGTCAGCACGATACCGGCAATACCCGGCATGGTCAGCGTTGCCCCCGGCAGCAGCGACATGATCCCAACAATCAGAATCAGGTTAGCCACCAGCGCAGTCGTGGCAATAATGCCGAACTTACGGTACCAAACCACCATGAACAGAATAGATGCCACCAGACCCCACAAGCACGCTTCCAGACCCTGAGTGATGTTTTGCATCCCTAAGGTCGGGCCGATAGTACGTTCTTCAACAATCTGAATTGGCGCGATCAACGCACCGGCGCGCAGCAGCAGAGACAGCTGACGGGCTTCATTCGGATCATTCACCCCGGTGATACGGAAGCTGTTACCCAGACGTGACTGAATCGTCGCCACGTTGATGACTTCTTCCTGTTTCGCCAGAATCGAACGGCCATTCGCATCTTTCTTACCGCTGTCTTTATATTCCACGAACAGGGTAGCCATCGGTTTGCCGATGTTATCCTTCGTGAAGTTAGACATGGCGTTACCGCCAGCGCTGTCGAGAGAGATGTTAACCTGCGGCTGATTGTACTCATCCATGCTGGATGTAGAATCAGTGATGTGGTCACCGGTCAGGATCACGCGTTTGTACAGAACTACCGGACGGCCATCACGCATGTTTTTCACTTCGCTGTCGCCAGGTACACGACCGGTTGAAGCAGCAGAAGCATCCACATTGGTGTTTACCAGACGGAATTCCAGAGTCGCGGTCGCGCCTAAAATTTCTTTAGCACGCGCAGTATCCTGAATACCCGGCAACTCAACCACGATACGGTCAGCACCCTGACGCTGTACCAGCGGCTCGGCGACACCCAGTTGGTTGACACGGTTACGCAGGATAGTGATGTTTTGCTGAACGGCATACTCGCGCGCTTCACTCAGGCGAGCATCAGTCATCACCACGCGAGCTGCATTATCGCCGCTGTTGGTGATCACTAAATCGCGGTGACGTGGGCTCAGGTAGCTGACCGCAGAATCACGGGTAGCAGCATCGCGGAAACGCACTTCAACGCCATAGTTGTCGAGCTTACGCACCGTGGCATAAGGAATATTCTTGTCGCGCAGGTCGCTGCGCATGTTGTCCATCGTTTGCTCTTGCAGCTTACTCAGCGCGGTATCCATATCCACTTCCATCAGGAAGTGAACACCACCACGCAAGTCGAGGCCTAGCTTCATCGGCTCAGCGCCCAGCATGCTCAACCAGCGCGGCGTTGCCGGCGCGAGGTTCAGTGCAATAACAAACTTGTCGCCCAGCGCTTCAGTCAGCGCTTCACGTGCACGGAGCTGTACATCCGTGTCTTTGAAACGGGCAAGAATAGCGCCATTCTCCAGAGCAACTGATTTGATCTGGATTTTGCTTTGATCTAATACGTTACGGACTTGGTCCAGCGTTGCTTCACTGGCGTCGGAACCCCGAGCACCAGTGATTTGAACAGCCGGATCCTCACCATAAAGGTTGGGAAGTGCATAAAGCAAACCGACGATGACCACAACGATCAACATCAGATACTTCCACGCAGGATAACGGTTTAACACGGCAGTTCCCTTCGGGAAAATCGAAAATTAGATAGACTTCATCGTGCCTTTTGGCAGAACTGCTGCCACGAAGTCACGTTTGATCATCACTTCGTTGGTGTCGTTCAGTGCGATAACCACATAACCGGTTTCGGCTACTTTAGTTACGCGACCGATCAGACCACCGGTGGTCATGACTTCGTCACCTTTACCGATAGAGTCCATCAGTTTTTTGTGTTCTTTAGAACGTTTCTGCTGCGGGCGCAGGATCATGAAATAGAAGATTAGACCAAAAACCACCAGCATGATAACCAGAGAGTAAGGACTTCCCTGTGACGGTGCGCCGGTCGCTGCGACTGCATCGGAAATGAAAAGACTCATTTAAATTCCCTCATTGTTGTTGTGAAGCAAATTGATGTAATACAAACCGAGAATCCGACCCGGAGTCTGGCGATGAAACGTCTCGCACAATACCCCATAATGCCGGTTCAAGAAATTATAAAATCGGCACCCCCTTTCGAAGATGCCGATACGAAAAAGAAATCAGAAGTTTAAAGGCGGAACAGGCTTGCCTTTACGCTCGTAGAAGTCTGTCACAAACGCTTCTAATTTACCCTCTTCAATAGCCTGGCGTAAACCGGCCATCAGACGCTGGTAATAGCGCAGATTATGGATCGTATTTAACCGCGCACCGAGAATTTCGTTGCAACGGTCAAGATGATGCAAGTAAGCGCGGCTGTAATTGCGACATGTGTAGCAATCACAGTGTTCGTCGAGCGTTGACGTGTCATCTTTATGCTTCGCATTTCGGATTTTCACGATGCCATCGGTCACGAAAAGATGACCATTTCGCGCATTACGCGTTGGCATCACGCAGTCAAACATATCGATACCGCGACGCACGCCTTCCACCAAATCTTCCGGTTTACCGACACCCATCAGATAACGAGGTTTGTCTTCCGGGATTTGCGGGCAAACGTGTTCGAGGATACGGTGCATATCTTCTTTTGGCTCACCTACCGCCAGGCCGCCCACAGCGTAACCATCAAAGCCGATATCTACCAGCCCTTTTAATGATACATCTCGTAAATCTTCGTAAACGCTGCCCTGAATAATACCGAACAAAGCATTCTTATTATTCAATTCGTTGAAGCGATCGCGGCTACGTTTTGCCCAGCGCAAAGACATCTCCATAGAACGTTTTGCGTAATCCCAGTCAGCAGGATAAGGCGTACATTCGTCGAAGATCATCACGATGTCCGAACCAAGATCGTTTTGGATTTCCATCGATTTTTCAGGACTCAGGAAGACAGGATCCCCGTTGATCGGATTGCGGAAATGCACACCTTCTTCTTTGATTTTACGCATCGCGCCCAGGCTGAATACCTGGAAACCGCCGGAATCGGTGAGGATCGGGCCGTGCCAGTTCATGAAATCATGCAGGTCGCCGTGCAGCTTCATGATTTCCTGCCCCGGACGCAGCCACAGGTGGAAAGTGTTACCCAGCAAAATCTGTGCGCCAGTTTCCTTTACTTCTTCCGGGGTCATGCCTTTTACGGTGCCGTAAGTACCCACTGGCATAAATGCCGGGGTTTCGACGACGCCACGTTCAAAGACCAGACGTCCGCGACGTGCGCGGCCATCGGTAGTGCTTAATTCGTACTTCACATTGCCTCCAGCATCAGAGAAACAGTCTGATGAGGTTAAGTCCGTGGCATGATGCCCGGAAAAGAAAGTCCGAATGCACCGAGTGCGTCCGGACCGGTAATTACAAAAAGGCTACTGTCCGACCACTTCCTGCGGCGCCAGCGGGTTACGGTTGATGAACATCGCATCCCCATAACTAAAGAAACGGTACTGCTCTGCGACGGCCTGATGATAGGCATTCATCGTATTTTTATAGCCGGCAAACGCCGACACCAGCATGATCAGCGTCGATTCAGGCAGGTGGAAATTGGTAATCAGGGAATCAATCACCTGATAGTGATAACCCGGATAGATGAAGATTTTGGTATCACCGAAGAATGGCGCAATCAATGCATCTTCACTGGCCTTCGCCGCACTTTCCAGCGAACGCACAGACGTTGTGCCCACGGCCACCACTTTATTGCCGCGCGCTTTACACGCCAGTACCGCATCCACGACTTCCTGAGGCACTTCGGCATACTCAGCGTGCATGATGTGGTCTTCAATGGTGTCCACGCGAACCGGCTGGAAAGTCCCTGCTCCCACGTGCAGTGTGACGAAAGCAAACTCCACACCTTTGGCTTTCAGCGCATCCATCAGCGGCTCATCGAAATGCAAGCCAGCGGTTGGCGCAGCTACCGCACCCGGACGTTCGCTGTAGACGGTCTGATACAGTTCACGGTCAGCATCTTCATCAGGGCGGTCGATATAAGGCGGCAGCGGCATATGGCCGATTTCGTTGAGCAGAGTAAAGACATCACGATCTTCATTAAATTCCAGCTCGAACAACGTATCGTGGCGCGCCACCATCGTCGCTTTAATATCTTCTTTATCACCAAGCAGCAGTTCTGCACCCGGTTTTGGCGATTTAGACGCACGCACATGCGCCAGAACGCGGTGCGAATCGAGCACACGCTCAACCAGCACTTCAATTTTTCCGCCGCTGACCTTACGGCCAAACACCCGGGCCGGGATCACGCGGGTATTGTTAAATACCAGCAAATCGCCGGGATGGATTTTATCGAGAATATCGGTGAACACGCCGTGCGTTAACTCACCGCTAGGCCCGTCCAGAGACAACAAACGACAGCCGCTGCGCTGGGTCTGCGGATAGCGCGCAATCAGGGATTCAGGGAGTTCAAAAGAAAAATCGTCAACACGCATGGCTTTTCACTTCACTTAACGACAAAAACAGGCGGCTTAGTCTAGAGGGACGGGGCATCCCCTGCAAGCATCTGCGTCAATAAAGGCATCCGCTGCCCTGTCAGAGATCAACTTTCCTGCGTTATACTGCCGTCATGAATTTTCTCGCTCACCTCCATCTGGCCTCACTGGCTCAAAGTTCCCTGACCGGCAACCTGCTGGCTGACTTCGTTCGCGGCAATCCTGACGGACAATATTCAGCTGAAATTGTCAGCGGGATCCGCATGCATCGCCGCGTAGATACCATGACCGATTCGCTGCCGGAAGTGAAAATTGCCCGCAGCTATTTTCGTGAAGATTTTCGCCGCGTCGCGCCCATCACGCTCGATGTGGTCTGGGATCATTTTCTCTCACGTCACTGGGCTACAATTCATCCGCAACAGTCGCTGGAAGATTTTCTTGACGACTGCCAGCAGGAAATCGAGCCGCAGTTGCCTGAAATGCCGGAACGTTTCCAGAATCTGAATGCGTATTTATGGCCGGAACGCTGGATGGAACGTTATGCCGTGCTGCCTTTTATTGGCGACGTATTGCGCGGCATGGCTAACCGGCGGCCAAAACTCGGCGCGCTGACCGGTTCTTTCCATGATATCGAGCTCAATTACGATGCTCTCGAACAGCTTTTTTGGCAGTTTTATCCGGTCATGATGCAACAGGCGAAAGACCGGCAAATCTGACAAACACCGCGAATTTTGTGATTCCATCCGCAATTCCCTGCAATCCAAAAGGTTGTTGTTAAAAAAGTTTGGGACTTACATCAAAGACTGATAGCCGGATGCTATCTGATTGATTGGTGCGATGGGGTTTATTCACCCGAGGGTTGCCCCTATACTGGCAGTCGTTTTGTTCACCCTTCCTTCTCACCTACGACGCCCGTAAGGGTTTCATAAGGAGTAATATTATGGTTCTGGTAACTCGTCCAGCCCCTGACTTCACCGCAGCAGCAGTTCTCGGTAGCGGCGAAGTAGTTGAAAACTTCAACTTCAAAAAACACACTGCAGGCAAACCTACTGTTATCTTCTTCTGGCCAATGGACTTCACTTTCGTTTGTCCTTCTGAGCTGATCGCTTTCGATCACCGTTACGAAGAATTCCAGAAACGTGGCGTAGAAGTGGTAGGCGTGTCCTTCGACTCCGAGTTCGTTCACAACGCATGGCGTAACACCCCTGTTGAGAAAGGCGGTATCGGTCCTGTTAAATACGCGATGGTTGCTGACATCAAACGCGAAATTCAGAAAGCCTACGGTATCGAACATCCGGACGCTGGCGTTGCACTGCGCGGCTCTTTCCTGATCGACAAAGAAGGCGTTGTTCGTCACCAGGTAGTGAACGATCTGCCACTGGGTCGTAACATCGACGAAATGCTGCGTATGGTTGACGCACTGCAATTCCACGAAGAGCACGGCGAAGTGTGCCCGGCTCAGTGGGAAAAAGGCAAAAAAGGTATGGGCGCTTCTCCGGACGGCGTGGCTAAATACCTGACAGAAAACGCGTCAAACCTGTAATCCCTTCACGGATTTCAAGGTCAATAACGGTCAGCTAAGCTGGCCGTTTTTTTTGCCTGCCATCCGACACGATCACAATTTCCCCTTCCCCCTCCCCGTTTTGCCTGTTTTACGTCTACGCTGAAAATGTTCCACTCCGGTCATTATGGCGTGCAGTTTGCATAGTTCTGATCGGATAAAACACCCAAAAAAAGCGTTATCACACAATAACCTGAAGGTTATGACTCATTAGACAGGGTAATAAACAGGAGCCCCTATGTTACGGAAATCACTCATCGCGCTGACCTTGCTGACCAGCTTTCCGCTGTACGCCGCGTCCAGCCCTGCGGTTGAAGCCAAAAACGGCATGGTTGTCACTTCGCAATATCTGGCCTCTCAGGTCGGGGTCGATATTCTAAAAATGGGCGGAAACGCCATTGATGCCGCTGTGGCCGTTGGCTACGCGCAGGCCGTCGTGAACCCATGTTGTGGCAATATCGGCGGCGGAGGCTTCATGACGGTGCATCTTGCTGATGGCAAGGACACTTTCATTAACTTCCGCGAAACCGCACCTGCCGCCGCCAGCGCCAATATGTATCTGGACGCAGACGGGAATGTGAAAAAAGGCGCCAGCCTGTACGGATATCTCGCGGCGGGTGTACCGGGCACAGTACTGGGCCTGGATACGGTGCAGAAGGAATACGGCAAACTGACGCGCCAGCAGGTGATGGCACCGGCGATTGAACTTGCCCGTCAGGGCTTTGTGCTGACCCGCGCCGATACCGATATTCTTGATACCAAGGTTGACCGCTTCAAAGAAGATCCTGAGGCAGCGCGCATTTTCCTGCGTAAAGACGGCAGCGCACTACAGCCGGGCGATAAACTGGTTCAAACCGATTTAGCCAATACGCTGGAATCCATTTCAAAACACGGGCCGGATGCTTTCTATAAAGGCAAAATCCCGGCAGCAGTGGAAGCGGCCTCGAAAAAAGGCGGCGGTATCCTGACAGCGGCAGATTTCGCGAACTATAAAGTCACTGAGGACGCGCCGATCACCTGCAGCTATCGCGGCTATAAATTCGTGTCCGCACCGCCGCCAAGCTCCGGTGGAGTGACAATGTGTGAAATTCTCAACATCGTTGAGGGCTACGACATCAAGAGCATGGGCTTCAACTCAGCGGCGTCGATTCACGTGCTCACCGAAGCCATGCGCCATGCTTACATGGACCGCAATACCTATCTTGGCGATCCGGAATTTGTGAAAAACCCGATCGACCGCCTGATCAGTAAAAGCTACGCCGAAGAAATTCGTAAGAAAATAGAAGCAGATAAAGCCACGCCTTCCACAGCCGTTCAGCCGGGGATGGAACCGCACGAGAAACCGGAAACCACCCATTACTCTATCGTCGATAAAATGGGTAACGCCGTCTCAACCACTTACACCATTAATGGCTTGTTTGGCTCTGTGGTCATCGCGCCAGGAACCGGTTTCTTCCTTAATGATGAAATGGATGACTTCACCACCAAAGTCGGTGAGAAAAACCTCTTCGGCCTGGTGCAGGGCGTTAAAAACGCAATCGCCCCCGGTAAGCGCCCACTATCGTCTATGAGTCCGAGTTTAGTGACCAAAGACGGCAAAACCTTCATGGTTCTCGGCTCGCCTGGCGGTTCGCGCATCATCACCATCACTCTGCAAACGGCGCTGAATGTTATCGACCACGGTATGCCACCGCAGGAAGCGGTGAATGCGCCACGTATTCATCATCAGTGGTTGCCGGATGAAGTCTATTACGAGCAGCGCGGCGTTTCACAGGACAGCCTGAACATCCTGCAGAAGATGGGTTACAAAATGGTGGAACAAACGCCGTGGGGTGCCGCAGAGCTGATTATGGTGGGATTACCGGGTGCCGCTGGCGTGACATCCGCGACCTCAGGTAATGACTCGGCAGTTTCAGGCAAGGTGCGCGAAGGTTATCTGTACGGCGCGAATGATGTGCGACGCCCCGCAGGTGCGGCCATCGGCTATTAACCGGCATCCTTCACGCTATTTCTGCGTTGGCTGCCTTCATTCACCCCGGTCACTTACCTGTGTAAGCTCCCGGGGATGTACTCAGTTGCCGCCTTGATATAGCCAGAATGATTTCGTTAATAAAATTTATAAACAGTAAAAAGCCCCCGGGATCATCAGATCCCGGGGGCTTTTCTTTACCGGAAGGTAAGTGCTTGCTTACGCTTTGTTGTTCAGCGCCAGCGCTTGTTTTTTGCGGTCATTGCGCAGTTTAAAGGCATAACCGACCAGCAGCGCCACAACCCAAATCATCCCGACATACAGCGAAATACGGGTATCCGGGAAGTAACCAATCAGGCCAATGATGAACACCAGGAAAATGATACCGAACACGGAGGTGTAAACACCGCCACGCAGCGGAAACTCCAGTTCTTTAACCTGCTGTTTGCTCAGCTTGCGACGGAAACCAATCTGGGAGAACAGGATCATAATCCACACCCAGACAGTTGCGAACGTCGCCAGAGACGCGATCACCAGGAACACGTTTGACGGCATGATGTAGTTCAGGTAAACCGCCACCAGCAGCGCCGCCATCATCACCAGGACAGTGACCCACGGCGTCCCCAGACGCGAAACCTTGCTGAACATTTTCGGTGCCTGTCCCTGCTCTGCCATACCGTGCAGCATGCGGCCCACGCCGAACACGTCACTGTTAATGGCAGAAAGCGACGCGGTGATCACCACGAAATTGAGAATAGCCGCTGCCGCCGTAATGCCCATATGCTGGAAGGTCAGAACGAACGGACTGCCCTGCGTACCCACCTGATTCCATGGGAAAATGGACATAATCACAAACAGCGTACCCACGTAAAACACCAGAATACGCAGCGGAACAGAGTTGATGGCTTTCGGAATGGATTGCTTTGGATTCTCAGCTTCACCGGCTGTGATGCCGATGATCTCAATGCCGCCGTAAGCAAACATCACCAGCTGGAGCGACAGAATCGTCCCCATGATACCCTGGCTGAAGAAGCCGCCGTTGCTCCACAGATTGTGGATACCGGTCGCCTGTCCGCCGTTACCAATGCCCCAGAAAATAATGCCAAAGCCTGCCACGATCATGATGATGATGGTCAGTACTTTGAAGAAGGAGAACCAGAACTCCAGCTCGCCGAAGACTTTCACGCTGACCAGATTGATTGCGCCGATAATCAGCACCACGCTGAGCACCCAGGTCCATTGCGGCACATCCGGGAACCAGACGCCCATATAAATGCCGAATGCCGTCACATCAGCAATGGCAACGATCAGGATTTCGAAACAATACGTCCAGCCGGTGATGTAACCCGCCATCGGCCCGAGATAATCCTGCGCATAACGGGAGAATGAACCGCTCTGCGGGTTGTGAACGGACATCTCACCGAGGGCGCGCATGATGATAAACGCGATGATCCCACCGACCAGATACGCCAGCAATACACTCGGCCCCGCCATTTTGATGGCATCTGCCGAGCCATAAAATAGTCCGGTTCCGATGGCTGATCCCAGTGCCATAAAGCGAATATGGCGCGTTGTCAGGCCACGTTTTAACTTCGTGCCCGGCGCTTCGTTCTGCGCTGTTGGTTGTTCAGCTTCTTGCTGCATGTGCATTAACCCGTGTTGTTTTTTAACTATCAAAAATCGTATTCTAAAAAATGACTTTTAGCCTGCCAATGAAAAAGCCACGGAAGGGTTCTCCGTGGCCTGATTGGCTAAATATTCTTCAGACGATCATTCTTTCTGGTCTTCGAACATTCACCCGATAATCATTGGTGCGCGGTGACGCTGCGCGGGCCGCTGATTTTGTCATAAATCCCGACCAGTACCAGCATTAATAATGACGGTGGTAACCAGGCAAGACCTTGCGCAGCCAGTGGCAGGTTCGCGGTCCAGGCTGGCATCAGATCAGCAAAAGCAGAAGCCTTAATACCGTCAACAATGCCGAACACCAGGCTCACTACCATGACCGGCGCCACAATACGTGTGGTGCTGTTCCACCAGCGCAGGGTAAAGCTCAGCACAACCAGCGCGATACATGGCGGATAAATAGCCGTCAGTACCGGCACAGAAATCTGGATCAGATGGCTCAACCCGAGGTTGGACACCAGCATGGAGAACAGACCCAGAATGAATACCAGCGTTTTGTAAGACAGCGGCAGATATTGGGCAAAAAATTCCGCACAGGCGCAGGTCAGGCCAACCGCTGTCACCATACAGGCGATGAAAATCAGCGCACCTAAGAAGAAGCTGCCAACACTACCAAAAGTATGAGCGACGTAAGCATGCAGGATAACCGCACCGTTGGTCGCATCCGGCACCAGCGAGGCGCTGTTTTCGCCGAGTTTGAACAGGCTCAGATAAACCAGCATCAGTCCCAGACCAGCGATCAGACCGGCAAGAACGGTATAACGGGTCAGCAATTTCGCATCAGATACACCACGGGAACGCGCGGCATTAACAATAACGATACCGAACACCAGCGCACCCAGCGTATCCATGGTCAGATAGCCATTTACAAAGCCACTGGAGAAAGGAACGGTCTGGTAAGCACCGACAGCAGGCATTGGCTGACCGGCAGGCCACAGCAGTGCAGCGATACCCAGCGCAGCCAGAGCCACCATTTTCAGCGGTGCCAGGAAATGTCCGACAGTATCAAGCAAACGGCCCGGATACAGGGAAATACCGATAACCAGGCTGAAATAAATCACGCTGTAAATCAGCAGTGGCAGCGGGCCATCACCGGTCATCGGCGCGATACCCACTTCAAACGAAACCGTTGCGGTACGCGGCGTGGCAAACAGCGGCCCTACCGCCAGATAACAGACGGTGGCCAGAAGAATACCGGCACCACGACCAATTGGCGTACTCAGGGCATCCACACCGCCGCCAACGCGCGCAAGTGCAATTACCGTCATCACCGGGAGTCCGACCGCGGTGATCATAAATCCGGCGGCAGCCCACCAGACGTCATGACCTGCCTGCAGGCCAACCATTGGCGGGAAAATAATATTCCCGGCCCCGACGAATAAGGCGAAGGTCATGAAACCCAGCGCCATAATATCTTTATTTGTTAAACGAGTACTCATGATTGGTGTCGTGTTGCCTGTTCAAATGAATAAAGTGTCCGTTGCCGTCGCCGTGCCACGTCGTCAGAAGGATGAATGGCATAAAAGAGCCAGAGAGCACCCGATGAGGAACGAAGTAAGCTAAAAACGCCTGATGATATGCAGATAATTACGTTGTTATGCAGGGAGTATCGAGCGACAGCGGACGCTAAGGTAAACGTTTATAGCGTATAAAGGCAAGCCGCGATCCAAAAAGCAGAGTGTTTAACCAGATTAACAATATAAGACAGGCATATTCACTAAATACAACGAAAAACACGCCATATGATATGTATGATTTTTGAACTAATGAAGCACAAGATATGCTCCGGTAAGACGAAAAATGCGTGAAATCACCACTCTCAGGTTATTTCACGCACAGTTTACAGCATTTTTACAAGGTCAAAATTCGACCATGCCCTGGCATTACCAGACGCGGGCGGCGATATCGACGACCAGCTTCAGCTTTTCCCACTGCTGCGCTTCGGTCAGGCTGTTGCCCTCTTCCGTTGAAGCGAAACCACATTGCGGGCTGAGGCAAATCTGGTTGATATCCAGATATTCTGCTGCTTCAGCCAGACGTGCCTCCACCGTTTTCGCCAGTTCAAGCTCACCGGATTTGGTCGTGATCAGACCCAAAACCGCCTGCTGATGGCCTTTTTTGATAAAACGCAGCGGCTCAAAGCCCCCGGAACGCTCGTTGTCATATTCCAGGAAGAAGGCATCGATGTTCACGCCACCAAACAGAATCTCTGCCACCGGCTCATAGCCGCCTTCTGAAATCCAGGTGGAACGGAAGTTGCCCCGACAGACATGCAGACCAATCACCAGATCATCCGGTTTACCGGCAATCGCTTTGTTCAGCACATCGGCGTAAGTGCGCGCTAACTCTTCCGGAGAGTCGCCACGTTCGCGGATTTGTTTCTTCTGATCTTCAGAACACAGGTATGCCCAGACGGTGTCATCAAGTTGCAGATAACGACAACCGGCATCATAAAACGCCTTAATCGCGTCACGGTAAACCTGCGCCAGATCGTCAAAGTAGTCTTTCAGATCCGGATACACTTCTTTACTGATCGCGTTACGGCCACCGCGGAAATGCATCACGCTCGGGCTTGGAATGGTCATTTTCGGCACTGCACTTCCGCTGATGCTTTTCAGGAAACGGAAATCTTCCAGCATCGGGTGTGAGCCGAAACCGAGTTTGCTGACGACTTTGATGCTGCGTGCTTTAGTCTGTACGCCGTTGAACTGGATCCCCTGCACCGCATCGTAACCTTCAACGCCTTCCAGACCTTCGAAGAAATCAAAGTGCCACCATGCGCGGCGGAATTCCCCGTCAGTGACCACTTGCAGACCGGCTTCACGCTGCAAATCCACCACTCGGCGGATTTCGGTATCTTCTACGGCACGCAGTTGCGCGGCATCAATTTCACCGGCCTGAAATTGCTTACGGGCTTCTTTAATAGCGGCCGGGCGCAGGAAACTGCCAACGACGTCAGCGCGGAATGGAGGTGTTGTACGTTGCATGAAGAACTCCTTATGACATCCCGCCATTGGCGAAATGCGAATGATTCATTAAGTAAATAATTACCTTACGTTATATTTAGACATCTGGATGTCTAAACGTCTTTAACAGGATACTGTCATGCAGATGCTTCACGGGCAACAGAGGAATCTTCATGGGACGTGAATAAAATTCATGTTCACTTCGCGATGTTTCATGATGCTGAACAATATTTGCAGCCTTGCGATCTGTAGTAATAAATACTATAGTTTATTTTACCAGGGACGATGGCATGAACGGTTTACGTATTTTTGTTACAGAGGATTTTCACGACTTCATGACCGATAGCAAACTGTCGGAAAAGGATATCCTCAAGTCTGCACATGAACTGGCAAACGGACTTTTTGATGCAGATTTGTCTGGCAACATTTACAAGAAAAGAACTGCACCGACAGGAAGGTCGAAATCAGGGTTTGGCCGGGCACTGATTGCTTTCCGCTTTGACGAGCGAATCTTTTTTATGGCGGGATGGGAAAAGAAAAATGTCCCAAAATCAGGGCGTGAAATCTCAGAGCCTGCCTTAAGAGTGTTTAAATCACTGGCTCGCGAACTTTTAAATATTTCAGATATGCAGCTCTCTAAAGATTTAAGTCTGGGACTGATAATCGAGGTAAAACAACATGACTGATGAACTTCTGCTCAAGGCACAGCGCATAGCTCAGCGTTTTCATGAGTCGGGCACCGTTTCACAAACCACGATGCGCGAAATTAACAACATTGTGGATGAAGCCGTACAGGAGGAAAGGCTGAGAGCCTTTGCAGAAAGCTCTGCCGAACGTATACGCGCGCTGCGGGAAAAAGAAAAAATCAGCCAGGGCGTGCTGGCCAGACTCATCAATATGTCGGCTAACAGCATTCAAAAATGGGAGCGGGATGAAACCAAACCCACCGGTGCTGCTCTGATCTTACTGATGCTGATCGAAGAAAAAGGTTTACAAATCATCTGCTAAAAGAAGCCACAGCGTGGGCTGTGGCTTCTTTTTATCCCTTCACATCGCTTTGGCTGGCCTGTTCCTGAGGAACAATCAGTTTCGGTGCCAGTGTAAATATAAAGCGGGTACCGACGCCGACTTCACTCATCACTTCAAGTTTTGCGTTGTGATGACTCAGGGCGTGTTTGACGATGGCCAGCCCCAGACCGCTGCCGCCCGTCTGGCGCGAACGCGCTTTATCGACACGGTAGAAACGTTCAGTCAGGCGCGGCAGGTGTTGCGGCGCAATACCCGGCCCGTTATCACTGATCTGGAACTGTGCGCCATGCGGCGTTTGTTGCCAGCTGACTTCTATCCGCGTCCCCGCCGGGGTGTGGTTGACGGCGTTGTACACCAGATTCGACACCGCGCTGCGTAACTGATCTTCATTGCCAAAGACCTTCAGTTTCTCGTTTACACGGAACACCACTTCGTGACGGCCACCGCTTAAAGATTGCACTTCGCGCTCCAGCATGCCGAGCATTACCGGAATATCGACTTTCTCGTGCATATCGATATTTGCTGACGCTTCGATTTTCGACAATGTCAGCAGCTGCTTGACCAGCCCGTCCATGCGCCGCGTCTGCTCCTGCATGGTGTCCAGCGCTTTGGTACGAAACGGCTCTTCCAGCTTGGCGTCTTCCATCATTTCCAGATATCCCTGCAATACAGTCAGCGGGGTTCTCAGTTCATGACTGACGTTAGCGAAGAAGTTACGACGCGCACCTTCGAGCTGACGCATCTGCGTAACATCACGCGCCACCATCAGCAATTGCCCTTCGGAATAAGGCATAACGCGAAACTCGACGTAATGCTCGTTATTGAGTTGCAGATTCAGGGCACGGCTGAAATCACGGGTCTGGATCCAGGTACGAAACTCGGGATAACGCAGCAGGTTAAAGATGTGTTGTCCGTTATCTTCCGGCCAGCGGAAACCGAGCAAATCTTGCGCCAGCCCGTTACACCAGAAAATATTGCCCTCTTCCGTCGTCAGTACCACCGCATCGGGTAATGATTCGGCACCACTGCGGAAACGTTTAATGAGCTGACCTAATTCGCGACGGCGACGGCGGTTACGCATCTGCATCTGGTTTAGCCCGTAAAACAAAGGCTCCCAGCTCCAGCGGCCATTCGGCGGGGTTATGCTGCGGTCAAGCCACAGCCAGTGAGAGAGTTTGAGCTGGTTGTAATAATTCCAGCCCAGCGCCGCCAGCAGCGACGCAAAGAGGAGCCAGCCGAAATGGCCGACGAAGATACCGAGGATTAACGCGGGCAGGCAAAAGAGAAAGAATTCACCGGCCAATCGTTTCCATGACAAACGTTCTAGCACACAGATTCTCCGCTGTGGGGACTCAATAACGCGTTGAAAAACGGTATCCGGTTCCACGAACAGTCTGGATCATTCTGTCATGTCCACTGGTTTCCAGCGCTTTACGTAAACGACGAATATGCACGTCTACCGTGCGATCTTCCACATAAACGTTAGTGCCCCAGACGTTATTGAGCAACTGTTCGCGGCTGTAAACACGTTCGGAGTGGGTCATAAAGAAGTGCAATAATTTAAATTCGGTCGGCCCCATATCGAGCGCCTGCTCGTTGGCCATCACACGGTGAGACGACGGATCCAGGCTTAAACCCTGCATGTCGATCACTTCTTCCACCGCCATTGGCGAGATGCGTCGCATCACGGCTTTAATGCGGGCAACCAGTTCTTTTGGAGAAAACGGTTTGGTGATGTAATCATCGGCACCGACTTCCAGGCCGCGCACCCTGTCTTCTTCTTCACCGCGGGCGGTCAGCATCATCACCGGAATTTCGCGGGTCAGCGCTTCACGTTTGAGATGTTTGATAAACTGAATACCGGAACCGCCGGGTAACATCCAGTCGAGCAGGATAAGTTCAGGGTAAGGTTCTACCAGCTGGCCAACGGCTGAATCAAAATCTTCAGCTTCTACTGCCTGATAGCCATTCTGTTCCAGTACAAAACACACCATTTCACGGATTGGAGCTTCGTCTTCAACCACCAGTATACGTCTTGCCATCGTAGGTCCTGCCAATAGGTTAGCGATCTTTTATTTGATTGCGGGCGCCATTATGCGTCAGTTTTGTGACAGATTTATGAATAGAAATGATGGTTCATTACAGTCAAATATGACAGAGACATTTCTTCTATTCAGCTGCCATCTCGCTGAAATTGGTCTGATTTATCGGGGACAGCGTCCCCCGCCGACGTTTATACTTTGCCCCATTGTCGTCATCCAGATCCATACGGGAGTCTCATGCGCCTGATCCACACGTCAGACTGGCACCTCGGCCAGTACTTTTTCACCAAAAGCCGCGCCGCCGAACATCAGGCATTTTTGCGCTGGCTGACCGGTCAGGTGCAGCAACATCAGGTAGATGCCGTGATTGTGGCAGGCGATATATTCGATACCGGTTCGCCGCCCAGCTATGCCCGAGAGCTTTACAACCGTTTCGTCGTCGAACTGCAACAAACCGGCTGTCAGCTGATTGTACTGGCCGGGAATCACGATTCTGTCGCCACGCTTAATGAATCACGTGAGCTGCTTTCCTGCCTGAATACGCGGGTGATTGCGACCGTCGGCGAAAACCTCTCAGAACAGATTCTGGTGCTCAACCAGCGTGACGGAAAACCTGGCGCGGTACTTTGCGCTATACCCTTTTTACGTCCGCGTGATTTGCTCGCCAGTCAGGCGGGACAATCCGGCAGCGACAAACAGCTGGCATTACAGGAAGCCATCGCCGCGCATTATGACGCATTGTGGCAGGCCGCGCAGACCAAACGGGACGAACTCGGCGTTTCGCTACCGATCATTGCCACCGGCCATCTGACCACGGTTGGCGTCAGCACCTCCGATTCCGTGCGCGACATTTATATAGGCACGCTCGATGCCTTCCCGGCGCAGGCGTTTCCGCCGGTCGACTACGTGGCACTTGGCCATATTCACCGCGCACAGTGCGTCGCCAAAACCGAACATATCCGTTACAGCGGTTCGCCGATTGCGCTGAGTTTTGATGAACTGAGTAAAGCCAAAAGTGTGTACTTACTGGACTTTGAGGGCGCGACGCTCAACGCCATCGACACGCTGGAAATTCCCGTTTTCCAGCCCATGCAGATAATCAAAGGCTCGCTGGCAGAAATCGAAAAACAACTGGCGCAGTTCGAAGGCGGCGATCCGGCCAAACCGGTGTGGCTGGATATTGAAGTCGCCACGCAGGATTATCTCAGTGATATTCAGCGCCGCATTCAGGCGCTGACGGCAGATTTGCCAGTAGAAGTGGTGCTTTTACGCCGCAGTAAAGAACAGCGTATCAACCGCATTGAGCAACAGGAAAAAGAGACACTCAGCGAACTGAGCGTCAGTGACGTCTTTGAAAGACGGCTGGCACTGGAACCGGATCCTGACGAACCGCGTCAGGCGCGGATGCGCACGCTGTTTGCGCAGGTTGTTGAACAGGTCACCAGCGGTCAGAATGCGGAGGACAGCGCACAATGAAAATTCTCAGCCTGCGTTTAAAAAACCTGAACTCGCTGGAAGGCGAATGGAAAATTGATTTCACCGCTGAGCCTTTTGCCAGCAACGGATTGTTCGCCATCACCGGTCCGACCGGCGCGGGGAAAACCACCCTGCTCGATGCCATCTGTCTGGCGCTGTATCATCAGACGCCACGGCTGAACATCACGCCAAGCCAGAACGAGCTGATGACGCGCCACACCGCCGAATCGCTGGCCGAAGTGGAGTTTGAAGTCAAAGGCGTCGGTTATCGCGCGTTCTGGAGTCAGCGCCGCGCCAAAAACTCGCCGGACGGCAATCTGCAGGCACCGAAAGTAGAGCTGGCATTGCTGGCCGACGGCAAAATTCTGGCCGATAAAGTGCGCGATAAACTCGATGCCATCGCCACACTGACCGGGCTGGATTTCGGTCGCTTCACCAAATCCATGATGCTGTCTCAGGGGCAATTTGCCGCATTCCTGAATGCCGATGCCAATGACCGCGCCGAACTGCTGGAGGAACTGACCGGCACCGAAATTTACGGGCTGCTGTCTGAGCGAGTATTTGAGCAACATAAAGAAGCGCGGATAACGCTTGATGGTCTGCACCAGCGCATGGCCGGGATCGAACTGCTCAGCGAAGAACAGCGCCAGACGCTTGAAGCACAACTTGCTGAACTGAACGCGCAGGAAATCACGCTCAGTCAGCAGGCGCAACAGCGCCAGCAGGATCTGAACTGGCTGCAACAGTGGCAGCAGGTGCAGCAAAAACAGCAGCAATCTCAGCAACAACTGACCGCCGCCGAGCAGGAAAATCTGGCCGCCGCGCCGCAGTTACAGCAACTGGCGCGCAGCGAACCGGCAGAAAAACTGCGTCCGTTGCTCAACGATCGCCAGCGTTGTCAGGATGAATCGCAACGTCTTCAGCAGCAACTGGCGCACCTGACGCAGCAGCAGGAACAGCAAATCGCGCAAATGACGCCGCTGAATCTGGCTGTGGAGCAGTCGCAAACGGCACGTCAGAAACAGGCGGAAGAACAGCGTCAGACCCAAACGCTGATCGAAGAAAAAATCCTGCCGCTGGATGGCGAAATCACCCGTTTGCGTAAATCACTGACTGAAACACAGCAGTCTGTCACTGATGTGCAGAAACTTGTCAGTGAGCATAACGCGACGCTGGTGCAAATGACCGCCGAACGACAGAAGCTGGACGAAGAAAGCCGCCAGCATACGACCCGCCAGACCGCGCTGACCGGCGCACTCAACACTGCGCAACAGCGTCTGACTGAGCTGGAAAAACAGCACCCGCTGGCAGCATTGCAGAAACGACAATCCGAACTCACGCAGCTGCGTCCGGTGCGGCAACAGCTGTTTTCACTCGCGCAAATTTTCCCGCAGCTGAATCAGCGCGTGCAGCAACAGCAAAAAGATTTCGTTCAGTATCAGACGCAACTGGCTGAAGAAGAACAGCGTCTGGGCACCATCCGCCTGCAATGTCAGAAACAGCTGGAGCATCTCAACGACGTTAAGGCACTGCATAAACAGGAAATGCTGATCGTCAGCCTCGAAGCCGAACGTGCGAATCTGCAAAGCGGCAAAGCCTGCCCGCTGTGCGGTTCCACATCGCATCCGGCGATTGAACATTATCAGGAGGTCAAACCTTCTGAAACGGCGCAGCGCCTCGAGAAAATGCAACTGGAGTTCGATGCGGTAAAAGCCAGCGGTATCGAACTGGCAACAAAAATTAAAAGTCTGAAAGAACAGCAAACGCGGCTGCAAATCCAGCTGGAGCAAGACCAGCAGCAACTGAATGCGCATACCGCAAACTGGCAACAGCTCAGCGCACCGCTGAACCTGACGTTTACGCTACATGATACCGCCGACATCACTCAATGGCTGACTGCCCGCGATGAAGAAGAACAACAATCGCAGGCGCTGATTAGCCAGCACGAACAGCTGGCCCGGGCGCTGCAACAGGCGAAAGATGCCCTGAATGACGCACTGAACGCGCAGCAGAAAGTGCAGCAGCAAAGCGCATTGCTGACCGAACGCGTTACCCGGCTGGAAGAGACGCAGGCGAAATCTCAGCAAGACGTCGAACGGCTGCAAAAGTTGTTTGCAGAAGGCGAAAAAAACCTTTCAGAACTGACTGCTCAACGCCTTGAACTGTTCGGCAACCGCCAGGTGGCGCAGGTTCGCGAGCACTTACATCAGCAACAACAGGCGGCAGAAAAAGCGGTCAGTGACGCGCAAACCGCATTGCAAAAAGCGCAGGAACAGCGCGATCAGCTGGCCGGGCAACTGGCGAGCACGCAACAGCAACAGTTGCAGGCAACAGAACAACTGACGCAGGCGGAGCAGGCGTGGCAACAGGCGCTGAGTGCCAGCGGATTTGCCAATGAAGCCGCGGTGAAACTGGCGCTGCTGGATGACGCACTCCGTCAGCAGCTTCAGCAACGCAAAGAAAATCTGCAACAACAACTGGCGCAGGCGCAGGCGTTACTGGCGGATGCCGGTCAGCAGCTCGAAAAACATCGTCTTGCCCGCCCGGCTCATCTGAGTGAAACAGAAAGCGATCTTGACGTTCTGACAGCGCAGCTGGCAGAACTGACGCAACAGCTGAAAGCTTTACAGCAACGTCTGGGCGAAGTGAAAAACCAGCTGGAAAGTGACACATTACGCCACAGCGGACAACAGGCGCTGATTGCTCAGATTGCCCAGGCGCAACTGACCTGCGATGACTGGGGTTATCTGAATCAGATGATTGGCTCCAGCGACGGCGCAAAATTCCGTAAATTCGCGCAGGGACTGACGCTCGACCATCTGGTGTATCTGGCGAACCTTCAGCTCGAAAAACTGCACGGGCGGTATTTGTTGCAGCGCAAAACCAGCGATGCGCTGGAATTACAGGTGGTCGATACCTGGCAGGCGGACGCCGTGCGCGATACCCGCACCTTATCCGGCGGTGAAAGCTTCCTGGTCAGTCTGGCACTGGCGCTGGCGCTGTCTGATCTGGTCAGTGATAAAACCCGCATCGACTCGCTGTTTCTCGACGAAGGTTTTGGCACACTCGACGCCGATACGCTGGACACCGCCCTGGACGCGCTCGACAGCCTGAATGCCTCGGGTAAAACCATCGGCGTGATCAGCCATGTGGAAGCGATGAAAGACCGTATTCCGGTGCAAATCAAAGTGACTAAGGTGAACGGTCTGGGCGTCAGCCGCCTGAGCAGTGAGTTTAAAGTCTGACAGATTATCCTGCGGAGCAACTGGCGGGTAAATTGCTAGCCATCTGCTCCGCAATGGATCCTGATTGTGAGCAACTGCGCAAAATTCGCACCAGCGCAGTGCGCTCATTGTTCCCAACCCGCTGAATTCCCGCTTATTCCCTCCTGCCGACAAACTGGCACGCCCTGTGCTTAACGTTATGTATACAAGTTGCAGTACAAGTTGCAGCGCCTGCATAACCGTTAAGGGAACCGCCCATGAATAACATCAAACCTGAAGTCGATAAAAAACGCCGCCAGCTGATGAAATGGCTCGCCATCACCGGCGGCGTCTCCACGCTTGGCGGTATGATCCCGACCTCGGTCTTTGCAGCTGATGACGATGAAATCCGCATTGGTTACTGGCCGATTGTCGGCGGTTTACCGTTATATGTGGCGCTGGAACAGGGCTTTTTTAAAGAAGCCGGACTGAATGTAAAAGGCGTTAAATTCGCCAGCGCACAGCAAATTGTCGAGGGGATGATTACCGGCAGGATCCACGGGTGCGCTAACGGCACGGCCACAGGCGCGCTGGGTCTGGGGGCTATCACCTCACCGGATTTGTTCAAAATCATCTGCTCGAATCCGTCCAATCATCAGCTGGTTCTGGATGAATTTCTGGTGCCGCTGAACAGCACTGCGAAAGCGATCAGCGATCTGAAAGGTAAGAAGATCGCCTGCGGGCCGGGGATCCAGAACGTGACGATGGCGAAGATCATTCTGGAGAAAAATGGTTTCACTAATCCTTCAGTGATCGAACTGCCGGTCGGGCAGCACGCACCTGCGCTGGCCGCCGGACAAATTGACGGCGTGTATACACTCGAACCCACCGGCACCGTCGGGCGCATGAAAAACCTTTCCCGCACGCTGGAAACCGGCGTCATTTCTAAATACGTGCTCGGCAATGCAGACGCGCCCTGGTTCGGCGGCGCCGCGGCGCTGAACTCCAGTTTTATCGCCAGCAAACCGGAAGAAACCAAAAAGTTTATTGCCGCTTATCAGAAAGCGGTGGAATTCATTGCGGCGCATCCTGACAAGGCTCGCGAAAACGTCGCCGGTTACACCAGCATAGAACCGGCGCTGGTGAAAGAGGTGCCGCTGCCGGGCTTTGTGATGTATCCCGATTTAAAAGGCGACAACCTGCAATGGTTCCAGAAATTTTATGACGTCTTTACGGAAAGAAAAATCTTCAGCAAACCGGTGGATGTCGCTTCGCTGATTTATAAAGGATAAGGAGAAACAGGATGACTTCACGCTGGTCTTCAAGGTTACTGCCGCTGGTCGGCCCTGTGCTGCTGTTTTTATTCTGGCAACTGGCCGTCAGCGCAAAATGGCTGAACCCGGTGCTTTTGCCCTCGCCCGTCGAGACGATTGGCTACATGTTCCAGTCATTTTTCGATGCTTCCATGCGCACCGACATCGGCGCAACCCTTTACCGCACGCTGGTATCCTTTGCTTTTGCCGCAGTGATAGGCGTGCCGCTCGGCGTCATTTTAGGCAGCAATGAAAAGATCTATCGCAGCCTGGAATTTCTGATCGACTTCTTCCGCTCCACGCCGTCATCAGCGCTGATCCCGCTGTTTATGCTGATTTTCGGCATTACCGATGCCAATAAAATTGCCATCGCCGCCTTTGCCGCGGTGCTGGTTATCCTGTTTAACAGCGCGTACGGCGTGATGAATGCCAAAAAAACCCGGCTGATGGCGGCCAAAGTGATGGGAATTTCCCGCTGGCATATTTTTAAAGACATTCTGCTGATGGAAAGCCTGGCGCAAACCTTCGTTGGCCTGCGCACCGGTGTGTCGATTGCGCTGGTGATCGTGATCGTCGCTGAAATGTTCATCGGATCGGAAACCGGCCTCGGCCACCGGATCATCGATGCCCAGCAGGTGTTTAACATCAAAGACATGTACGCCTCGATCCTGATCACCGGCGCGCTGGGTTATCTGCTGAACCTGGCTTTTTTGCTGATCGAGAAAAAAACCGTCCACTGGAGTAGCAAAGCATGACGCAACCTCTCTCGCTAAACCCTGATTATAAAGGCCCGCAGTTGCCGCAGTACGCTACGCGCCCGGATACCCATGTGACGATCCGCGGACTGAGCAAGGCGTTTGCCGGACAGCCGCTGTATACCGATCTCAATCTCGACTTACCGCGTGGAAAGATCGTGTCGATCTTCGGCCCGAACGGCTGCGGTAAATCGACGTTAATGAACATGATCGCCGGGCTGATCCCGGTGGATAAAGGCGACATTCTGTTCGACGGCAAAACGCTGGCGCAGACCACCATCGGTTATGTGTTTCAGAACTACCGCGACGCGCTGTTTCCGTGGATGAGTGCCCGCGCCAATATCGCATATCCGCTGATCCGACACGGCATGAGCAAAGCGGACGTCAATGCGCGGGTCGAAGAACTGACGCAAATGTTTGATATCCGCTTCGACCTGAAACGCTATCCGTATGAGCTTTCCGGCGGCCAGCAGCAAACCGTGTGCATCATGCGGGCGCTGGCGACGCGTCCGGAAGTGATGTTCCTCGACGAGCCTTTCTCGGCGCTGGATTTCGAGATGACGCTGTTTATCCGCGATAAATTGCAGGAAGTGCAGCTGGCGACTGGCGTCACCATGCTGATTGTGTCGCATGATCTCGAGGATGCAGTGTTTCTGGCGGATGAGATTTTACTGCTGACACGGCGACCGACGCAGATTGCAGAAATTGTGCCGTTTGACCTGCCGCGTCCGCGTGGTTCTGAAATCATGAGCCACCCGGAATTTATCCGCGTGAAGGCGCACACGCTGGACGTGTTTAAACGGGAGATGGCGCTTTAACTGCTGGATTATGAATGAAATCAGGGGCGCAAACTCTGCCCCCTGAAAATTGATGAAGAACTTATAACGCAAAACGCGATTGCGGCCACAGCCAGGCAGCGCCACGCACTCCGCTCGAATCACCGTGAACCGCTTTGAGCATCGGCGTTTCACATTCCCCGCCAAATACCCATTGTTTAACCAGCAGTGGCACGGTCTGATACAGGCGATCGACGTTGCTCATGCCGCCACCGAAGACAATCACGTCCGGATCGAGAATATTCACTACGTTTGCCAGCGCCTTAGCCAGACGACGCTCATAACGACCCAGCGCCAGTTCCGCCGTTTCATCGCCCTGCTCAACCAGCGCAATAATCTCTGCGCCGTTTAAACGCTGACCGGAATGACGGAAGTAGTCTTCGGCAAATCCGGTGCCGGAAACAAACGTTTCGACGCAGCCTGATTTTCCGCAGTAGCACGGGACTTCGCGGGCAAACTGGATTTCTTCCTCATCCTGCCACGGCAGCGGATTGTGGCCCCACTCGCCTGCGTTGCCGTTGCCGCCCGCGTGCGCCACGCCGTTAAGCGCAATGCCGGAACCGCAGCCGGTGCCGATAATCACGGCGAATACAGTGTGGCGGCCTGCACCTGCCCCGTCGGTGGCTTCGGAAACCGCCAGGCAATTGGCGTCGTTTGCAATATGCACTTCGCGTTTGAGCAACAGCGCCAGATCCTCATCCAGTTGCTGACCGTTCAGCCAGACCGAATTAGCATTCTTCACTTTGCCGGTAAACGGCGATAACGTGCCGGGGATCCCCAGCCCCACGCTGCCGCGCTGTCCGGTGCCTTTCTCGGCGTCCAGCACCAGCCCTTCAATCGCCTTGAGTGTGCGCTCGTAGTCATTTCTCGGCGTATCGACCCGTTTGCGAAACAGCTCTTTGCCTTCATCCGATAACGCAATGACTTCTATTTTTGTGCCGCCTAAATCAATGCCAATTCGCACGTTTTATTCTCCTTTTTATGTCCTGCAGGGTCAGTTTTTCTGAGTCTGTTCAGTTTAGAAGCCAGTGGCCTCTGTCACCAGAATAAGCTGTTATGCAATGTTACAGGCCACGGCGATTTCTTAACGACGACCGGCGCTCAATTGGTTATCATGCCGCCCTGCATTCATTTATTCAGCGTACCACGAGTGCGCCGGGACAGGGATAACGCCATGTTATGGTTTAAGAATTTGTTGGTTTACCGTTTGAGCCGTGAAGTTTCGTTATCTGCTGACGAAATGGAAAAACAGCTTAGTGCTTTCACCTTTACCCCGTGCGGCAGCCAGGATATGGCGAAAACCGGCTGGGTTTCACCGATGGGTTCTCACGGTGGCGACGCGCTGACTCACGTCAACGGCGGGCAGATCCTGATCTGCGCACGCAAAGAAGAAAAAATTCTGCCTTCTCCGGTTATCAAACAAGAGTTACAGGCCAAAATTGATCAGCTCGAAGGCGAACAGCACCGTAAGCTGAAAAAGACCGAAAAAGATTCCCTGAAAGATGAAGTGCTGCACAGCCTGATGCCGCGCGCATTCAGCCGCTTCAGCCAGACGTTCATGTGGATTGATACCGTTAACGGCCTGATCATGGTCGATGCCGCCAGCGCCAAGAAAGCCGAAGATATGCTGGCGCTGCTGCGTAAAAGCCTCGGTTCGCTGCCGGTGGTGCCGCTGACCATGGAAAGCCCGATCGAGCTGACGCTGACCGAATGGGTACGTTCAGGCGAAACACCTGCCGGTTTCACCTTACAGGATGAAGCTGAGCTGAAAGCGATCCTGGAAGAAGGCGGCGTGATCCGCTGTAAAAAACAGGCGCTGGTCAGTGACGAAATCGCCACGCATATCGAAAATGGCAAACTGGTCACCAAGCTGGCCGTTGACTGGCAGGAACGTATCGCCGTGGTGCTGGCCGACGACGGCAGCATTAAACGCCTGAAATTCAGCGACGTTATTCGTGATCAAAATGAAGACATCGACCGCGAAGATTTCGCCGGACGTTTCGATGCTGATTTCGTGCTGATGACGGGTGAACTGGCGGCGCTTATCCAGAACCTGATCGAAGCATTGGGCGGCGAAGCACAACGCTAAGACCGGATGCAGAACGTAAAAAAGGCGCTCATGAGCGCCTTTTTGTTTGTACTGTGTCTGTATATTATTTGGTCAGGTATTTACACAAGTACGAAGTCGTTTCGCCGACCTGTAAGTTGAATTCACTTTTACCCGGAATATAGAAAGTTTCGCCTGGCTTAAACACCTGCCAGTCCGGAGATCCCGGGATCAGCACTTTCAGTGAGCCGCTGATGACGGTCATTTCTTCCGGCTTTGCGGTACCGAACGTGTATTCACCGACGGCCATCACGCCAACGCTGGCTGAACCCGTACTTTCGCTGTCGAAACCAATCGACTTCACTTTCCCGTCAAAATACTCATTATTTTTCAACATAGATTGGCCCTTTGCGATAATTTTCAGAGCCTTCATATTAGGGGCAGAAAGCGTCTTCTGTCACTGATTATTACCGCTTTATCTGCACCAGACGACACCGCCCGCAAAGCGGCGTCACTGATTTGATTTTACGGTCACACAGTGCCATTGTGGATAGCTGTATGCCCCGTCCGTCACATCCTCAGACCACCAGCTCCGCCGCCAGTTTTGCCATCAATACATTCGATAACACCACCGGAATATTCAGATGCTTTTTCAGCACATCCTCGTGATGCCGGTTAAAGCCGATGCAGTCGAGCACCACCACTTCCGCACCCTGTTCAGCCAGACGCATCGCGGCTTCCGTCAGGGTCTTGTCATCAGAAAGATACGGGCTGGCGACCGCAAAACACGGCGCTTTGGCTAATTTGCGCCACTTGTTGGCCTGTTCAACCACTTGGGATTCTACCGGTACCACAATGCCTGCGCGGTGCTGGCCGATAATCGAGCTAATCAGTGGCGGGATAATGCGGTCAGGTTCGAGAAGCAGGGCATTATTTGCGTGCAGATGGTTAAACTCGCCGGTACACAGCAGCAGAATGGTCATGCAGCCCAGCGCTTCGAGCACATCAATCTTTTCCTGTAAGCCTCGCTCTACGCGCGGCGCGGCAAGCTTTACTTGCGAACCATCCAGCAAACGGGTGACCAGCACCGCGTCGCCTTCGGCAGGCGCATAGCGCTGCTCAATTTGCTCCGTGCTTAACCCGTCCAGTAAGCCAACATGCGTGACTGACCCGGCTGGCAGATGCGCCATCAGCAGCGGCATAATATCGCTGCGTGGCGCCTGTCCGATGGTTAACGTTGCAAAGGATGTCATCATGGTGTTACTTCCGGTTTTGCAGGTGACGCAAGCTTCCGTACAGCGACAACAGGAGTTGATATTCATCGGCATCAAAGAACTGACAGGTGCCGCGGCCAAACTCTTTCGCGACTTCAACGGCGAACTTCGCCGCCAGTGCGATATCCACTTCATGACTTGCGCCGGTGCCACAACCGGGCACCACAGATTCCGCTGTAATCGCCACACCGACAACCGGAACGCTGGTCGCCGTTGACGGTTGCAGAATGCTGTTCAGGTGATGCACACCATTGCCGTAAGGCGTGATGTCCTGCGTGGTGATCGGGAAAGTGACTGCCGGTTTGCCGCTGGTCATTTCCATGATGCGCAGTAAATCTTCGGAAACACGCAGGATGTAGCCCTCTTTCACCGTCGGCGAAATCGCGAATCCCTTGTGATTGATAATGCGGTTGCCTTTGGTGGTGTCGATAGAAAGTATCGCGTCCACGCCTTCAACCACTTCGTTATCATTCATGGTCACGTCATCAATCGGCGAATCCATAAAATCAACCGGATCGTGCGGACGGGTCGGCGCGTTCGGGCAAATGTGCGTCGTGATAATCACATCGCCTTCCAGCACATCGCCCTTGCGCTGCATGTCGGCCAGCTTCAGTGCGCTGGTGACGGCGGTAATGGCGCCGTCGGCATCGGATACCAGCCCGATACGCGTCGGACGCGCACCGATGCCGCCCAGACGACCAATGATTCCGAGCGTGGGCGCAGTGCCGCCGCTGCTCTTCCCTTTGCTGCCCGGCACGGTAATGCGGACAAAATCGGTACCGCCTTTCGGGCCCTCCGCACGGTGTGTACTGGCGGTGATCCCCGGATAACGGGCGAATAAGTCCACAATGTCCTGGCCGCTGACATGTGCACTGTCAATCAGTTCGAATACGGTTAATGTCTGTTGCAAACTCATCACAAAATCCTCTTAAAACCCCGCAACCGGCGCATAAGGCGCAGTGGCAAAACGGTCGCGGGCGCTGTTCATCGTGGAACAGTCGGTGTGTCGTGCTGGCTGATTAAGCCCTGGTGTTGGTGCGGTACTCACTACTTTTTGGCGCTGAAAACCGAGGTGAAGAAGCTGTAAAGTGCGTCTCCGGCAATAAATCCTGCCGCCAGCACTTCCATTGGTGTACGCCCTTTTTCACCCCAGATTCGAATAATGATAATGCGCAGCACGATGCCGCAGACGACTGCCCAACCGGCCATCACGCTGTTGATCAGCAAACCGGTGGCGAGCAGTACGCCGAGCTGACGTTTCGGGCCGCCAATCAGCTGTATTAATGCGCCCGGAATGGCCCAGATCAGCAAACTGTGCGCAATCCCAGGCTGTGCACCGGCCTGAATGGTTTTGGCATAAACCCGTGCAACTGGCGGCACTAAATCCTGCGCGAAGTAGCCGTAATGGGCGTACCAGACCACAGGAATGGCGATAATAAAGGCGAGTAAAGCGGCGAATAACTGGATACGGCGGCCATAAAGTTCGGCACGTAAATCTTTGCCGTAACCGCGCAGAATGAACCCGGCTTTCAGATCGAAGCCCATGTCGGCGAACGCCGGACCGGTAGCAGCGGTAAAGCCGGTCAGCACGCACAGCGCCAGAGGCGGGAAGCCAATCAGTATGCCGATAATCAACGTGATCAGCGCCACGGCAAAGGCCGGGAACCAGCCAGAATGCATCGCGGCAATTCCGACAATCAGCTCATGGAAGAACGCGGCAAAGGCGGCGTAAATCACAAATGCAATCAGCATGCTGACTGACATTTCGCTGTACAGCCCGCCCCCCAGCGCCAGCAGTGCGGCAATAGCGATATAGCCGAATGCGCCCAGCCCGAGTGCTTTGCGCACTTCTTTCGCTGGTTGGGTAAAAGTGGTTTTGGCGTCGGCGTTTTTAGCACGCACCACCTGAATCACCTGCAGCAGCGATACCAGCCCGGCACCGACCATCATGCCGTGCGGAATATACATCGCATTAAGATCTAAACCGGCAAGCGGCTGGGCATAAGCGCGGATAAGCAAACCGATGCCAAACATGCTCAGCGCCCAGATATTGCCGATAAACGCCGTGCCGAAGGCCGCCATCGGAATCTTAAGCATCGCGCCCGCCAGCCCGACCACCACACCCGCGACCAGCAACCACGCCTGACGCCCGCCGTTATCACCGGCTTTGATGGCTTCAGCGGCAGCAACGCCCGGTGGCCACGCATTACTGGCCGGGAACACTTTGGTATCAAACAGACGATAAAGCAGGTAGGCATCGAGCAACATCGCCACCGCTACGCCGGTAAACATCGGCATAATCAGTTGCGGCTGGCCCATGACATAAGGGATGGCGATCGGCATCAGCAAGCTGTTTGCCGCACCAAAGGTCGCGGAAGAAATCACAGTTTGCGCCAGATTCTGCGTGTGAACAGAACGGTAACGCTGAAAAGCCTGCATCGGGATGCGCGCCAGTAACATGGCAAACAGCGCACCGATAATCGACGTATTAGGCGTCACGCCCAATGTGGTAATCAGCTGAACTCCGATGATTGCGCCCAAAACAGACAGCAGGATCATCACGATGAGAGTGCCAATATCCTTTAGCGGATTTTCCTTATTATTTTTAGCAGGTTGATCTGACATAAGGCCCCTGGTGTTGGCAAATATTGAAAACTGCGATTTTCCGGGTCCGTTATTAGTCATTACTTTCGCGGTTAATTACCGCTCTGGTAAATGCCAATACTCATCACCCAATTTTTCGGCGAGTTGCCGGGTTACGGCAATCAGCCCTTCCCTGATCCCTTCCGGAATTTCTTTTCCCTGCGCGGGGGAAGGAAAAGATAAACACAACCCCACGAGTTCATTGCGATGCTTATTAAAAATGCTGGTCGCTAACGTACTTATTCCCAGCAGCGTTTCATTATTGGCAAAAGACACGCCGGTCAGTCGCACTTCAGCCAGGCGAGATAACAAAACGTCCAGACTTTTCGGTGCATTCACAGAATGCGCTTCATAGTTACCGCTAAAACGCTCACGGACTTCTTCATCGTAATAACGCGATAAAATGGCCCGGCCAATCGCCGTTTCATGCGCGGGTAAAAGGCTTCCCGCCGGAGTGACCACTTGCAAATAGGTTCTGCCGGGGAACATACGCATCACCATAATGTCACGCCCTTCCAGCATCGAGATGTAACCGGTACATTGCGTAAGCTGACTGAGTTGCGTCATATAAGGCGACGCCAAATCCACCAGCGGCGCCGATAAATAATGGCTTGAGACGGCCAGTAATAACTTTCCAATCTGATAAAGACGGCTGTCCGGATCACGCTCCAGCAACCCTTGCGTTTCCATGGTCATTAGCAAACGCGATACCGTGCTTTTAGGTAATTTTAAATTTTCGACGACATCACTGAATGACAAACCGGGATGTCCCTGTCGGACCCCCTTTTTGGAAAATAACTTCAGCACTGCTGCTGCATTTTCTAAAGTAGTCATAAGGAGGCAGTTCCGGTATATGGAACAGGGTTCCTGTTAAGGTAAATAAAAACTAAAGCTGATACGTGTCAGCGTCAAGCCGTTTATTTTTCCCGCACAAGAAGACAGATAAATGAATATGCTTAAAGAAATTCCTAAAGCCATTCAATTCACAGAAAGAGAGGTTGAATGCCGAGTAATAATGAGGTGACGGACGTAAAACTCAGCAGATAATTTTGATTAAATATTGCGCAAAATATAGAGTGCGATAGAGGCTTCAACAAGAATGATCGTCACTGACCATATCGCGGGCATCGCTTTCGCATGCTGGCTGAAGAAGTGTTTCAGGATTTTCATCATGGGTTCCGTTGCAGAAGTGGACGTAAAAATTAATAACCTGAGTGATTACTTTACGCCTGCACATCACTGCGTACAATACTTAAGCACCCGTGACATTCATCACAAAAATGGCCCGTTTAATTTACACCTTCCGCTACTTCAGGATTTTGGGGCATAAAAAAACGAGCCACAGGGGCTCGTCTTCAGAGTTGGTAGCGGAGGATTTAACGCGCGACCGGCAGTGCCAGCGCATCAAGAATTGCATTCACCACACCCGCAGGGTCCAGCGTTCCGTCTACGACATGATGCGCAGCCTGCTGATAAAGGGCTTCGCGCTCATTCAGGACTTCCATCATTTCTTCGGTAATCGGTTTACCCGTCAGCGTAGGTCGCTGATCTTCCAGCGGGGCATCTTCCAGACGGTTGGCCAGCGTCGAAGCCGGCGAACGCAGATAGATAACCGTTCCTGCATCACGCATGAAATCGCGGTTTTCCTGCGCCAGCACCACGCCGCCACCGGTCGCAATCACCGTGAAGGGCGCGCAAATCGCTTTCAGCGTTTCAGTTTCACGGCGGCGGAAACCCTCCCAGCCTTCACGCTCAACGATGTCCGCCACGCTCATGCCAGAGGTGCGCAGCAATGTCAGATCGGTATCGACAAATTTATAGCCCAGTGCTTTCGCCAGAGCGCTGCCGACCGTCGTTTTACCCGCACCGCGCGCGCCTACCATGAAAATGGGTTGTGTCATTACCGCTATCCTTTATTCCCCGGGAGCCGTTAGCCCGCCTGATGAAAATCCATCATCAATATGAAGTGTGAACATCAAAAATGGTCATTGTACTGGCCTGAAAATGTACTCGCCAGATAGTACAACAAAAAAGCCTCACTGGCAGATTTTTATCACCTGCCGGTGAAGCTTCTGTAGCGTTTTATTTACGCTATGGTGCTCATCATACTGAAAAATCCTTGTTCCGCAAAGGCCTGCGGGCAGCTTTGCGATCCAGCTTCCATAAGTAACTGTATCAGCGAGGTTTACAGATATACACCAGCGCCGGCGGAAAATTCTTCACCACACGAATTTTTTTCCAGGTGAAGTAGCGTGACAGTAATTTCTCAGAGAGATGGCTGTACTGGAACAAAACAAGTACCCCGTCCTTTTCTTTCAACTGCTGGCGGGTAGCCTGCAAAATCCGGATGCTGGTTCGCACTGGCATCGACAGCAGCGGTAAACAGGAGAATACAGCGTCGTACTGCGTACTCATATGCTCAGCAGAATGCGCCATCACCTGCAAACGGGGATCATCCATCTGGTTTAGCTTGCGGACAAACGCAGGCTGAATTTCAAATGCCTCGAGTTTCGCGTCAGCACGCATCCGGCTGAGAATGCGGCGGGTCAGCACCCCGTCGGCTGCGCCCAGTTCAGCTATCTCCAGCGACGTCGCCCAGTCAATCTGGCTAAGCATCGCATGGCACAACCACGGGGATGACGGCATCAGCGTCCCCATCGTTCTTGGTGAAGTAATAAAATTCTGTAAATAGAAAAATTGGTTCTGAATCGAGACCCCGGTGTTCTTAATTGTCATTCTTGCGGCATTCAGCATATTAACTCCTCCTGAGGACATAGACCCTTATATAACGCAAAAATTCTTACGAAATGATTAATAAGAGAAATTATTGTCAAAAAGAAGAGGATAAATTAAAACACATGGGATGATTCTCAAAAGAAGCTATAAATGATGGTAATAAAAAGGCCAATGTCAGATGACATTGGCCTTCTCGCTACGGGAAATAACCTTAATCAGATTTTATAAAAAAGGCTTTCTATAAAAGCTGAGTTTATTTATACAACTCAACGCTTGCACGGTTCAGGCTTGAATCGCCCGGCGTACCCTGGCCGATGACACGGTAGTGTGTTGCACCTTTGTCGCTGGCGACCTGGTTCAGCTGGTCACGCATGCTGCCCGGGACGGTATTAGGTGCGCTCACTGAAACAACACCCAGGGACTGGAAATTACCACTTTGCGCCTGCATTTCTGAAATTGGCGTAGCAGCAAGAGCAGAGAATGAAGCAACGGTAATAGCAACAGCTGTGATTGCAGGTAAGAGTTTCATAATACGCACCTTTCTTTCGTTAGTTTAGTTAATTAATGGAGCGGAAGTTATCCGTTGAGTTAATTATCAGCGAAGCAATGAAAGGCGACGTAATCGAACGTAAAGAAATTTAACCTTTGTGGTAAAAATGAGGAGAGAATGCAAAGAAATATTTCTGCCGGTATAACTGCTGGAAAAATGAGGATATTTAATGGAGAAACTATGAAGAGATTTCAAAGTTATTTAAGAACGGGACAACATTCGCACAAATCGACGCCGCTATGCAATCACTGATATGATTATTTTTTATGAATTTTCTGTTGCTGTGATCTGATGCAAGGTCGGAACAGCAGAGTTCAGGCTCCGCGCGTGCGGAAAGCCTTTGCACAATGATAAAAGGGAGTATTTATGGCGGGTGGAAGTCTTCTGGCATTGATCGATGATATTGCATCGATTCTTGATGATGTCGCGGCGATGAGTAAAGTCGCCGCTAAAAAAACAGCCAGCGTGTTGGGCGACGATCTGGCGCTGAACGCACAGCAGGTTACCGGAGTAAAAGCCGACCGGGAATTACCGATCGTCTGGGCTGTCGCAAAAGGTTCCATGATCAATAAAGCGATTCTGGTTCCTCTGGCGTTACTGATCAGCGCCTTTATTCCCTGGGCGATCACACCTTTACTGATGATTGGCGGCGCCTATCTGTGTTACGAGGGTTTCGAAAAAGTCGCCCACAAATTCATGCCCGGTGACCATCACGAAGAAGAAAAACCGGCGTCGGCTGAGGTAAAAAATGAAGCCGATGCTAAAAAGCAGGAAAAAGAAAAGGTCAAAGGTGCCGTTCGCACTGACTTTATTCTCTCTGCTGAAATCATTGTGATCTCACTGGGGATTGTGTCATCAGCACCTTTCCTTAATCAGGTCACTGTGATGGTGCTGATTGCCGTGGCAATGACTATCGGTGTATATGGCCTGGTGGGAGCGATTGTGAAAATTGACGACGCCGGTTTGTACCTGAGTAAGCTGAACGGCGAAAGCGGCATGATGAATGCTGTACGCGCCTTCGGGCGCGGTATTGTGAATCTCGCGCCCTGGCTGATGAAGATACTGTCGGTTGTCGGCACCATCGCGATGTTCCTGGTCGGCGGCAGCATTATCAGCCATGGTTTACCGTTCATGCACAGCCTGATTGAACCGCTGACACACGGCCATGAGAGTTGGGTTAATACGCTGATTACCGGCGCGACAGATTTGGTCGTTGGTCTGGTGGTGGGTGCCGCGGTACTGGCGCTGGTACTGCTGGGCAAGAAAATGTTTGGTAAGAAGTAAGAAGTAAGAAGTAAGAAGTAAGAAGATAATTTCACGCCCTCCGTTCAACGGAGGGCGTATCACACCGCAATTCTTTAGTTTTTCGACGCGACCAGCATCATAATATCGCTGGTAAATGAGCCGTCAGTTTGGATCTCAAAGTGTTTTATCACATCCTCAGACATCACTTTTTGCAGCTCGCGGATAGCGACGGCGAAATGCTCCGGCGTGCGCATACGCGCTATCCAGCTGGTGAATTCCAGCGGCAGGCGGTCGGTAGTGACTTCGCGGGCAATCAGACCGGCTTCTGAAGCCATGTTCAGCCATTCACCTGGGGAATAGTTGCGGACATGAGAAGTGTCGCGCAGTACTTCAATCGTTTGCAGATAAATATCCAGCAACGGGTGCCCCGGCGATACCACATCCATCATGATGAACTTTCCGCCCGGTTTCAGCACACGCGCCACTTCACGCAGCGCCTGCCCGACATCATGCCAGTGGTGTGCCGAATAACGGCTGATAATGATATCCGCGCTGCTGTCGTCAAACGGCAGTGACTCCGCAACGCCCTGCTGTACCGTAATGTTATTCAGCTCTTTATCTTTTGCCGCCTGCGCCACGACGTCCAGCATCTGCGCCGACAAATCGTAGGCAACCACATTTTTAACGACGCGGGCAGCCATAAAACTGGCGTGCCCCGCGCCACATCCCAGATCGACCACATGCGCATCCGGAAAAGGTGCCAGCAGCGTCGCCAGACGTTGCAGATCCGCGCCCTGTGAGTGAACGGCACTGGTCAGATAATCTTTTGCCTGCGAGCCAAACTGCTTATCAACGGCCTGAGTATGGGTGTTTTTAATGTTCATCATTGCTCCTGTCTGTCTTGTTTTTTTAATGATTTATTAGGGAAGAACGCGGTTTCAAATGACCTCAAAATCACTATAGGCATTGTTTTATACGGGTACAATATGAGCACTTATACTGGTATAAGTAAGTTCCTGTCTAAGAACTCACGTTTAAGAGGATGTCATGATTGATATCGCAGAGTCGCTCAGTGGCCCCAGGGCGCTGGGAACCTTTTTACGCACACACCGCGAACGGGTGACGCCGGAAATGGTGGGTTTACCAGGCTCACCCCGTCGCAGAACCAGCGGGCTGAGGCGTGAGGAGCTGGCACAAATCAGCGGTATCAGCGCAACCTGGTATACGTGGATTGAACAGGGACGCGATGTGTCGATTTCAGCCGCCACGCTTGACCGGCTGGCGAAATCGCTGCGTATGGAGCCTGCCGCACGCGAGTATTTATTCAGCCTCGCATCGGTGAAAGACCCTGAGGCGTTGCCGTCTTCCGCCGCGCCGGACGCGGGCCTGAAAGATTACGTCAATCAGCTGACCTGCCCCGGTTATCTGCTCGACAGTTGCTGGAATGTGCTGGCGTGGAATCCGCAGGCGGGTGTGCTCTTCAGCGGCTGGCTGGGCGTGGATGAAAATCCTAATTTGCTGGATTTTATGTTTCTGCATCCGCTGGCGCGCCAGCTGGTGACAAACTGGCCGGAGCGCGCCAAGCGCGTGGTGGCAGAATTTCGGGCTGAAACCAGCCATTACCCTCATTCCGAAGCGGTCCGCCAGGCGGTGCAGCGGTTACGGGAACGCAGCGCCGAATTCAGCCAGTGGTGGACACAACAGGAAGTGCTGGCTCGCGAAGGTGGCGAGCGGCGCTTTAACCATCCGCTGAGCGGTGAAATTCGCTACCGGCAGCAGACATTTTTTCCGGCGGGATATGCCGAATGCAAGCTGGTGATGTTGCTGCCGGAAGAGTAAAGCGTTTAGCAGACAGCCTGCTGTTTTTCTGGCTTATTTTTTCTGACTTAACCGGCATTTTCGCCAATTGACAGACGGATACATGATATGTGAGGCTGACTTATTGGTCTCCTCAATAACAGGATAACGCCCATGCTGACACGCCAGATTTATCAGGATGAAGAAATAGAAATCCGCGTTGCTACGGAGCTGGAAGCCATCACCCACTTTGCCGCCGTTCAGGCCTCGGTGGCTGAAATTGGTGCCTGGGAAAGCTGGTGTACCGATAAATATTCCCCTGATGACAGCCGCAAATATCTCACCGACAGTGAGCAGAAGCGTCATCGCGGGGCAGAATTCAATTTCTGTGTTTTTGAACGCTCCGGCGGAAATCTGATTGGCAGCGTGGGCATCAACCGCATCGTTCAGGAATATAAGTTTTCCAATCTTGGCTATTGGATCCGCACCGGTTATACCGGCCGGGGACTGGCAACGCTGGCGGTCAAAGCCGCTGCGCGTTTTGCGTTTACTGAACTGGAGCTGACCCGTCTGGAAATCGTCGTGATGGACGGCAATGAAAGCAGCCGCAGGGTGGCAGAAAAAGCGGGCGCGACGTCCGAAGGTCTGCACCGCAACCGGCTTTATTATCACGGTCAGCCGCGTGACGCCTGGATGTATTCTTTGATCCCGGGCGATCTCTGAGGCTGGTTTCACAAAAAAGATAAGGCAACAGAACATGACTTTTTCTACCCATACCGTTTCTACACAATGGCTGGCAAAAAATCTGAACTCACCGGATGTCGTCATTATCGATTGTCGTAAATCCAAACCGGGCATTACGCCGCCGGTGGATTTTCATGGCAAATATCTTGAAGCGCACATTCCCAACGCGATTTATGTGGAAGTCGACAGCATTTCTGACTGCTCCACCGGTCTGCCGCATATGATGCCGACCGCAGAGGAATTCGCTGCCTCAATGAGCCGTTTGGGCGTTGCGGATACGCAAACCATCGTGCTGTATGATGAGGGCGATCTGTTCTCCGCGCCCCGCGTATGGTGGATGCTGACCAGCTTCGGCGCGAAAAGCGTACGCGTGCTGGATGGCGGCCTGAATGCGTGGATTGCTGAAGGGAAACCCACACAAAACGGCGAGCACATCCGCGTCCCGACCACCTTTAACGCCAAACTGGTGCGTCCGGTCGTCGTCAGTGCGGAGCAGGTAAAAGACGCGCTTGGCAAGGTACAGATTATCGACGCCCGTTCTCTGGCGCGTTTTAAAGCCGAAGCGCCGGAACCGCGCCCAGGGCTGCATGGCGGCCATATTCCGGGCAGCCTCAGCGTTCCGTTTACCGAACTGACACAAGACGGGCATCTGAAATCGCCACCTGAGCTGAAAGCGACGTTCGAACGGCTGGGCGTTGATCTGAATAAACCGGTGATCACCAGTTGTGGTTCCGGTGTAACCGCAGCGGCGCTGGCGTTCGGACTGGATTCTCTGGGTGTTAAAGATGTGCAGCTTTACGACGGTTCATGGGCTGAATGGGGAGATGTGAACGAAGATTTCCCTATCGAAACGCACTGATTTATCGCTACTCAGATATCACTACCGGGCGCTCAGGCCCGGTTTTTTATGCAATATTTCAGAGCGTTATGACGTCGTCAGTTCGCGGACGCCAAACTCCTGAGCAATATTTTTCATCAATGTAATCACGCTATAGGCCTGACGCGGCACTTCACTAAACTCTTCAATCAGCAACGGTTTAGCGACCGGCTCATGCGCGATTTCATGCAATGCCTGACGCAAAATGGACAGATGTTCCGGAGACGTTTGTGACGAAGTGATCAGCGGCAAACCCGGCACGGCCGCCGTCTGGCCGATAATCACCAGACCGCTGAGCGCTGACGGATCGTGGCGGTGCAATAGCGCCAGCGTCACGCAGTCGATCGCCGCCAGATCTGCCCGGTTTTGCTGAACATAATGCAGGGATTCACGATGGCTGCCGGTTGCTGTGGCCTGAGAGAAAAATTTTCCGGCCTGCGCCAGGGGTGCCACCAGCGCCCGCAGGCTGTTGTATCCGGACTGAGAATCGGTGCTGTTGAACGCCAGCCGCCGGTGACGAAAATCAGGCAAATGCAGTTTTGCATCTTCATCACGCGCCAGCAAAAAACTGCGGTATCGATAGCCGTCGCAGCCCGGCGCTCGGTAACTGAAAGTGCCGACCAGCTGAACATCCGGCAGGCTTTCTACCAGCGGAAAACCACAGGTCTGGCTGAGCAGCAAATCCGGCTGCTGCCAGTGCATCAATAAATCCTGCGGCCAGCTCAGCGATTGCGGTGTGGCAATCAGACCTGCGCGCTTCAGTGTTTCCCGCAGAACACCGGCAAAAGCTTCCACGTCCGGTACAGAAACAGCATACATCGGTAAAGACATCAGCATCATCTGGCCACTCCGTCAGGGGGTTTCCTGCTGATAATCATAGTCGCTGCGCGCGGTTTGCACCGGCTCACGAGTGCTGGCAAACGGATGCGCTTCTACACAAACCGGTTTCTGCGAATGTTGCCTGAACCACTGCCGGTAACCTTTCACCACAAACCCCTCGCTGCGCGCAATATAAGCTTCGCGTTCAGCAAAATACACCTGACGCAGTGCGAACCACGGCACGCCCGGCAAATCGTGATGTACCAGATGATAATTGAGATTAAGAAACAGCAGCCGCCAGATAAAACCGGCCTCATTTAGGGTTGAGCGTGCCTGTGGCGAATGTTCGGCGCGATGTTCATAAAAAGAACGGACTTTGGTCAGGCTCAGCGCCGGATAGCTCACCGCCAGAATGAAATACCCGGCAGACAGGCCGTGCAGCGACATCCAGTACAACAAACCTGTCAGCAAAACCCCGTGGAAACCCCACATGCCGACTGTGCGCCAGTCACCGCGCAATAACGCCGTCAGCGCGCCGGTCAGCGTGGCGGAAATATCCAGCAGCGGCCCGATGAGCATCCGTCCCGGCAGTGTGTTACGCAGACGAACAACGGCTTTCATCAGCGGCGACAAGCTTTCCCAGCTGGCGCGGCTGAAATAATACGCCTCGGGGTCATCGCCCGGCAGCGTCAGATGTTCATTACGATGATGCTGTAAATGCGTGTCGCGGTATAAACCATAGGGATACCAGACCGCCAGCGGCAGCGTGCCGAGCAGCTGATTCAGCCAGGGTTTACGGGTCGGGTGCCCGTGAATGAGTTCGTGTTGCAGCGACATATACCAGGCCGTGAACCAGATAAGCGCAGGCGTGGCAATCCACGGACCGAGATCTTCCCAGAAATAGACCAGCGCAAACCAGCCGCTGTAAACCGTGGCGATCAGTGTCCAGGTGGGGATTTCCAACCGCCACCAGAAACGGGCGGAGCGGGAAGCAATCTCTGCCCGCTGACGGGCGCTAAGGTAAAACGAAGAGGACGCCATAATGTGCCAGAGTGAGGAAACTTTGGCACATTATCTGGCTGAGGAAAGCTGCCGCTAACTAACTTAAAACGCTATCTATTGCCAGTTAGCGGCTTAAGGCATCAGCCCTGTAAATCCTTTTGCACGGCCTGATTAAATTGCTCCATCGGGCAGAAACCTTGCTTATCAACGGTACAACCTTCGATTTGCAGCGTGACGCGTTCCGGTGGATTTTTCAGACTCAACGCTACATTGTTGCGCAGCTGACGGGCGGTCGGATATACATACTCGATTTTCATCAGGTCTTTATCGGTCTTTTTATCGTGCCAGCGCTGGAAGACCACGGTCCCGTTGATTGGCGTACGTTCGTACTGACCCGGCAGCTGGTAATCCTGGGTTTTCAGTGCCGCAAGCAGTGACGCGATATTGGAATCATGCCCGACCAGCACCGCCAGTTTTGCCTGCTGCGCGGCTTTCTGATCGGCGGTCGTTGCCAGTTTCGGATCCAGCACACCGGAAATAAAGGTCAGCAACGGTTTAGCGGCGTTGGCAGCAATCGCCGGCGAGCCGAACAGCGTTTCGTGATAAAGGTTTTTGATATCCTCCAGTTTCTTCCACTGCTCCGGCGTCGTTATTTTCCCCCACGCCACGTCTTTCATCGGGTAACCCTCGTAGTATTGCAGCATAAACGCATCCGCCGCGCCGGTCGCCATTCGCAGCGGCCCCGTAATACCCGGTTCTTTACCCTGCGTCAGCACGACTTCTGATGGCTGCGAAGCCAGATCGCACTGCTGTTTTTCTTTGCAGGTTTTACTGTTTTTATAATCGAGGATACTTTCCAGCAGCTGGTAATTTGGCTTGAGGCGCTGATTCAGCCCCGCCAGACCGCCCTCGCCAGCATGCTGGTTAACAGAATTCAGCGCGTTGGTTTTGAAAGTATCGTTCACATCAGCGGTGATAATCGGGTTGAACACCGGATCCATTTTGCCGATTTCTACGCGATTAATAACTGAAACGTCGCAGCCTGGGAAAGCACCGGTGGAGAAATGTTTTGCGGTATCAATGGTGCGCGGCAAGCTGTTGGCATAAGTAAAGACCTGCGCACTTTCCGGGCAGCCGGTTGCAGGCAGCAATTTATCTTTCGCCAGCCATGCGCGGAAGTACTGGCCCATATGTTCAGAATTCTGGCCGCCTTTCGGCGTCAGCAACCCGCCTTCCGTTTTCCACACCGGCCAGGTGTGCGTCGTGGATTCGGCAAGCACGTCACCGTAATTGACCAGCGGCGCACGGATACCGTGACGGCTGAGCACCAGGACTTGCTGGAGTTCTAAATTATCAGACTGAGCCGCCTGAGCGGCAGGAAGCGAGAGGGGGAAAACGCAGGCAAGTGCAGATAACGCAAGATAACGGGATGCTTTTTTCACGAGTGATCCTCTTGATGAAGTGTTTTACAGATTCCCTGAAAACAAAAAATCACCGCAGAACCCAACAGATTGATTCTTGCGGTGAATTTTTAGCATAGTGGAATATTCATCAAAATTGGGGGATCAGGTTCACAACCTGTGCCCGGACTTTGTTCAGTCACAAAACTCATTCATAAAGAAAGCGCTTCAGAACTGATACCGCAGCCAGGCAAAGAAAACGTTGCCGTTATTGTAGGTTCCCGGAATATACGTCGCCTGAAAGGTCAGTTTGTTATAGCCGATGGAAGCCAGCGGTAACACGATCGGAATAGGAATATAGTTATAGTCGTCACGCGCCGTCACCGCCGCGGTATAACCTAAACCTAACCGAAAGTTTTTATCTTCTGCAGGTGTCCATATTTTTTCCCAGCCATAACCGCCGATCGGTTCCCATTTATTATGGGAGTCTTTAAACGCCATAAAATAAATGCCGTTCCAGTTGCCTTTTTCATCATAACGGGAAATACCATAACCCCCGCCCCATGGACGTTCGTTATAACGATCGGTTTTCTCTTTATCGTATGTCAGACGGTTATGCCATGTGATCACCGGCAGATACAGATCCTGTGAATCAGAATCATTCCATGTCGTTGAGACTTTATCTGTAAAGTCTGACCACACGTTCGCAGCCAGCGATTTATACTGGATGGTATCCGGATCGCTGACCGGATTAATCCCGCTGTTATTTGCCCACACGGATGAGCTCATACCCAGCGTTAGTATCATACCTGCACAACCGATTACTTTCTTGATCATCATATCTGTAATAGCTCCCTGCGTCAGGAGAGTATCATAGACAAATAATGTCTTTATAAACTAAACAAAGAAGTAACAAAAAACGTCTGTTTATTCAATTTCATGAATTTAAAGTCTTTCCGTAATTCATTATAGGAATTATCCCTAAAATATGTAGGGTCTGTTTAGGCAATTAATTTACTTAAAAAACTCACCAATAAGAATAAACCGAAAAACATAACGGGGATTTTCTTAATACTTTCCCCTCACCTTACTCAGACGATTAAAACTGAAAACGGAACCAGCCGAACAGGACGTTCCCTTTGCTGTTGGTTCCCGGCACGTAGGTTGTCTGGAACGTCAGCCTTGAATAGCCTGCTGATACCAGCGGCAGCACCATGGGAAAAGGAATGTAATCATAATTGTCACGGGCTGAAACGGCGGTAATGTACCCTGCCCCTAAGCGGAATTCTTTATCATCAAGCGGCTGCCATATCTTTTCATAAGCGTAACCGGCAACAGGCTCCCATTTATTAAAAGAATCTTTAAAGGCCATCGCATAAATGCCGTGCCAGTTTCCTTTCTCATCATAACGCGAAATACCGTAACCTCCGCCCCACGGATGTTCGTTATATCCTTCGATTTGTTTTTTGCTGTGTGTATGCCGGTTATGACGAGTTAATACCGGAAGAAAGAGATCTTGCTGCTGCGGTGTATTCCACGTTTCAGCAATATTATTGGTGAATGAATCCCATAAGCCTTCATTATTTTCCTGCGGGGAAACATTCTCCACCGTGGAATTACCAGGGTGATCCTGTGCCTGCACATTAAGGGATATTAATAATAAAAGCATAAAAATTGGGCAAGCGAGTGCTGCACGAATATTCGCGAAAATGATATTTTTCATTGGCGTATAAGCCCTGTTGAGTTGACCTGGGCATTATATGACGATGATTACATATAAATAGTTAATGATTAATTAAGCAACAATCAATTTAATGAATATTAAATGACATAACTATTAAAAAACAGAGAGTTAGCGTTACTTCCGTTGCGGTAAGTCAGACAAAAAAATCCGCAGGCTTTCGCACTGCGGATTTTTATTACTGGAGCTTATTTAGCATCAGCCAAGCTGTTTACGCGCATTACGGAACATGCGCATCCACGGGCTGTCTTCACCCCACTCTTCCGGATGCCAGGAGTTACTGACGGTACGGAAAACACGCTCAGGGTGCGGCATCATCACAGTAACGCGACCTGACAGGTTGGTCACAGCAGTGATCCCGTTCGGGGAGCCGTTCGGGTTCGCCGGATACGCTTCGGTTGCCTGACCGTTATTATCCACAAAGCGCAACGCCACCAGATTGCTGTGCTCGATTTGTGCCAGATGCGCAGCGTCACGCACCTCCACATGGCCTTCGCCGTGGGAAACCGCGATTGGCATACGTGAGCCGGCCATCCCCTGCATGAACATCGACGGGCTGGCAGTCACTTCAACCAGGCTGAAACGCGCTTCAAAACGGTCTGACAGGTTACGCACGAAGCGTGGCCAATGTTCTGCGCCCGGGATCAACTCTTTCAGGTTCGACATCATCTGACAGCCGTTACAGACACCCAGCGCCAGCGTTTGCGGGCGGTGGAAGAATTCTTCGAACTCTTCACGCACGCGGTCGTTGAACAGCACTGACTTCGCCCAGCCTTCACCCGCGCCCAGCACATCACCGTAAGAGAATCCGCCGCACGCCACCAGCGTATGGAAATCCTGCAAATCACGGCGACCCCCCAGCAAATCACTCATGTGGACATCAACCGCATCGAAACCGGCACGATGGAAGGCCGCAGCCATTTCAACGTGGGAGTTCACGCCCTGCTCGCGCAGCACGGCAACTTTCGGACGCGCGCCCTTCGCGATGTAAGGTGCAGCCACGTCTTCGTCAGGGGCAAAGTTCAGTTTGACGTTCAGGCCCGGATCCAGATCGTTGGTTTTGGCCTGATGTTCCTGATCGGCACATTCAGGGTTGTCGCGCAAACGCTGCATCTGCCAGGTCGTTTCAGCCCACCAGGTACGCAGCGTGGTGCGGCTTTCGCTGTACACCGGCTTGTCACCCGACGAAATGATGAAACGGTCACCGGTTTCGACGCTGCCGAGGTAATGCGTGCAGTCCGCCAGACCAAAATCAGCCAGCGTTTTCTCAACCGCCTCACGGTCAGATTTACGAACCTGGATCACCGCGCCCAGTTCTTCGTTAAACAATGCCGCCAGCGAATCAGTGCTCAGCGCTGCGATATCTGCGGTCAGACCGCAATGTCCCGCGAAGGCCATTTCAGCCAGCGTCACCAGCAGACCACCGTCGGAACGGTCGTGATAAGCCAGTAATTTCTGCTCAGACACCAGCGCCTGCATAGCGTTGAAGAAACTACCCAGTTGCTCTGCGCTGCGCACATCCGCTGGCGTATTGCCGAGCTGACGGTAAACCTGTGCCAGCGCCGTCGCGCCGAGTGCGTTATGACCGGCACCTAAATCGACCAGCAGCAACGCAGTGTCACCTTTATCGGTGCGCAGTTGCGGCGTCACGGTGTGGCGCACGTCTTCGACGCGGGCAAACGCGGTGATCACCAGTGACAGCGGTGACGTCATCTCACGTTGTTCATTACCTTCCTGCCAGCGGGTTTTCATCGACATGGAGTCTTTGCCCACCGGAATGGTGATACCCAGCGCCGGACAAAGTTCTTCACCCACCGCTTTTACTGCGGCGTACAGACCCGCATCTTCGCCCGGGTGACCGGCCGCAGACATCCAGTTAGCAGAAAGCTTAACGCGTTTCAGGCTGCCGATTTCGACGGCGGCAATGTTAGTCAGCGCTTCGCCAACGGCCATGCGGCCAGAAGCAGCGAAATCCAGCAAGGCAATTGGCGCACGTTCGCCCAGTGACATCGCTTCGCCGTGATAGCTGTCGAGGCTGGCGGTGGTGACCGCACAGTCAGCGACCGGGATCTGCCACGGACCAACCATCTGGTCACGCGCCACCATGCCGGTGACGGTGCGGTCGCCGATGGTGATGAGGAAGGTTTTCTCTGCCACAGCGGGCAGATGCAGAACGCGTTTTACCGCTTCTGCAATCTGAATGTTTTCCGCATTCAGGTCGTCGCCTTTCGCTTTTAGTGTGGTGACATCGCGGGTCATTTTCGGGGTTTTACCCAGCAGAACGTCCAGCGGCATATCAATTGGCTGGTTGTCGAAATGGCTGTCTTCCAGAGAAAGATGCATTTCTTCAGTGGCTTCACCAATCACGGCATAAGGTGCGCGCTCACGCTGGCAGATAGCATCGAACTGTTCCAGCTGAGCCGGAGAAACTGCCAGTACATAACGTTCCTGTGATTCGTTACACCAGACTTCCAGCGGGCTCATCCCCGGTTCGTCGTTCAGGATGTCGCGCAGCTGGAAACGCCCGCCACGGTTGCCATCGCTGACCAGTTCCGGCATGGCGTTGGATAAACCGCCGGCACCGACGTCATGGATAAACAGGATCGGGTTGGCTTCGCCCAGCTGCCAGCAACGGTCGATCACTTCCTGACAACGGCGTTCCATTTCCGGGTTGTCGCGCTGTACGGAAGCAAAATCCAAATCCGCGTCAGACTGACCCGATGCCATGGAAGAAGCCGCACCGCCGCCCAGACCGATATTCATCGCCGGACCACCCAGCACAATCAGTTTTGCGCCAACGGTGATTTCACCTTTCTGCACGTGATCCGCGCGGATGTTGCCAATACCACCGGCCAGCATGATCGGTTTGTGGTAACCGCGCAGCTCAGGGCCGTTGTGGCTGTTGACGTTTTCTTCGTAAGTACGGAAGTAGCCCAGCAGCGCCGGACGACCAAATTCATTGTTAAAGGCTGCGCCGCCCAGCGGGCCGTCGGTCATGATATCCAGCGCAGTAACGATACGATCCGGCTTACCGAAATCTTCTTCCCACGGCTGTTCAAAGCCAGGAATGCGCAGGTTGGAAACAGAGAAACCAACCAGACCGGCTTTCGGTTTTGCGCCGCGCCCCGTTGCACCTTCGTCACGGATTTCACCGCCTGAACCGGTTGCCGCACCCGGCCATGGAGAGATCGCCGTCGGGTGGTTATGGGTTTCAACCTTCATCAGGATATGCGCCTGCTCCTGATGGAAATCGTACAAACCGTCTTTCGCATCGGCGTAGAAACGACCGACCTGCGAACCTTCCATCACGGCGGCGTTATCTTTATACGCGGACAGCACGTGATCAGGGGTCTGTTCGAAGGTGTTTTTAATCATCTTGAACAGGGATTTCGGCTGGGTTTCGCCGTCGATAATCCAGTCTGCGTTGAAGATTTTGTGGCGGCAGTGTTCTGAGTTGGCCTGTGCGAACATATACAATTCGATGTCTGTCGGGTTGCGCCCCAACGACGTAAAGGCTTCCATCAGGTAATCAATTTCATCCTGCGCCAGCGCCAGACCTAATTTGGTGTTGGCGGCTTCGAGTGCGCCACGGCCAACGCCGAGGATATCCACATGTTGCACCGGGGTTGGCTGATGCTGCGCGAACAGCGCGCTGGCGTCTTCCAGACGGGTAAACACGGTTTCCATCATGCGGTCATGCAGCAATGCGCCCAGTTCGGTCCACTGCGCTTCGGTCAGTTGCGGTGCCTGAACATAAAATGCCAGACCACGCTCAAGGCGCAGAACCTGTGACAAACCGCAATTGTGGGCGATGTCGGTAGCTTTGGAAGACCAGGGAGAAATGGTGCCCGGACGCGGGGTGACCAGCAATAAACGACCAGAAGGAGCGTGTTCAGCGAGAGAAGGACCGTATTTCAGGAGGCGTTGTAACTTGGTTTGTTCGTCCGAATTCAGCGGTGCGCTGACGTCGGCAAAGTGTACATATTCGGCGTAGATATCGCTGACCGGAAGACGTGCTTCCTGACAACGGGACAACAATTTGTTAATGCGAAAAGCCGACAAAGCGGGCGAACCACGCAGTATTTCCATAATCACAGATCTCTCGTCTTCGAAGACACTGACCACAGTGCTTCATTGGGCGCAACAGGGGGAAAACGCGGGCTATTATAAAGAAAGCTGGCGTCCGACGAAACCGTTTGCGTCGGGAAACTTCATATTCCTTTATAGCCTTACCGTTATCATGGCTATTATGAATAAAGTTGCAGACTGCCGTTTTGTTGAGCAAAATGCGTCAGCACTGGGGATATAACCATACTAACTGCACAGCATAGCGTAAAAAAACAAGAGCGCCGCAGCGAGATAACTATTTGACGCGACTAAAAATTAATTATGTTCTGATGGGGATCGCCGCCCTGTTACTGGCACTGGCCTTGTGGCCTGCCGTGCCGTGGCACAGAGGTGAAGGTGACCAGCTGGATCAGATAAAATCCCGTGGAGAATTGCGCGTCAGCACGCTCAATTCTCCACTGACTTTTATGGACTCCCCTGAAGGCAATCTGGGCTTCGATTATGAACTGGCTAAACGCTTCGCAGATTATCTGGGCGTGAAGCTGGTGATTTCTCAGCACACCACCATCGAGAGCATGTTCGACGATCTTGATCATGGTAAAACCGACATGCTGGCTTCCGGTCTGGTGTACAACAATGAGCGCCTGAAAAACTACCGCGCCGGCCCGGAATACTATTCCGTATCGCAGCAGCTGGTTTACCGGCAGGGTGCTGTGCGCCCGAAAGGTTTCGCCGACATCAAAGGCTCGCTGGTAGTGTCTGCTGGCAGTGCGCATATCGCCACGCTGGAAGCTGCCAGCCAAAAATATCCAGACCTCAACTGGACCACCACCGATAAATTGTCACCCCGCGACCTGTTGCAACAGGTTGAAAACGGCAAACTCGATTATACGCTGGGGGATTCGGTCACCATCGCCCTGATGCAGCGCGTCTATCCGCGCCTTGCGGTGGCCTTTGATGCCACAGACGATGAACCGGTCACCTGGTATTACCGCAAACAACCTGATGACGACAGCCTTGCTGCCGCTATGCTGGATTTCTTCAGTCAGATTTCAGAGGACGGTACGCTGGAAAAACTGGAGGAAAAATACCTCGGGCACGTGGGCGATTTCGATTATGTCGATACCCGTACTTTCCTGAACGCCATCGACACGACGCTGCCGGATTTGCAGCCGCTGTTTGAAAAATATGCTCAGAACATCGACTGGCGTTTGCTGGCCGCTATCGCTTATCAGGAATCTCACTGGGATCCGCTGGCGAAATCACCGACCGGTGTGCGTGGCGTAATGATGCTGACCCGCGCGACGGCTGGCGGGCTGAATGTCGATGACCGGACAGATGCCGAACAAAGTATCCGTGGCGGTGCGCAGTATCTGTCGCATCTGATGGATAAAATGCCGGGATCTATTCCGCAGGATGAACGGATCTGGTTTGCACTGGCGGCATATAATATGGGCTACGGCCATATGCTGGACGCCCGCAAGCTGACCGCACAGCAAAAGGGGAATCCGGACAGCTGGGCGGATGTGAAGCAACGGCTGCCGATGCTTAATCAGAAACGCTTCTTAAGCCGGACGACTTACGGTTATGCCCGCGGCACGCAGGCGTATAATTATGTGGAAAATATCCGCCGCTATCAGCTCAGTCTGGTGGGGTATCTGATGGAAAAAGAGAAGCAGCAGGCGCAGAAGGCGGCGCTACAGGCTCAGCTGGGTCAGGGATATCCGGTAGTGGATGCACAGGAAGCACTGGAGAAATAAGGCCTGAACAGCCTTATTCTTTAGGATTATCAGAAATGATGTCACCGGCCTGAGCTGCGCGTTCTGCCAGCCGCAGCGCTTTTTTCTGGCTGCGGCGAAAACGAAAGAACGCACTCAGCTGTTCAGAACAGGCATCAGCCAGAACGCCCGCCGTAATTTCTACCTGATGATTCATGCCGGGATGGCGCAGAACATCCATCAGGGAACCCGCTGCACCGGTTTTGGCATCGGCTGCGCCATACACTACGCGACGGATCCGGCTGTGGACCATCGCGCCGGCGCACATCACGCAAGGCTCAAGAGTGACATACAGTATGGCATCCAGCAGGCGGTAGTTTTGCACCGCGCTGCCGCCCTGACGTAACGCCATGATTTCCGCGTGCGCCGTCGGATCATGATGTCCGATAGAACGGTTCCAGCCCTCGCCAATCACCTGATTGTCCAAAACCAGCACGGCGCCCACCGGCACTTCGCCCTCCTCCTGCGCCTTCAGCGCCAAAGTCATTGCGTATTGCATCCAGCGTTCGTCGTCATTTATTTCTGCTAATTCTGTCACTGCCACTTCAACCTCAGTCATTTTAATCAGCGCCATTATACCTTTGTTCGTGCCGCCCGCCCACGGGCCATAATCGATATCGCGCGTACAGTTCATCAGCGGTAACAGGAAGTATTACTTAATGATGATAACCCGCGGTTCTGATAGCAGAAATGGCTTATGCCAACAGATAATAACCTTACATTTCATAGTCATTAGATCAGGAAATTAGCCGGGTTAATCTGTGTATTCTTGCGCCAGATCAAATGATGTTACCGGTAACAACATTAAGGTTTCCTTGTACCTATCAAGAGCTGACAACAAGGAAAACAATTATGGCTACTGCAACTTTCTTTATCCCGTCCGTTAACGTTATTGGTTCTGGCGCGCTTAATGATGCGGCTACCGCTATCGCGCAGCATGGTTTCCGCCATGCCCTGATCGTCACGGATAAAGTGTTATTCGATATCGGCGTGGTTAAACAGGTTCAGGAATTACTGGCAAAAAGCGACGTGCAAAGCAGCGTTTATCATGGAACAAACCCTAACCCAACCACCCGCAATGTGCGTGAAGGGCTGGAGATCCTGAAAAAAGATGCCTGCGATTGCGTGATCTCACTTGGCGGCGGTTCACCGCATGACTGCGCCAAAGGTATCGCGTTGCTGGCCACTAACGGCGGCAACATCAATGATTACGAAGGCGTTGACCGTTCTGCTAAACCCCAGTTGCCGCTGATTTCTATCAACACGACTGCCGGTACGGCTTCAGAAATGACGCGTTTTTGCATCATTACCGATGAAGAACGCCATATCAAAATGGCTATCGTGGATAAAAACGTGACGCCGCTGATGTCAGTCAATGACCCGCACCTGATGGTCGGCATGCCAAAAGGGCTGACTGCTGCCACCGGGATGGATGCGCTGACTCACGCGATCGAAGCCTATGTATCCAGCGCGGCAAACCCGATAACGGATGCCTGTGCGCTGAAAGCGATTACCATGATTACCGACTCACTGCGCACGGCGGTGAAAGACGGTAAAAATATGCAGGCTCGCGAAGACATGGCTTACGCACAGTTTCTCGCCGGGATGGCATTTAACAATGCGTCGCTCGGTTATGTACACGCCATGGCGCACCAGTTAGGCGGTTTCTATAACCTGCCGCACGGTGTTTGTAATGCCGTCCTGCTGCCGTTTGTGCAGGAATACAACGCCCGCGTTGCCAGCCCGCGTCTGAAAGACGTTGCTGCCGCGATGCACATTGATGTTTCAGCGATGAGTGATGCAGAAGGTGCAAAAGCCTGTATCGATGCTATCCGTCAGCTGGCGCGTGATGTCGATATTCCTGCCGGATTACGCGACCTGAACGTGAAAGAAGAAGATTTTAATACACTGGCGACCAACGCCCTGAAAGATGCCTGCGCACTGACTAACCCGATTCAGGGTACACATGCCGATGTGGTAGGGATTTTCAAAGCTGCGTTCTGATTACTAAAGAATATGCCCAAATAAAAACAGGCCAGAAATGGCCTGTTTTGTTGTCTGAAATATACCGCGGTATTTATTCAAGTTGCTGCAATTCACCCTGCTTGCTGACACGAAAACGGTGCTCGCAAAAGAACAACAGCGGGTTGTCCTGTTTGCTGTCGCTGTAACCACTATAAAGTTTAAGCGGTGAGCCAATCCGGCTTTCGAGCTGTACAACTTTTTCTTCACCGAGACAGCGCAGAGGCAGCACCCAGCCGCCTTTACCCCGCGCGATACGGCTGCCCACCAGACGTACCTGCGGTAAAAACAGCGATGCGTTATAAACCTGCTGCACCAGGTTCTCAGGAGAACCGGTGATCAGCCACACTTCGGTATCGTCGCTGTCCAGATATTCGCGCAACCGGCGTTGTACCACCGGAAACTCCACCACTTTTTCGCGAAACGCAGTCACGAATTGCAGCTCCAGCGCTTTCAGGCGTGCCTCACTGTGACCAAAAGTAATGGCCCACAGCAACAGGCTCATCGGCCAGCGTGTTGCGCGCCCCTGAAAGAATAGTCCTGCGCCAATCAGCGGCAATAAAGGCACCACCAGAACCAGGTTCTGCGGCATTTTTTTTAGCAAAAAACGCAGGAAGGTTCCGAACATGTCCTGCTGATGCAGCGTTCCATCCAGGTCAAAAAAGACCACCCGTCGATCAGGCTTCGTACTCAATCCATTACTCCTCGGGATCGTTAAACCCCATCAGCCAGGTAAAAATAAAACCAGCTAATACCGTAATGACTAAACCGGCCAGATACAACATCACTTTGCCAGAAATAATGGTCAGCGCCAGCGGCAACCCGGAAATACCAAACGTGATGACCGTAGCGACTTTCCAGTAACAGATTAGCGCGCCGCCCACGGCTCCGCCCAGACAGGCGCCAATAAATGGCCGGCCAAGCGGTAGCGTCACCCCGAAAATCAACGGCTCACCAATGCCCAGTATTCCCACCGGCAGCGCACCTTTAATCACTTTTTTCAGCCGTGCGTTACGCGTTTTCATGTAAACCGCAATCGCCGCGCCGACCTGTCCGACACCCGCCATCGCCAGAATGGGCAACAGCGGATTGGAACCGTGCGCCTGAATAAGCTCTACGTGGATGGGCACCAGCCCCTGATGAAGCCCGGAAAGCACCAGCGGCAGAAAGGCTCCGGCCAGCACTGCACCCACAAGTAATCCGCCTTTGTCGATAGCAATATTGACGCCATGCGCGATGCCGTCAGAGATATAACCGCCGATCGGCTGGAGGATAACAATTGCCAGCGTCGCAGTGATCAGCGTGGTGATCAGCGGATTGAGGATCAGTTCGACCGATTCCGGCAGCCACTGGCGCAGCCGTTTTTCGAGCCAGCACATCAGCGCGACGACCAGCAAGACCGCAATCACCCCGCCACGCCCCGGCTGTAATGTTTCGCCAAACAGCGTAATTTGCGCCAGCGCCGGACTGGAAAGGATCCCCGCCATCACGCCGCCCATGGCCTGTGAACCGCCAAACACGCGGGCAGCATTCACACCGACCAGAATATTCATGATGGCAAATACAGCGCCGCCGAATATCGCCAGCAGGCCGAGAATATTAGGATAATCAGTCGCAATGGAACCGGCGATATCAGGCCGTTTGAGCAGATTAATAATGCCCATAATCAGACCTGAAGCGATAAATGCCGGGATCAGCGGAATGAAAACATCCGCCAGTTTTCGCAGCGCGCCACTCATCGGCGCTGAGTATTTGGCTTTGGCACTGGCTTTGTTGCGGGCTATATCACTTTCACCCGCCGCACTGGCTGTTCCCGCAGGGCTCAGCAACAGGCGCATGGCGTCCACGACTTTGGCTGCTGCCCCCGGCCCGACGATAAACTGATGCTGCTCGCCCTGCCTGAGATAACCTTTAATCCCCTCCAGCGTTTTCAGGCTGGCCAGATCCAGACGCGCATCGTCAAAAACTTCCACGCGTACACGGGTCATGCAGTTTTCCAGCTTGCTGATATTCCCTTCGCCGCCCACACCCTGCAAAATCTTAGAAGCCAGCAGGTGAGTTTTATCCATTGCTGTCGCCATGCTTTTCTCCTGATTTAGCCCGCCAGCGCGGCGCGAAGGTAGCCGTTATGTTGCTCCAGACGCGCTTTTGCCTGTGGTGCATCAATGCCCGCCAGTAACATGAGAATGGCCGGTTTCACTTCGAAATCAGTCTGAGAAAGCGCCAGTTCAGCATCACTGCGTGCCGCGCCGGTGGCTTCCACAACAATGCGGCAGGCACGATCGACCAGTTTGACGTTGGTCGCTTTCACGTCGACCATCAGGTTCTGATAAACCTTGCCGGTTTTCACCATCGCACCGGTAGAAATCATGTTCAGTACCAGCTTCTGCGCAGTACCGGATTTCAGACGAGTGGAACCGGTCAGCGCCTCGGGCCCGACAACGGGAGAAATGGCGATCGTCGCTTCCTGCGCAATCGGTGAATCCGGGTTACAGGAAATCGCCACCGTGGCACAACCCAGTTCCGTGGCGTAGCGCAACGCGCCGATCACGTAAGGTGTGCGGCCGCTCGCCGCTAATCCGACAACGGTGTCATCCGCGCTCAGATGCAGATCCTTTAAATCTTCAACGCCCAGCGCTTCGCTGTCTTCGGCCCCTTCCACCGCTTTGAGTAATGCACCGGGACCACCGGCAATCAGGCCGACAACCATGCCGTGCGGCACGCCGAACGTTGGCGGACATTCCGATGCATCGAGAACACCCAGACGCCCGCTGGTCCCCGCGCCGAGATAAATCAGACGACCGCCCGCTTTAAATGAGGCCGCGGCTTTATCGATCGCCTGCGCTATTTGCGACAGAACTTTACTGATGGCCTCAGGAACTTTGCGGTCTTCCTGATTGAAACAGGTGGCTAATTCCAGTGAAGACATTTCATCTAAGTTGATCGTATCCGGATTACGGCTCTCGGAAACGAGTGCGCCTAAGTTAAGGGGGCTGTTCATGTTTTTCTCCTGAATTTTTAATTCAAAATTATTGCATAATACTTGAATATTTTATTCATCATTGCGAGGAATATTTGCTATTTTAGATAACATAATCCGCAAAACGTGACCTACGTATTCTGAGAAGCCGGGATAAGCCACCATGAGTTGTATGATCCGTATCCGCCAGTTGTATCCGACACTGGCACAAAATGACCGTAAACTGGCTGATTTTTTACTGGCTCAGCCGGAAAAAGCGCGTCATATGAGCTCACAAAAACTGGCCGAAATGGCGGGAGTCAGCCAGTCAGGCGTGGTGAAGTTCGCGCAAAAACTCGGTTATAAAGGCTTTCCTGCGCTGAAACTCGCCATGAGCGAATCCCTGGCATCCCCCAAAAACAGCGAACCTGTCACCGTACACAATCAGATCCTGAGCACCGACAGTCTGCACGTTGTGGGCGAGAAACTGCTGACAGAAAAACAATCGGCTTTGCGCGCTACGCTCGATATCAACAGCGAGCCCCGTTTGCAAATCGCATTGTCGATGCTGAGCAGTGCCCGAAAAATCATTCTGACGGGCATCGGGGCATCCGGACTGGTGGCTAAGGATTTGGCGTATAAGCTGTTGAAAATTGGCGTCACGGCCATCGCAGAGTCGGACACACATGTGCTGATTGCTACAGCTCAGGCGCTTTCAAAGGAAGATTTATTGCTGGCGATTTCGTTCAGCGGTGAACGCAGCGAAATCAATCTGGCGGCACGGGTTGCCCGGGAAAGTGGCGCTAAGGTGCTGGCGATCACCGGGTTTTCACCCAATACCCTGCAACAACAGGCCGATCACTGTTTGTACACCGTCGCAGAATTACCGACCACACGCGGAGCCGCGCTGTCGGCCACAACGGCACAATATTCACTGACCGATCTGCTGTTTGTTGCGCTGGTTCAGCAGGATACTGAACATGCACCGGAGCGGATCCGCCACAGCGAAGAACTGGTCAAAAAGCTGGTTTGATCAGGATCATTCGGGGAGCGGAAAGGCACTGACGTAGACCCTGTGCCAGCGCAATTCTGCTATACTGCGCGCCCTGATGACTGAACGATATGAGAAAACGCCATGGCCCTGCTGATCACACACAAATGCATTAATTGCGATATGTGCGAACCGGAGTGCCCGAATCAGGCGATCTCGATGGGCAATGATATTTACGAAATTGACAGCGATCGTTGCACGGAATGTGTCGGTCATTACGACAAACCGACCTGTCAGAGCGTCTGCCCAATCGACAATACCATCATCATCAATCCGCAACACACCGAAACTAACGAACAGCTTTGGGATAAGTTTGTGGTATTGCATCACGCCGTTTAACTGACGGAATGATGCAACAAATCAGTTTTCAATAATAACCGTCGCACAGGCATAACGGCGCTCATCGGCAAGCGTAACATGCACGGATTTCACGCCCATTTCCGCCGCCATTTCTGCCGCGCGGGCATGAAAAACCAGCCCCGGCTTACCCAGCACATCATTGACGACTTCAAACTGCTCAAATGCCAGGCCGTTGCGAATACCGGTTCCCAGCGCTTTAGCTGCGGCTTCCTTGACGGCAAACCGCTTCGCCAGAAAACGAACCGGCTGCTGATGTTGCTGATAAACAGCCCATTCATTGGCGCATAAAATACGCTTCGCCAGCCGGTCGCCGCTGCGTTCAATCACTGCTTCGATACGGGAAATTTCAACAATGTCCGTACCTAAACCTAAAATGCTCATTACCGGCGGGCTTCTCTCATCAGATTTTTCATTTCACGTACTGCACCGGATAAGCCGTCGATAACCGCCTGACCGATGATAGCGTGGCCGATATTCAGCTCATGCATTTCCGGCAGTGCCGCGATCGGCTGCACGTTATGGTACGTCAGCCCGTGACCGGCGTTTACTTTCAAACCTTTGCCTGCTGCATAAGCCGCGCCCTGCTTAATACGTTCCAGCTCAGCCTGACGCTCAAGATCAGTCTTCGCTTCCGCATACGCACCGGTATGAATTTCGATGTAAGGCGCACCGACCGCGACAGCAGCATCAATCTGGCGCAAATCCGGGTCGATAAACAGGGAAACCAGAATGCCCGCTTCGCTCAGACGGGAAACGGCAACGGTCATTTTATCTATCTGACCGGCGACATCCAGACCGCCTTCGGTAGTCACTTCCTCGCGTTTTTCCGGCACCAGGCAGCAGAAATGCGGCAAAACTTCGCAGGCAATCCCGACCATTTCATCGGTGACAGCCATTTCGAGATTCATGCGGGTTTGGATAGTCTGACGCAGAAGGCGCACGTCGCGGTCGGTGATATGACGGCGATCCTCACGCAGGTGGACGGTGATCCCATCAGCACCAGCCTGTTCAGCGATGAATGCCGCCTGAACCGGATCAGGGTAAGCCGTACCACGTGCATTACGCAGTGTCGCGATGTGATCAATGTTAACGCCCAACAGCAACTCAGCCATAACAGCTCCAGATTTGAGAATGAATTGATTTATGAGTGGATCAGAAAAGCTACTTTCTGCAGTTTACACCCTTGAGAGTAGCGACGTGTAGCCCGGAATCTGAATTAGCTGGAAGAATTGTCAGAAGGTGAGACAGGCTTTTTGACCTGAAACTGGCGAAATAGCTCACGACTTTTCAGGGGCTTGCCGCCGAGATAGGGTTTCAGTGCCATGCGGGTAAAACGTTTTGCAGCACGCAGCGTGGAAACATCCGGAAAATCCCGGCTGGCCAGCGCTTTCAAATCACGCCCGGTGAAGCTGGAATTATCAATGACCAGACTGGCGATAAAGCCTTTTTCTTCACGATAGCGGTAGGTCATGGTGTCGCTGACTTCTTCGCCACTGCCCGCGCAATGCAGGAAATCCACGCCATAGCCCAGATGGTGTAAAAGCGAGAGTTCAAACTGACGCAAAGCGTACTCAGGCGAACCACTGGCGCTGGCAAGATTTTGCAGACAATTAAGATAGTCGAAGAATAACGAAGAGTAATTAGCTTCCTGCTCAAGTACGCGGGAAACGAGTTCATTGACGTACAGGCCGCTGTAAAGCATCAGACCTGAAAGGGGAAGTGCCAGAGAAACCGGCTCGGCATTACGCAGGGTTTTGACTTCTCCCCGCCCGCTCCAGCGAACCAGTAAAGGCGTAAAAGGCTGCAGGCAGCCTTTTAAATTGGACCGGCGGCCACGCGCACCTTTAGCCAGTATGCGTACCCGCCCTTGTCCCTCAGTGAATAAATCCAGCATGAGACTGGTTTCACTGTAAGGTCGCCCATGCAAAACAAATGCGCGTTGCCAGCCTTCCATAGGCGCGGACCTTATAAGTCGTCTACATAACCCAGGCTACGCAGCGCACGTTCGTCGTCTGCCCAGCCGGATTTGACCTTAACCCACAACTCAAGATGGACTTTCGCTTCAAACATGTTTTCCATGTCCTGGCGGGCTTCAATGCCAATCGTCTTGATTTTAGAGCCTTTGTTGCCGATAACCATTTTCTTCTGGCCTTCACGTTCTACCAGAATCAGGCCATTGATATCGTAACCGCCGCGTTCATTGCTGACGAAGCGTTCGATTTCTACGGTCACGGAATACGGCAATTCTTCGCCGAGGAAACGCATCAGTTTTTCACGGATGATTTCAGAGGCCATGAAACGCTGTGAACGGTCAGTGATGTAATCTTCCGGGAAGTGGTGAACCGCTTCCGGCAGACGTTTGCGCACCAGAGCTGCAATGGTATCCACGTTGGTGCCTTTCTCTGCTGAGATAGGCACGATATCAACGAAGTTCATCTGCTCACTCAGGAATTGCAAATGTGGCAGCAATTTAGACTTATCGGTGACGTTATCAATCTTGTTGATTGCCAGCAGAACCGGTGATTTCAAATCACGCAGTTTGTTGACCACCATTTCGTCATCCGGAGTCCAGTGAGTGCCTTCAACCACGAAGATCACCAGTTCTACATCACCAATCGAGCTGCTTGCAGCGCGGTTCATCAGACGGTTAATGGCACGTTTTTCTTCGATGTGCAGCCCCGGGGTGTCCACGTAGATAGCCTGGTATGGCCCTTCGGTGTGGATACCCATGATGCGGTGACGCGTGGTTTGCGGTTTGCGGGAAGTAATGGAGATTTTCTGCCCCAATAATTCATTCAGCAAGGTAGATTTACCGACGTTAGGACGGCCTACGATTGCAACAAAACCACAGTAATTCTTTTCTTCGCTCATTCAAGCTCCAGCTGTATCAGCGCTTGTTCCGCTGCCGCCTGCTCGGCTTTACGGCGGCTTGAACCGGTTCCTACAACCGGCTGGTTCAAGCCACTGACCTGGCAGTGGATGGTAAACTCCTGATCGTGCGCTTCACCGCGAACCTGCACAACCAGATAAGAAGGCAACGGCAGGTGACGACCTTGCAAAAACTCCTGTAAACGGGTTTTTGGGTCTTTCTGCTTATCACCGGGACTGATTTCGTCTAAACGACTACGGTACCAATCGAGAATCAGCTTTTCGACGGTCTGGATATCACTGTCCAGGAACACGCCGCCAATGAGTGCCTCCACCGTATCCGCAAGAATCGACTCGCGGCGGAAACCACCACTTTTCAATTCGCCCGGCCCTAAGCGTAAGCATTCGCCGAGATCGAATTCACGTGCCATTTCAGCTAACGTATTTCCACGTACCAGCGTGGCACGCATACGACTCATATCGCCCTCGTCTACACGAGGAAAGCGATGGTACAGCGCGTTAGCTATTACATAACTAAGAATTGAGTCACCCAGGAACTCTAAACGCTCATTGTGTTTACTGCTTGCGCTGCGGTGAGTCAGTGCCTGCAATAAAAGCTCCTGCTGTTGAAAAGTGTAGCCCAGCTTCCGCTGAAGCCTGTTTATTACGATGGGATTCATGAGTTACCAATAGATCAAGAATGCGTCAAAAACTTCAGCATACGGAACAGGCCTGCTTCGCCCTAAGCCAATCCAAAGCTGTTTCGTTTGCAGTGGCTCCTCCTGTTCGTTTTAAATAAAAACGTAAAATCAGGGGAGCCAACTTTTATCGCCCGAAAGGATATTCTACAACGAGTGGAAATATAATGCTGCGCTAACGGGCACCATTAATTAATGAATTCCACCGATACGGCTTAAACGAACACCGGTAGGCCATTCACCTTCCTGTTTTTTAAAGCTCATCCAAATTGCAGACGCTTTACCCACTAAATTCTTTTCAGGTACAAAGCCCCAATAACGGCTGTCAGCGCTGTTATCACGGTTATCGCCCATCATGAAATAATGGCCGGCAGGAACGACCCATGTCCCCAGCGGTTGGCCCGGTTGCTGATAATACGCACCCAGTTGGTCACGCGCGCCCGGCACAGTCAGAATACGATGCGTGACATTGCCCAGCGTTTCATTACGCTGAACAAGACGGACACCGTCTTGCGGAACATTGCCTGTCGGTGGCGTTTCAAAGAAACCACTGCTGGCTTCGCCACCAGAAGACTGACCGAAAGTCTGCACGAAATCGCTGGCAACGCCGGTGTCATAAGTCACCGCCAAAGCCGTGTTGCAATTTTTGCCGCTGTCGCAGGCTGGCTGAACGGTCACCTGCTTGCTGAACGGATCGTAAGTCACCCGGTCGCCTGGCAAACCGACCAGACGTTTAATATAGTCCACGCTTGGATTAAGCGGATATTTAAATACCACCACATCGCCGCGTTTTGGTTCACCGGTCGGGATAAGCTTGGTCTGGGTAATAGGATCCTTCAGGCCATAAGCATATTTCTCAACCACAATGAAATCGCCAATAAGCAACGTTGGCATCATAGAGCCAGATGGGATCTGGAACGGTTCATAAATAAATGAACGCACCACAAACACAACTAACAATACCGGGAATACAGAAGCACAGGTTTCCACCCAGCCTGGCTGCTTCGCGACTTTGCTCAGCGTTGTATCGTCAACCGCCCCGCCCGTTTCAGCCTTAATTTTCGCAATTTTAGCCCGGCGTGCAGGTGCCAGCTTGAAGCGATCAAGGCACCAGATAATCCCTGAAACCAGCGTTGCAATCGCCAGGATCAGGGCAAACATGTTAGCCATGCATACTCCCTACAACTCAATGAGGATTTATTTGCTTTCTTTACCCACGTGAAGAATGGCCAGGAACGCTTCCTGCGGTAACTCAACGTTACCCACTTGTTTCATGCGTTTCTTACCGTCTTTCTGCTTCTGCAGAAGTTTCTTCTTACGGCTGACGTCACCGCCATAACATTTGGCGAGAACGTTTTTACGTAATTGCTTCACGGTGGAACGGGCAATGATGTGAGCACCAATTGCCGCCTGAATAGCAATGTCGAACTGCTGACGCGGGATCAGTTCCTGCATCTTCTCAACCAGCTGGCGTCCACGGAACTGTGAATTGCCACGGTGAGTAATCAGTGCCAGTGCATCCACACGGTCGCCGTTGATTAGAACATCAACACGCACCATGTCAGAAGTCTGAAAACGTTTGAAATTGTAATCGAGGGACGCATAGCCGCGCGATGTTGATTTCAGACGGTCGAAGAAATCGAGGACTACTTCAGCCATCGGAATTTCATACGTCAGCGCAACCTGATTGCCGTGATAGACCATATTGGTCTGCACGCCACGTTTCTCAATACACAAGGTGATCACGCTGCCCAGATATTCCTGCGGCATCAGCATGTGACACTCAGCAATTGGCTCGCGTAATTCCAGAATGTTATTCAGCGCCGGAAGCTTAGACGGGCTGTCGACATAGATGGTTTCGTTGCCGGTGGTCAGAACTTCGTACACAACGGTCGGTGCCGTGGTGATCAAGTCCAGATCGTATTCACGTTCCAGACGTTCCTGAATGATTTCCATGTGCAGCAGACCGAGGAAACCACAACGGAAACCAAAGCCCAGCGCGGTAGAACTTTCCGGTTCATAGAACAGGGAAGCATCGTTGAGGCTCAATTTGCCTAACGCATCGCGGAAGTTTTCATAGTCATCGGAACTGACCGGGAACAGACCAGCATACACCTGAGGTTTCACTTTCTTGAAACCAGGCAAAGCCTTTTCTGCAGGCTGACGAGCCAGCGTCAGGGTATCGCCCACTGGTGCGCCAAGGATGTCTTTGATCGCACAAACCAGCCAGCCTACTTCGCCGCAGTTCAGAATGTCTTTATCAACACGTTTAGGCGTGAAGATACCCAGACGATCGGCGTTATACACCTGTCCGGTACTCATGACTTTGATTTTGTCGCCTTTTCTCATGGTGCCGTTTTTGATACGCACCAGAGAAACCACGCCAAGATAGTTATCGAACCAGGAGTCGATGATCAGAGCCTGCAATGGCGCATCAGGATCACCTTCCGGTGGCGGAACATCACGCACCAGACGCTCCAGAACTTCAGGCACACCCACACCGGTTTTAGCTGAACAACGGACTGCATCCGTCGCATCAATTCCCACGATGTCTTCAATTTCCTGAGCTGCGCGGTCAGGATCAGCAGCAGGCAAATCGATTTTATTCAGAACCGGAACTACTTCCAGATCCATTTCCATCGCAGTGTAGCAGTTCGCCAGCGTCTGCGCTTCTACGCCCTGACCCGCATCCACAACCAGCAATGCGCCTTCACAGGCGGCCAGTGAGCGGGAAACTTCGTAGGAGAAGTCGACATGTCCGGGAGTATCGATAAAGTTCAGGTGGTAAATCTGCCCATCTTTCGCTTTGTAATCGAGCGTCACGCTTTGCGCTTTGATGGTGATACCGCGCTCGCGCTCAAGATCCATAGAATCGAGAACCTGCGCTTCCATTTCACGATCGGACAAGCCGCCGCAAATTTGAATAATACGGTCTGACAGCGTCGACTTACCGTGGTCAATGTGGGCAATAATGGAGAAATTTCGTATATGCTTCATTATAAAAGTTTTTCTACCTTGGTATTTCTGAATCATTCGCCATGAACATACAGCGACGGTTTGTAGGTTGGCTGTCTTTCGCCTAAGTCGCAGCATTCTACATGCCAGCACCGTGAAAACCTAGTCTCGGTACATCCTAACTCCAGATTATGCGTGCTTTTTCTGAAGGAAATCCTCACATTTTCATTTGTTTTCATTTAAGGACTGTTCTTTCAGCGTCGCCCTGACTTTTTTTGGGCATTTCGTCTGTGTTTTTTAGACTCACGCAGGTTTTAGGAAAATGCCCATATACAAAAACGCACTTGCACACCTAATATATTGTTATAAAAGAAATTACATTATTTCAATTCACAAAGTTTTAATTCTCATTCTTCCTATTCATTCGTTTTTTTATTATTAATTCAATCCGGTCACAAGGTTATCAATATGATCAATGAAGGGCGGCTGCTCAGTCAGCATGGCTTTGCCAAAGCCAACTCTTGGATCACTCTGGTCCTTTCAGTGCTTTTGCTGGTGGGCGGTGCCGTACAAATCGCTTTTTTCCTCGCCTTCGGCCATACCGCTGACGGGCTGCATAGCGTGGTGGTATCTGCCTTGCTGAGCATTGCGCTCGGTGTCGTGCTTATTTTATTGAGACGTTTGATTCGACCGAATCAGGTCTATCAGCTTCATGAAAATGGTATTTTGGTTATAAGCCAGCTAGATAAAAAGAACCGGTTTATTCCGTTCGACAGAATCTCGGATATATACCGTTTCAGAACGGGTAAATATACACGTCGCATTTTAAATACGATGATGTTCCGTGAGGAAAATAGCAAAACATGGCACCGGATCACGCCGAACATTGCTAATTCAGAACGGCTGATTGATGTTATTAAGAATGAACAACTGATGTTTCGTGGCCCCTGGGCTTTGAATACGCTAGCGCAGGGCGGAGACATTCTTTTTACCTGCATGGTAAATTCGCACTGCGGACTGAAACGCTTTATCGGTTCTAACCTTCTGACAATGAACGAGAAAAGGATCCGGTTGAGTGCATTAATGCTGACCACTGAAGAAGGAAAGACAATACCCGTTGAAGACATTCAGTTTATCAGCGGCGGGAGCAACAGCCCGTTAATCAGATTGCTTGATAAACACGGTCGGATTTTGTTCTCTGTTGCCTATACTTCACTCTCCAGTGCCGATCTTTTCATCGCCCTGATTGAGCATATGATTCAGAACCGTATCCCGGTCAGAAACTAAAAATGCCACTGGCTCGTCTGAGTCAGTGGCATTTGTTTTCGCATCGTTCCGGGTAGCACCACAGAAATCAGGTATTAAGAAGGAAGCTCGTTATCCGCAGAATAACGGAATGCGTTCGGCGGTAATCCCACCTGCAAAACCACCGGCTGATAACCCGATTTACCGTCGACTTTTGCCGCCAGTGCTTTGGCGATGATAAATCCCAGACCGCCGCCCAGCACTGCACCGATCACTGCGTACATGTCTGCTTTAAACAGAGCCTGCAGTATTCCGCCTCCGGCAATCACCCCAAACAGCGGTGTCATATAGACCAGAAATGCAGAGCGCAGCAAACTACCCTCAGGTATTCCCAGTTCAACTTTTTGCCCCGGCTCCAGGGGCTCAGCAAAACTGACCTGAAGATTATGGCCAGTCTGTGGTCCCAGTTCATTCAGCACCCGGGCACCACAACCTGAACGCGAATGGCAGCTACTGCAACCCGACTGCGTTTCACAGCGCAGTGATGCAATACCGTTTTGCCACGACACCACTGTGGCCCATTCTTTCATCATACAATCACCCGGATTTATTTAGCCAAAAGTCATTTGGCAGAGAAAACAATGCTTTCAGCGATACGTTTTGCTGTGGAAGGCGGCAATTCACCGACGACAGTAATCTCATTACCGTTACGAACTTCCGTTTGTACGGTTCTTCGCCCTTGTCTGATTAACTGCTCAGAGGGGCCGTTAGTGGTAGCACTGATATTGACAGAGAAGCTGAACAATCCGTCAGTATACAAACGGGATTCTATCGTGACTGGCATATTTGGCAAGCTTCTGCGACTGCTCGCCACTTCAGCTACCCCCGCCGGAAGCCATTTCACTTGCCATCCAAACTTAATCGGCTCAGAAGCAGGTAACGAAAGTACCGGCGGCAGATTGGCTTTCTCAAGATCAGCAAGAGCCACTATGACTTGATTACCATCATCAAAGCTGATGACCCTGAACTGTTCCAGCGTTTCGCCATCGCGATCTAATAAATCCACACGCATTGGCAACTTAGTCTGCTCATCAATCCAGATAACATAGCTGAACCTTGTGCCATCACGCGAAACCACGCGGATCACCTGGCTCAGACGGTCTGCGGCACGCGCGCGACCTACGGCGATGAAATCATAGTATTTTGACAGCTGGGAGAAATCGCTGAATACAATGGAGGGCAGGGAATCAACAATATGATCGCCATCCAGAGTAAAAGGCTGAAGCCCGGTCTCGAAGTAGCTGATGTCTTTTCCGCGCTGGACAATTTCACGGCGCGGACCATCCATCAGTACCAGTTGAGCGAGCGAGGATTGATTAGAAACAGCATGACGATAGCGAAAGGAATCAATCCCTTGCTTCGTGATGTTGATAAAACCCATTTCATAATTCAGCGACTGACTGGCTTTACCCATCCCTTGTAATAACGCCTCGGAAGTGGGATCTGCCGAGGCGATACTTGGAGTAAGCAGGCTGCCCGTCACTAAACAAGCGGCAAACCAAAATTGCTTCATTACTGCGTTTGCGTTCCTAAAGACTGAGTTCCTGGGACCTGAACAGCGGCTTGCTGTGGAGTAACAGGTTCGAGCTGAAGTTGCTCAGAATGCAAGCGGCGTTGCAGTTCGTAATCCTGCAACATAGCATTGATACGCTTACGTTGCTCCTGCACATTTTGTTGCCCGCTGGTGGTATTGCCTTCATTTGGCACGCCGAAGCTGACCGGAGAGGCTTTACCCATCATTGGCAAAGTATTAAATGCTGGCGTTTCCGGAGAAGCGCCCGATGCGTCAGGCTGGTTATAGTGCTGCACACCGACAATCACAGCCAGCGATACGCAAGCAGCTACGCCAACCTGAGTCAGCTGGCTCGCCCAAGGGCGCACCTTCTGCCAGAAAGGCATTTTTTGCCAGGTATGAGGCTGAGGCTGCGATTCTGTTGCGGAACCCGGCACCAGTTTAACCGGCTCGTTTGCCAGCGCTGCGGCCACACGGTCTGCGATATCCAGATGCACCACATTCCCAATATCACCGCGTAAGGTATCGCGGATCAAATGATAACTCTGCCAGTCTTGCTGAAGCTTGGAATCTGTTGATAAAGAACTCAACAGTTCAGAATCAATGGCTTCACCATCCATCAGAGCGGAAAGCTTTTCTTTCTGCATGCCTAAGTACCCTTCCTGTGTCCGTCATCTCTAACGCTGGATGAGCGGCTGAACCTTGTTATCAATTGCTTCCCGGGCACGGAATATACGGGATCTTACCGTACCCACCGGACAATCCATGATGGCGGCTATTTCTTCGTAGCTCAATCCATCTAACTCCCTTAAGGTGATCGCCATGCGAAGATCTTCAGGAAGTGCTTCAATAGTACGGAAAACTATCTGTCGTAATTCTTCAGACAACATTAAGTTCTCAGGGTTCGAAATTTCTTTCAGGGCACCGCCACTTTCGAAATTCTCGGCTTCGTTCGCATCGACATCACTGGATGGCGGACGACGCCCCTGAGCGACCAGATAATTTTTCGCTGTGTTGACTGCAATACGATACAGCCAGGTATAAAAAGCACTGTCGCCGCGGAAAGATTCCAGCGCACGATACGCTTTGATAAAAGATTCCTGAACCACATCAGGCACATCGCCTTGTGGCACGTAGCGGGATACAAGGCTCGCTACTTTATGCTGGTAACGAATAACCAGTAAATTGAACGATTTTTGATCACCCTTCTGGACCCGCTCAACCAGAACTTGATCGGCTAACTGCTCGCTCATCCGAGGTAAAATCTCCCCAAAACTATCTCCGCGCTTAGAATCGTACTGCCAGCTTTCATCATTATATTCCTGAGCAAGTACTGCTTGGAGTTCACATGGAACGATTAGTTCCACATCGCCATTGTTTTTTCTATTGAAGTCTTAAGCCCGTGGCTTTTGCACGAAGGTTTAGGCTAACATGAATTTCCCTCTTCTTCTGCAAACATCATACGTTATGCAACCTTCATCTGAATTTGTTAGCGATGTATTGATAATCGGAAGTGGTGCTGCGGGCCTTTCTCTGGCTTTGCGACTTGCAGACCACTGTCACGTCACTGTTCTCAGTAAAGGCCCCCTCAACGAAGGCTCTACGTTTTACGCCCAGGGCGGAATTGCCGCCGTTTTCGACGAAGCAGACAGCATTGCCTCACATGTTGATGACACATTAATTGCCGGCGCAGGCTTATGCGATAAAGAAGCTGTTGAATTTATCGCCAGCAATGCACGACATTGTGTGCAATGGTTGATCGACCAGGGCGTCCTGTTTGATACCGAAACCAACGCGAGCTCAGAAGAGCGTTATCATCTGACACGCGAAGGCGGTCACAGCCACCGTAGGATCCTGCATGCTGCTGATGCTACAGGTAAAGAAGTAGAGACTACGCTGGTTGGGAAAGCAAGGGCGCACGCCAATATTTGCGTGAAAGAACGCTATAATGCCGTTGATTTAATTACCTCAAGCAAACTTGGATTACCGGGCACCCAACGCGTGGTCGGTGCCTATGTCTGGAACCGCGATAAAGAGCATGTTGAAACACTGCGCGCCAAAGCCGTCGTTCTCGCCACAGGCGGTGCCGCTAAGGTGTATCAGTACACCACTAACCCGGATATCTCTTCAGGCGATGGCGTCGCCATGGCGTGGCGTGCAGGTTGTCGGGTTGCCAATCTGGAATTCAATCAGTTCCATCCGACCTGCCTCTATCATCCTCAGGCGCGTAACTTCCTGCTGACCGAAGCGCTGCGTGGCGAAGGTGCCCTGCTCAAACGTCCGGATGGCACGCGGTTTATGCCTGATTTCGATGAACGAGGCGAACTGGCGCCGCGTGATGTTGTTGCACGTGCTATCGACCATGAAATGAAACGTCTCGGTGCAGACTGCATGTATCTCGATATCAGCCATCGCCCGCCGGAATTCATTAAGCATCATTTCCCGATGATTGATGAAAAGCTGCAATCGCTGGGCATCGACCTGACCAGACAGCCCATTCCGATCGTGCCGGCTGCGCATTATACCTGCGGCGGCGTGATGGTAGATCAGCACGGTCGTACCGATCTCGATGGTTTGTATGCGATTGGCGAAGTCAGCTATACCGGTCTGCATGGCGCTAACCGTCTGGCTTCTAACTCACTGCTGGAATGTGTGGTGTACGGCTGGTCGGCAGCGGAAGACATTATTAAGCGCCTGCCTCATGCCAAGCTGGCAAAAAACATTCCGCAGTGGGATGAAAGCCGAGTGGACAATTCCGATGAACAGGTGGTTATCCAGCATAACTGGCATGAGCTGCGCCTGTTTATGTGGGACTACGTGGGAATTGTGCGTACAACGAAACGCCTGGAGCGCGCACTGCGCCGCATCATGACGCTGCAACAGGAAATTGACGAGTATTACGCCAACTTCCGTATTTCCAATAATCTGCTGGAATTGAGAAATCTGGTGCTGGTGGCTGAACTGATCGTCCGCAGTGCGCTGGAGCGTAAAGAAAGTCGTGGCCTGCATTACACGCTCGATTATCCTGATTTACAGGAAAATCCGCAGCCCACTATTTTGCAGCCATAGGTTTTACAGTGTTAGTTTCGAAAGAGTGCGAAGGAACGCACTTTTCGGCCCCTCACCCTTTGCCCCGTTAATAATTCAGATAGAAATCGGTGATCAGCGTGCAGAACTCTTCGCTGTAAACGCCTTCCGATTTCCGCAATGCCAGTTCCTCATCCGTGCGTTCAACAAATTGCCTTGATAATGTCAGCAGCAAACGGTTAAGCGGTTTTCCCGGCCGGTCTCGAACGGCCATGCGCCACGCACTGAACCAGCCGTTCTGGTGAGCCAGCGTTTCAAATGCCAGACCGATGTCATAGGGCAGAACAACGCTGAACAGCCCTTCCGGCGCAATCAGCATCTGCGCGCATTCAAGCAGCGCCTCATGTGTCAGGGTTTCCGTGTAACGGGCAGCATTACGGGCTTCATCGCGGCAGGCAACGGCCGATTCAAAATAAGGCGGATTGCTGACAATCAGATCATACTGAGCAGGATATTTTTGCGCGTACTCATTAATATCCTGCGCATGGACAGACAATCTATTCGCCCAGACTGATTCGCGGAAATTTTCAGCTGCCTGTCCGGCGGCCGCAGGTTCAAGTTCTACGGCATCGATAACAGTGTCAGATTCGCTGCGCTGTGCCAGCATCATGGCAATCAGACCGCTGCCACAGCCAATATCAAGAACACGTCGTGCCTGAGTGACCGGCGCAGTCGCACCCAGCAGAACACCGTCTGTGCCAACTTTCATCGCGCAACGGTCATGTGCGACGAAAAACTGTTTAAAGGTAAAACCATTGCGCCGTAAAGGCTGTGCGGAACTGACTTCTTTTGTCACTCATTTCACCGTAATAACGCCAGCCAGCAGGGCCGGGAACGAAAACTGTCGTAGCATAGGGCAAAGAGAAGCAGAGTAAAAGCCACGCAAACCGCTTAAATAGGTGAAGATCGCGTCTAACACGTCTATAATCGGCGCCCCAAGTAGAGGTAGACCATGACTGTAACCACTTTTTCCGAACTCGAACTCGATGAACGCCTGATTGAAGCCCTTGGCGACAAAGGCTATAGCCGTCCTACTGTCATTCAGGCAGAGGCCATTCCGCCAGCAATGGACGGACGCGATGTGTTGGGTTCGGCTCCTACCGGCACCGGCAAAACAGCGGCGTTCCTGCTGCCTGCATTGCAGCATTTGCTGGATTTCCCGCGTAAGAAATCTGGTCCGCCACGAATTCTGATCCTCACGCCAACCCGCGAACTTGCTATGCAGGTTGCTGAACAGGCGCGTGAGTTAGCCAAACATACCGAACTGGATATCGCGACCATCACTGGCGGCGTGGCTTATATGAACCATGCCGAAGTGTTCAGCGAAAACCAGGACATTGTCGTTGCGACAACCGGACGTTTGCTGCAATACATTAAAGAAGAAAACTTCGACTGCCGCGCAATCGAGACGCTGATCCTCGACGAAGCCGACCGCATGCTGGACATGGGTTTTGCGCAGGACATCGAAACCATTTCTGCCGAAGCACGCTGGCGCAAACAGACGTTGCTGTTCTCCGCAACGCTGGAAGGGGAAGCCATCCGTGAATTCGCAGAACGCATTCTGACTGAGCCGGTAGAAATCGAAGCCGATCCGTCACGCCGCGAACGCAAAAAGATCCTGCAATGGTATTACCGTGCCGACGATCTGGCGCATAAAACCCAGATGCTGATCCATTTGCTGAAACAGGAAGACGTCACTAAATCGGTGATCTTCGTGCGTAAGCGCGAGCGTGTGCATGAACTGGTTGCCTGGTTACGCGAAGCAGGGATTAACTCCTGCTATCTCGAAGGCGAAATGGTACAGGTTAAACGTACCGAAGCCGTTAAACGTATGGTCGAAGATCGCGTTAACGTGCTGGTTGCCACCGACATCGCCGCGCGCGGTCTGGATATCAACGACATCAGCCACGTCTTCAACTTTGACCTGCCGCTGACCGCTGATATCTATCTGCACCGCATCGGCCGTACCGGTCGTGCTGGCCGCAAAGGCACCGCGATTTCCTTCGTGGAAGCGCATGACCATCTGCTGCTCGGTAAAATCGGTCGTTACCTGAATGAACCACTTAAAGCGCGCGTGCTGGAAGGCTTCCGTCCTAAGACCAAAGCACCTAGTGAAAAAGTGACCGGTAAGCCATCGAAGAAAGTGCTGGCGAAACGTAAAGAGAAGCAGAAAGCGGATCAGGAAAAATCGAAGGTGAAAGTGAAAGTTCGCCATCGTGACAGCAAAAACGTCGGCAAGCGCCGCGTTAAACCTGACGCAGCAAAAGACGCCTCCTAATCAGGCCTGATTTGATGCAAAGAAAACCGCCCCTAAAGGCGGTTTTTTTATTCCTGCTATTACCTGAAAACTGAAACGCTCAGAGGCGATTACAGGCTTTCAGTGAAAGTACGGGTAATCACGTCACGCTGCTGTTCAGCAGTCAGTGAGTTGAAACGTACCGCATAGCCAGACACACGAATAGTCAGCTGTGGGTATTTCTCAGGATGTTTAACCGCATCTTCCAGCGTTTCACGACGCAGTACGTTAACGTTCAGGTGCTGACCACCTTCCACGCGCACGGTCGGCTGAACTTCCATTGGCACTTCACGGTATTCAAACTTGCCAAGATCGCTGACAGCCACAATCTGGTCTTCCGCAAAACCCGCTTTTGCACATACACAGCGAGCTTCTGCTTTTTCATCATCGAGCAGCCAGAAAGAGTTTTTCAGCGCTTCGTTGTCGGTTTTAGTAATTTGGATCCCGGTGATCATATGTTGCCTCCAAGTTGGCTACGATACTGTTAATTGATTGATGTCAGGCTGAATCACAACCTGTTTTCCTGTTGTCAGATATAACAGCAGAGCACCCCGCATTCTTTGATAAATATCAATCTTTTCCCTGTGGGTATTTCTCACCCTCGGCATATTTATGTTTTATATCAATTTTCTCAAGGCGCCTGATTAAATTATTTTTGTAAATTATCAACAAATTTTGCATAGAACGTTAAGTCGCAGATAAACATCAGCAAAAGCGCGTGCGGGTTTCACTCAGCAGAATGAGCAGGTAAGCTACTGCCAGTTTAAAATTACCTTCAAAAGGAGAGCGTCAATGTCCACTACTCTCACCTGGCATGACGTGATTGGTCAGGAAAAAGAACAATCCTATTTCGTTGATACATTGAAGTTTGTCGCGGCAGAACGCGCGGCAGGCAAAACCATTTATCCGCCACAGCAGGATGTGTTCAACGCCTTTCGTTCTGCTGAACTGGCAGACGTCAAAGTGGTGATCCTGGGTCAGGATCCTTACCATGGCCCCAACCAGGCTCACGGATTATCATTTTCTGTCCGTCCGGGTATCCCTGCCCCGCCTTCTTTAGTGAACATGTATAAAGAACTGGCCACCGACATTCCCGGCTTCGTACGACCGTCTCACGGCTATCTGCAAAGCTGGGCCGATCAGGGCGTGCTGCTGCTGAATACGGTTTTGACCGTCGAAGGGGGTCAGGCGCACTCACATGCCAAACTAGGCTGGGAAACCTTTACCGATAAAGTTATTGCCGCGCTGAACGAAAATCGTGAAGGAATTGTCTTTTTGCTGTGGGGCTCTCACGCGCAGAAGAAGGGTAATATTATCGACCGCAACCGCCATCATGTTTTGAAAGCGCCGCACCCTTCTCCGCTTTCTGCACATCGCGGTTTTCTGGGATGTAAACATTTCTCACAGGCGAATGTCTTACTGGAACAACAGGGTCTGGCACCGATTGACTGGGTGCCGGTATTGCCTGAACAGGCATAAATGCGACCTGAACAGGCATAAAAAAGAGGCACCCGCGAAGGTGCCTCTTTCGTTATATCAGTCTGCTAAACACAGAATCAGGCTTTTGCTTTGGAAACCGCAACCATTGCAGGGCGTAACAGACGGCCGTTCAGCGTGTAACCCTTTTGCATCACCATCATCACGTAATTAGGTTCCAGCTCTTCGGATTCCATCATCGTCATCGCCTGGTGCAGTTCCGGATTGAAAGGCACGTGGATATCGCTCACCACTTCCATACCGAACTTACGCACAGCATCCAGCAGAGATTTCAGGGTCAGCTCGACGCCTTCAATCAAACCTGCCAGTTCTGAATTGGATTTATCAGCCAGATCCAGAGCACGTTCCAGATTATCGATAACAGGCAGCAGCTCGCCGGAGAATTTCTCCAGAGCGAATTTATGCGCTTTCTCGATATCCAGTTCGGTGCGACGACGGATGTTTTCCACTTCCGCTTTAGCACGCAGCAGGCTGTCACGCTCGCGCTGCTGGAGTTCTTTCAGCTGTGCTTCCAGTTCAGCAATACGTTCATCGCGCGGGTCAACGACATCTGCCGCCTGGGTTTCCGCTTCCGCTTGCAGCTCTTGTTCCTGATTCAGTTCTTCAGAGACTTGCTCGTCAGGTGTCTTATGTTCTTTACTACTCATGAATCTCTCCGCGTTTTAGCATTAATCTTGCTACTTGGCTTATTATGGGGATCAAAACCGGGGTTTCAAGGTTTGGTTTTTAATGAAACCGGTCATAATGCAGGGGTCATCACACCCTGCTGAGGATAACCACAGCGATGAATAAAAAATTTGAGTGCATTGGGATTGTCGGACACCCTCGTCATCCTTCAGCACTTGCCACCCATGAAATGCTTTACCACTGGTTAATCTCAAAAGGTTATCAGGTCATTGTTGAGCGACAGGTGGCACAAGATTTAGCCCTTGAAAACGCCACGACCGGCAGTCTGGCAGAAATCGGTAAACTGGCCGATCTGGCCGTTGTTGTCGGCGGCGACGGTAACATGCTGGGCGCCGCACGCGTTCTGGCACGCTATGACATCAAAGTCATCGGCATCAACCGTGGCAATCTCGGTTTTCTGACCGATCTGGACCCGGATAACGCTTTGCAGCAACTCGATGACGTTCTGCAGGGCGAATACATCAGCGAACAACGTTTCCTGCTGGAGGCCATGGTACGCTGCAAAGACCAGCAATGTCGCGTGAGCACTGCTATCAATGAAGTCGTCCTTCATCCGGGAAAAGTCGCACACATGATTGAATTTGAAGTCTATATTGACGACAAATTCGCCTTCTCCCAACGTTCGGACGGTCTGATTATTTCGACACCAACCGGCTCTACCGCCTATTCGCTATCCGGTGGCGGTCCGATCCTGACGCCGACGTTAGAAGCTATTGCGCTGGTGCCGATGTTCCCGCACACACTTTCTGCGCGCCCGCTGGTTATTAACAGCAGCAGTACGATTTGTCTGCGGTTCTCACATATGAGCAATGACCTTGAAATCAGCTGTGACAGCCAGATTGCCCTGCCGATTCAACCGGGTGAAGAAGTGGTCATCCGCCGCAGCGAGTTTCACCTGAATCTGATCCACCCGAAAGACTACAGCTATTTCAATACATTAAGCACAAAACTCGGATGGTCAAAAAAACTCTTCTGATCAGATAAAAATAATTCGCCAGCCCCTTTACTGTATATAAAACCAGTTTATACTGTATGTAATTACAGGTCTGTTGTTATGTACAGGAAGGTGATCATGCTGGCGCAATTAACTATCAGTAACTTTGCCATTGTCCGCGAATTAGAAATCGATTTTCATGCCGGTATGACGGCAATCACCGGTGAAACCGGTGCCGGTAAGTCCATCGCTATTGATGCGCTCGGGCTTTGCCTTGGCAGTCGCGCAGACGGCAGCATGGTGCGCCTGGGTGCGAGTCGTGCCGATATCTGCGCCCGCTTCACTCTGGCTGATACACCTTCTGCAAAACACTGGCTGGCAGAAAACCAGCTCGACGAAGGGCAGGATTGCCTGCTGCGCCGTACCATCAGCAGCGACGGCCGTTCCCGCGGTTTCATTAACGGCACGCCCGTGCCTTTGTCACAGCTTCGCGAGCTGGGTCAGCATCTGATCCAAATTCACGGACAACACGCCCATCAGCTTTTACTCAAGCCTGAGCATCAGAAAGATCTGCTCGATGCTTATGCCGATCAGCCCCTGCTGTTGGCTGAAATGCGTAAAGCTTACCAAAACTGGCATCAGAGCTGCCGTCAGCTGGCACAATATCAGCAGCAAGTCAGCGAGCGCGAATCGCGCCGTCAGTTGTTGCAATATCAGTTGAAAGAACTGAACGAATTCGCCCCTCAGGCCGGTGAGTACGAACAAATCGATGAAGAATACAAACGTCTGGCAAACAGCGGACAGCTGCTTTCCCTGAGCCAAAGCGCGCTATATCTTCTGGCCGATGGCGAAGAGCAAAACATTGTCAGTTTGCTTTATACCGCACGTAATCAGCTGACTGAACTCGCTGAGCTCGACAGCAAAATGAACGATCTGATCGTCATGCTCGACGATGCCTCCATTCAGGTCAGCGAAGCCAGCGATGAACTGCGCCACTACAGTGAACGCCTGGAAATGGATCCAAACCGCTTATACGAACTGGAACAGCGCCTGTCCCGCCAGATGAATCTTGCACGCAAGCACCATGTCAGCGCAGAAGAACTGCCAGAATTGCATCGCCAGTTGCTTGAAGAACAGCAGGCACTGGATGATCAGGAAACCAATCAGGCAGAGCTGAGCGAAGCGGTACAGCGTCATTATCAGCAGGCAGTAGCGGTTGCTGAACAGCTGCATGAAAAACGCCAGTATTTCGCCGATGAACTTACACATCTGATTACGCAAAGCATGCAGGCACTTTCCATGCCGCACGGTAAATTCAAAATTCAGGTGCAGTTCGAACCAGAACACCTGAACATGGAGGGGGCTGACCGTCTGGAATTCCAGGTCACCACTAACCCGGGTCAGCCGCTTCAGGCGCTGGCCAAAGTAGCCTCCGGTGGTGAGCTTTCCCGTATTGCACTGGCGATCCAGGTTATTACGGCGCAAAAAATGGAAACTCCGGCGCTTATCTTCGATGAAGTTGACGTTGGCATCAGTGGACCAACGGCAGCCATTGTTGGCCGGTTGCTGCGCCAGTTAGGTGAATCCACGCAAGTTATGTGTGTGACTCACTTACCTCAGGTTGCAGGTTGCGGACATCAGCATTATTTTGTCAGCAAAGAAACCGACGGCGAAGTGACAGAAACGCAAATGAACCGGCTTGATAAAAAGGCGCGTTTGCAGGAACTGGCGCGTCTGCTGGGCGGAAGTGAAGTCACCCGAAACACGCTGGCCAATGCAAAAGAGCTGCTCGCTGCGTAAAAAGCTCAACTTTTTTACATTTAAGCGGTCATACAGGTGCCCCGCAAAGGTTTCAAACTGATGAAAGGTCTATTATCATCGGCATCTTATGCCCTAAAGGAATGTAATGACTATGCGCTGTAAAACGCTAACTGCCGCCGCTGTAGCTCTTGTAATGCTTACTGCGGGCTGTTCCACTCTGGAAAAGGTGGTTTATCGGCCTGATATCAACCAGGGGAATTACTTATCTCCTGCGGATGTTCAAAAAATTCATACCGGTATGACTAAACAACAAGTTGCTTATGTTCTTGGCACGCCGATGCTGCACGACCCGTTTGGCAGTGATGTTTGGTTCTACGTGTTCCGTCAGGAGCCAGGCCACGAAGGTGTAACACAGCAAACATTGACGCTGACCTTCAACCAAGCGGGTGAACTGACCAATATCGACAACAAACCGAAGTTGAGCGATCAAAAATAAATCGCCCCGGTGTGATGGTCTCTGGTAACTACCAAAAATCATCTTTCAGGGTAAAAAAATAAGGCGCCTGAGGCGCCTTATTTTTTAGAACGTTCGGCGCGAATCCGCCGTAACTCTTTCGGGTCAGCAATTAATGGCCGGTAAATCTCAATACGATCTCCGTCACTCACCGTATCGGCAAGCTTTACCGGGCGGCTGTAGATACCCAGTTTATTCTGCTTCAAATCGATATCACTGCGTAACTCAAGCAAACCGGAAGCCTTGACCGCCTCCTCCACGCTACTCCCTTCTTCCAGTTTCACCGTGCGCAGGTACTGACGTTCCGGCAGTGCATAGACGACTTCAACGCGGATCTCAGACACTGTAAACCTCTTTTGCGCGCATCGTGAACGCCTGAACCATACTGCCTGCCAGTTCTTTAAAGATTTTTCCGAACGCTAACTCAATCAATTTATTGGTAAATTCGAAATCAAGGCTAAGCTGAACTTTACATGCGTCGGGGCTAAGTTCGATGAAATCCCATCCTCCGGTCAGTTTGCGGAAAGGACCATCAACCAGCTGCATATCAATGCGCTTATTGCTGATTAACGTATTTTTGGTTGTAAAAGTCTTACTGATGCCCGCTTTCGAAACATCAACGGCGGCGGTCATGGACGTATCGCTGTTTTCTAAAATGCGGCTGCCGGTACAACCGGGCAGAAACTGCGGATAAGCATCGACATCATTAACCAGGGTGTACATCTGCTCCACGCTGAAGGGTACAAGCGCAGAACGACTTATCTGTGGCATATCATTTTCCAGGTGTCATAAAACGTACAGATAATACCATTTATCCGCGCGGTAATAAAAACTACGAAGCACAGCTCGCCACAAACAGGAAAAACACCCCACTCTGACAGCGTGGGGATTTCAATCGGCATCGCTTACAGTATAATAAGTATCACTATGACAAAGAAAAAAGCACATAAACCCGGTTCCGCGACTATCGCGATGAACAAACGCGCTCGCCATGAATATTTCATTGAAGATGAAATCGAGGCGGGGCTTGCTTTGCAGGGATGGGAAGTCAAATCGATGCGCGCTGGTAAAGCAAACATCTCTGACAGCTATGTCACATTCCGCGACGGTGAAGCCTATTTATTTGGCGCAACCATTCAACCTCTTAACGTGGCGTCGAGTCATATCGTCTGCGACCCTACCCGTACGAGAAAATTACTGCTGAAGAAGCGAGAATTAGAAACGCTTTTCGGAAAAGTCAGTCGTGATGGTTACACCGTCGTGGCGCTTTCCTTGTACTGGAAAAATGCCTGGTCAAAAGTGAAGATCGGTCTGGCTAAAGGTAAGAAAGAGCACGACAAGCGCGATGACATTAAAGATCGTGAATGGAAAGTAGACAAAGCACGTATCATGAAGAACTCAAACCGCTAAGTCTCTGGCTTAGCGTGTTCTTTTTCTGGTATACTGCGTAACAGTACTTGGGGCTGATTCTGGATTCGACGGGATTTGCGAAGCCCAAGGAGCATGCCGAGGGGCGGTTTGCCTCGTAAAAAGCCGCAAAAAAATAGTCGCAAACGACGAAAACTACGCCCTAGCAGCTTAATACCCTGCTTAGAGCCCTCTCTCCCTAGCCTCCGCTCTTAGGACGGGGATCAAGAGAGGTCAAACCCAAAAGAGATCGCGTGGACACCTTGCCTGGGGTGAAAGCGTTAAACCCAATCAGGATAGTTTGTTAGTGGCGTGTCCATCCGCAGCTAACCGGCGAATGTAAAGATTGGACTAAGCATGTAGTGCCGACGGTGTAGTAATTTCGGACGGGGGTTCAAATCCCCCCAGCTCCACCAATTAAAACAAGAGGTTACGTGCAAACGTAACCTTTTTTTTTTATTAATGGCGACAAAGTGGCGATCCAAACCTAAAGCCTGCAGACATAGACGGTCTTAGCAAACATTCCTAACGCAATACCTTTGGTTTGAATGGATGCTAAAAAATTCTGATAGAGGGAGATAGAAGAATGTCATCTGGAATCGATCCAAGAATTTTACAAGCAGTGAAAAATGTTACAGGGAAAAGACCACGAACCGTCATCGAGCACATTATTGAACATGGCTACGTAACCACTGAGGAGTTAAAAGACTTATACGGTTACAATCATGCACCCAGGGCGGCACGAGATGTAAGAGAGGCAGGAATACCCTTAGAAACATTCAAGATACCATCCTCAACTGGACGGGCAATAGCCGGTTATAAATTCGGTGATCCAGATAAAATCGAAGCCCATAAACTGGCAGGGCGTCAAATATTTTCTAAGGCCTTTAAAAATCTCCTAATTGATATTTATGGTTCTAAATGTACTATCTCTGGCGAATCTTACGAACCTATTTACTTACAAATAGACCATCGAATTCCATATGAGGTTGCAGGTGATGATATTTCACAAGAAAATGAACCTCAAAACTTTATGTTATTAACTGGTGCGTCGCAAAGGCAAAAGTCCTGGTCGTGCGAACATTGCTATAATTTTAAAAATAAAAAAGATATTGAAATCTGTAAAACTTGTTACTGGGCCTATCCTGAAAAATATGAACATTTAGCGATGACCCAAACTAGAAGAATCATTTTAGAATTTAAAGGAATAAATGAGTTCAAGAATTACAGTAAGCTTAAAAAAATTAGTGAGGAAAATGGCTTGAGCATTCAGGACTTTATTAAGTCAGTCCTGAATACAATTTAAGACATTTTTTTTAATAAGGCAGGGGAGAGATAAAGTGATTCAAAGGTTGAATCATCTCTTCCTAAAAGCGTTGCTTGTGAAGAACGTCCTGCACTCAGCATGATTTTTTTGAGTTGCAAACTATCCGGCAATTCGTTTCCATATGATTTATCACCGCAAACCCCGTCAAAAGAAAGAATGTAAGGTACGCCTTTAATATTCATATTTTCCATCTCATCAATAAGAGAATTCAAATCAAGAATATATGCATATCTTGGATCTTTCTTTGTGCTTGTACCTTGCCATGGCGGATCCATATACACTAGATCATTAGTTGTCGCCTGCTGAGTTAACAACCTAAAATCTCCGCTAAAAAGCTCCACCTGGTCTTTTAATAAATTAGAAACCATAAGCAAATTTTGATGAATTTTCTCTGGTTTAGTGCCTAGGCGGCGCTTATCCTGGGATTGGTTAAACTCTCCAGAATTATTAAATCTAATAGCATTTTTAACGCATCGAGCCATCAAGTATAATAATTTAACGGGGTCATTATCTTTATTGAAATCGCTACGCACCTTCAAAAAGTATTCGTTTGGCTCTTCCAATTGCTCATGCCATAATTTTGAATATCTTATTGAAACATCCGCAGGGCTATTAATTATAAGACCCCATAACTCCATTAATTGGGTGTACTTATCACCAATTATGTATTTATTTGCACTTTGTCTAGCTGCGGCAGCTAATGTCACAGCCGCAGAACCTGCAAAAGGTTCATAAAACGTATCAATTTTAAAGCCTTTAATATTTTCCAAAATATCGTTGGCTAATTTTCGCTTACTTCCTTGGTAAGGGATAACATGTGGAACTACTTTCATTTAGTATTATCCATCAGTTTATAATAGACAGAACGCCCTTCATTATGGCGGATAATGATAGCTGCTTCGCTATCCATAGCTCTTCTTTTCTCTCTTTTGTAAATCATTGCATAAAGAGTATTTTTTGGGGTTTGCCCAGTTAGTAATAATGGATATTTTTTTTGTATTTTTTCAACCATTTGAAGCATAGATAATGGCTTCTTACTGTTTTTTAAAACTTCTATGACGGCCTTTTCTAGATCACTTCTGCGCCGACTCCCCATGTTCTTCCCTTCTAATTTAATGTTTATGCCTTAAAATTAACACGCTATAGCATGCTTATCAAAAAAAATTTCAGTGCCATGTGTTCAATAAAATAATTAGCGTGATCAAATATAGATATGTAGTGTATAAAAATTAATCGCTGTTATGAATTTCAGTTTTACAAAATGTCTTTAAATCTCTTACAGGCCTCGCCGCGGCTGACCTCCCGGCATTGCACCGGCCGACTGGTTTGATCTTCTTAACGATCCAGCAAAAGGACAAAAAGCAGATAAAACCTTTTGTTTTCATATAAATGATATATCCCCTCGATCCTCCACAGATCCAGAAAACTGAAATTTACTGAAATTCTTTTCAATCTTTTCAGTTTGGGAATGACGGCAGAGTCCCAGACACGGCACGGGCTAGCGGTTTGGTTTGTAGAATTTTAAAACTGAAAAAAATGCTGACGCAAAAAGCGCAGGCGGGTGCGGTGTAGTGCAATTTCCGTCTGGTCTTGCTTTGTTTCGTGTACGCACGGCCACAGTGGCTCACTCAGGCAGCTTGATCGTTTTGAAAGTGCTCAGGGTGTTGAATGCGATGTTGAACGGCACTACGTGCGATTGAGGCGGGTTATTTGTGTCGACTCTCCCTGCGGATTATTGGGTAGCCCAAAATAGGCTATTCTTGAAACTCACATGAAGGAGGAATAGCTATGTCTCAACATTATTTAATCCATTACAGACACAACGATATCCCTTTTGAGCTTCGCACAACAATCCCTGAATGCGACGATGGAGAAGTGTTAAAACATGTTCTGAATGCTATTTCCAACGATCTACTTAAAAGAAATGGTCATAAGGGGATCGATGGCTTTAGGGAGTTAGTTGTCTACAAAATTATTTCGGAAGATGATCAAGATTCTGTTGAATAAAACGGATATCTACAAGCAATAAAAAGCCCGCACGGCGGGCTTTCATGGGGATAAAATACCTATCCAATGACGGGATCGTATTTCTCTTAGTTGCGTCATAGGCGCAGCGGATATGGCTTCACCGGCGATAACGCCAATTGCGGCCGTGGCACTTAGGGCGTGCATAGGTAAATTGTCGGGCTTCGCTTCATTCATCGGCACCGCAGGCAAGCATTTAAGCTGTGCCAGCAAACCATCTAACACCGTCGAATCATCGGTGATATCAGTCAGCGTGATTAGCTCTTGCAGAGTTAGGCGGTGTGGCTGCATTGGGTTCAGCTTGTTCCGCAACACCTGGGCAGTAATACCCATTCCTTCCGCAAGCTCAGTTAAGTTGTGAGCCAGAGAGAAACGACGGCAAGCCGTGTCCAGGTGTGGATGTATGGATGCTTGATAATCAAACATAGTTAGGCCTCATTTTTGGCGGCAAACTTATCCCAGCCAACAACTTTAATATCAACATTACTGCAACCCATTGCCTTAAGTTGTTGTAATTTATAGTCGTAATACTTGATTTGAATTTTTCCACCTGCCTTGGTTTTACCCTTGGCGACCTTTTTAGGAATGATTTTCAGCTTCCCGAACTCTTTCCATTTGTAAACGGTATGTATGGACATGCTTTCCAGAGCAGCAAACTGGTCGGGAAACACCCATAGGCTCGGAATCTCGATTGAAATAGTTCCACTCATCGGGCAATATCTCCGTTAGGTTCGTATTTACTAGTATATTATGACTTCTCTTTACATTAGTTCGTATCAGCGAACTATTGCTTTATACGTAAGAGAATTCGAACAGTCAACCTTTTAGTTCGAATATTGGAACAAACATGAATTTTAACGAAGGCGGCGCAAAAGCCATTGATCGTATGCTTGAGGCATACGGATACAGATTCCGACAGGCTTTATGTGAGCATTTTGGTATTTCAAAAAGCACTCTGGCCACTTGGTATACGAGCGATAAATTTCCAGGTAACTACATCGTTTGGTGTGCTTTAGAAACCAATGTGTCTTTAAAGTGGTTAGCGACCGGAGAGGGCGTGAAATATGAACATTCCAAGTCAGATATTGACCGTCTTGAAAGCTATTCACTCAAGGATGGCGCTCTAAATCTTTTGGGTCATATGATGTTCGACAAGGTGTTTCTACCCAACAATCTTGTTTCTGCTCATGCAGTGCGCACTGAATCAAAAACCTACATCGTTGACAAAGGCATTACTGAGTTTTCTGACGGAGAGTGGTTAGTTAACATTGAGGGGAAATTTAGTGTTCGAGAACTTGCATTCATCCCCGTCAAAAAAGTTCGAGTTTTAGGCGGAGGCGTACCATTCGATTGCTCTGTCGAGGATATAAAAATCATTGCCAAGGTGGCAGGTACATTCATTAAGGCTTGAGTAATGACAATCAGAAAGCAAACAGATGGAAAGTGGCTTTGTGAGTGCTATCCAAGCGGACGGAAAGGAAAACGCGTAAGGAAGTTGTTTGCAACTAAAGGTGAAGCGGCAGCTTTTGAAACATTCACAATGGATGAAGCAAGTAAAAAGCCATGGCTTGGGGAAAAAGCCGATAAGAGACCCCTGTCAGAGTTAATAAAGCTATGGGACTCTCTCTACGGACAAACCCTTGCTGCTCCAAAGAAAATGAATGCAAAGTTAAAGGTCATTTGTGATGGCCTCGGTGATCCAGTTGGAACAGAGCTAACCGCAGCTGATTTTTCTAAATACCGTGAAAAAAGGTTGAATGGCGAATTAATCACCCCAGAAGGAAAGCTCCTTCCGAAAGTTAAGCCGCGAACTGTAAACCTCGAACAGCTAAACCTTTCTGCTGTTTTTGGGGCTCTAAAAAAATTAGGTCATTGGACAGCTCCGAATCCGCTCGCCGGATTACCTCTATTTAGGATTCATCAAACTGAGTTGACATTTCTAGAAGGTTCAGAGATCAAACGCCTTTTAGATGCATGCGAAGAATCATTAAATCCAGACCTCACTATTGTAGCTAAAATCTGCCTTTCAACGGGTGCGCGATGGAGCGAAGCTGAAAAGTTAGAAGGGCAACAAATTTCCAAATATAGAGTTACATACATTAAGACTAAAGGAAAAAAAATAGATCAGTACCTATATCAAAAGAACTTTATGAGGAAATACCTAAAAAACGAGGGGCTATTTTTTCCCCTTGTAGAAAGGCATTTGAGAGAGCAGTTAAAAGAGCAGGCATTGTTTTACCAGAAGGTCAGTGCACCCACGTTCTAAGACACACATTTGCGAGCCATTTCATGATGAACGGAGGAAATATCTTAGTTCTTAGAGATATTTTGGGGCATGCAGATATTAAAATGACTATGGTTTATGCTCATTTCGCTCCTGAACATCTTGAAGATGCTATCACTAAAAACCCATTAGCTAACTTAAATTGGACTCGGAAAAATGAAATTAATGCTTAATGAGAGAAACCTTGCTAGACAGTTTTTGTTTTGGGCAGCAATTATCGTCCCAGCTATATTATTTTTTATATTCAGTTATCCACTATGGGAAAATTCCACTTTGGCCTTTAGTAGCGAAGCATATAATAGATTCTTGGAAAACTATAAACTGCCAATATATCTCTTCGGAATATGTGTTCCTTTAGTAGCTATAATTGTGTCAATGCACAGAACAATTCAAACAGAAAAACAAATAATTTACGCCCAAGCACAGTTAGATAATAGTCATAAACAGTTAGAAAATACGTTAAAACAAATTGATTTAACTGAAAGTAAAAACAAAGCAGACTCTTACTACTCACACGTTAAATTTATAACAGATGCACTAGAATCACTCCCCAAAATTTCCATAACTTATGAATATAAGGATAATCCATTTGGAAGTGAGAATTTTAATCTGTCACAACCACATGCGTTATATAAAAGAATTTTTTCGAAATCTAACATTAAAAATGGTTTTTCTTTAGAGGTAAACCCAAACTTTCCAGATTTACTCGAACACTATTTCAAACTAATAAGTGAAGCAATTTATACCGCTAGTCAAACCAAGACAAATAAAGCAAATAAACTTGAATGCTTGTCATTAATAGATAGTCTAATTACGCAAACTTGCATTGTACTCTCTTTAGATTATAATCCGACCAATCATTTATATTACTGCTTTGGTGATACCGAAAAATGTGCTCTTTCATTTGAAAATGAAGACCAGATCAAAAAAGTGCTCAAGTTTTTATATCATGTAACTTTACAGATATCTGATATAGCTGGTGTTAGAACTGACTATCTTAATTCGATACCGCCAAAAAATAATACTCACGAATTTATTATTTATATAATGACGCCTCAAACAGTATTCAAAGACATGCTGCCCAACCGTACCCTAGCAGCGAAGGGAGATTTGATGGGACAAAGGCATCCAATGCGTGGCGGCATATTGGCGACACCAAGTGCAAGGTGAAACTAAAGCAAACTAAAAGAAACAAATTAACCACATGATAATATTGAAGATTCCAGAATATACACTACTCAAATAGAAATGTAGTAATTTCGGACGGGGGTTCAAATCCCCCCAGCTCCACCAAATAATGATCCGGTTATTACCAGATAAGTCCGGAGAAGTCCTAGAAGCCCGCAAGGCGTAAACCCTGCGGGCTTTTTTGTATCTTTAATTTTTCCCGGGGCCTCTGAAAAAGAGCCACCGATGTGAATTCGTTATTGAGCTGTTCCAAAATAATCGGAATGTCAGGATTTTCTTAGTCCTGCATCGACTTCACTGATTCCCATCGCGTATTTTGTACCCAATGTGGTAGGGTTTCAGGCACATCGTCGAAGCTTTTAATAAAAAATCGTAAGTATTTTTAAGACTCATTTAAATTAAAATAAACAAGTGAAGTTCTATGGCTTTCATTATAAAAACAATAAGACACAAATACTTTTTAAAAACGACCGCATACTAGTCCTCCTGCATCCAAACCAATATGATTCAAGAGAAATAGCTATGACATCGTCTAATGGTAAAGTTTTACGCTTACCCGCGACCTCGCTCAAAACGGGTCTTTTCAGATCCACAATTTATGATTGGGTGAACCCCAAAACCGCCCCGTTTTGACTCACTACTGCCAAGATCAGGGCCTTTGAGGAGTCAGTCTTTGGCATCCAAAGAAGCTGATAGTGAGCTCAGTTTCTGCACCTATTATAAATAATTACATTTAATTATAATTGACACCAAAAACATTTATTTAAATGATGAATATATCTTTATTGTTTAAATACATATGGGTAAGTTTGATTTATTCGTTCTTAATATATAATTAAATACTATGCAGACAATGTAAATGATATAAAGGCGCGTATTTTTTTTGCATCCCTCGTGAATAACGAGTTTATGGACAAATTTGGAAGCTATTTATGCGCTTAAATAAATTAACTGCGGCAATCCTGTTTTCAGCTATTGGATTCCCGATAATTTCGTCAGCTGCCACCGTGGCGGGAAATGACGAGACGAACACCTTCTCAGGCCTCGATTACTCGATGATGATCACCAAAGATGGTGGTCACACCTGGACTGCGTATACCGAAGCATCGCAAAACAACTTCCCTGGTACTGTTTTAGCAGAAGTCGCGCCGAAACAAGAACTGGCTATTATCTCCGAAGACTACGATCCGAACCGCACCTATAAAGGCGGTGATACCGTTCGCTTCCTCGGATATTACTGGACTGCACAATGGTGGGTTGATCAGGGCATCAGCCCGGGCACTGATCCGGTTTGGAAATCCGGCGATGCGATTAATATCAAGCCTTACGCCACCTTCCAGTTCACGCCGTATACCGGCCAGAACGCAATCGATCTGCAGACCCGTGAAAAGGCCCGCGTGGCTGCTGAGCGTAAAGTGATTGGCTACTTCCCGGAATGGGGTGTGTATGAAGCACATAACTTCTTTACCCCGGATAAAGTTGACTACTCTGGCCTGACCCACCTGAACTACGGTTTTGCGGTGGTCAAAGATGGTGTAGTGACCATGCATGACACCGACAAAGCTCCGAGCCTGATCAAAGATCTGGATAAACGCACAGAAGCGGCCAACGTGGCGCATATGATTTCTGTCGGTGGCTGGAATAACTCTCAGGAAGGTGTCTTCGAAAACGCAACTGCTACGGATGCAGGTCTTGAGAAACTGGCCAACAGCATGGTCAGCTATATGGCGCAGTGGAATTTCGACGGCCTGGACATTGACTGGGAATACCCGGACACCGAAGCTGAAAAAGCGCAATTCACCAAGCTTATCCAGTCTCTACGCAGCAAGCTGGATGCACAGGGTCTTAAAGATGATAAGTACTATCAACTTTCTGCGGCAGTCACCACCAACCACAACAACATTCAGTACATCAACCCGGCTGTGACCGCGCCATTGCTGGATAGCGTAAACGTGATGGCGTATGACATCCACGGTGCTTTTGATCCATTAACCGGTCATAACGCACCACTGTATGAAAACAGCCATGATGAAGATAAAGAGCTGAACGTGGCCGACACCATGACTGCTTACGTCGAAACCTGGCAAGTACCAAAAGCCAAGCTGATGATGGGGATCCCTTACTACGGTCGTGGCTGGGGCCATGTTCCTGGAACCGAGCTGATTCCTGGTTTACCGGGTATGTTCAACACCGGTGCCGCATCTGTCAAAGGCGCATGGGACGATGCAGATCAGTTAACAGGTACCAACCCGTGGTATGTGCTGAAACAAAAACTGAGCACTGGCGAATACACGCGCTACTGGGACTCTGAGTCACACGTACCGTATCTCTACAGCAAAACCAAGCAAGAATTCCTGACCTATGACGATCCGCAGTCTATTAAGGAAAAAGTTGACTATATCAATGCGCAAGGCTTTGGTGGCGCAATCCTGTGGGATATCAGTGGTGATACCCCGGAACACGAACTGGGTAATATCGTTAAAGAAGTGAAAAACACGCCGCTGCCGGATGATTCCGACGTGCCTGTACCACCAGACGTCGATCCGATTATTGATCAGGACGATCTCAAGGGTATTCTGGTTAGCCTGCTCAATGGTCAAACAAAAGTGATTGTTAACCTTGATGCAAGCAAGCTGAAGAGTGGCAACGGATTTACTGCGTCTGTCGACGGGAATTATCTCTTTAACAGCGAGGGTGCCAAATCTTTCTACACTTCGGTGGGTTACTTTGGCAAAGAGGTTTCATTAAGTTCTTCCTTTGATGCCACAAGTCGCCTGAAAGTGGGTTCTGTGATCACTGTAACACGTGATTATCCGAATAAAGCTGTTCTCGGCGAATTAACGGTCACACAGGATATGCTTGACGGTAATAATCCGGTCATGTTTGATGGCACCGTGAGCTCTATTAGCGTGTCAAAAGTTAATAACGTGCCGTATGTATTCGTTGATTTTGATAAATCGATTCTTCACAGTGTGGACGGTTCCTCTTATATCGCTAAAGTCATTAACGATGATAAGAAAAAAGGGAACTCTATTTTCAACTGCGATAATGGCAAATGTGCATACAGCACCGTGACTGAAGATAGCTCTGTTTCCCACGTTAAGTCGGATGAGAGAGATATCTCTCTCGGTGAAACCGTTGTCATTGAACGTATTTCACCTAACCCGGCGACTGTCGCTAAAATCGTCGTCACCAGTTTTGATCCACAACCGCAGCCAGAACCAGAACCAACGCCAGAGCCAGAGCCAGAACAGGTGACCGGTCTTAAAGCCACGCTGTTCCAGAATTCTGGTTTAACGGGTGATAGCCTGGATGTCACCGGGGACATCGCTTGCTTAACCGGTGTGAAGATGAAAAACGGTTTTGAAGCTAATGACGAAGTGTCGTCCTTATCGCTGCCAAAAGGTTCATTGGGAATACGTTTATTCACAGACTGTCAGTTCAAAGGAACTTCATCTCTATATAAAGCTCAATCTCAATATGATATGACCCGGACAGGCATCGAAATGAACAAAGCAGCATCATCTGTTCAGGTTATTAAAGCGATTGGTTATGCAGAAACCTATTATAAGGGCGACTGGGTAAACATTATGGGGGATACTCCATTGCTCGATGGGGGTTATGAATATTGGGAATATATGCCTAATTTCGGTGGTAAGATGTCTTCAGTAAAGGTTGCTGAGGGTTATACCGCACGCGTGTATGATAAACGTGACTATCAGGGGTCTTATATTGATGTGAAGTCAGGTGAAATGATCCCCGACCTTTCAAATAAGTCATTTGATAACAAAGCCCTTTCAATAAAATTCTTCATCGATAAAGCCAAGTAATCTTCAATGAACAGCCTTTGACAATGTCATATTAAGTCAAAGGTAAATCTTAAATCGTCTTTATCCCTTTGGATAAAGACGATTTTTTTGCCTGTTAGCTTCAGACATCGGCAGATTTACCCTGTTGTTTTTAAAATGCAAAACAGAAATTACCCTGCAACCCACCCCTGTAAATCTCTCATTTGTTCTGCCCAAAAACCAATCGTCGCTATGTCTCACTGCTGCCCGTTTTGAACATAAGTTTGCCGCTTAACCACAATCAGTCCGGTCGTCATATTCAAAATAGAAAACCCTCTTTTACCTTCGTCACAGCCTGGCGGGGTTTGTTTTTATTAAGTACCAGCGGAGAACACTGGTGAAAAAAATCACCTTACTGATCATCGCGACTTTATCGGCCACCGGCAGCTGACATAGGCAGAAACGGGCTTTCTAAAAACGCCTGAAGGCGCGGGTTATGCTTTTGCAGGTGAGCCATTGACGGATACCCGTTACTTAGGTGAAGGCACGGCAATTGGCCTGCGCAAAGATGACCAGGCGCATCTCACACTGATTAATAATGCACTGGCAGAAATCCACAAAAACGGCACTTATCAGACGCTGGAAAAGAAATACTTCACCTTTTAAGTCTATAACAAAAAATCCTGATTGCTTTCCCGTCGCCGCAGGCATCTTGCTCTGCGGCCAACTTTTTGAATACCGATTCCACTTATCAAGTGCTGTTACTGAAAAAGCTAAAATCTTCCTCGCGCGTCTGCGCAATCCTCAGTTGTGCCCGTATCTTTTAGTCATCAGCAGCCATAAAGTCAGCACAGGTTGAAGTCAGAAACCGGATAAAGATTAAACAACAATAATCTCTGTCGACGTTTGCTGAAGCGCCTGCAGCACATTATTGCTGATGCCCGCGTCAGTGATGATGGTGTCAATTTTTTCCATAGGCAGCACCAGGTTATATCCGCGTCGTCCAAATTTTGTGGAATCAGTGACCACCACCACATGCTGAGCGGCCTCGGCCATAATTCCGCTGATGCTGTAGCCTTCATTAAAGGTAGTAATCCCGGTCGCCGCATCAAGGCCGTCAGCGCCGACAAACATCAGGTTAGCGACAATACCCTGCAACGCATATTCCGTGATATTGCCATGTAAGGAGCGGGTTTTATGCCGCAACGTTCCGCCGCAAACCACCAGTGTAATGTCTGGATTTTCAGACAAAACAAAAGCAGCAGGAAGATTATTGGTGATAACCGTGATGTCTCCTGATTTTACTAACTCCTCGGCCAGTAACATCGTGGTGCTACCACTGTCGAGGATCACGGTATCGCCGGGCTTAACCATGCCAGCCGCCGTCTGCGCGATACGTTTTTTGGGGTCACTGGCCTGAAGGTAGCGTTCTTCCAGTACCAATTCCCCCGGCTGTTTGTCGTGACCGGAAGCGTTCTTCGCCGTCCATCTTGCCGCACCACCATGAAAACGGCTAAGTGCGCCTTTTTGTTCCAGCAGACTCAAATCCGAACGAATGGTCACTTCTGAAACTTCGAAAGTAGTCGAAAGATCAGCCACTAAAACACTGCCATTTTCATTCACTAACTCAATGATTTTATGGCGACGTTCATAAGTATTCATTATGAGTAATCCGAAAGGTCATATTCCCCACAGTGTAAACAAAAGCCCCCTCAATGAGGAGTAAAAATTCCCGGCGCTGTGAATCATAGCAACTCCGGATGTGTCTTGGCTGCATTCTCAGACTTTATCTTCTCATTTCCCGAGACACCACTTAAAACGAAAGAAAATGAATGCAATAAACTTACGAAACATTTCGATCACCATCACATAATGCGGAAAACGCTATTGTTTGCCTTTCGCAAAGGTACGATCCTCTTCGGAAACAAACGGAGGCAGAAAATGAAAGACATTATTGCTAAACACAAGACAAGCGAAAGAATTGGGATTTGCTCAGTGTGCTCTGCACATCCTCTGGTGATTGAAGCGGCGTTACGCGAAGACCTGCATACAGACCGCAAAGTGCTGATCGAAGCGACCTCAAACCAGGTCAATCAATTTGGCGGATACACCGGGATGCTGCCGATGGATTTTCGAGATTTCGTTCTCGCGATCGCCGAAAATATAGGATTCCCGATGCATCGTTTGATTTTAGGTGGGGATCATCTGGGACCAAACTGCTGGCAGAACGAAAGCGCTGAAAGTGCGATGGCAAAAGCCGAGGTGCTGATTGCCCGCTATGTCGAAGCAGGGTTCAGCAAAATTCATCTGGATGCGTCTATGTCATGCACAGATGATCCTGTCCCTCTGGATCCACTTGTTGTGGCTCAACGCGCTGCGCGCTTATGTCAGGTCGCAGAAAGGGTAGCCACTCCACAGCAGAAAAAGCAGCTGACCTATGTCATTGGTACAGAAGTTCCTGTGCCCGGCGGTGAATCCTCCTCTATCGAGCATGTTCATGTCACGAAAGCCGCAGATGCCAAAGCCACACTCGATATGCACCATCAGGCATTTAGTGAGCTTGGGCTGAATGATGCAATAAACAGGATTATCGCCGTCGTGGTCCAGCCCGGCGTGGAATTCGATCATAGCCGTGTAATCCACTACCAGCCGGAACTCGCCCGGGATCTGTCGGCGTATATTGCGACAACTCCGCTAATTTACGAGGCACATTCTACCGATTACCAGACCCGTGATTCCTACCGCAGCCTGGTGAACGATCACTTCGCCATCCTGAAAGTGGGGCCGGCGTTGACTTTTGCCTTACGGGAAGCCGTTTTCGCGCTGGCAAACATTGAACAGGTACTGATTGCGCCCGAGTCCCGCAGCCAGATCCTGACGGTTATAGATAGCGTTATGCTGGATGAGCCCGGTTACTGGAAAAAATATTACCATTCGACATTTAGCCTCTCGCTCATCGACCTGCATTTCAGCCTGTCCGATCGCATTCGCTATTACTGGCCTCACACCCGCATTAACCGGGCGATGGAAGTCTTAATCACCAACCTGCAATCAGTGGCAATTCCTCTGGGCTTACTGAGTCAGTACCTTCCCGCTCAGTTTGAGAGGGTGATGAAAGGCGAACTCGCCAGCGATCCGCACGAACTTATCATCGATAAAATCCAGGATGTTTTACGCGCTTACCATTTCGGCTGCACACCTGCGCAATCCCTTAAGGAAGGAGCCTGCCATGCATAACTGCGAGGTTTTCGTCAAAACCGGCATCAGTTTTGCGGATCATCACGAGGCGCTTACGCACATCGGTGAACGTATGGTGCAGGAAGGCATAGTGGAAACGACGTATCCGCAAGCCCTGGTAAACCGCGAAGCTGAATTCCCAACAGGCATCCAGCTGGAACACCATGCCGTCGCGATTCCCCACTGTGAAGCGACACATGCCCGCTGTCCGGCGATTTATCTCATCAGACCCGATACCGCAGTGGAATTTTTTCAGGCAGATGACGACGGAACCATTCCGGCCTCACTGATTATTGCCCTGATAGTCACTCATCCGGCAGAACAGCTGAAGTTACTACGCCAGTTATTCAGCCAGTTACAAGATCCCGTTTTTTGCGAAAGCTTGCTGACGGCGCCTGAAGAGCAGCTTTCCACGCTGTTTAGAAGCCGCATTTTTATCTCATCACCGGAGAAGCGTTCCGAAGCGTGCACCTGAGCGCATTCTCAACATTGAACCCGACGTCTTACCTAAAAAAATAATATCAAAAACAACCTATTGAGGAGTTTTACCGTGAAGCGAAAAATTATAGTCGCCTGTGGCGGAGCTGTTGCCACCTCTACGCTGGCAGCAGAAGAAATCAAAGAACTGTGTGAAGCACATGGCATACAAGTGGATCTCGTGCAGTGTCGCGTAACGGAGATCGAAACCTATATGGACGGTGCTCATCTGATTTGTACCACCGCCAAAGTCGACCGCACATTCGGCAGCATTCCGGTCGTTCACGGGATGCCGTTTATCTCAGGTGTAGGCATGGATACGTTGCGCCAGCAAATACTGACCCTGTTACAGGAGTAAGCCATGTTTACTGAAATAATGCGCTACATCCTCGACCTCGGGCCAACAGTCATGTTGCCCGGCGTCATCATCGTTTTCTCTCTGATACTGGGGATGAAACTGGGGGATTCTTTTAAATCAGCAATTCATATTGGCATAGGTTTTGTCGGGATCGGATTAGTCATCGGCCTGATGCTCGATTCCATCGGGCCAGCGGCAAAAGCCATGGCAGAGCACTTCGAAATCAACCTGCAAGTGGTTGATATTGGTTGGCCAGGTTCAGCCCCAATGACCTGGGCTTCACAAATTGCACTGGTTGCCATCCCGATTGCCATCGGTGTGAATATTGTGATGTTGCTGACCCGTATGACGCGTGTCGTCAATGTGGATATCTGGAACATCTGGCACATGACGTTCACTGGCGCCATGCTGCATCTCGCCACCGGCTCTTACTGGCTGGGGATTATGGGTGTCGTTATCCATGCGGCGTTTATCTACAAACTGGGTGACTGGTTTGCGAAAGATACCCGGGATTTCTTCAATCTTGAAGGCATTGCGATCCCGCATGGTTCTTCGGCCTATCTCGGCCCGATCGCTGTGCTGGTTGATACTGTTATCGGGAAAATCCCGGGGCTGAACAAAATTCACTTCAGCGCTGACGATGTGCAAAAGCGTTTCGGGCCGTTTGGTGAACCGGTGACTGTCGGTTTTGTGATGGGGTTGATTATTGGTTTCCTCGCCGGCTACGACGCAAAGGGCGTGCTGCAGCTGGCGGTGAAAACAGCGGCAGTGATGCTCCTGATGCCACGAGTGATCAAACCGATCATGGACGGCTTAACCCCCATTGCCCGCCATGCCCGTACCCGTTTGCAAGCCCGCTTTGGCGGACAGGAATTCCTGATTGGTCTGGATCCCGCGCTGCTGCTCGGGCACACCGCCGTGGTATCTGCCAGCCTGATCTTTATTCCGCTGACCATCCTGATTGCCGTACTGGTACCTGGCAATCAGGTCCTGCCGTTCGGGGACCTCGCCACTATCGGTTTCTTCGTTGCCATCGCCGTAGCGGTACATCAGGGTAACTTGTTCCGCACGCTTATCTCCGGCTGCATCATCATGAGCATCACGTTGTGGATTGCTACTCAGACTATTGATCTGCATACACAACTGGCTGCCAATGCTGGCGCACTTACCGCAGGGGGAAGAGTAGCATCTATGGATCAGGGCGGCTCACCTGTCACCTATCTGCTGATTCAGCTCTGCACACTGAAGAATATCGCAGGACTGAGCGTGATTGGCGTCGTCTATGCCATCGGGGTCTTCCTGACATGGCGTCGTGCCCGCCAGTTTACGCAGGCTGAAAAACAAGCAGTGATTGCACGGGCCAATTCTTAACTTCATCTCAGCGGGGGGGATCCCCCCGCTCAAGGAAACCGATTATGAAATCTGTTGTGGTACACACCGGCGGGAAGATGACAGTTGAAGATCGCCCGGTTCCGGAACTCAAAAGCTCCGGTGATGTGCTGGTTCGCATCGCCTATTCAGGTCTTTGCGGGTCAGATATCCCGCGTATCTTCGCAAACAGTTCGCATTATTATCCCATTACCCTCGGCCATGAATTTAGCGGTCATGTCGTCAGTATCGGGAAGGATATTCACGACCTACAGGAAGGTGATGCCGTGGCCTGCGTTCCTTTACTCCCATGCTTTGAATGTGAAGAGTGCAAGAAAGCCGCTTATTCGCAGTGCAAACACTATGACTTTATTGGCTCCCGCCGCGAGGGAGGACACGCTGAATATGCGGTAGTTTCCCGCAAAAACTTGTTCAAATTGCCAGGGAATGCCTCCCTTTTGCAGGGCGCTTTCCTCGAGCCCATTACGGTAGGTCTGCATGCCCTCAAACTTGCCGGTGGCTGTCAGGACAAAGAGGTCATTGTGATTGGCGCAGGCACCATCGGACAACTCATCATTCAGGCGGCCAGCGCACTGGGAGCAAAATCGGTGACGGCTGTTGATATCAATCCTCAGCGTCTGGCTCTTGCGCTGGAAACCGGTGCCAGCCATGCCTTTAACAGCGCAACGCTGAGCGCAGACGACATTCGGCAGAAAACACAAGAACGACGCTTTAATCAGTTGATCGTAGAAACAGCAGGCACGCCGCAAACTGTTGCGCTTTCCCTCGATATTGCCGGCCCTAAAGCTCAGGTGGCGCTGGTCGGGACGTTACACAAGGATCTTACCCTGAACGTTTCTACCTTCAGCCATATCCTGCGCAAAGAACTGACGTTGCTGGGCAGCTGGATGAATTATTCCGCCCCCTGGCCGGGCAGTGAATGGCAGCAAGCCACACAACTTTTTGCTGAGAAAAGGATAAATCTTGACGCGCTGATCGCAAGTATTGGAGCACCGGAAGACTTTGTCAGGGAAGTGACGGCACTCGCAGGAAAGCCGATGACAGGGAAAATTTTACTGGATATGACAGGGAGCTGAAACAATGTATCTGATTTCAAACAGGGAAATGCTGCTTGCCGCGCAGCGCGACGGTTATGCTGTGCCTGCGTTCAACGTCCACAATCTGGAGACTGTGCAGGTGGTAGCCGAAACCGCGGCGGCCATGAGTTCTCCGGTGATCCTTGCAGGAACACCAGGCACATTCAGTTATGCAGGAACAGATTACCTGATTTCGATATGCCACGAGGCTGCGCGAAGATACCGCATCCCACTGGCACTGCACCTGGATCATCATGAGGATCAGGGTGATATAGAAAGCAAAGTCCGTGCGGGGATCCGCTCCGTCATGATCGACGCCTCGCACTTCCCGCTGGCAGACAATATCAAACAGGTGAGCGAAACCGTCAGGCTTTGTCATGGCTTTGATGCCAGTGTCGAAGCGGAATTAGGCCGCCTGGGCGGTCAGGAAGACGACCTGGTGGTGGAAGAAGGCGACAGCTACTTTACTGATCCGATAGTGGCGAAACACTTTGTTGAAGCGACGCGAATTGATTCGCTGGCCGTCGCCATTGGTTCTGCTCACGGCTTGTATCAGGGAGAACCCAAACTGGATTTCACCCGTCTTGGACAAATCCGCCAGCAGGTTGATATTCCGCTGGTTCTGCACGGTGCATCGGGGATTCCGGAGGAGATGATCTACCGGGCAATCGGTCTGGGGATCTGTAAAGTGAACGTCGCGACCGAGCTGAAAATTGCCTTTGCGGATGCTGTGAAAGCGTATTTTGCAGAACATCCGGACGCTAACGATCCGCGAAAATACATCGTGCCGGGAAAACTCGCGATGCAAAAAGTCGTGGAAGAAAAAATCCGGATTTGTGGCAGTGCCGGGCGATTATGACCCGCCTGTATTAACCAAGCGGGCCCGCGCCCGCTTTCAGGATTTTAGTAAAGTACAGGTTGCAGCTGTCATTCCATTCTGATGTTATGGAAGTTCATTAATAGTAAAATGGAAACTGCTATGACCACCCTGAACCATTTTGGCCAACCCATCGGTGACGCCCTTCCCGACTGGCAACCCCGCGAGCGTCCTGTGCATGTTCAGCTTGATGGCCTCTGGTGTCATCTTGAGCCTCTGTCCTGCGAACGCCACAGTGAGGATTTATTTAACGCCTGGCACAGCATTGATGACAACCGGGACTGGACCTATCTCGCCGTCGACCGCCCTGCAACGCGGGCAGATTGCGACGTGTTTATTTCCCAGCAGGAAAAAAGTGAAGATCCGCTGTTTTTCGCGGTGGTGGATAACGAAACACAGCGCGCCGTGGGCAGCGTTTCTCTGATGCGTATCGATGCCGTGAATGGCGTTGCCGAAATTGGCTGGGTGAACTGGTCACCGCTGATGAAACGCACACGTTTTGGCACTGAAGCCATTTACCTGCTGCAACGTTATCTGTTCGATACCCTGAAATATCGCCGCTGCGAATGGAAATGCCACAGCCTGAATGAGCCGTCAAAACTGGCCGCAAAACGCTTCGGGTTTGAGTATGAAGGTATGTTCCGTCAGGCCATCATCAATAAAGGCCACAACCGTGATACCTGCTGGTATTCGGTTCTTGACCACGAATGGCCAGCCTCAAAGGCAGCGTTTGATCGCTGGTTAAGTGCAGATAATTTCAATGCGGAAGGTCAGCAGAAACATCGTCTGGAAGAACTGCGCTGACAGGCATTGCCTGCGTTGTTTACTGACGCAGGCAGAACCGGTCCTTCAATGAAAACCGCTCAGGAATTTAGCGCAGACAATACCGTAACATCAGGCCACGCATAGATAATATTAGGCGAACGCCACAGCGGACCTGCATCGGTATAGCGCCCGGATTCCAGCCCCCCCAGGGCCCGGTAGAACCTAATTGCAGGCTCGTTGCCTTCTACAACTCCCAGCCCTGCACTTTTAAAACCTTCACCCGCCAGATGTGTTGCGGCTTTGGCAATCAGCAATTTGCCAATCCCCTGACGCTTAAATGCAGGCGAAACATACAGGAATTTGATTTCGGCCATCTCGCCAAATTCAGGGTTTGAAGAAGCCGAAGCCAGACTGAATCCGGCTAATTTGCCGTCAACTTCCGCGATAAAAATGCCCTGACCGGCAGCAGGATGCGCAAATTTATCCTGCCAGAAGGATTTACGACGCGGAACATCAAGCGCGTTAAAGGCTTCCGGCGGTGCCAGTTCGCGATAAGTATCACGCCAGATGGCAACGTGTAATTCAGCCAGTGAATCAATATCTTTCGGTTCAGCAATCCGTATAGTGCAGGCTGGCACAGCATCCCTCTTCATCAAAATGTTCGGAAAATCATAATGTCAGCTGAGTATAGTCAGCCTTTCTCTTCCCGCGCCAGCAAACTGCGTTTTCGTTCCACGCCCCAGCGGTAACCGGAAATATTACCGCCCGTTTTAACCACCCGATGACAGGGAATGGCGACTGCCAGCAGGTTTGCGGCGCAGGCTCCGGCCACAGCGCGGACTGATTTAGGCGAACCAATTTTAGTGGCAATCTCGGCATAACTGGCGGTATTTCCCGGTGGGATATCACGTAATGCCTGCCAGACGCGCTGCTGGAAAGCCGTTCCGCGAATATCCAGCGGCAAATCCAGCCCAATCTGAGGCGCTTCGACAAAGCCAACAACCAAAGCAATTCGCTGCTCGAAATCCGCATCGCCGCCCAGCAATTCCGCCTGTGGAAAACTGTTTTGCAGCTCATTGATCAACTTTTCAGGATCGTCGCCCAGTAAAATGGCGCAGATCCCCCGCTGACTTTCGGCAACCAGAATATCGCCCAGTGAAGATTTTCCGATGGCAAACCAGACGCGCACATCGCGGCCACCGGAGCGGAAATTTTGCGGTGTCATGCCCAGCGTGGCTGCGGACGTTTCGTAAAACCGGCCATCGGAAGGATATCCGGCCGCGTGGATCGCTTCGGTTATCGTTGCAGAATCAGCCAGCATTTCACGTACACGCCGGGCGCGCTGCGCCTGCTGATACTCTTTGGGCGTCACGCCGGTTTGCGCCTTAAACAGGCGATGAAAGTGATAAGCACTGATGCCTACTTCGGCGGCCAGCTGATTAAGCGTCAACATCCCGGCAGATCCTTCCAGCATGCGGCAGGCCTGAGCTACCCGCTGAGCGTGAAACTGCGCCAGTGAAATCAGTCCCTGACGGCAGCGTTTGCACGGGCGAAATCCTGCCTCTTCTGCGGCTTCGGCATCATCAAAATAGAGAATATTTTCCGGATTCGGCTGCCGTGACGGGCATGAAGGCGCGCAGTAAATACCGGTGGTTTTTACCGCGTAAACAAATTTGCCATCCGCGTTCGCATCACAGCTGATGACCGCCTGCCAGCGTGGATCCTTCACCGACTCAGAGGCTGAGTTTTCCGCTACCGTTTTGTTGATGACTTGTGTTTTACCTGACATTTTCTGCCTCACGTTTCCCGACTGGATGACTGTCAGCATAAGCCGCCATTATCCCTTGCACCCTCCGGCGCTTGCTTTCTCATTCAATGCCGGACTTTTAGCCTGCCACCGGCTTTAACGGCGTGTCGAGGATCATCTGATAAAAGGCCAGATCCAGCCAGCGGTCAAATTTAAATGCCGCCTGTTTAATGGTCCCGGTATGACTGAATCCATTTTTTTCGTGCAGGGCAATACTGCCGCTGTTGGCCGCGTCAATCGCGCCAATCGCGCCAATCAGCGTATGTACGCCACGTTCACGTGCGGCATCCACCAGTGCATTAAGCAAGATTTTACCCAACCCTTTGCCACGGTGATCTTTATGAATATAAATCGAATGTTCGACCGAATATTTATACGCAGGCCAGGCGCGGAACGTGCCGTAACTGGCAAAACCCAGCAGTACGCCCTGCGCGTCTTCCAGCCCGATCACCGGAAAGTTATGGGTCAGTTTAGTGGCAAACCAGGTTGTCATGCTGTCGATATGACGCGGTTTATAGTCATACAACGCGGTGGATGTCAGGATCGCATCATTAAAAATATCCAGAATAGCGACAGCGTGCTGGCGTTCGGTACAGGTGATCATTTTCATCAGTTCTTCCCCGGTGACTTCCGTTTGATGTTTAATTCCACTATAGTAGAATTAATTCCACAAAAGTAAACAACGGAACGGATCCCATGTCAATCGACCAACTGATCGCCACACGTTTGCAGTCTTTGCGTAAAACACAGGGTTTGAGCCTGGAACAACTGGCCAGCAGTTCAGGTGTCAGTAAAGCGATGATCTCCAAAATTGAACGGCAGGACAGCAGTCCGAGCGCCAGCCTTTTAGGTCGTCTGGCCGCCAGTCTGGGTGTTTCGCTCGCGCAGTTGCTGTCAGAAGATAACCAACAACCCGCGCCATTACGTCCGCTTGCACAGCAGGAAGTGTGGCAGGATCCGGATATCGGTTATCTGCGGCGTCAGGTGACGGCGCATGAGGAAAACGGCGGTCCGGAACTGGTGGAAATTACGCTGCCAGCCGCCGCGCGCGTCAGTTATCCGGGCTGGAGTCATCAGGCGTATAAACAACGTCTGTGGCTGGTGGAAGGGTCGCTGACTGTCGATTATGGCACGGAAAAGTATGTGCTATCGGCAGGCGATGCGCTGACGTTCGGCGTGGATTTGCCGATCACCTTCAGTAATCCCGGCACTGAGCCGTGCCGGTATTTGCTGGTCATGAGCGACAAATAGTTTCCACGCTTTCAGCAGCGCCAGTGCGCGGTCACGCTGATCAGAGATCTAACGTGCCGTCGATCAGCGTACATGTATCGCCGCCGATCCAGGGTTCGCCATCGACAAACGTCACGGTTACGCGGCCATCGCGCTGGAGTTTAGTCCCCTGCCGCACGCGATAAGTTTGTGCCATATGTTCTCCGTCAGGGAAATTCGCGGCTTTCAGCACCCGCGCCAGACAGGCATTGGCGCTGCCGGTGACCGGATCTTCTTTCAGCACGCCGTCCTCATCAATAATCGCACGCACTTCATAATCCGCCGGACCGTTTTTATCGTGCAAACCGTAAACCGCGATACCGTTAATGCCCAGTTGCGTTTGCAGCTGGCTGACAGCGGCGGCATCAGCGGTGATATTCAGACATTCCTGCGCGCTTTTCATCCGCACCACCAGCCAGATGATCCCCATATCGACGTTGACTGGCGTAACTTCTGCCTGAATCTTTCCGCCACGTAACGCCTTAGCCAGCAATTCCAGATGCTGAGCATCAAGCGGACTCTGTTTCGCTGGCGGCGCGGAAAAGGCCTGTCCGCCTTCTGCCAGCTGTTTCACCTGCACCAGCCCGACGCCACATTCCTGGACAAGATATCCCGGATTTTTCGGCTGCAACCCGCTTTGCAATAGCGCGTAAGCTGTGCCAAGCGTTGGGTGTCCGGCGAACGGCAGTTCTTTATCGGTAGTGAAAATCCTTACGCGATAATCGGCTTGTGGTGAAGCGGGTTTGAGCACAAACGCCGTTTCCGCAAGATTCGTCCAGCGGGCCATTGCAAACATCTCGGCGTCTGTCAGTCCTTCGGCATCGAGTATCACGGCCAGGGCGTTGCCTTTCAGCGGCTGGGCGGTGAACACATCGACTTGTTTAAAACGGCGCAGGCGGGTCATAGCAAATCCTTTTTAATCATTGAGTAAGGAACGGCGAAGTCACTGAGTTTAGGAATATTTCTATAAGTTATCGAGAACTATGTCAGTCGCGGGCGGCTGGCCTATGCTTAACAGAGCTTCCAAAATATCCTAAAAACACAAGGAACAGAAAGATGTCCGCGAAGGATTTGATAGGTATTGGTATTGGTCCCTTTAATTTAAGCCTCGCCGCGATGGCTAAAGATACCGGAAAACTCGACGCTGCTTTCTTCGACGCTAATCCGGAATTCAGCTGGCACCCCGGCATGTTGCTGCCGACAGCCACCATGCAAACCTATGTGTTGCAGGATCTGGTGACCACCGTCGCCCCGCGCAGCGAGTTTTCTTTCATCAATTATCTGGTGGAACAGAAGAAAATTTACCGCTTTCTGGCGACGGAACAACTGATCATCAGCCGCGATGAGTTTTCCGATTATCTGCGCTGGGCGTGCGACCGCATCCCTGACCTGCATTTTTCCGAGCCGGTTGAGCGCATTGATTTCGATGACAAGCGGCAGGAATTTATCGTGCAGAGTAAAACAGGCGAGCACCGTGCGCGCAATATTTGCCTCGGCACCGGCCATGCACCGTGGATCCCCAAACCGGCGCGGGCGGCGCTGGGCGAAAACTGTTTTCATGCGGCTGAGATTGAACTACGCGAACCGGATTTCACCGGCAAACGCGTGGCCGTCGTCGGTGGCGGACAAAGCGGCGCGGACATTATTCTTAACGCGCTGAGCGGCCACTGGGGCGAATTTGCCGAACTGAGCTGGATATCACGACGCCCGAATTTTCAGCCGCTGGATGAATCGATTTTCACCAATGAATATTTCACGCCGGAGTATGTGAATTACTTTTATACGCTGCCGGAAGACGTACGTGAGCAGGAAATCGCCACGCAAAAACTGCCTTCGGATGGCATCAGTTATCACACGCTGGAAGATATTTATAAGCAGCTGTATCACCGTTTCGATGTGCTGCATCAGCCGCGTAACGTGCGTTTATTGCCCCACCGCGCGCTCGATCATATCGTACGTAATGCGGGCGGTGATTTCAGTTTGCAGGCAAAACACGGGCTGGAAAAATGCGAGGAGCATTTCAGTGCCGATATCGTGATCCTGGCGACTGGCTATCGCCCCGGTTTACCGGATTATCTCGAGCCTTTGCTGGACCGCATCCCCTATGACCGCGAACAACATTTGCCGCTTCAGCCGAATTTCAACCTGCGCTGGGACGGCCCTGAGCAGAACCGCATTTACGCAGTGAATGCCGGTATTCACAGTCACGGCAGCGCCGAAGGGCAACTGACGCTGACCGCGTGGCGCTCGGCGAAAATCCTCAATCATTTGCTGGGCGAAGCGCACTACGATTTGCGGCCAGTGCCTTCACTGGTGCAATGGTGGTCGGACACGCCGGATGCGGGCAAGCGCGGTAAATAGCAGGCACAAAAAAGCGGAGCATCAGGCTCCGCTTTCCTTTTACTGACTTTCATTAAACAAATCAGACGTAAAAATAGATGGCCAAAAAGTGGCAGGCACTGCCGCCGAGCACGAACCCGTGCCAGATGGCGTGACCGAAACGAAAGCGTTTAGAGGCATAGAAAATAACGCCCAGCGTGTACACCACACCGCCCAGCGCCAGTAAGGCTACGCCACCCAGCGAAAGTGTAGTCGCCAGCTGGTAAATCACTATCAGCGACAGCCAGCCCATCGTCAGATAAGTGACCAGCGAAAGCACTTCAAAACGGTGAGCAAACGCCAGTTTAAAAATTACGCCGAACAGCGCCAGCCCCCAGATCACCGCCATCAGTCCTTTCGCCAGCGGGGAATTAAGCCCGACCAGCAGGAACGGCGTGTAGGTCCCGGCAATCAGTAAATAAATCGCGCAGTGGTCAAATTTTTTCAGCCAGTATTTGGCTTTCTGATGCGGTATCGCGTGATACAGCGTGGAGGCCAGATACAGCAAAATCATGCTGCCGCCGTACAAACTGTAGCTGGTGATTGCCATGGCGCTGGCGTTATCGCCAACTGCCTGAACCAGCAACAACACCAGCCCGACAATCCCAAAAACCAGACCAACGCCGTGACTCAGGCTGTTAGCAATTTCTTCAGCCCACGGATATCCCTGTGGTGATGGAGACAACTTACCCATACGTTGAGGATCCTCAAGACAAAAAAGTAAAAATCATTGTTTATAAAACGTTCCGACGGAATTAGCTTAACTGAGAACAATTCCAGTGTACATCTGTAAGCTTAAAATGAGTATTATCTGATGTAACAGTCTCTTAGCCGGATCATCATTTCACTCATCCTCGACTGTGAAGCCCTTCAATTCATTCGCTTTGTTTATAATTTACCAAAGTGACATTCAGACTACAGCGGGATTTTCCGCACCCAAAAACATGATTTTTTTATATCAAGCGACTAAGGTGTAGCGGAAAAATGAAAATAACGCCGTTTACCATGCCGTCAATATGACTAAGGTTTTAGTATGTCTGCAGCAACTACCCCGCTGAATTTTGGGGCAATGACCGAAGTTTTTCAGTTCCTGATGGAAATCGACAAGCTGAAAAGCGTGCAACGTCGCACCAAAGTGTTAGGCACTGAGCGTCAGGAAAACTCCGCAGAACACAGCTGGCATTTCGCCGTGGCAGCAATGTCTCTGGCCCCTTTCGCACCGGAAGGCGTTGATATCAATAAAGTCATCCGCATGGCGCTGATCCACGACATCGTCGAAATCGATGCCGGTGATGTGCTGGTTTACGATCTCGCTGCCCGCGCGGCGGTTCACGATCAGGAAATCATTGCAGCGAAACGCCTGTTCGGCCTGCTGCCTGTGCCCATGAGCACGCAGTTCCTGGATTTGTGGAATGAATATGAAGCGGGCGAAACCCCTGAAGCGCGCTTTGCGCTGGTGATCGACCGCGTGATGCCGATGGTCATGAACCTGAATAATCAGGGTCAGAGCTGGGTGGAAAACAATATCCGTCTCGAGCAGGTTCTGGCACGTAATGCCTTTATCGCCGATATCCATCCTGAACTGTGGCTGCATATCCGCACTCATCTGGATAATGCGCATCAGCAGGGCTGGCTGAAGTAATAAAACCCTTCCCCTCGTGAGAGGGGAAGGAGCAAAGAAAACCCTGCTTCAAACCACCACAACCCCCATTCTTTCACGTGCTTCTTCATACGTCGGCATTGATGCGGCTGCGCCTGCGCGTTCCACACATACAGAAGCATAAGCAGATGCGAATTGTGCGGCTTCGGGGAGTGTGGCGCCGGCGGCAAGCTGGGAGGCCAGCGCGCCGTTAAAGGCGTCGCCTGCGCCGGTGGTATCGACCGGGGTCGCCGGACAGGCCTGAATAATCTGCGTTTCGCCGTTCACCGAAAGCAATGCGCCCTGCGTGCCCAGCGTGATGATCAGCGCCTGGATCCCTTTGGCGTGCAGCGCGTGAGCAGCGCGTTCGGCGGAGGGAATATCGCAGACTTCAATGCCGGTCAGCAGCGTGCATTCTGTGGCATTGGGCGTGAGTAAATCCACCTGAGCCAGTAAATGGTCAGAAACGGGCTGGAACGGCGCGGGGTTGAGGATAATGTAAGTGCCGTTGTCCTTCGCGATACCGATCAGTTTTTCAATCGCTGGCAGGTTATTTTCCAGCTGTGTCAGCAGGATATCAGCGGCGGCGACGGCCGGACGGCACTGTTCGACTTCTTCGTCGGTGACCGTCAGGTTTGCGCCCGGATCAACGGCAATCATATTTTCGGCATCGGCTCCGGCGACATAAATCAACGCGTTGCCGGTCGGGCATTCGCTGGTGGAGAACAACGTGACGGCGTCGAAACCGGCGCTGTCGAGATGGCGGCGGGCAAACATGCCGAAATCATCGCGACCAACTTTACCGATGTAATGCACACGCGCACCGGCACGCAGTGCGGCGACCGCCTGGTTGGCGCCCTTGCCGCCCGCGCCCATCATGCTGTTGCGCGCAATCAGTGATTCTCCCGGTTTGGGGAAACGCGCCATGCCTGCCACGATATCGAGGTTGAAAGACCCAAATACGCATACCTTGCCTTTGTTCATGCCTCTCTCCTGAAGGAAAATGTTCCGGCTGCCAGAGCTGGCTGCGACGGAAAAACGCGCTGTGCGGCTAAACATGCGCCACGGCAACCGGTCTCGTCGGTGACGGCGCTGAAATGAATGGTCAGGCCGTTCGCCGGATACGGGCTGCGCAGATGACTGCGTAACTGCTGTTCCAGTTCGACCAGCGGGAAGTTCTCCATCGCCAGCACGCCACCGCCCAGCACCAGATATTCGGGATCCAGAATGTTCATTTCGCTGGCGACGGTGCGCGCCAGTCGTGCCACAAATTCAGTTAAATCCACATGCCCCGCGTGACGTACAAACAGGTCGGCGAACGGCGTTTGTGGCGCATGTTGCCGCGCCCAGCCGGTCAGCCAGTTGCCGGACGTCAGCGTCTCGACGCAGCCGGTTTTGCCGCAGGGACAAAGTAACGGATTCCCCGCCAGCGGAATGTGCCCCAGTTCACCCGCACCGCCGTGCGCGCCGTGGTAAAAATCGCCGTTGATCCACAAACTGTTGCCCAGCCCGGTGCCGAGATACAGCCCGACAGCAACATCCGGCAGCGCACTGTGCCGTGTTAAATCCCACCACATCAGATGGTTTACGTCTTTATCCATCGCCACCGGCAGGTGTAAACGTTGCGAGAGCATCGCCGCCACCGGCTGATTATCCAGTGCGGAGATAAACGGCAGCGACAGCACGGTCTGGCGATCGCGGGACAATACGCCCGGCAGCCCGAGCATGACTTGCGCCACCTGATGATGCGGATCCTGTTCCTGCAAATACGCCGTGATCAGGTTTTCCAGCCCCTGTAACGGGTCAGTCTGCCCCGCCCAGCTTTGGGTCGGGGTTTTGTGGTAGCCGCGAAAATTTTGCTGGCTGTCCATCAGCATTAAACGGGTATTGGTGCCCCCGACATCCACTCCAAGAAAGTGCGGCATACGGCTCTCCTGCCCTCAGGCTGCGTGACGCGCCTGACGCATCTGATCGAGCATTTTGTCCCAGGCAACATCCAGATCATTGTCCAGCGTGAACAGGCCGGAACTGCCGACGATCAGCACTTCCGCGCCCGCGCCCATCAGATCCTGATAGGTGCGCAGGTTGCAGGAGCCGTCGATTTCGATCAGATAGCGGTAGCCTTTTTGCTGTTTGAGGTCACGCAGTTGCGCGATTTTCCCCAGCATTTCAGGGATGAACGGCTGACCGGCATAGCCAGGATCGACGGTCATCACGGTGATTTTATCCAGCAGATGAATGTAGTGCTGGATGTATTCCACCGGTGTCGCGGGGTTGAGCACCACGCCGACTTTTTTACCCAGCGAGCGGATCTGATTGATGATGCGGAACGCGTCGCGATTAATGGTTTCTGCGTGCGGACAGATAAAATCGGCACCGGCTTTGGCTATTGGCTCGATAAAGTCAGCCGGGTTTTCCACCATCATATGCACGTCCAGAACCAGCGGCGTATGCGGGCGGATCTGCTCAATAAAGAACGGCGACAGCGTGATATTTTTGACGTAATGGCCGTCCATGATGTCGATGTGCAGCATATCGGCGCGGCGGTTCAGCACTTCAAGTTGCTGTTTAATGTCGATGAGGCTCATGCACATCAGCGACGGAGAAATTTTGTATTCCATGATGTTTTCCTAAGTCAGAGGCAATTTTAAAAAAGTGTTTAAGGTTGAGCCGCCCGCGCTTTGGCAGCGCTCATTCGCCCTGCCCTTTTTTGCAGATAACGGCTGCGGAAGAATTTCAGCGCCAGCACCACAATCAGTACCGCGCCCCACATCGCCAGGCTGAAATGCGGGCTGACGTTCATCAGATTCAGGCCGGTGGAAATCACCTGCAGGACAATCAGCGAGAGCACCACACCTGCGACTTTGCCGAAGCCGCCGTTGGGGTCGGTGCCGCCAAGAATGATGGCCAGCACCGTCAGCAACAGATACGAGTCGCCGTAGCCCATGCGCGCCGAGTTGAAACGCGCCATCATGATGAGTCCGGCAATCACGCATAACATGCTGGAAATCACGTAGATGGCAATCAGCACGCGGTGGGTATTGATGCCGCTGAAATGGGTGGCGTTGATGTTGCTGCCGCTCATGTAGATGTATTTACCGAGGCGTGTGCGTTCTAAAAACACCGCGATTAAGGCTGCGGTCAGCAGGAAGATAATCAGCGGAACCGGCACGCCGAGCAGGGTTTCCGCGCCGATAAAGCGCACGATATCCGGCATACCGCTGATCGCCGCGCCGCGTGAAAGGTAGATGCCGACGCCGTTCACCATGGTCATGGTCGCCAGCGTCACCAGAATCGGATGCGCGCCGACATACGCCACCAGCGCGCCGGTCAGCATGCCAATCACCAGCGCCAGAATCATTGCGCCGACCAATGCCAGCGTCAGCCAGACCGCCTGCATCGCCATGCTGGCATCCGGTGGCAGCCAGGTGAGAAACACCCACGCCATCAGTAAACTGGTCAGGTTGGCGGTGGCGATAATGCACAGGTTCAGGCCACCGCTGAGGATCGGGATAAACATCGCCAGCGTCAGTAAACCGAGTTCCGGCAGCTGGAAGGCGACGCTCATAAAGGTGGCGTCACTGAAGAAGCGCCCCGGCATCGCCAGGCTGAAGCCGATGATCACCACCAGCAATAACAGCGATAATCCCAATGTTGTGCTATCTATTTTCAGGGAAGCGATTTTCAGGCGAGGCCGCGCATCGGGCTTCGCTTTAAGACTCACATTTCTGCTTTTTGCGAACATAGCGGTTTTCCTCAGGCGAAGCCGACTTCGGTTTCTTTGCGTTTTTTGTAATGGGTGACAGTGATGGCCGCGACGATCACCACGCCGATGACGATGTTCATGAAGTAGCTGGAAACGCCGATCAGGTTGAGGCCGTTTTTCAGCACGCCAATCAGGAACACGCCCATCAGAGTGCCGACCACGCTGCCTTTGCCGCCATTAAGGCTGGCACCGCCAAGTACTGCCGCTGCAAGCACATCCAGCTCGCCGCCGACCAGCGCATTCGGCACCACCTCACCGACGCGATACACCTGCACCAGCCCGCCAATCGCCGCCATCGCGCCGAGATATCCGTAAGCAAACAGATGCAATAACCCGACACGGATACCGATACGGCGCGCAGATTCCTGATCGCCTCCCACCGCAAACAACTGGCGTCCGAGATGGGTTTTGTTGAGCAGGATCCAGCTCAGCCCGGCGACCGCCAGCATCACCACCACCGGCAAACCAATCTGATAATGCTGTTCGCCGACGCTGAACGGCAGCACGCGGATTGGCGTCGTCAGCCAGTCCGGCAGGTCATACAGACTGGTGCCGTTGGTCAGCCACATCAGCATGCCAAACAGCAGCGACTGCATACTGATGGTGACGATGATCGACACGATGCGCAGGCAGTAGATCAGAATGGCGTTGATCATCCCCAGCACCGTGCCGATGGCGACCGCCAGTAAAATGCTGCCGGTCGGGCTGCTCAGGCCGTAGTGGATCGCCAGTGTCGCGATGATGTACTGCACGACAGAAGCCACGGCAGCGAACGAAATATCGATACCGCCGGTGACCAGCACCACGAACAGGCCGAGGGCAAAGATGCCGCTGACGGCGTAGCTTTCAGTCAGATCCACCAGGTTCTGCAAGGTCAGAAACTGATTGCTGAGTAAGGAAAAGGTGACAATCACCACCAGCAATACCCAGGCTAAATAACCTTCGTTGCTGGACGGGCGTAACCGGCTGAGCTTAAGCATTGACCGCCTCCGCAAGTTGTTGCTGGGTGATCGCGCCCGGCAGATATTCGCCAACCACCGTGCCCTCACTGAAATGCAGCACGCGGTCGCAGTTGAAATAGACTTCCGGCACTTCATCGGAAATCAGCAGGATTGAAATCCCCTCTTCCGCCAGCTGGTGGATCAGCTGATAAATGCTGGCTTTCGCACCGACATCGACGCCGACCGTTGGGGAATCAAGGATCAGGATTTTCGGCTGCGTCAGTACCCATTTCGCGAGCACGATCTTTTGCTGATTACCGCCGGAAAGTGTGGAGATCGCCTGTTCAGGACTGGCGACTTTGACGCCGAGTTTTTCGATCCACTGCTGGATGATCTTGTTTTTGCGGTATTCATCGATCAGGTGAAAACGGCTGCGCAACTGATCCATGATCGCCAGCACGGTGTTGTCGCCGACCGACTGTTGCTGGATCAGGCCAAGCGTCAGGCGATCTTCCGACACATAACCGACGCCGGATTTGATCGCGTCTTCGTGGCTGCGAAAACGCACCGGTTTACTGTCGAGGTAGATTTTGCCGCTGTCCGGTTTGGTCATGCCAAACAGGCTGAGTGCCAGTTCGGTGCGGCCGGAACCAAGCAGGCCGCATAAACCGAGCACTTCTCCGGCGTGCAGTTTGAAACTGACGTCGTGATACTGCCCTGCGCGGCTGAGTTTGTCGGTTTCCAGCATGATGCGTTCGTCATTCATGTTGGCGGCTTTCAGCCGGTAATCGAGTTTCAGGCCGGTCATCAGCTCGGTCAGGCGTTCGCTGCTGACTTCGGAGGCCGGGAACGTCCCGACTTTTTTACCGTCGCGGATAACCGTGACGCTGTCGGAAATCTCCAGCACTTCATCGAGGCGATGGCTGACGAACACCACGCTGATGCCTTTGCTTTTCAGATAATGCACGGTGCGCAGCAGCTGATTCACTTCAGTACGGGTCAGCGAGGCGGTCGGTTCATCCATAATCACTAATCGCGCATCGGCGACCAGCGCCCGGCAAATCGCCACCTGCTGACGCTGGGCAATCGGCAGTGCCGAGACTTTGCTGTCGAGATCGAGCGTGTAATTCAGTTCAGTCAAAATGCGCTGCGCAGTTTCCCGCAGACGTGACGGGCGGTACCAGCCCATCAGCCCCTGTAAGTTGTGGTCGAAGGCGATGTTCTCGAACACGCTGAGGTTCGGGAACAACGACAAGTCCTGATAAATCACCTGCACGCCAAACTGCCGCGCCTGATCCGGGGACAGTTTGCTGAAACTCTGGCTGCCCTGCGAGGGCGAACTGAGCGTGATCTGGCAGCCGTTATCCGGCTGATAAACCCCCGAGATCACTTTGATCAACGTACTTTTTCCGCAGCCGTTGGTGCCCGCCAGGCAGTGAACTTCTCCCTGCATCAGCCGCAGGGAAATGTCGTTGAGCGCACGCTGCCCGCCAAAGGTCACCGACAGGTTTTGCACATCAATCAGCGGCGCGTTATCTGTTTGAATGATCTCGGAGATTGCCATGATTACAGCCCCATTTTGACCAGTTTCGGCAGGTTCGCTTTGTCCAGGCTTTCGGTTTCGTTGCCCAGAATGGTGCGCGTTGCCTCGTCGACTTTCACTTTGCCCATGCCTTCAATGGTCATGCCGTCAGTGATTTTTTCGCCTTTTTCCAGCTTCTCGGCGATGCGCACAAAGACTTCACCGGCGACCATCGGGTTCCAGATAAAGCCGCCTTTGATGGCGCCGGCTTTCACCAGACTTGCGCCCTGGCCCGGACTGAATGGTCCGAATACGCAGATGTCGTCAGTTTTGCCACGGTTAAGCACCGCGCGACCTGCGCCAATCGGGCCTTGTGAACCGATAGCCAGAATGCCTTTCAGATTGGCGTCTTTGGACATCAGGTCGTTGGTGGTACGGATGCTGTCATCGAGGGATTCACCCACGCCAAATTTGTCGCCGACCAGATGCATATTCGGATAGTGTTCTTTCTGATAATTGATGGCGGCATCGGCCCATTTCTGATGCAGTGGCACGGTAAGACTTCCGACGTATACCGCGTAATCACCTTTCTCTTTCATGCACTGCGCCAGCGCGACCATGTGGTTAATGCCGTGCTGCGTGGCATCGACCATTTCGAAATCCCAGTCGGCATATTTCTGATCCGGTGATTCATGCACGATGACTTTGATCCCGGCGTCGTGAGCGCGTTTCAGTACCGGCTCCAGCACGCGGGCATCGTTCGGCACTACGCCGATCACATCCACTTTCTGGGCGATCAGATCTTCAATCGCACGCACCTGCAACGCCGGATCCGCGCTGGTCGGCCCGACCTGCCACGCGTCGATCCCGCGTTTGGCCGCTTCGCTTTTGATCCCGGCTTCCATCGCGTTAAACCAGGCGTTACCGCCGACTTTCACCACCACGCCCATGCGGATTTTGTCGGCGGCGTGCGCAGACAGGGACAACATGGCTGTGGCGAACAGGCAGGCAAGAACGGATTTCTTGATCATGTTTACTCTCCTGGTAGGTCAGTTATGTGCCGCAGCTAACGGGCCGTTGCGGCTGTTTTTAGTTTTTTTCTGTAGGGGTGACGGAGAAACTTCAATCACGTTAACGTTGCTCCAGGCCAGTTCCTGGCGGAATTCTTCATCCTCCAGATGGTCTGTTATCAGTGTGTCGATTTCCCGGTAGTGGCAGATCCGCGCAAAGGAGCGGCGGCCGAATTTGCTGGAGTCAGCCAGCAAAATTTTGTGCTCGGAGGAAAGCAGCATTTGCTGTTTCAGCCGCGCATGATGCTCGTTACTTTCACGGATGCCGCCTTCGTGGCTGATGCCGTGACAGGAGAAAAACAGTTTGTTGATGACGAACTCTTTCAGCATTTGCTCGGCCAGCACGCCGACGAAATCTTCGTATTTCGCCGAGTATTCACCGCCCAGTCCGATCACCCGCACGTTAGCTTTCACCGCCAGCGTCTGGATGATGTGAACCGAGTTGGTCAGCACCACCAGCTGAATGTCGGGCAACTGACGCGCCAGAAACCAGCTGCTGGAACTGCTGTCGAGCAGCAGGCAATCGCCGGGATTGATCAGCTGTAATGCGCGTTTGGCGATACGCGTTTTACTGTCCGGCGACTGATTACTGCGGTCACGGAAGGATTCGCCCTGTTCAATCTGCGAAGGCACATAGGTTTTTTCGCCCGCCGAATGCTCCATAAACACCGCGCCGCCGTGGCTGCGTAACAGCACGCCACGCTTTTCCAGCAGCGCCAGATCCCGCCGCGCGGTTTCCAGCGAGATGCGGCATAACTGCGCCACTTCCTGCACCAGGATGCGTCCGCGCTGGCTGAGAATTTCGGTGATATAACGATGTCGCTCTACTGGCAGCATGTGGTGATTCCTCTTTCCCGATGTCAAATAGGATACGCAGCCGGGTATTTACGGAATGCGCAGTGCCTCAAAGGCGACTGTGCGCATTTTTTGCCACAATCGTCCTGTGATAGTTGTCACGAAAAGGTGAGAAAAGATGAAATGTTAAAGTTTGGATCTGTGGCGGGAACGGCATTAAATCGTCATTTGCGTTGCAACAAGACAGCAACAGATTTGCAAACGGTCACAATTCCTCGCGCAATCTGATGACCGTTAATGACCGATTGTGTGGAGTTGACCGTTTGAGGGGAGTGAACGGGGAGTTAACGAGGAGTGATCCCCGTTATCAGTGACTGATTCTGATTACCTGCCGCCTGCCAGCTCGAGAAAGCTGCCGGTGGCGTAAGAGGCGGAATCCGACAGCAGCCAGGAAATCGCCTGTGCGACTTCTTCCGGCTGACCGCCGCGCTGCATCGGCAGATTGGCTTTCACGCGATCGACACGCCCAGGCTCTCCGCCGCTGGCATGCATTTCGGTATAAATCAGGCCGGGACGCACGCAGTTTACGCGAATACCGTAAGCCGCCACTTCCAGCGCCAGACCGGTGGTCAGGGTATCCACCGCGCCTTTCGATGCCGCGTAATCGACATATTCGCCCGGTGCGCCCAGACGGGAGGCCGCTGAGGACACATTCACAATCGCCCCGCCCTTTCCGCCATGCCGATGCGACATGATTTTCACCGCCTCGCGGCAGCACAGGAAATACCCGGTCACGTTGGTAGACAGCACTTTATTGATACGTTCGGCGGAGAGATTTTCAATGGTGGTCTGCTGGAACAAAATCCCGGCATTATTCACCAGCGCGGTGATCGGACCGAGTTCGGCGCTGAACTGTTTGAACATCGCGACAACCTGCGCTTCATCGGCAATATCAGCCTTCAGCGCAATTGCTTTGCCACCAGCCTGATGGATTTCATCGATAACAGATTGTGCTGCGGTTTCGTTATTCAGGTAATTCACACCGACGGCGTAACCCTGCTGCGCAAGAAGCAGAGCCGTTGCACGGCCAATGCCGCGGCTGGCGCCGGTGACGAGAGCGATTTTCATTGAATACTCCAGTGGGGGAAGTCAGGAAAGTGTAGAAGAGGAAAATTCAACTGCAAAGTCAAGGTCGTGGGTTGCCAGCCACACTGGCCTCAAGGGTGGCTTATCGCCTGCACGATCTTGAATTCAAAAGAAGATTGTCTTTTATCTTTTATCTTTTAGAAAAGCGCATTGGCGTGATCAAAAATGACACCGAATGAACGGTTCGAGACCGAAAGGCTCGAAGCCTGAAATGAGGGGATCGCGCAGCGATGGCATTTTGCGCCACTCACTATTTTAGTGGTGCATGTCCATCGTGAATGCGACAGCGCGGAGTGAAAAAACGCAGGATTGTTAAGGGGGCGCGTTTACGCCCCTTAACCCGGTGTGGGCCGGCGCCCACGCCCTTGATTTTGACGTTAGCTGAGGCCGCAGATAATGGCGGCCTCAGTCAAAACGGGTCTTACTCGTAATCTGACATCGGTACACACGAACAGAACAAATTCCTGTCCCCGTACACGTCATCCAGACGCTTAACTGTCGGCCAGTATTTATTGTCGTAACCGGCCGGGAATACCGCCACTTCGCGGGTGTACGGATGGTTCCAGTCACTGACCAGCTCATTCTGCACGTGCGGCGCGTTCACAAGCGGGTTGTCTTCCAGCGGCCATTCGCCCTTCGCAACACGGTCGATTTCACTGCGGATTGCCAGCAGCGCATCAATGAAGCGATCCAGTTCCACTTTGCTTTCGGATTCGGTCGGCTCAACCATCAGCGTACCGGCAACCGGGAAGGACATGGTCGGCGCGTGGAATCCGTAATCGATGAGACGTTTGGCGATATCCATTTCACTGATACCGGTCGTCTCTTTCAGCGGACGAATATCCAGAATGCATTCGTGCGCCACACGGCCATCACGGCCGGTATACAGCACCGGATAGGCGTCTTTCAGACGGGTCGCAATGTAGTTGGCATTCAGAATTGCCACCTGGCTGGCTTGTTTCAGGCCTTCCGCGCCCATCATGCGGATGTACATCCAGCTGATTGGCAGGATGGAAGCGCTGCCGAACGGAGCCGCAGAAACTGCGCCGTTTTGGGTCAGCACGCCGTCAATCTGCACCACGCTGTGACCCGGAACGAACGGAGCCAGGTGTGATTTCACACCAATCGGGCCCATGCCCGGACCGCCGCCGCCGTGAGGAATACAGAAGGTTTTATGCAGGTTAAGGTGCGAGACGTCAGCGCCGATGTAACCCGGAGTCGTAATGCCGACCTGTGCGTTCATGTTCGCGCCATCGAGGTAAACCTGACCGCCGTACTGATGCACAATCTGGCAAACTTCACGGATGGTTTCTTCGTAAACGCCGTGCGTTGACGGGTAAGTCACCATGATACAAGACAGTTCGTCGCCCGCTTTCGCGGCTTTCTCACGCAGGTCACTCAGGTCGATGTTGCCCTGTTTGTCACACGCGACCACCACCACGGTCATGCTCGCCATCTGCGCGGAAGCCGGGTTGGTACCGTGCGCTGAACTTGGGATCAGGCAGATATGACGACCGCTCTCGTTACGGCTTTCATGGTAACGACGGATGGCCAGCAGACCCGCATATTCACCCTGCGCGCCGGAGTTTGGCTGCATACACACAGCGTCGTAACCGGTGAGCTGAACCAGCCATTGTGACAGCTGACCAATCATTTGCTGATAACCGCCAGCCTGTTCTGTCGGGCAGAACGGGTGCAGCTCGGCAAATTCCGGCCAGGTAATCGGGATCATTTCTGCCGCAGCGTTCAGTTTCATGGTGCAGGAACCCAGCGGGATCATCGCCTGATTCAGCGCCAGATCCTTTTTCTCCAGACGGTGCATATAACGCATCATCTCGGTTTCGCTGTGGTACTGGTTGAATACCGGATGGGTCAGGATCGGATCCACACGTAACATCGCGGCAGGAATAGAGTTGCTGTCGGTCGATGCAGCTGTATCCAGTTTGTCGATATCCAGACAGTTATCGTCACCCAGCAGAGCGGCAAACAGAATCTGAACGTCTTCGCGGGACGTCGCTTCGTCGAGAGTGATACCGACTGCGCCGTGAATGTCAGTACGCAGGTTCAGACCGAAACTCAGCGCGCGTTCCAGCACGGCGGCTTTGTCTTTAACTTCAACGGTCAGCGTATCGAACCAGGTGTTATGACGCAGCGTCAGGCCGCCCTGTTTCAGGCCAGCGGCCAGAATGTCGGTCAGACGATGAATGCGTGACGCAATGCGTTTCAGGCCTTCAGGGCCGTGGAATACCGCATACAGGCTGGCAATGTTCGCCAGTAAAACCTGCGAGGTACAAATGTTGGAGTTGGCTTTTTCGCGGCGGATATGTTGCTCGCGGGTCTGCATCGCCATACGCAGTGCAGTTTTGCCCGCTGCATCACGGGAAACCCCGATGATACGGCCCGGCATGGAACGTTTGAATTCGTCTACACAGGCGAAAAATGCCGCGTGTGGGCCACCGTAGCCCATCGGCACACCAAAGCGTTGTGCGGAACCGAAGACTACGTCTGCACCCTGCTTGCCCGGTGCGGCCAGCAGAACCAGCGCCATAATATCAGCGGCAACGCTGGTAATAATTTTGCGGGATTTCAGTTCGCCCAGCAGCGCGGTGTAATCATGAACTTCACCGGTAGTGCCAACCTGCTGCAACAGCACGCCGAACACGCCTTCCAGCTCGAGCACTTTTTCCGCTTTATCAACGATGATGTCAAAACCGAAGGTTTCCGCACGGGTGCGTACCACATCCAGCGTTTGCGGGTGCACGTCGTCCGCCACGAAGAAACGGTTAGCGTCTTTCAGTTTGCTGGCACGTTTTGCCAGCGCCATCGCTTCGGCGGCGGCAGTCGCTTCATCGAGCAAAGAAGCAGAAGCCAGATCCAGACCGGTCAAATCTAACGTCAGTTGCTGGAAGTTCAGCAATGCTTCAAGACGGCCCTGCGACACTTCCGGCTGATACGGCGTGTACGCGGTATACCAGCCCGGATTTTCCAGCATATTGCGCAGGATAACCGGCGGCGTCAGCACCGCGCTGTAACCCATACCGATGTAGGATTTATAGCGCTGATTCTGGCTGGCAATGGCTTTAAGCTCAGCCAGCGCCTGATGTTCCGTCACGGCATCGCCGACAGCCGGCGGCCCCGGCAACTGAATATCGACCGGAACGATCTGCTGGATCAGCGCGTTTAAGGAATCCGCACCGACCGTTTCCAGCATTTGTTGTTGCTGCTGAGAAGACGGACCGATATGGCGGCCGATAAAGGCTTCGCTGTGTTCGAGTTGGCTGAGAGTCTGAGTCATTTGCTACGCATTCCTGAAATCTGCTGGAGGTGTCTTGGGATACTGACAAAAGCTACGGGTCGGGATCTGCCCCGCAAGCGGGTTGCGGGGCGGGTAAACAGTGTTTAATCAGTCTTCAATGGATGCTGAATAGGCTTCTGCATCAAGCAGCTTAGCCAGTTCGCTTTCGTCTGACGCTTTAATCTGGAACAGGAAACCGGTGCCGTAGGGCTCGCTGTTTACCAGCTCCGGAGAACCTTCCAGTTCGCCGTTAACCGCAACGATTTCGCCGCTGATTGGAGAATAAATATCTGACGCCGCTTTGACGGATTCAGCTACGGCACAGTCTTCACCGGCAGCGACTTGGCGGCCGACTTCTGGCAGATCAACGAAAACCATGTCGCCCAGTAATTCCTGCGCGTGTTCGGTGATGCCTACGGTGTAAACGCCGTTGCCTTCTGAACGTACCCACTCGTGGGAAGAGGCGTATTTCAAATCTGCTGGAACATTGCTCATGTTACTTTCTCCAAAAAAGTGCTTAATTCAGCGTTAACTGGATAATTTTTATTACGAATTCTTTACTGCACCAGTGGTTTGCCGTTACGGACAAAACCTGGCTTAGTGACTTTTACCGGCATTTCGCGGTTACGGATTTGCACAATAGCGTTTTCGCCAATGCCCGCCGGAACGCGCGCCAGTGCAATACTGTAGCCGAGCGTCGGAGAGAATGAGCCGCTGGTGATCACGCCTTCCAGCGTGTTGCCCGCGCTGTCGTTGAATCGCACCGGCAGTTCGTTACGCAATACGCCTTTCTCGGTCATCACCAGGCCGACCAGCTGTTCAGTGCCCTGCTCGCGCTGTCTTTCCAGTGCGTCACGGCCAATAAAGTTACGGTCTTCCGGTGCCCATGCGATGGTCCAGCCCATGTTGGCCGCCAGTGGTGACACGCCTTCGTCCATTTCCTGACCGTAGAGATTCATGCCAGCTTCCAGACGCAGCGTGTCGCGTGCGCCCAGACCGGCGGGTTTCACGCCTGCGGCCAGCAATTTCTGCCAGAAATCGGCCACCAGCTCTTGCGGCAGCGCGATTTCATAACCCGCTTCGCCGGTATAACCGGTGGTGGCGATAAACAGATCGCCCGCCTGAACGCCAAAGAACGGTTTCATGCCCGCGACCGCTTGTTTTTGTTCAGCGGTAAACAAGGTTTCCGCTTTTTCTTTCGCCTGCGGCCCCTGCACAGCGACCAGCGCCAGATCATCACGCACCGTCAGTTCAACAGCGTACGGTTCTGCATGCTGCGAAATCCATGCCAGATCTTTCTCACGAGTAGCGGAGTTAACCACCAGACGGAAATAATTTTCGTTGAGGAAGTAAACGATCAGGTCGTCTATCACGCCGCCGGACGCATTGAGCATGCCGGTGTACAGCGCTTTGCCGGGAACGGTGAGCTTGGCGACATCGTTCGCCAGAAGATAACGGAGGAATTCACGGGTACGGGCACCGTGGAGATCGACAATGGTCATGTGCGAGACGTCAAACATACCGGCATCCTGACGCACGATGTGGTGTTCATCCAGCTGAGAGCCATAATGCAAAGGCATCATCCAGCCGTGGAAATCGACCATACGCGCGCCGCACGCAACATGTTGTTCATAAAGCTGAGTCTGCTTAACCATCTTATTCCTCATTTAATTAAGTGCATAAACAGCACACCGCGCAAACGATACCCTCGCTCGAACTTACCACTGAATAAGCTCACTAACCATAAGTTAAAATATGCAGAGCGGGATAGATGTCAGTGATTTCACAAGGGCATTGTGCAGAGTTTTTGACTGGCAAACTGGGGTTTGTGACGCAAAATCTACAAATAAACATCAAAAGTGTCGATGTTATATAACGACAAGGCCGGATTTCTCACCATTTGCAGAATGAGAAATCCGGCCCCGGATTAGAAAATGTAATGGAAAAACTGAGCTGAAATTAGATTATTTCAATCGAAGTGAATCGTCCTGTAACCACTCAGGTAAATCATTCAGCCCCATCGCCTGACGCACCAGTTTCGGTTTCACGCCCGGAAGAGAATCCGCCAGCGTCAGGCCGATATCCCGCAACAGTTTTTTGGCAGGATTGTCACCGGCAAACAGTTCGCGGAAGCCCTGCATACCCGCCAGCATCAGCGCGGCGCTGTGTTTACGACGGCGCTCGTAACGGCGCAAATACATGTGCTGGCCGAAATCTTTGCCTTCTTTTTGCAGTCTTCGGATTTCAGATGCCAGTTCAGCAGCATCCATGAAACCTAAATTGACGCCCTGACCGGCCAGCGGATGCACGGTGTGCGCCGCATCGCCCACCAGCGCCAGACGTGGCCCGGCAAAGCTGCGGGCATAACGACCGGTCAGCGGGAAGGTCAGCCGCTCGCTTTCTACGGTACAAATACCCAGGCGCAGGTCAAAGGTACTGGCGAGGATTTTGTTGAACTCTTCAGGCTCCAGCGCGCTCAGGCGCTGCGCTTCATCTGGCGAAACTGACCAGACAATAGAAGATAAATGGGTATCGGCCAGCGGCAGAAATGCCAGAATGCCTTCGCCGTGGAAGACCTGGCGTGCAACAGACTGGTGCGGCTCTTCAGTGCGGATGGTCGCAACCAGTGCATGATGGCGATAATCCCAGAATGTCAGCGGGATATCAGCGTGCTGACGCAGCCACGACTGCGCGCCGTCCGCGCCGACCACTAACCGTGCAGTGAGCTGACGATCATCATTGAGGGTGATAAACGCCTCGTTTTCGCCCCACGCCACATTTTTCAATGTGGCCGGCGCGAGCAAAGTGATGTCGGAAGATTGTTCCGCACGTTGCCATAAGGCCCGATGTATCACCTGGTTTTCAATGATGTGGCCGAGATGGCTGAAACCGTACTCTTCGCCACGGAACGCGATTTTACCGAAGCTGTCGCGATCCCAGACTTCCATCCCCTGATAGGCATTGGCACGCTGAGCAATAATGTTGTCCCAGACGCCGATATATTTCAGCAGACGTTCACTGGCAGCATTAATAGCTGAAACCCGTAAACCCGGCTGTTCCGGTAACGGTGAATCGAGATCGGGTTGCTGGTTTTCCAGCACCGCCACGCGCAGACCGCTGCCCTGTAAACCACACGCCAGCGCCAGACCCACCATTCCGCCACCGGCGATAACCACATCAAAAGATTGCATAATTTTTCCTGTAAGGCTTAACGGTCAACCCAACCTAAAGTTCTGCGGGTGAACGCATCGCGCAACGGCGTAATGCCTTCCATCGCCAGTAAACCGAGATTACGTCCGACCATTAGCGGCAGCCAGCGGTTGGCAAAAAGGTGGATCAGGCCATCGGTCACGCCGACGGTTGCCTGTTGATCGGGCTGGCGGCGCTGCTGATAGTCACTCAGTACGCGGTAACTGCCGACATCGCTGCCATTCGCCGTCGCATTAGCCAGCGTTTCCGCCAGTGTCATGACATCACGCAGACCGAGATTAAACCCCTGTCCGGCAATCGGATGCAGCGTTTGTGCTGCATTGCCGACCAGTGCCAGACGATGGCTGATATGACTGTTGGCTTGCTGTAATTGCAGCGGATAGCTGAAACGTTTACCGGCCTGTTTTATAGTGCCCAGACGCCAGCCAAACGCTTTTTGCAGCTCGCTGAGGAACTGCGCTTCGCTCCAGTGATCAATCTCTTCTTTCGCTTCGCGCGGATGACACCAGACCAGCGAGCTGCGTCCATCGGACATTGGCAGCAGTGCCAGCGGCCCGTGTTTTGTGAAGCGCTCAAAAGCACGATTGTTGTGCGGCTCGCTGGTTGCCACGTTGGCAATGACAGCGATCTGACCATAATCCTCACGCTGCCAGCCAATGTTGCAGGCTTTCGCCAGCGAAGAATGTGAACCGTCAGCGGCGACAAGCAGCTGCGCGGTCAGCGTTTCACCGGTATCAAGCGTGACACTGGCAGAATCCTGCGAACGCGCGACATCCGTGACTTTCGCCGGGCAATGCAGCGTGACGCCGGAGGCATTTTTCAGCATGGCAAACAGCCGTTTGCCGACTTCATGCAACTCAACCACCTGCCCGAGCGCTTCGACGCCGTAATGCGCAGCATTGAGATTCACAAAAGCCGCATGACCACGATCACTGACGTGAATATCACGTATTGGCGTGGCGATAGCTTTCAGGGCCGGCCAGATGCCAGCACGGGCTAACTGCTGGCAGGTTCCCTGTGCCAGCGCAATCGAGCGGGCATCAAAACCAGGATGTCCATGATGATCCGGTGCAGTGGCTTCCACCAGATGCACCGGCAAACTGCCCTGCGTCAGCGAGGAAATCGCCAGCGCCAGCGAGGCACCGGTCATTCCGCCGCCAACAATGACTATGCTCATATTATTTCTGTGCCGCCGCCATTAATGCTTCAATTTCATCGGCTTCTTTCACCACATCGCCGGTCAGAATTTCAATGCCGGTGGCGGTGATCAGAATGTCGTCTTCGATACGGATACCGATGCCACGGTAAGCTTCGGGTACGTCCGCGTCCGGCGCGATATACAGGCCCGGTTCAACGGTCAGTACCATGCCAGGTTCCAGCGTACGGCTGCGATCTGCCGAGCCGTAATGCCCCACGTCATGAACGTCCAGCCCCAGCCAGTGCGATAAACCGTGCATGAAGAACTGTTTGTGCGCCTGCTCAGCGTAAAGGGTTTCAACGTCGCCCTTCATCACGCCGAGTTTGATCAGGCCTTCAATCATCACGCGCACTGCGGCTTCGGTTGCGGCCTGAATGCTGCTGCCCGGCCCGAAGACTTCCAGCGCTTTGTATTCTGACGCCAGCACGATGTCGTAGATTTCGCGCTGCGCTTTGCTGAATTTGCCGTTCACCGGGAACGTACGGGTGATATCACCGGCATAGCCCTGATATTCACAACCGGCGTCGATCAGCACTAAATCGCCGTCACGCAGTTCGCATTCATTTTCGGTGTAATGCAGAATGCAGCCGTTTTCGCCGCCGCCCACGATGGTGTTGTAGGACGGATAACGCGCGCCTTGACGGTTAAATTCGTGATGAATTTCGCCTTCAAGCTGATATTCAAACATGCCCGGACGACATTTTTCCATCGCACGGGTATGCGCCAGCGCGGTAATGTGTCCGGCACGGCGCATGATGGCGATTTCTTCCGCTGATTTGAACAGGCGCATGTCGTGCACCCACGGACGCCAGTCAATGACAGTCGCAGGAGCAGAGAAATTCTGGCGGAAGCCTTTGCGCAGTTTTTCCATGGCACGGTTTACGATTTCATCGGCATAGGCGTAATCGCCTTGCGCGTGATACACCACATCAAGGCCGTTGAGCAGCAGATGCAACTGGTCGTTGATGTCGTCAAAAGGCAGCGCTTTGGTCACGCCAAGTTTGGCGGGCGCGGCATCCTGACCTAAACGACGGCCAAACCAGATTTCAGCGGTGAGATCACGCACACGGTTAAACAGTACGCTGTGGTTATGATTTTCATCACTTTTCACCAGGATAAGCACCGCTTCCGGTTCATTGAAACCGGTGAAGTACCAGAAATCACTGCTCTGACGATACGGGTATTCACTGTCAGCACTGCGTGTTGCTTCCGGCGCAGAAAAAATTATCGCAGCGCTTCCCGGTGCCATCTTCGCTAACAGCGCCTGACGACGATTCTCAAACTCTTGCTGAGTCATCACCTTCTCCTGAAATCGTTTTAATGTGTGCAATGTTCGGTTAATGCCATCAACCATTAATGCAATGTACGGTGGTTTTCCGCAGCCGTCGGGCGGCTGTGACCAAATTCACCAAAGCAAAGAATCGCTGCGACGCGAACGTATTCGACAACTTCCTCTAAAGATTGCGCCAGTTGTTCCTGATCTTCATCTTCGTCGTAACCGAGTTGCGCGATGCTACGCAAATCATCGATAGCTTCACCAACTTCGCCTTTCACTTTAGCGAGTTTCGGCTGCATCATGCCCAGACCGAGCAGGAAATGGTTCACCCATCCGGCCAGCGCATCGGCACGCTCAAAGACGTGTTTCTCATCGTCAGGCATCAGCATTTTAAATTCAAAGCTGTCATCTTCGAGGGTATCTGACGTCACTTTGCGCAGTTGTTGCAGCAAATCTGCCAGCGTGTGCGGGAAGGCCATGCCTTCGTTCGTCAGGTCATGCACCATCGTCAGCCAGCTGCCGTCGCGATTGCCACCGCACAGCAAGCCACTGATCAAACCGTGCATTTCTGCTGCGGTCAAAGCAACCGATTGTTGTTTCAGGTTTTGATCCAACGAATCGTAAGTAGGGTAAGTATTCTCAATAGACATGCGCATTCGCCATCGTTGGTCGGTTAAGTTCGTGTTATGCTACCACCAAGGTCTGTCGTAGTACCAGATTAGCAGCCCGCGATGGGGTGGTATAAGGCATGAATGGCACGCCCTGAACAATCGGGCAGCAGTCAGCCGGTCATGGGGTTGTAACCTGGTATTGAGATAGTTATAGTGGCGCCCGCTTCCAACATCCTGCGCCAGGTCGTAGTGGTCACGTTGGGGCGGACGAATAAATCAGCAGGAAGGTGGCATGTCTGCACAACCGGTAGATATTCAAATTTTTGGTCGCTCTTTACGAGTGAATTGTCCGCCAGAACAACAGGAAGCACTGAATCTGGCAGCTGATGATCTTAATCAGCGGTTGCAAGATCTGAAAGTTCGCACTAGAGTCACCAATACAGAGCAACTGGTTTTCATCGCGGCATTAAACGTATGTCACGAACTTGCTCAGGAAAGGTTGAAAACACGCGACTATGCATCCAATATGGAACAACGCATTCGGATGCTGCAACAAACCATCGAGCAAGCTTTGCTCGAACAAGGCCGGATCTCTGAACGTGAAGGGGCGCCTTTCGAATAACACACGTTGCTGACTGACTGGTCACAGGTCGTCAGAAACGGTAAAAAATTTCTCTGAGATGTTCGCCAGCGGGCCCGTCCCCTGAGCCGATAATTAGTACCAACAGAATGTGATGATCCGTAATCGGTGCGCATGCTCGGTCCGTCCGAGAAGCCTAAAGACTGCGACAGCACGTTCACCTTGAACCATGGGTTCAAGGGTTACAGCCTGCGACGGCATCTCGGAGATTCCCCTTTCTTTTCGGTACATCCCTTTCTGGTGTTTGTATCTATGCCCTACACTCCTCATTTCGCTTCAGCCCGACAAATTATCCGCACTGAAATTCGCCAACGCAGAAACGCTCTGACCGCTGAGCAGCAAACGCATTTTGCCCATCAGGCCGCAGAACGTGTCGCTACGCATCCTGAGATTCAATCCGCAAAAACCATTTCCGTCTTTCTGTCTTTTGATGGCGAGCTGGATACAGCCCCCCTGATCGACCGCTTATGGCGCGAAGGTAAGCAACTTTGCCTGCCGGTACTACACCCTTTCTCTGCGGGTAATCTGCTTTTTCTGCGTTATACGCCCGAAACACCGCTGGTCCGCAATCGCCTCAAAATCCTTGAGCCGCAGCTGGACGTCGCACAGGTCATTCCTTTATTACAGCTGAATATCATCCTGACGCCACTGGTCGCCTTCGACAGCACCGGGCAACGTTTAGGGATGGGTGGCGGCTTTTATGACCGTACTCTGGAAAACTGGCAGGAAGGCGGGCCGTATCCGATAGGTCTGGCGCACGATTGCCAGCATGTGGATGCGTTGCCGACAGAACACTGGGATGTGCCGTTACCTGAAGTAATTACGCCAGGTAAAGTATGGACATGGTAATGCCAGACAATAAAACATCGCTGTAAAGCGCAGATACGCCATAAGCTGCGAGCAATCTTTAAGTATGTTGTAACTAACCAGAGTGTCTTTACGCCAAACCACACATCATCCCCCACTAACACTCTGAAATAAAACACATCTCTTTATTTATACATACCGTTACACGCCGATACCAATCACTCACGGACAGCGCTGTTCGTCACGCCTATTATTCTCTCACCGGCCCCGCAGTGGGGTGGACACATAAACCAAAAATTCTTAAGGAATTACACATGAAAAAAGTATTAGCTCTGGTTGTAGCCGCTGCAATGGGCCTGTCTTCAGTTGCTTTCGCTGCTGAAACCACCGCAACTCCAGCACCAGCTGCAACAGCAACTACCGCTGCTCCGGCTCATGCGACCAAACACAAAGCACACAAAAAACCTGTGCAAAAAGCCCAGGCTGCCAAGAAACACAAAAAAGCAGCTAAGAAAGCGCCAGTAGCTCAAAAAGCCCAGGCTGCCAAAAAACACGTGAAACATGCTAAGAAAGCTGCACCAGTAGCTCAGAAAGCCCAGGCTGCTAAAAAACACGTGAAACATGCCAAGAAAGCTGCACCGGTAGCTCAGAAAGCCCAGGCTGCTAAAAAACACGTGAAACATGCCAAGAAAGCTGCTCCGGTAGCTCAGAAAGCTCAGGCTGCTAAAAAACACGTGAAACATGCTAAGAAAGCTGCTCCGGCTGCAAAAGCAACGCCAGCAGCATAAGAAGTAACGAAGAAGTCTTCGTGAGTATTACTGCTCACTCTTATCAAGACTGTTAATTTAACACCCGGCTCGCCGGGTGTTTTTTTCTCCGGTTTTTATTCTGAGGTACTGACAGATGACACTGCGCCGCTACCAGTTTGAAATCACCCTGTCATCATTGATCCTTTGTGGTCTGGTCGCCCTCTCCTTTTACTTCTGAATGCTTTTTACTTCTGAGTGCTTTTAACTTCTGAATGATTAGTCATCCCGGTAAGATCCCCTCCCGACATTCTTCACTTTCCTGATATCCCTTCTTTATTTCTCTGAAACCAGAAAGCAAAAAACCGCCTTTCGGCGGCTTTAATATTTACGACTGATGTAATCAGTACAGCAAACGTGCGCGGATGGTGCCCGGAATGGCCTTCATCAGTTGCAGCGCGGTAGTCAGCGTATTGATATCCGTTTCTGCATCAATCACCACATAACCGATTTCAGGGCTGGTTTGCAGGTACTGCGCAGCAATGTTGATACCCTGTTCCGCAAAAATCTGGTTGATGCTGGTCAGCACACCCGGACGATTTTCGTGGATATGCAGCAGACGGCTGGCTTTCTCGGTATGCGCCGGCAGAGAGGCTTCAGGGAAGTTAACCGCTGACAGCGTTGAACCATTGTCAGAGTACTTCGCCAGTTTGCCTGCGACTTCCAGACCGATACCTTCCTGCGCTTCCATTGTCGAACCGCCGATGTGCGGCGTCAGCAATACGTTGTCGAATTCACACAGCGGAGAATTGAACGGGTCGCTGTTAGTCGCCGGTTCTTCCGGGAAGACGTCGATAGCCGCACCGGAAAGATGTTTGTTACGCAGCGCATTGCACAGCGCAGGAATGTCGATGACCGTACCACGTGAGGCGTTGATCAGCAGTGCGCCCGGCTTCATCTGCGCCAGCTGCACTTCAGAAATCATGTCTTTGGTTCCTGCTGTTTCCGGCACATGCAGCGTGACGACGTCGCTGGTATTGAGCAATTCTTCCAGTGTGGCAATTGGCTGCGCGTTGCCTAAAGGCAGTTTGCTTTCGATGTCATAATAGAAGACGCGCATCCCCAGGCTTTCCGCCAGAATCCCCAGCTGCGTACCAATGTGGCCGTAACCGATGATACCCAGACGTTTACCGCGCGCTTCAAACGAGCCGACAGCCAGTTTGTTCCAGATACCGCGGTGCGCCTTGGCGTTAGCTTCAGGAATGCCACGCATCATCAGCAGCATTTCGCCCAACACCATTTCGGCAACCGAACGGGTATTGGAGAACGGTGCATTGAAGACCGGAATACCGCGACGGGTCGCCGCTTTCAGGTCAACCTGATTGGTCCCGATACAGAAACACCCAACAGCCACCAGTTTTTCGGCTGCCTGGAACACTTCTTCAGTCAGCTGAGTACGCGATCGGAGTCCAACAAAGTGCGCATCACGGATCGATTCTTTCAGCGACTCCGTATCTAAAGCACCTTTGTGAAATTCAATATTGGTGTAGCCCGCGGCGCGGAGTGTATCAACCGCACTTTGGTGGACGCCTTCCACTAACAAAAATTTAATCTTGTCTTTCTCAAGTGATACTTTTGCCATTTCCCGACCCTATATTTTTCTGGCTGAAATCGAACTGCTAGGTGACTGCTCACAGTCAACATAACAAAAAATCCGCCATCATCAATACAAACGATAGCCTGACAGGCAGCAGAAGGCTCACCTCGCCAGAGGGTTTTCAGCATTTCGTGCTGGTTAGATTTTATGGAGCCAGACGTTCAGGAGGAGAATTTCAGGAATGTGACATAAGTCACCAAATTAAGGCTTTTGAAGAAAAGATGATTCAGCCAGAAAATTATCATCTTCATAACATTGTGTTATGACAGGAGTGTGTCTGGCTGCTTTTATCTGAGCAGCCAGATCTTCTGCTTATCGCTGGATTATTTCAGCTTAACAGTTTTAACGCCTTCAGAAGTCCCGACCAGCGCCACGTCAGCACCACGGTTAGCAAACAGGCCGACGGTCACGACACCGGCGATCCCGTTGATCTTATTTTCCAGCGCGATGGCATCCATAATGCTCAGGTTATGCACGTCGAGGATCACGTTGCCGTTGTCGGTCAGGACATTCTGACGGTACTCCGGCAGGCCACCGAGTTTCACCAGTTCACGCGCGACATAAGAGCGGGCCATCGGGATCACTTCTACCGGCAGCGGGAATTTACCCAGCACATCAACCTGCTTGGAAGCATCCACGATACAGATGAATTTTTTGGCAATCGCCGCAATGATTTTTTCGCGGGTCAGCGCTGCACCGCCGCCTTTGATCATCTGCATTGCGCCGTTGATTTCATCCGCGCCATCAACATACACATCCAGCGAGTCCACTTCGTTGCTGTCGAAAACGTGGATGCCTAAGCTTTTCAGTTTTGCGGTAGAGGCGTCTGAGCTGGAAACCGCGCCTTCAATCTGGCCTTTGATGGAACCCAGTGCGTCAATGAAATGTGCGGCGGTAGATCCGGTACCGACACCGACAATGGTGCCCGGCGTGACGTAATCCAGTGCGGCCCAGCCAACTGCTTTTTTCAATTCTTCCTGCGTCATAATGGCTTCTCTGTCTGATAACACGAAAGTGGCGTGAATGATTCGATGTAACGAATAGTGCCGGTGATTATAAAGCATGTCCCGCCAATATGGATAAACATCACCGCAGCCAGATCACACTTATTAAGTGCAATTGTGCAGCAAACACAAAGATTTTCCTCACCACAAATCCTGACAATCTGTGGCATAGTGTTCGGATAAAATTAAATCTAAGGGACAGAACTCCGATGAAACGCCCGGACTATAGAACGCTGCAGGCACTGGACGCGGTGATCCGCGAGCGCGGTTTTGAGCGCGCCGCACAGAAGCTTTGCATCACTCAATCGGCGGTCTCTCAGCGCATTAAACAACTGGAAAATTTGTTCGGCCAGCCTTTGCTGGTGCGTACCGTGCCGCCTCGTCCGACCGAGCAGGGTCAGAAATTACTGGCATTACTGCATCAGGTGGAATTGCTGGAAGAAGAGTGGCTGGGCAGTGACAGCAATAATGAAAGCAATGATACGCCGCTGCTGCTTTCGCTGGCGGTGAACGCCGACAGTCTGGCGACATGGTTGTTACCGGCGCTGAAATCGGTGCTGGTCGATTCACCTATCCGTCTAAATTTGCAGGTGGAAGATGAAACTCGCACGCAGGAACGTCTGCGTCGCGGCGAAGTGGTCGGTGCGGTGAGTATTCAGCCACAGCCGCTGCCGAGTTGTCTGGTGGATCAGCTGGGTGCGCTCGACTATCTGTTTGTCGGCTCCAGGCCCTTTGCGGATCGCTACTTCCCGAACGGCGTGACACGCTCTGCTTTGCTGAAAGCGCCTGCAGTGGCGTTTGACCATCTGGACGATATGCATCAGGCGTTCCTGCAACAGAACTTCGATTTGTCGCCGGGCAGCGTGCCGTGCCACATCGTTAACTCGTCGGAAGCCTTCGTGCAGCTGGCCCGTCAGGGCACCACCTGCTGCATGATCCCGCATCTGCAAATCGAGAAAGAACTGGAAAGCGGCGAACTGATCGACCTGACACCCGGCCTGTTCCAGCGCCGTATGCTTTACTGGCACCGTTTTGCGCCCGAAAGCCGCATGATGCGTAAAGTCACTGACGCGCTGATCGCCCACGGTCATCAGGTGTTGCGTCAGGACTGATGAAAATATCCGGTATGGAAAGCGGTGCTTAACCGCTTTTCTCCCGGACCATTTCGATCAATGCCCGCAAAGCCGCAGGTACATGACGGTTTCCCGAGAAATACAGAAACAAACCAGGGACAGGCGGACACCAGTCTTCCAGCACCGCGATTAAGCGCCCCTCTTTCAGCGCTACCCGCGCATAATCTTCCGGAACATACGCAATCCCCAGCCCGTCCTCTGCGGCCTCAACCATCAGTTGTGTATTGTCCAGCGTCAGATTTCCGGGCACATCAATTGCCACTTCCTCTGCGCGTTTTTGAAATTCCCAACGATAGCGTTTGCCGCTGGGCAGACGCTGCCGCAAACACTGATGACGAGCAAGGTCATCCGGCGTTTCAGGGGCCGGATACACAGCAAGATAATCCGGTGATGCTACGGCCAGAAATCGTAAATCGGGGCTGAGCCGCACAGCGATCATGTCCCGTGGAACCGCTTCTCCCAGCCGGATCCCCGCATCAAAACCCTGCCCGACAATATCCACCAGCTTTCCTTCCGCCACCAGATCCAGCGTCACACCGGGATAACGCGTCATGAACTCTGGCACAATATTCCGCAACAACAGGCGGATAGCGCCTTCGCTGCCGTTAATGCGCAGTTCACCGGTCAGTCGCCCCTGCTCACCCGCGACATCCTCCAGCGCGGCATCCAGCCCGCTCATTAGCGGATCGATGCGTTTCAGCAAGCGTTCGCCCGTTTCAGTCAGCGACACACTGCGCGTAGTGCGGTGCAAAAGGCGTGCGCCAAGGCGATCTTCCAGCCCGCGCATAACGTGGCTGAGCGACGATCGCGTGATGCCCAAAAGATCGGCGGCGCGGCGGAAACTCCCGTGTTCGGCGATAGCCATAAAGGCCCGGAGTTCTGCCAGAGTCGGTTTGTTCATGGATGGCGTGTTCATTGGTGGTTAATGTTCACCTGTTCATGCAGTTTATTGGGTATTAACGCACCAATAGTATTGCCCTACCCTGAATGTCTGGCAACGTCTGTAATTGAGGAATTTGAGAATGACAAAGACATGGTTTATTACCGGAACATCCACCGGCCTCGGACGCCTGCTCACCGGGCAGCTGCTTCTGCGCGGCGACAGGGTGATCGCCACATTACGCAAACCGGGCGCGCTTGACGACTTGCTGGCAAGTTATGGAGATCGGCTGCAAATCCTCATGCTCGATATCACCGATACATCGGCTATCCGAACCGCCGTCGGCGCTGCATTTGCCAAAGCCGGACGTATAGATGTGGTGGTCAGTAATGCCGGTTACGGCCTGTTTGGCGCAGGTGAAGAAGTCAGTGACGGGCAAATCGAAAGACAGATCGCCACCAATCTGGTGGGTTCTATCCAGCTTATCCGCGCCGTTTTGCCACACCTGCGCGCACAAGGAGGCGGCCGGATTGTGCAGGTTTCATCAGAAGGCGGGCAGATCGCTTATCCGAATTTCAGCCTATATCATGCAACAAAATGGGGAATTGAAGGATTTGTCGAATCGGTGGCGCAAGAGGTGAAACCGTTTGGTATCGACTTCCTGATTATTGAACCGGGCCCGACCAGTACGGAATTTGGCGCAGGTCTGGATCACGCCGAGCCGATGGACTGCTATGAAACCACGCCTGCCGGTGAAGTACGCCGTGCGATTGCATCCGGTGATTTCGCCATTAAAGGCGACGCGCTGAACACCGTCAGGGCGATGATCGCCGCTGCCGATGAAGTGAATCCGCCGCTGCGTCTCGCGCTCGGCAGCACGGCTTATGTGTCGGTCAGTCAGGCACTGACAGAAAGATTACGGGTACTGGAGGCACAAAAAGACGTAACGTTTTCAGCAGATAAATAGCCGTAACCGGTGGCATTAAATTCAGAAAACAAAAAACCCGCCGGAGCGGGTTTTTCATTTTCACGGCGTCAGGTTTACTGAGCCGGTGCTGGTGCTGGTGCTGGTGCTGGTGCTGGTGCTTGCGGCTGCAATTCGAACACCACATCGACCTGATCGTCGAAGTGAATACTCTGCTGCTCATAGGTCTGCGCGACATCGCTCTGCCCTGCGGCTTCGGCGGTTTTATACATACGCGCCACCGGCATTGGCTGGTAGTTAGCCACGTGATAACGAATGCTGTAAACCGGCCCCAGTTTGGTATTGAAGCCTTCAGCCAGTGATTTCGCCTGCTGAGTAGCGTTTTCGATGGCTTTCTGACGCGCTTCATCACGGAATTTATCCGGATTAGCCACGCCCAGTTCAACCGCACGCACTTCATTCAGACCTGATTTCAGTGCGCCATCCAGCAGTTCGTTCAGTTTATCCAGCTGACGCAAAGTCACCTGCACCTGACGCACAGCACGGTAGCCTTTCAGCTGTGAGGTGCCGTCTTTCAGGTAATTGTATTCCGGCTGAGTACGCAGGTTGGCCGCATTGATATCTTTTTTCTCAATGTCGTTTTTTTGCAGGAACGCATAATAGGCCGCTACGCGTTCATCAGCCTGTTTCTTGGCGCTGGCTGAATCATTCGCCGACACGCTGACTTCAATCGCCAGCGTCGCGATATCCGGCGTCGCATCAACACTCGCCGTGCCTGACGTCACCACGTGCGGTCCGGCAGGTAATTCCGCCGCCTGCAACGCCAAAGGTAATGTCCCTAATCCCAACATCGCTGCTACAGCTAATGCTTTCAGTTTCACAGTGCCTCCATTAATCATCAAAGATCTGGCAATAGATAGGTCAAAACAATCTGCGAAACCGTAGCATAATCCGTTACAACTGAAACTAAGATTAGTGACAAAAGCTGATTTAAGGCTAAAAACTTAAAGCACACCGGTCTGGCGAGCCAGTTGTACGGCAATGCCCCACATGATCACGCCAACGATAAAATTAATGACCCGCTGCACTTTGCCGGTATTCAGCCACGGCGCCAGCATCGCGGCGAGGATAGCCAGCCCGAAGAACCACATCACCGATGCACTGACCGCACCGAGCGCAAACCACGAACGCTCATCGGGGCTCAGGCTGCCACCCAGACTGCCGAGTACCACGAAAGTATCGAGATATACGTGCGGATTCAGCCAGGTGACCGCCAGCATGCTGACGACAATTTTCCAGCGGCTTTGCTTCGCGACTTCGGCCTGCGCCAGTTCAGGATTTTTGCTGAATGCGGTACGAAATGCGCCCCAGCCATACCACAGTAAAAAAGCCACACCGCCCCAGCTCACCAGTAACAGTAATGTCGGAGATTGACTCAGCAGTGCGCTGCCGCCAAAGATGCCGCCGCAGATCAGCGCGATATCGCTCAGCGCGCACAATCCGGCAATCATCAGGTGATACTGACGGCGGATGCCCTGATTCATTACAAACGCATTCTGCGGGCCAATCGGTAAAATCATTGCGGCGCTCATCGCCAGTCCTTGCAGGAAAATAGCCAGCACGGAGAACTCCTTCGAGAGTTGATAACAGAGGGTTGATGACAAAGTGTTAATAACAAAGATTGCGCGCAGTGTAAGGGCTTTGCTGGCATAAGAGGAAATGGATATTTCTAATCGCTCATTAGGCTGGCTTATCAGCGACGGGCTGAAACGTCAGGCATGAAAAAGGCGCCCGCAGGCGCCTGAGAAAATCGGAATCTGGCAGGAATGTGTTATTCGAACGAGCGACGTTCTTCCTGCTGGTTGCCTGCCGCATTCGCGACCTGATAAAGGTGAACATCCATCTGCGGATAGGCAATGTTGATGTTGTTTTTATCCAGTGCGCGTTTGAACGACTCAAGCAAATCCCATTTCAGGTTCTGCGCATCACCGTTGCTGGTCCATGCGTACACGATGAAATTCAGGGTTGAGGCTGCCATTTCGTTCAGACGAACCACAACGTCTTTATCTTTCAAAACACGCGGATCGGCACTGACGATCTCGGTCAGGAGTTGCTTAACCAGATCGATGTCAGAGTCATAACCCACGCCAATGGTCAGGTCGATACGGCTGGTCGGTTCGCGGGAGTTGTTGATGATGTTACCAGCGATGATTTTACCGTTTGGCACCACAATGATTTTGTTGTCCGGCGTACGCAGGGTGGTGGAGAAAATTTGTACCTGAGTGACAGTACCCGCCACACCACCAAGGTCAACATATTCACCGGCACGGAACGGACGGAAGATCACCAGCAAAACGCCGGCTGCAAAGTTAGACAGTGAACCCTGCAATGCCAGACCGACGGCGAGACCGGCGGCACCGATAACCGCAATCACGGACGTGGTTTGCACGCCGATCCGTCCCAGAACCGCAATCAGCGTGAACGCAATAATCGCGTAACGCACCATGGCGGAAAGGAAGTCGGAAACCGTAATATCAATGCCACGAACCTTTAAAACCCGGCTGACGGCACCGGAAACGATGCGGGCGATAATCATACCGACAATCAGAATGAAAATAGCGGCCACAATATTCACAGCGTAATGAAGCAGTAAGGCCTGGTTTCTTACCAACCAGTTGCCAGCATTATTAATGCTGCCTACAACGTTCAAATCATCCATTTAAAGTACCCCAAAATTACACCCTGACGGGCTGCAAGAAATCAAAGCTGCCCGACGATGCGGGCAGCAAGTGTGCTTTAAGGTTAACTAACAATGCGATGAAGTGCCAATCCTGTGGGAAAGACTTCAGATAAATTAAGAATTTGCGTGGCTGTTTTTCAGCGCTTCGGGCGTTTTGAAGGCCTGCAATGGCCCGCGACCACTCAGCGTAAAGGCTGAGATTATCGTGAAGGTCAGTGCGACCAAGCCCAGGATCAGATACGTTCCGTGGAAACCGATACGGTCATACATATTGCCCGCGAACACCGACATAAAGATGATTGCCACCTGTTTGAAGAAGCAGAACGTCACCAGATAAATCGTCGCGGAGAAGCGCACCTCAAATACGGACGTAATGTATTTAAAACAACCGACAATCAGGAACGGCACCTCGAACATATGCAGAGTTTTCAGTACCACCACTTCCAGCGGTGATGACGCGAAAGACGAGCCGATGATGCGTACAGACATAATTGTCCCGGCCAGCAGCAGCGCATTCTTGCCACCAATGCGGTTCACAATCAGCGGCGCGAAGAACATGATACAGGCGTTAAGCAGTTCGCCCATGGTGGTCACATAGCCAAAGACGCGCGTCCCTTCAGAAGATGATGTGAAGAACGAGGTAAAGAAGTTGGCAAACTGCTGGTCAAACACGTCGTACGTGCAGGAAACGCCGATGACGTACAACGCCAGGAACCACAGTTTTTTATCTTTCAGCAGTTCGACGGCCAGTTTGAGATTGAACGGTTTGCTGTTCGCGCCCAGTTCGTTAGCCACGCGGGCGCTGGAGGTGACTTCAGGTTTGGCGATCAGCAACAGAATCGCGAGGATCACCGCACAGCCGGAACCAAGCCAGAACACGAACTCATTGTTGATGGTGAACATGATACCGACTACCGACGCACACAGCGCCCAGCCGACACAGCCAAACATGCGGGCACGACCAAATTCAAAGCTGCTGCGGCGGCTGACTTTCTCAATATAGGCTTCAATGGCAGGCGCACCGGCGTTATAAATCAGGCCAAGGTAAATCCCGCCAACGACCGAACCGAGATAAATATTAATTTTCAGTAACGGGCCAAACACGTAGATAAAGAATGGCGCGAACAGGATCAGCATACCGGTGATGATCCACAGCAGATGCTTTTTCAGCCCCAGTTTATCGGCGAGTAAACCGAACACCGGCTGGAATAACAGCGAGAACAGCGAAATGCTGGCGAAGATAATGCCGGTGTCGCTTTTGCTGATCTGGTTAATATCATGCAGCCAGATCGGGAAAAACGGGAAGTAGGCACCCATGATGAAAAAGTAAAAGAAGAAGAACAGCCCGAACATCCAAAAGTTAGTATTTTTCAGGTAATACATAAGCATTTTCCTTACGTCTGAATATTGCGCCGCCGGGGATTAACACGGCGGCGCAGGCTGTCAGGCACGTTTCATGGTGAACGAATAATGATACTGACCGGCTGTCAGCAGGAAATCCGGGCTGACGCTCGGGCTCCACGAATCATCGCCGCCGACGCCCATATGGAAGCCGTCGATGTTCAGCCAGGTGCCCTCTTCTTCACGCAGTAAATGACGATGACTGGTCTCCATCAGCTGTTGCAGGCTGTAGCGGCTAAGACCAAAGTGGAAATTACCGCGCAGTTTCCATCCGGCATATTCCAGCTCACGGGTATCTCCGCGCAGGCCATTTTCGGTCGGAAAAACGTATGGGGTATAGAGTTCGCCAAGTGGCAAAGTCCATCGCCCATGTTGTGCGGCCAGACGGCGATCCGGGTAGTTTTCGTGTGGCCCCAGCCCCAGCCAGCTGACGTTTTCTGCTGTTTCTGCCAGCTGACAGGTCAGGCCAATGCGCCCCGGCGACGGGACGTTTGATGCCACGCGAACATCGGCACTGATATGTAACTCGCCCTGATTATCGATGCGGAAAATTTTGCGGCTCAGCAGGCGCATTTCCTCGCCCGCCATAAACGCGTGCGTGGTAATAATCACCACGCCGTCCTGCAACTGATCGGCGGAGATATTCAGCAGACGCGATTCCAGCTGATACATGCCGGCGGCTTTCCAGCGCTCCACCCAGGCATTCGGATCGATACGCGTGACCTCACTGACGCCGATATCGTTATCTACCGGCGCACGGACAAACTGGTCGCGCAGTGCGCTAAGCAGGCGCGGCGTTTTGCCATCAAACCACTGTTCCAGCTGGCCGGTTTGCTGACTGAAATGCCAGCGTTGCGCGCCGTGTACTACGGAAATCAGGTCGCCCTGCTGATCCAGAACCGGCGCAGCGGCGGAGATTTTCTCCGGCACCGGCAAGGTCAGCGGCTGCGGCAGTTGCCATTGATCCCATGCGCTGCGATGCCCCGCTTCTGACCACGCAGTTGCCTGCGGCTGGTGTACTGCGACGTTCAGCCACAAATCACCTTCTGCCTGCGGGATATCGCCCAGCTCTAACGTTTGTTTACCGCATGGCGCGATATTCAGTACCGTTTCGCCCTGCGAGATGACTTCGCCGTCACATTCAATGCGCCAGACTAACTGTTCGTTATCACTGTGACGGAACAGGTATTCACTGTGAATTTCCAGCGTCAGCGGCGAGGTGCCGGTCAGGGAGAACTGGAAGAATTGCTGGGCGCGCTGCGCTTCGAACAAGGACGGATGCGGCGTCCGGTCGGCAAATACCAGACCATTCATGCAGAACTGACGATCGTTTGGCGTATCGCCAAAATCGCCGCCGTAAGCCATATAACGTTCGCCGTCTTCGCCGGTACGCAGCAGACTCTGATCGACCCAGTCCCAGACAAAACCGCCCTGCAAGCGCGGGAACTGACGGAAGGCTTTCCAGTATTTATCGAAACCGCCGAAGCTGTTACCCATCGCATGAGCGTATTCGCAGAGGATCAGCGGACGTGTTTCATCCGGCATGCTGATCCACTTTTTAATCGACCATTTTGGTACCGCCGGGAACGGCTGATCTTGCTCAACGCGGGAATACATCGGGCAGATAATGTCAGTTGCAGCACTGTTAGCGCCGCCGCCTTCGTACTGCACAGGACGGGTCGGATCGACAGATTTGATCCAGCGGTACAGCGCGTCGTGGTTTGCGCCATGCCCGGATTCGTTGCCCAGTGACCAGATGATGATGCACGGATGATTGCGGTCGCGCTGAACCATACGTGTAACGCGTTCGCTGAAAGCGTTGAACCATACCGGATCGTCCGACAAACGGTTCATCGGTTGCATGCCGTGGGTTTCAATATTGGCTTCATCGACCACATACAGACCGTATTCGTCACACAGCTTGTACCACAGCGGATGGTTCGGATAATGCGAGCAGCGCACGGCGTTAAAGTTGTGCTGTTTCATCAGCACAATGTCACGGCGCATGGTGGCTTCATCCATCACCTGACCGTTTTCAGGATGATGTTCGTGGCGGTTGGTGCCGCGGATCAATACCGGCTGACCGTTCACTTTCAGCAGCCCGTTGCTGATTTCCACCTGACGGAAACCGACGTCACAGGCTTCGGCTTCTATAAGCTGGCCTTGCGGAGAAATAAGGGAAATCACGGCACGATACAGCGCCGGTTGTTCTGCGCTCCATAAAACCGGCTGGCTGACCGGCAGGCGCAGCGTAGTGCGGTCATATGCCGCCCCGCGCTCATCGATAATGTCGCTGCCTAGCGGTTGCTGATGTTCTGCGACCGGTTTATCGCCCTGCCATAACTGGACGCGCACCTGATAATCAGCTGCATTTTCCTGCGGCACGGCGGCACTGACCTGCACTTCCAGCTCGGCCTGCGTGAAGCCATGGAACAGATGCGTGCGCACCTGGTAATCCGTAATCTGCTCCACCGGTTTATGCATCAACGTGACATCACGGAAGATGCCGCTCATGCGCCACATATCCTGATCTTCCAGATAGCTGCCATCGCTCCAGCGCAGCACCATCACCGCCAGACGGTTTTCACCCGAGTGCAGCACATGACTGAGATCGAATTCCGCCGGTAAACGGCTGTCCTGCGAATAGCCGATCCACTGACCGTTGCACCACAAATAGAACGCTGAATTGACGCCGTTAAACACGATGCGCGTCTGTCCGTTGCTCAGCCAGTCTTTATCCACAGAAACTGTGAGCGAGTAACAACCCGTAGGATTTTCTTCAGGCACAAACGGCGGATTGACAGGGATCGGATACTGTACGTTGGTATAAATCGGTGCGTCATAACCTGCCAGTTGCCAGTTGGATGGCACCTGTACGGGATCTGCATCCGCCAGATCCTGCTTTAGCCATTGCTCCGGGACCGCTTCCGGACGAGTGAAATAGCTGAATGCCCATTCGCCGTTCAGGCTGCGTACTTTTTCTGATGGCTGATTTTCTCTGGCTTCCTGAGCATTACGCCAGCTGCTGAATGGCGGATGCGCAGGTAATCTGTTGCACTGCGTCGAGGCAGGTTTTTCCCAGTCACGGCGGGCCAGAACAGTGGCCAGCGATGATAACTTATCTTCCGCTGATGAATTCATAATTTCTCCCCGGTAAATTGTTATGCGCTCACAATAATATAAACATGCGTAACCGAAGAGAGTAAGTAAAGCGCAGGGATGCGGGAAAGGGACGCGGATCACAAAATCCGCGCCATGGACAATTAAATGAGGAACGGACTAAAAGAAGATCAGAGCGCGCTGAGCTGACGGGCGATGCGGATCAGTTCCTGCGACAACGCTTCCTGTGACACATTTTCTGCGCCAGGTCGGGCGGTGGTGTGGCGCTCAACCAGGGACGTGGGCAGCAACAGCGAGTCGCTGTGGTGATCGCCGTGATTATGCAGATGATCCACCAGCCGGTTGACGCTCTCGTGACCGAGCAGACGGAAATCCTGTTTAATGGTGGTCAGCGGCGGGAAGAAAAAGGCGCTGTCTTCGGTATCGTCATAGCCAATTACCGAGATTTGTTCCGGCACCCGCAGGCCAAACTCGTGCACAGCGCGCAAGACGCCGAGCGCCATCTGGTCATTGGCGACCAGAATCGCCGTCGGGCGCACCGGCTGATTGAGCAGTAATAACGCCTGCTGATAACCCGACGCTGCGCTCCAGTCGCCGTGCTGAACCACACAGGGCGTAATATCGTGCGTCGCCAGCGTATTCAGCCAGCCTTCATAACGCAGGCGCGCTGAGATGGATTCAAGCGGGCCAGTCAGCACCGCGATCTGCTGATGGCCGAGCGCCAGCAAATGCTCTACGCCCTGCTTCGCCCCGCAGTGCGGATCGAACAAAATTTTGAAGACGTCAGCTTCTGGATCCACATCCAGAAACAGCGCAGGTAAATTGCCACAAAGCTGTGCGATTGCAGCCGCATCGTCATTCGACAGCGGCACATTAATCAGCACGCCGTCCACCCGCTGCGACATCAGTTCGTTCACCGCCGTGCGACAGGCGGCCAGACTCAGGTTATCAATCATCGAAATCACGACGTTGAAACCTAACTGGTTTGCGCGGGTTTTCATCGCCGATGCGATTTGTGATGGGGCATGCAGCGCCAGTTCGGTGGTCGCCAGTCCGAGGGTGAAGCTTTGTTTACCCGCCAGTTGCTGGGCAACGCGGTTCGGAACGTAATTGAGCGCAGCCATCGCCTGTTCGACTTTGTTGCGCGTTCTTACCGACACGTGCGCTGCCTGATTCAGTACGCGCGAAACGGTCTGATAGGACACACCCGCGTGGCGCGCGACATCATCAAGGGTGACAGATTTTGGCTTCATGGCTTTCTACCTTCAGACTTCATGTTAAGGACAGCTTAAATCGCCTTCTTCGCAGTGCAGAATGTCATTAATTTCTTTGGTGCGCTGCTCGGTTTTCTGTTGCAGACAGCCGGAATAGATCATCGGCTGAACAGAACCCCCGTCAACGCCGGAAGACATAAACGCGCAGTCGTTGTCACGAAATGCAATCCAGCTGCGCTGGGCTGCTTTGAATTTGGTTTGCTGCTCCGGTGAAAGCTGCGCCATTTTTTGTTTGTAGGCCTGATTTAACAACGCATCACTGCGTTTGAAATCCTGTCCGGCACAGATGTTCATATCCATCTGCGTCGTGGCATTTTTACAGTCGGTTTCAGCAGCATGAACAAAAGAAGTCAGGGCAAATAACGCGAACAACGCTATGCGCATAATTTTCTCCGCCAGGGGCGTTTCCGTTAACAGGACTGACATTGTGAAGATAAAACGGGCAATAAAAAAGGGGCCGAAGCCCCTTTGACGATTATCCTCACATTCCGGTGGTCAAGCACCGGAAGCGTAAGAATTACAGTACGTCGATTGCGTTCAGTTCTTTGAATGCCAGTTCCAGGCGAGTCACCATGGAAGACTGTGCAGCACGCAGCCATACGCGCGGGTCATAGAATTTCTTGTTAGGTTTGTCCGCGCCTTCCGGGTTACCCAACTGACCTTGCAGGTAAGCTTCGTTTTTCTTGTAGAACTGCAGGATACCGTCCCAGTTAGCCCACTGGGTGTCGGTGTCGATGTTCATTTTGATAACACCGTAGCCTACAGATTCTTTGATTTCTGCTGCAGTAGAACCGGAACCGCCGTGGAAGACGAAGTTCAGGCTGTTGTGTGGCAGGTTGTGTTTCTTGCACACGTATTCCTGAGAATCACGCAGGATCGTTGGAGTCAGTTTGACGTTACCTGGTTTGTAAACCCCGTGTACGTTACCGAATGACGCAGCGATAGTGAAACGCGGGCTGATAGCGTTCAGTTTTTCGTATGCGTAATCAACGTCTTGCGGCTGAGTGTACAGTGCAGATGCGTCCATATGGCTGTTGTCCACGCCATCTTCTTCACCGCCGGTGCAACCCAGTTCGATTTCCAGAGTCATGTCGATTTTTGCCATGCGAGCTAAGTACTTGCTGCAAATTTCGATGTTTTCTTCCAGGGATTCTTCAGACAGGTCGATCATGTGTGAAGAGAACAGTGGTTTACCGGTTTTAGCGAAGTGAGCTTCACCCGCGTCCAGCAGACCGTCGATCCATGGCAGCAGTTTCTTCGCGCAGTGGTCGGTGTGCAGGATGACTGGCACGCCGTAATGTTCTGCCATCTGATGTACGTGGTGTGCGCCAGAGATTGCACCCAGGATTGCCGCGCCTTGTGGCACGTCAGTTTTCAGGCCTTTACCTGCGATGAACGCAGCGCCACCGTTAGAGAACTGAACGATAACCGGTGAACGGACTTTCGCAGCAGCTTCGAGAACGGCGTTGATAGAGTCGGTGCCTACGCAGTTAACCGCTGGCAGAGCAAATTTGTTTTCTTTAGCAATAGCGAAAACTTTCTGTACATCATCACCAGTGATAACGCCTGGTTTTACGAAATCAAAAATTTTAGACATAGTTCTTTGTCCTGTATTCGTCGGCCGTAGATGGATTGAATCGGTTTGCTATGTCGCGCGAGTTCCACTGTGCAGCCCCTCGCGCGGCAAAGAAGAACAGGAAGCCGTAAGCTTCCCGCTCAGGGTTCATTACTTCTTAGCACGCTCTTCCAGCATCACAACCGCTGGCAGTGCTTTCCCTTCAACGAATTCCAGGAATGCGCCACCGCCAGTGGAGATATAGGAAATTTTGTCAGCGATACCGAACAGGTCGATAGCCGCCAGAGTGTCGCCGCCGCCTGCGATAGAGAATGCTTCGCTGTCAGCAATGGCCTGCGCCACAATCTCGGTCCCTTTACGGAAGTTAGGGAACTCGAACACGCCTACAGGACCATTCCAAAGAATGGTTTTAGCGTTTTTAATGATCTCAGCCAGGCGGTATGCAGACTCATCGCCCATGTCGAGAATTTGTTCGTCATCTTTGATGTCTTTAACAGACTTCACAGTTGCAACGGCTGTTTCAGAGAACTCAGTTGCCACGCGAACATCTGTAGGAACAGGAATGTCGCAGGTTTCCAGCAATTTGCTTGCGGTACCGACCAGATCTGCTTCGTACAGGGATTTACCGACGTTGTTGCCTTGAGCAGCCACGAAGGTGTTCGCGATACCACCGCCAACGATCAGCTGGTCAGCGATTTTGGACAGGGAATCCAGAACGGTCAGTTTGGTAGAAACTTTAGAACCGCCAACGATAGCTACCATCGGACGAGCCGGGTTACCCAGTGCTTTACCCAGTGCTTCCAGTTCTGCAGACAGCAGCGGACCGGCACACGCGATAGGCGCAAATTTGCCCACGCCGTGAGTAGAAGCTTGCGCGCGGTGCGCAGTACCGAATGCGTCCATCACATAGATGTCACACAGGGCAGCATATTTTTTGGACAGTGCTTCGTCGTCTTTCTTTTCGCCTTTGTTGAAGCGAACGTTTTCCAGAACAACCAGCTCGCCTTCTGCAACTTCAACGCCATCAAGGTAATCTTTGGCCAGACGCACTGGAGATTTCAGATGTTCTTTCAGGTAGTTAACAACCGGCAGCAGAGAAAACTCTTCGTTATATTCGCCTTCAGTCGGACGACCCAGATGCGAGGTAACCATCACGCGTGCGCCTTGTTTCAGGGCAATTTCGATGGTTGGTAAAGAAGCGCGGATACGTGCATCTGACGTTACTTTGCCATCTTTAACTGGCACGTTCAGATCGGCACGGATCAGTACGCGTTTACCCGCTAAATCCAGATCGCTCATCTTAATAACAGACATGGTGAATCCTCTCGTTGATTCTCTTTAAAGTTGCTTGAAGGCAATTTCGGCCAGAAGGCCGGAACAGCCGCACTAGAAACCGCTAGCGGACATTGCCAATGTTGTATCCAACATTCGGTTGGCAAAACCCCACTCGTTATCGCACCAGACAAGTGTCTTAATCAGGTGCTGTCCACTTACCCGCGTCTGCGTTCCATCTACGATGGCGCTGTGGGGATCGTGGTTAAAATCTGTCGAGACTAATGGTAGTTCGGTATAGTCAACTATACCACGAAAAGCACCTGTTGCGGCCTTTTGCAGCAGCTGGTTCACCTCGTCTACCGTCACAGAACCCTCGACAAATACGCTCAGATCAATGGCTGTGACATTGATTGTCGGCACGCGCACCGAGATCGCCTCAAAGCGATCGCAGAATTTAGGCATGATGCGTGTGATCCCTGCGGCCAGTTTGGTATCGACAGGAATGATGGACTGGCTGGCAGCGCGCGTACGGCGTAAATCCGCGTGGTACGCGTCGATGACCGGCTGGTCATTCATCGAAGAATGGATGGTCGTTACCGTGCCCGACTCAATGCCGAAAGCATCGTCGAGCAGCTTGATCACAGGGATAATACAGTTGGTGGTGCAGGACGCATTGGACACAATGCGGTGCTGACGTTCGAGCAAATCGTGGTTCACACCATAAACCACTGTGGCGTCAAGATCATGACCGCCGGGATGCGCGAACAGAATTTTTTTGGCGCCGGCCGCAAGCTGGGCTTCACCGTCTTCGCGACTGCCGTACACGCCGGTGCAATCGAGCACCACGTCAATACTCAGTTCGCCCCAGGGCAACTGGCTGGCATCAGGCTGGTGAAGTAAACGGATGGAGTCATCGCCGACGTAAAGGTTTTCACCTTCCTGGCGGACATCCCAGGCGAAGCGCCCGTGGCTGGAGTCGTATTTGAGCAGATGCGCCATGCCTTCAGGGCTGGCGATTTCATTGATGGCAATGACGGAGATTTCCGCCCGACGCCCGGATTCGTATAACGCGCGCAATACGCTACGGCCAATGCGACCAAAGCCATTAATTGCAATACGTATTGGCATACATCTCCCTGTTACACGGTTGTTACTCAATTTCAGTAACACCTATAGTAATGCAGCGTGCGTTTACGGTGAATCACCATCGTCATCTGTCAGCACGATGCGTGCAGCAGAAAAATTTCAGTTTCCGGCACGATAACAACCTGGTGACGATGTTAAGCTCAAATAGCCCGACTGAAACGGTTCAGCTGAGAATAAACCAAACCATGAATAAAAGGAATAATTCGTCAGCCGCAGAGGCATTAATCGCGCCGAACGCTTAAAAAAACATCAGCCAATTCCGTGTATTCACAGTGAATTTACTTTTTCATCACCTTTTCGACAGTGATTATTCTCAAAAACCGACGGATTGAAACAGCGTCAGAATGCAGGGAGTTTAGCTGAGTCCGCAGCGGAAGGGTTTGACCTGCGTCATTTCGCGCGAAACTGAGAACCGGCGCATGAAATTGCAGGCGAAAAAAAAGCACCCGAAGGTGCTTTTAAGAAGCTTTTAAGAAAGCGGAATTACTTCAGTAACGCCTGTGCCTGAGCAACAACGTTATCAACAGTGAAACCGAACTCTTTGAACAGCAGATCTGCCGGAGCTGATTCGCCAAAGCTATGCATACCGACGATAGCACCGTTCAGGCCAACATATTTGAACCAGTAATCCGCAATACCCGCTTCAACAGCAACACGGGCTGTCACGGCTTTCGGCAACACAGATTCACGGTAAGCCGCGTCTTGTTTGTCGAAGGCGTCAGTTGAAGGCATGGAAACCACACGCACTTTGGTGCCCGCAGCCGCCAGTTTATCAGCCGCTTCCACGGTGATACCGACTTCAGAACCGGTCGCGATCAGGATCACTTCTGGTGTGCCGTCGCAATCTTTCAGCACATAACCGCCGCGCGCCACGTTTGCTAATTGCTCAGCGGTACGTGGTTGCTGGGTCAGGTTCTGACGGGAGAAGATCAGGGTAACCGGGCCGTCGTTACGCTCAATCGCGTATTTCCATGCCACAGCAGATTCAACCTGATCCGCAGGACGCCAGGTGCTCATGTTCGGCGTAACACGCAGGCTGGCGATTTGCTCAACCGGCTGGTGCGTCGGGCCGTCTTCGCCCAGACCGATGGAGTCATGGGTGTACACGAACACGTTGCGGATTTTCATCAGCGCAGCCATACGCACGGCGTTACGCGCATATTCCACAAACATCAGGAAGGTCGCAGAGTACGGCAGGAAACCGCCGTGCAGCGCGATACCGTTGGTGATGGCGGTCATACCGAATTCACGCACGCCGTAATGGATGTAGTTACCCGCCTGATCGTCGCCGATAGACTTAGAACCAGACCACATTGTCAGGTTGCTTGGTGCCAGGTCAGCAGAGCCGCCCAGGAATTCTGGCAACACTTTACCGAAGGCTTCCAGCGCGTTCTGGGATGCTTTACGGCTGGCGATGTTTGCAGGGTTTGCCTGCAGCTGTTCGATGAATTTCTGTGCTTCGGTTTCCCAGTTCGCTGGCAGCTCGCCGTTCACACGACGTTTGAACTCTTTTGCCAGTTCCGGATGCGCTTTAGCGTAAGCATCAAACTTGTCGTTCCATGCGGCTTCTTTCGCTTTACCGGCTTCTTTCGCATCCCACTGTGCATAGATATCTTGCGGGATTTCAAACGCAGCGTATTTCCAGCCCAGCGCTTCGCGGGTTGCAGCGACTTCAGCAGCACCCAGCGCAGCACCGTGTACATCGTGTGTACCGGCTTTGTTCGGTGAACCGAAACCGATCACGGTTTTGCACATCAGCAGGGATGGCTTATCAGTCACTTTATGTGCTTCTTCGATAGCGGCTTTGATGGCGTCAGGATTGTGACCATCAACACCGCGGACTACGTGCCAGCCGTAAGCTTCGAAACGTTTAGCCGTATCATCGGTGAACCAGCCTTCTACGTGGCCGTCGATGGAGATACCGTTGTCATCATAAAACGCGGTCAGTTTGCCGAGTTTCATGGTACCGGCCAGAGAACACACTTCGTGAGAAATGCCTTCCATCATGCAGCCATCGCCCAGGAATGTATAAGTCTGGTGATCGACGATGTCGTGGCCTGGTTTGTTGAACTGTGCTGCCAGCGTGCGTTCTGCGATAGCAAAACCGACGGCGTTAGCGATGCCCTGCCCCAGCGGACCGGTGGTGGTTTCAACGCCAGCGGTATAACCGTATTCCGGGTGGCCCGGGGTTTTAGAGTGCAGCTGACGGAAGTTTGCCAGTTCGCTCATCGGCAGATCATAGCCAGTGAGGTGCAACAGGCTGTAAATCAGCATAGAGCCATGACCATTGGACAGTACGAAGCGGTCGCGGTCAGCCCAGTGCGGGTTTGTCGGGTTATGGTTCAGGTAATCGCGCCACAGCACTTCGGCAATATCTGCCATGCCCATAGGGGCGCCAGGGTGGCCGGAATTCGCTTTCTGCACGGCATCCATACTAAGTGCGCGAATAGCGTTCGCAAGCTCTTTACGAGAGGACATGTTCTACTCCAGGTCGGATTAAAAAAGCAGTCAAGAAATTCATTTTCTCAGACTCGGCATTAAAACGGCAATCTCTAATCACTCTCGTGATTAAGTTCACAAAATCCGCTTTTAAATCAGTGCGTTTTTTCGGACTTACACTATAGATCGGGTGCTGCTAAAAACCTACCTTAACGCTATCCTTACAGTCAGGGTCTTTTTGTGACTGCTTTTCAACCTTTGCTTATCTTCTCTGGGAATCTGAACTGATGAAATTTCGTCCTGTTATGTTGAGTCTTTTTGCCGCGTCACTGGTCAGTGGCTGTGCAACCGTCAATACCGATACCTTAATGCAGTCCGGCGCGCAGGCTTATCAGGCGTATACGCTGAGCGATGCCGACGTCAAAACGCTGAGCGTGCAGTCTTGTGAAGAGATGGATAAAAAAGCACAGATTGCTCCCGACGACAGTGAATACGCACAGCGCCTGAAAAAAATCTCGGCAGCACTGGGCGATAACATCAACGGCACACCCGCCAACTACAAGGTGTATCTGACCAAAGACGTCAATGCCTGGGCGATGGCCAACGGCTGTATCCGCGTTTACAGCGGCCTGATGGATATGATGAACGACAATGAAGTGGAAGGCGTGCTCGGCCATGAAATGGGACACGTGGCACTCGGCCATACCCGCAAAGCCATGCAGGTGGCTTACAGCGCGACCGCGGCGCGCTCTGCGATTTCGTCACTCGGCGGTGTCAGCGCCACCCTGTCACAATCACAGCTGGCTGATTTAGGAGAGAAATACGTCAACGCGCAGTTCTCGCAAAAACAGGAATCAGAAGCGGACGATTACTCGTTTGATTTGCTGAAAAAACGCGGGATCGACCCGACAGGTCTGGCAACCAGTTTCGAGAAGCTGGCAAAACTCGATCAGGGAAGCAGCATCGGCTGGTTTGACGATCACCCTTCTTCAGAAGCACGTGCTAAACATATCCGCGAGCGTATTGCTGCCGGGAAGTAATTCATCAAAGGAGAGATGCACCTGACGTTGCCTCTCTCCTGATTTCGGTAATAACGCTGATTAATAGAACATGTACTTTCAGATGAACGCTCTGATGCCCTTTTAATGCTTAAATGGCGTTATTACTATTTTGCGGGCTTTTTAGCTGTACGCCAGGATTGTTAATGGTATTGCCATTCCCCGCTGCGACTGCTTTCAGTATTCCATTGCTGTTTCGGTGGGAAGTTTCTCGGCTACCGGCACTTTTGTTGTTAACTACGAGTAATTACAGGGATTAAAAACATGTAATTATAAAAACGCCCGAATAAACTCGGGCGTTGCATAGTCATTTATTACACTTTATAAATGCTTATTCATCTTCTTCCAGATACGTATAACCGTATAAACCGGATTCAAACTCTTCGACGAACTGCGCCTGCAGTTCTGCATCCAGATCGGTTTCTTTGACCTGATCGCGGAAACGAGCCAGCAACACATTCGGATCCAGCTGCACGTACTCCAGCATGTCCGCCACGGTATCGCCTTCGTCGGACTGCTGCACTTCAATGCTGCCGTCAGGGAAGACAAATACATCTACCGCTGCGGTATCACCGAACAGGTTGTGCATGTTGCCGAGAATTTCCTGATAAGCGCCGACCATAAAGAAGCCCAGCACCGGCGGATTCTCTGGATCGTACGGCGGCATTGGCATGGTCGTGGCTACGCCGTCACCGTCGATGTAGTGATCGATAGTGCCGTCGGAATCACAGGTAATGTCCAGCAGCACCGCACGGCCTACCGGCGGCTTATCCAGACCTTCCAGCGGCAGAACCGGGAACAGCTGATCGATACCCCACGCATCCGGCATAGACTGGAACAGCGAGAAGTTGACGTACAGTTTGTCCGCCATACGTTCCTGCAATTCGTCGATGATCGGACGGTGTGCGCGGTTGCTTGGATCCAGCTGATCCTGAATTTTGTTACAGATATTCAGGTAGATGTCTTCCGCCCAGGCGCGCTGCGTCAGATCCAAAATCCCGTGCGCATATTGCGAATGGACGTCGTGCAAATCCATCTGGCTGTCGTGCAGCCATTCACGCAATGAGCGACGGTTTTCCGGATCGTGCATTTCATTCCAGGTATCCCACATGCTGCCCAGTGCGCGCGGCGCATCATTTTCCGGGGCAACCGGCTCTTTGAATTCGTTGCGCTCAACGCCAATCACGTTGGAGACCAGCACGGTATGGTGCGCGGTTACGGCGCGGCCAGACTCGGTGATCACCGTCGGGTGCGGCAGGCCATGCTCATTACAGGCGTCGCCGATACCCCAGATGACGTTGTTGGCGTATTCGTTCAGGCCGTAGTTCACCGAGCAGTCGGACTGCGAACGGGTGCCTTCATAATCCACACCCAAACCGCCGCCGACGTCGAAACACTGAATGTTGACGCCCAGCTTGTGCAGTTCAACGTAGAAACGCGCGGACTCACGCACACCGGTGGAAATATCGCGGATATTCGCCAGCTGTGAACCCAGATGGAAATGCAGCAATTGCAGGCTTTCCAGACGCCCTGCTTCACGCAGCATTTCGACCAGTTGCAGAACCTGAGACGCCGCCAGACCGAATTTGGATTTCTCGCCGCCGCTGGACTGCCATTTGCCGGAGCCCTGCGAAGACAGACGTGCGCGCACGCCCAGACGCGGGATCACGTTCAGGCGTTCGGCTTCTTCCAGCACCAGTTTGATCTCAGTCATCTTCTCGATAACCAGATACACCTTGTGACCGAGCTTTTCGCCGATCAGCGCCAGACGGATATATTCGCGGTCTTTGTAGCCGTTACAGACGATCACGGAACGGGTCATCCCGGCGTGCGCCAGAACGGCCATCAGCTCAGCTTTTGAGCCCGCTTCCAGACCCAGCGGTTCACCGGATTCCACCAGCGATTCGATCACGCGGCGGTGCTGGTTAACCTTAATCGGGTAAACCAGGAAGTAGTCACCCTCGTAGCCGAACGATTCGCGCGCGCGTTTGAACGCGGCGTTGATCGAACGCAGACGGTGCTGCAAAATTTGTGGGAAACAGAACAGTGCCGGCAGACGCTGACCGTCCTGCTCACGCATGTCTTTCACCAGTTGTGCCAAATCAACACGGGCAGAAGGCACGTCAGGATCCGGGCAGACACTGATGTGGCCCAGTTCGTTGACGTCATAATAATTGTTACCCCAATAGGCAACGTTGTAAGTGCGCAGCATCTTGCTGGCATCACGATCGTTCACGGCAACCTCCTGCATGGAGCGCAAAGAAACAGTATCGCCCGCATGTGACGGACGGTGAGACTGGATGTCATCAGACATAGGTAAATCCTCTTTCTATACTGACAACATGGCCAGCCACTATCGCAGTAACAACAGGTGAGAACAACCCGCAAGGCTGGCTTTCAGACAGGATAAAACCCTGCGAGCCACAGCCACGAGACTGTTTTCCACTTATATCATTGTAAAACACGTTTTTAGACTCCGTGTAACGAGTCGGGAGAAATCAGGGATGGATGCCCCGGGAGATTGCAGGCTACATCAGTATTGTGTCGGGATTGCGATGTTCACGCAGGCCTGAGGTTACTGAGTAGCGTACCGATGTCGGCGACTGACCTGTCTGTCGTCAGGCTTTCTGAAACATCGCAGAGAAGACAGACGCTTTTCTGAATGAAAGTCTGAAAGAAGTGCTGCAGAACGCAATGAAGGCTGCAGGGGATGCTGTTGAAATGTTACAAGCGGTAAAAAGTGGGTCATTAAACTAACCACCTCCACACGTGCCACGCATCACCCGCGGGCATTCGAGCTGAGAAAACAGTAATTACTGGAATACGCTGCTTCTGCAGGGCCTGCAGAAAAATGCATAGCGCGCGCCGTTTATACCGGCAACCCGCTGTAATTGCAAAATGAAAATAAGGTGTAAATAGTTTCAGACCGTGAATATCACTGCAAACCCGCACAATAACGCCCACTCTGTCACAAAAATGACTGGCATTCAGAACGTCTGCTATCCTAAAATAGCCGTCCAGATGTTAATCCGTCCGCACGCATGGGTGGTTTAACGCGCAAACTGCTTCAAGGCTTTGCCTAATGGGGACATGCAGGACGCATTGCGACAATGTCGAGCTCAGCTCCTCATCTGCCCGTCACCCCAGTGCTATGCAGTGATATCTAACCCGTCGTATGTAAGGTAAAGAACATAATGGCTAAACACCTCTTCACGTCCGAATCCGTTTCGGAAGGACATCCAGACAAAATTGCTGACCAGATTTCCGATGCTGTCCTGGACGCAATCTTAGAGCAAGACCCAAAAGCACGTGTTGCATGTGAAACTTATGTCAAAACCGGCATGGTCCTGGTTGGCGGTGAAATCACCACCAGCGCATGGGTCGACGTTGAAGAAATCACGCGTCAGACTGTTCGCGAAATTGGCTATATCCATTCTGACATGGGTTTCGATGCCAATTCCTGCGCAGTGCTGAGCGCTATCGGCAAACAATCGCCGGACATCAATCAGGGCGTTGACCGTACTGATCCGCTGGAACAAGGTGCGGGCGACCAGGGTCTGATGTTTGGTTATGCGACCAACGAAACCGACGTGCTCATGCCAGCACCGGTAACTTACGCACACCGTCTGGTGCAGCGTCAGGCAGAAGTGCGCAAATCAGGCACCCTGCCATGGTTGCGTCCGGATGCGAAAAGCCAGGTCACTTTCCAGTATGACGAAGGTAAAATCGTCGGCATCGATGCAGTGGTGTTGTCTACTCAGCATTCTGAAGACATCTCGCTGAAAGATCTGCAGGAAGCGGTGATGGAAGAAATCATCAAACCTGTGTTGCCGGCAGAATGGCTGAACGCCGGTACCAAATACCACATCAACCCGACTGGCCGTTTCGTTATCGGTGGCCCGATGGGTGACTGCGGTCTGACCGGTCGTAAAATCATCGTGGACACCTACGGCGGTATGGCCCGTCACGGTGGCGGTGCGTTCTCCGGTAAAGATCCGTCTAAAGTTGACCGTTCAGCGGCCTACGCGGCACGTTATGTGGCGAAAAACATCGTCGCTGCCGGTCTGGCTGACCGTTGTGAAATCCAGGTGTCTTACGCAATCGGCGTGGCTGAACCGACTTCCATCATGGTGGAAACTTTCGGTACCGGTAAAGTTTCCAACGAACAACTGACCTTGCTGGTGCGCGAGTTCTTCGACCTGCGTCCATACGGTTTGATCCAGATGATGGACCTGCTGCACCCTATCTATAAAGAAACCGCAGCCTACGGTCACTTTGGTCGCGAACATTTCCCTTGGGAAAAAACCGACAGAGCCGCTCAGTTGCGCGAAGCCGCGGGTTTATAAGAAGCCCACGCGACATAAAACCTCTCAAACCCCGCCGCAAGCGGGGTTTTTTATTGCCCTGCGTTTCCCTTTAATTTCTCATTCCTTTCTCTTTTATCATTCTGACCCCCAAACGTCTTACAACAACAAGTAAAGTAAGATGTTATATCTCAATGATTTTAATGATTAATTTTCATCCCCCCTTTATATGCATTTTACTTAATACATCATGTAGATTTGCGTCACATTGAATGTTATCGCCCTCTTTTATTTAACATCCACGATAATAAAAACAAAACTTCTGATAAAAAACCTTCTTAATCAGCAGGGTGAGAATTACGCTAAATGTTATATTTATGTTGACTGTCATTTATATTCAAACGAATAACACAAATAGCTAATTTGCATACCATTGACCTGAACATTCATTGAATCTATTATTCACCCCATCGAAAGCGTCCAGACAAATATTTACTCAAAGGGAATTAACGAAATCTTCTTCAGGATAGCGACTTCTTACACATTGAGAAAATGACAATGCCATCAACAAAATTAAAATCATTAATAATGATTTTAGCGGTCTCCCCATTACTTTTATCAGCATCATCATTTGCAGGAATAAGCGTCTATCCTATTTCGGTCCCGATGCAAAAAAGTGGTGGCGCACAAATTAGCGTAACGACAAACTCCGCTACCACGGAATATGTAAAAACGACCGTAAAGAAAATTAATAACCCGGCAACGCCACAGGAAAATGAAACGACAATCAGTCAGTCCTCAGGAAACGGTATTGTTGTTACCCCGGAGAAATTCGGACTTGCTCCCGGCACCACCCGAATTATACGTATGATAAATATTCAGCCACCGCAAACAGAAGAGGCATACCGTGTTTATTTTGAGGGTGTGCCGGGGCTGAATAATAACAGCGATAAAAAGGATCAGAAACAACCGGCTAAGCTCGGCATCAGCATGATCTGGGGCGTACTGGTTACCGTCCCGCCAGCTGTACCGCGACTGGACTTCACGCTGGACCCGGTGAGCCGCGTGGTCAACAATACCGGCAATATACATCTGAAGATTAACAGTATCGGTTTATGCCCTCAGCAACTTACTGATGATGGATGTAAATGGAGCAAACCGGTTAAAAATAGCATTTACCCAAATCAGCACGCCACATTAGATCCTGCCCTGTTTAAGGGGGATGACTATAGCGTGGTGAAGGTGAAGTATTCCAACTGGACAGATAAATCCGCTGGCGTAAAAGAATTCAGTGCAAAATAGACATTCTATTTTTCACAAGTAATAAAGAATAACTCTCGTTATAAACCCTGCATATTGATATGCACCTCTCTATTAAGGAAGTAAAATGAAATCATTTATCAAACCATTGATGGCTACTGCAATTATGGGCCTGGCTATTAACGCTTATGCTGTTCAGAAAGATATTACTGTTACTGCAAACGTGGATGCCACTCTGGATATGACCACTGACACGGGTGATGTATTACCCTCTACGATGGAAATGGGTTATATGCCTGGCGTGGGTCTGGAACCTGTTACCCAGATGACCAAAATCTATTCTAACGATGCAGAGAAAGATGTGAATATCAGCCTTGCGGGTGATCCTCAATTAATGGATACCGTCGGCGTGAATCAAAATATCGCATTAACCGTAAAATACGGTGATCTGATTCTGTCTCAGGCACCGAAAGTTATGACAGCCTCTCATTTGTTCCCTACGGGTGACACGACCAATGGTTCCATCATTCAGCCACTGAAGATCAGCCAGTCCACTCAGGTGCCCGTTGCTTCCGGTAGCTACAGCGGCGTTGTCAGCGTTGTACTGACTCAGGCAACTGAAACGCCATAAGCGTTCACCCCGCCAAAATGACTCCTCATCGGCCTGTAAATCAGGCCGATTCTTTTCCCCCTATCAGATTTTTGAATAAAGGAAAAATAATGAAACCCAATCTGAAAGTGTCCCTTTGCTTTCTGGCAATTCATTTTGCTTTATTCAGCAATCTTGCTTTAGCTGGCTCTGACGTACCTCCCGGCTTTGAAGAGCTGGTCTCAGGTCAGAACGTCTGGCTTAACGTCAACCTGCTGGGTCAGTCGGCCGGATTATTTGAAGCCAACGTTACGCTGGAAACCGTCCAGTTCAAAGACCCGCAGTCGGTGCTTAAAGCCTTAAATCTGCCACTGAAAGCCGGTACGCCGGAATATCAGCAGATGCTGGCGGCATTATCCGCCCCGCTTCCACGACACGGCAACCTGGCATGTGGCAGCAACGCCAATGCCAAAGGTTGCGGTTATCTGGAAACTGATTCTCTGGCTCTGATTTATGATGAAAATAACAGCGCAGCGGACGTTTTCGTCAGTAAAAAACTGGTGCCGGAATCCGGCGGTAAGACCCTTTATTACACCCCGACCGCACAGACTGAAAATGCGTTAATTCATCAGCAAACCCTGAACATCGCGGCGCAGGATGAATATCAGAGCCTGTCATTACAGGGCTCCGGTGCACTCGGCGTGCTGACCAATGGCTATGTCGGTTTTGACTGGTCACTCGATTCATACAAAAGTGACGACAGCGACAGCCAGACGGTTTCCGTCGATGACCTCTATTTCCGCCAGAGTTTAGGCAAACGCCATTATGTGCAGGCCGGACGGATGGACTCACGTGATCTCTCCAGCAATCTTGGCGGCAATATCAGTTTCTCGCTGTTGCCGCTCAATGCGATCGATGGTGTGCGTGCCGGGAGCTCCCTGAGCTACCTGAATCTTGATGAAGCCAGCAAGGGTTCCCCGCTGGTGGTACTGCTTTCCAGTAAATCCCGCGTGGATGCTTATCGTGGCAATCAGTTGCTCGGCACGTTCTACCTCAATAACGGTTCAAATACGCTGGATACCGGCAACTTCCCGAGCGGAAGTTATGCCGTCACCCTGCGAATTTATGAGAATAACCAGCTCGTGCGCACAGAGACTCAGCCGTTTACCAAAACCGGCGGGATCAATGACGGGCACATGCAATGGTTTATACAGGCCGGTGAAACAGCAGATAACAAAGTCATCAGCTCTACTGATGACGAAGACAATGACAGCACGTCACGTAAACCTGTGATGCAAGCCGGGGCGCGTCTGCCGGTATTTGCCGAACTGATGGCCACCGCGGGCGTCGCGAATACTGATAATGAGAATTACGGTGAAGCGGGTCTGCAATGGACGCACGGTTTTAACGGCAAACTGATCGACGGCGTACTGGATATGCAGGCCAACGTTTTCAGCGGCACCGACGGTTCGAAAGGTAACGTGGAGCAAATCAGCTACAACGACGGCTTTTCCATGAGTGTCTATCGCAATGCCGCCTACGGTAAAAGCTGTACCAGTGCCGATGTCGTGGAAAATGATTACGCGGATATTGGCTGCTACGAATCCGTTAACGCCACACTTTCCGTGCCGGTCAAAGGCTGGTCGGCCTCACTCGGCTACACGTACAACAAAAATACCAGCCTCTCGCCGGACTCGTCGTCATACGATCCTTCAAAGCCTTTTGAAGACAATATGATCAATAACACCGAATCGCAGAGCACCTCCAACACCTTGCAACTCAGCCTGAACAAAAGTTTCAACTGGAAGCAAATGAACATCACCACGCGATTCGGCGGTTACCGCCGTCAGAGCAGCAGCGACAGCGATAGCGACAAAGGTGTTTACGTGGGCTTCTCCCTGTCACGCAATACGCCAAAAGATGCGCAGCTTCACAGCAGCACTACCTCCCTTAGCACGGATTATCAGGGCAGCCAGAATGGCGATGCACAGATGACGTACAACGCCAGCCAGAACTGGGACTGGGGCAGCAATAACGATCGTGAACTGGGTATTGATGTGGGTGGCACGGATACCGATAACGCTAACGCGTCGGTTCACGGCCGTCTCAATGGCCAGTATGGCAATGGCGAACTGACCGTTTCCGACAGCTATGACAATGAGCAAAAAACGCATCAGGGCGCGGTGACCGGCAGCTACAGCTCTTCCGTTGCCGTCTCCAAATCCGGCTTCTTCTGGGGGCCGGGCGGTACGGGTTCACCGGGCGCAGCCGTGGCAGTAAAAGTCAAAGGCAGCGAAGAAGAAGATCCGGATGCAGCGGATGACGCGCTGATCGACGTTTCAGTACAGGGCGGCGGCGCGGCCCACATGAAACAGAACAGCAAAGCACTGTTCCCGGTCACCGGTTTTGAAGAAGGCAAAGTCTCGGTCAATGAAAGCCGTGATGTCAGCACCGGCAGCCAGGCCAGCATTACTCAGGGCGCAGGGAGTCAGAATTTATTCCTCCTGCCTGGGAAAATGAAACTGCGTGAAGTGACGATGGAATCGCATTACACCTACGTCGGCCAGTTGGTGACGGCGACAGGTGAACCCTTGAATACCGGCACGATGCTCAATGCCAATGCCTTCAGCAGTTCGGAAGATGGCGGCTTTACTGCAGAGATGACCTCATTAGCGAAAACGCTGTATGTCAAAAACGGCGAGCAAAATTACCAGTGTGCGGTCACCGTACAATCAAGCCGCGATGTGGTGCGCTATGTGGGTAAAACATTGTGCAAACCGGTACAGCCAGCTGATTTACCTGTAAATATTCGGAAAGTAAAATGAACATAACCCGTCTCCTGACCTCTTTATTGTTTTTATTCAGCGTTCAGTTGCTGATGCTGCCGGATGCCCTTGCGGATACCGTCGCCCCCACTGATCACAGCATTGATGTCAATATGAGCATAACCAAAGGCACTGCATCGACCGTCAATATTTGGTCAAGAGAAAGCGGAGGCTATGATTCAACTAACGCCGGACGATGGGGGCTTAACTACTGGGCCTGCACGTCGAGCACAATAGATGAAAATGGAAAATGTCCAACTGGTAAAGGCGGATATGCGGCCAACCTGCCGGTCTATCTGAAATTCACTGAAAAACGCAGTGGAGCGACCCAGACTCTTGAGTTACAGGGAACCCGCGAAGCCTACTGGTATAACGGAAGTTGTGCTAAGTATGGCGACCCTAAACCAATGAACCAAAGCGCCCAGAACTCCTGCGGCAGTGATTTAACAGACGGTGTTGATCTGACCCTGAAGATCCCGGCAGCTCAGCTCAATATGTTACCTACGGGAGGAATATGGACTGCCCAACTCAAAATCCTCCTGCATAACAGCAGCGGAACCGAGGTCTATCACTGGGATTCAAATATTACCGTTGACGTCAACGATCCGAATAACCAGCAAATCTATTTACCTGAATTTGGCGAAGCCGCACCACGCGTTGACCTTAACATGCGTCCGCTGCCCGGCACTGGCGGTAATCAGACGCAAATGAATGGGGCTGCTACTATAGATATGTGTTTATACGACGGTTATGGCTCGAACAGTACCAGTTTCACCCTGAAATTTGACGATCAACAACAGGGTACGAAGGAACGCAATAACGCCTATTTTTCCATTTATTCTGACCAGGGTGACGTCAATCAGGACTCAGGCAGGATTGATTATTATGTACGAATGCAGGCACCCGACGGTAAATACATGAGTATGATACGCGGTGAGGATGTGGTGATACCGGATATTCAGACAGCGCACATCCGGCCGGTCCATCTGCCTGGGATCCCGCAGGCCGTATTGTGCGTCCCGGCACCGTTGCAGTTAAGTACTAAAACTATGGATATCAACAGCAAACAAGCCGGACATTATACCGGACACCTGATCGTGAACTTTACTCCGCAACTTTAGAGCGCTCTCTAAATGGATAGAAAAGAAACGTTCTTTTTCGTCATCCTGTTACTCCTGTTTAGCGCCCTGACAATAACGTCAGCGAAGGCTCAACGGATTGAACCCACTGGTCGTGAAACTCCGGTTACGGCTACATTTGATAAATCCAGCGCGCCTTCGCAAATTGACATCTGGAAAGATGAAAGTGGGGGCATCGATTCTGATAATGATTCGTTATGGGGCAGGAACACCTGGGTATGTTTGTCCTCCTCAGACCCTGCCACCGGGCAGTGCAGGACATCGGTCACAGGGGTGCAAGATGGCAATACTACTATCCCTATTGTCTTTACTGAGCAAAGGAGTCATCTGACACAAGTCATTAACCTCACGGGATATCACAATATCAGTGTGTCAGTCTCAAACGGCTGTTGGGGAACAGGTGTGATCGGTGGCCCTTACCAGGTTTATGCGGCCATGGAGAAAAATTGTTACAGCACCGTTCATAACGATGAATCGTTATTAACCGTTTACGTGACCAGTCAGGAGATGCAAAAACTCCCTTTCGGGGGCATATGGAAAGCGGATTTAAAAATGAGCCTGATGCAATGGAGCCCGACGATTAAGCTCGCAGACTGGAACGCCCATATCACCCTCAATGTCACCGATACCAATAATCAGCAAATCTACTTACCAGAATTTGGCGAAGCCGCACCGCGCGTGGACCTTAACATGCGTCCGCTGCCCGGCACTGGCGGTAATCAGACGCAAATGAATGGCGCGGTAACGATAGATATGTGTTTATACGACGGTTATGGTTCGAACAGTACCAGTTTCACCCTGAAATTTGACGATCAACAGCAGGGTACGAAGGAACGCAATAACGCCTATTTTTCCATTTATTCTGACCACGGTGACGTCAATCAGGACTCAGGCAGGATTGATTATTATGTGCGGATGCAGGCACCCGACGGTAAATACATGAGTATGATACGCGGTGAGGATGTGGTGATACCGGATATTCAGACAGCACACATCAGGCCGGTGCATCTGCCCGGGATCCCGCAGGCGGTTTTATGTATCCCGGCGCCGCTGGAACTCAGCACCAAAACCATTGATATCAACAGCAAACAAGCAGGGCATTATACCGGACACCTGATCGTGAACTTTACTCCGCAACTTTAGACGATTCTCAGGACAACGGATTGCACCTCATCAACGTCTCCACGTAAGGATTTTTATGCGCAGGTCACAGACACAATGGCCGGTCTCCGGTCTGAAAATACTCCCGCTAATGATGCTGGCGATGCCTGCCTTGTGTTTTGCCAATATCACCGTTTCACCGATGAAAGTGACGCTTAATGAGAGACATGCAACGACGCTGGTCATCAGTTCGAAAAGCGAAACGACGCAATATATTCAGGGAAAAATCACCGAAGTTCACAATCCGGGCACTGCTGAAGAAAACGAAACGCCCGCACCGCAAGGCGCGCAAAATAGCCTGGTGGTTTCACCGCTGAAGTTTGGCTTGCCTGCCGGTAACAGCCAGCAGGTGAGGATCGTCGGTCTGGGTGAAAGCAATGAAGAAAAAATCTATCGCGTTCATTTTCAGTCGATGACACCGGAAGAATTTAAAAATACGGAGAGTAATAAAAACTTCACCAGCGAACTGAGCCTGACCATTGTCTGGGGCGTGGTAGTGATGGTGCCGCCCGCAAAACCGGTCGCCAGATTGGGCTGGGATGCTTCCGCTCAGCAAATCACCAATACGGGAAATATTCATCTGTTAGTGAATCGTATCGGACTGTGTGACAGCGACAAACCGGCGGCGAGCTGTCAGTGGAAAACCCTGAAAAAAAACGTCTATCCGGGCAAGCCATACCCTCCGGCCTTAACATTTTCTGCTTCAGCATCGTCTGAAAAAGTTCGAATCGAGTATTTCAACGATTACACTCAAAAGCAGGAAGTGGAGAATTTTCCGTTTAAGTAATTGCCATAATGAAAACGGTTACAGGACATAACTTGTTATAAATTAATTGGTTATTTGTATATGTAAAAGTTTGAAACACTGTATTGATTGATATAAATCAATTTTCGGGCTATTACTCTGCGGCACATCCCCTTCCTGTTACGCTATCCGTTTGAAACCCTTCAAAAACAAGACACCCAATCACACCTATAAGTGTAAACGATTACAACACTGTGAGCGGGTTCACGTTAAGCTGTGCGCAGGGTAAATAACATAACAGCCTAAGCATTATTACAAACTCAAAACGATTGCATTATTTTGGAGACCGGATGAACAACTCAACTTCGACCAAAGGAAAACGCTCGAATAAAAGCGTCACTTTCTTTGTCTGTTTTCTCGCTGCACTTGCCGGACTGCTGTTCGGCTTAGATATCGGCGTTATCGCTGGTGCCCTGCCCTTTATCAGCCATGACTTCCAGATCACAAACCATCAACAGGAATGGGTTGTCAGTTCCATGATGTTTGGTGCCGCCGTCGGTGCTGTCGGCAGTGGCTGGCTGAACTTCCGCCTGGGACGTAAATACAGCCTGATGATCGGCGCGGTTTTGTTCGTTATCGGTTCCCTGTGTTCCGCCTTTGCACCCAATGCAGAAATCCTGATTGTTGCCCGCGTTTTGCTGGGTCTGGCAGTCGGTATCGCGTCTTACACCGCACCGATTTACCTGTCAGAAATCGCACCGGAAAAAATTCGTGGCAGCATGATTTCCATGTATCAGCTGATGATCACCATCGGTATTCTGGCGGCGTATCTGTCTGATACCGCGTTCAGCTATACCGGCGCATGGCGCTGGATGCTGGGTATCATCACCATTCCTGCGCTGCTGCTGCTGATTGGTGTCTTCTTCCTGCCGGACAGCCCGCGCTGGCTGGCCGCACGTGGCGATGATGGCAAAGCGCGCCGCGTCCTGGAAAAACTGCGTGATTCCAGCGAGCAGGCAAAACATGAACTGGATGAAATCCGTGAAAGCCTGAAAGTTAAACAAAGCGGCTGGGGACTGTTTGTTAACAACAAAAACTTCCGTCGTGCGGTTTACCTCGGCATTCTGTTGCAGGTGATGCAGCAGTTCACCGGTATGAACGTCATCATGTATTACGCACCAAAAATCTTCGGTATCGCCGGTTTCGCCAGCACCTCTCAGCAGATGTGGGGCACGGTTATTGTCGGTCTGGTCAACGTTCTGGCGACCTTCATTGCCATCGGTCTGGTTGACCGCTGGGGCCGTAAACCAACGCTGAAACTGGGCTTCCTGGTGATGGCCGTGGGTATGGGCGTGCTGGGTACCATGCTGCATATCGGTGTTGAATCCGATGCAGCGAAATACTTCTCTATCGCTATGCTGCTGATGTTTATCGTCGGTTTTGCCATGAGTGCCGGTCCGCTGATCTGGGTACTGTGTTCTGAAATTCAGCCGCTGAAAGGCCGCGATTTTGGTATCACTGTGTCCACTGCGACCAACTGGATCGCTAACATGATCGTCGGTGCGACCTTCCTGACCATGCTCGACAGCCTCGGCAACGCCAACACCTTCTGGGTGTACGCCGCGCTGAACGTGGTGTTCATCTTCATCACCATTGCGCTGATCCCTGAGACTAAAAACGTCTCTCTGGAACACATCGAACGCAATCTGATGAAAGGCGAAGCCCTGCGCGACATCGGTAAGTAAGTTAGCAATAAATAAGTTCGCCATTCCTCCCCTGCAAAGGGGAGGAATTCCATATTGCATCTCTCCCCCACCAGATTTATCCTTCGCCAGATGAAAACCTCACGTCTCCCCATCGCCCTGCAACAAGCCGTTATGCGCTGTCTGCGGGAAAAACTCCGGATGGCAAATCAGTTTTTTGGCACCGATTACACGGAGCCGGAAATCACTTATCAGCAACGCGGCACCAGCGCGGGCAGCGCGTACCTGCAACACTGGCAAATCCGGCTGAACCCGGTATTGCTGATGGAAAACCAGCAGCCGTTTATCGATGAAGTGGTACCGCACGAACTGGCGCACCTGCTGGTATATCGCAGGTTTGGCCGGGCACCTGCGCCGCACGGCAAAGAGTGGCGCTGGATGATGGAACATGTTCTGGGCGTTTCAGCGAGCAGAACGCACAAGTTCGAAGTCGCCTCCGTGCAAAGCAAAACCTATCCGTATTTATGCGCCTGCCGTGACCATCAGCTGACCGTGCGTCGTCATAATAAAGTGATGCGCAAAGAGTCAGAATACCGCTGCCGCCATTGTGGCGAGCTGTTACGGTTCAATGCTAAAGGCACCACTAACTGCTGATTTTTCAATCACTCATCACGGCAAAGTCTCATTGTCACAGCCCGTGGTATCCGTTACCCTTCCGGCCTTTTAGTCTCAGGTCTTTCAGAAACATGTTTCGTAAAACGTTCTTATCTTTTCTGTTTATCGGTGCGCTGGCACCGCTGAGCGCCTTGAGCCAGTCTGGTCATGCCATCAATAATTTCTCTCAGGCCAAAGCCGCAGCGGTAAAAATTAATCAGGGTGCGCCGACCTTCTATTGCGGCTGTAACATCAGCTGGCAGGGCAAGAAAGGCAAGCCGGATCTGCAATCCTGCGGCTATCAGGTTCGTAAAAGTGAACAGCGCGCCAGCCGGATTGAGTGGGAACATGTGGTTCCTGCGTGGCAGTTTGGTCATCAGATGCAGTGCTGGCAGGATGGCGGACGTAAAAATTGTGCGAAAAACGCGGATTATCGTCAGGTAGAAACCGACCTGCACAACCTGCAGCCCGCGATTGGCGAAGTGAATGGCGACCGTAATAATTTTATGTACAGCCAATGGAATGGTGGTGAAGGCCAGTATGGCCGCTGCGAAATGAAAGTCGACTTCAAGGCCAAGGCCGCTGAGCCGCCAGCCCGTGCCCGCGGTGCCATCGCACGCACCTATTTCTACATGCGCGATCAGTACAAACTGAATCTGTCCCGTCAGCAAACCCAGCTCTTTACCGCCTGGGATCGCCAGTATCCGGTCACTTCATGGGAATGTGAGCGTGATAACCGCATCGCCAGCGTACAGGGCAATCACAACCCTTACGTTCAGCAAGCTTGCGCGCAACGAAAAAGCTAACTTAGTATTAGCATGTCATCAGAGCACATTAGCTCGCGACAACGCGGGCTAATCACGCCAAAATAGCCCTCCAGAAAAGACTTTAAGGACAGCAGCCACACATGCGCATACCCCGCATTTATCATCCGGAAACCCTGACCGCTCACAGCGAAATTGCGCTGAGCGAAGATGCCGCCAACCATGTCGGACGCGTTCTGCGGATGCAGCCCGGTCAGGCGATCCAGTTATTTGATGGCAGCAATCAGGTTTTCGACGCCAGCATCACGCAGGTTGATAAGAAAAGTGTGCGTGTCAGCCTGAGCGAAGGCGTGCTGTCAGACAACGAATCCCCGCTGAATCTGCATCTCGGCCAGGTGATTTCACGCGGCGAGAAGATGGAATTCACCATTCAGAAATCTATCGAACTGGGCGTGAACACCATTACTCCGCTGTTCTCTGAGCGTTGCGGCGTCAAACTTGACGGCGAACGCCTGGAGAAAAAATTGCAGCAATGGCAGAAAATTGCCATCGCAGCCTGCGAACAGTGCGGACGTAACCGCATTCCTGAAATTCGCCCGGTGATGCAGCTCGAAGCCTGGTGTGCCGAACAGGATGACAGCCTGAAGCTGAACCTGCATCCGCGCGCCAGCCACAGTATTAACACCCTGCCGCTACCGGTGAGCCACGTCCGCTTACTGATCGGCCCGGAAGGCGGTTTATCCGCTGATGAAATTGCAATGACCTCCGGCTACGGATTTACTGATATCCTGCTGGGACCCCGTGTTCTGCGTACAGAAACCACAGCACTCACCGCGATAACGGCCTTACAGGTTCGTTTCGGCGATCTGGGTTAAGAGGAGACCAAATGATCAAGCTTGGCATCGTGATGGACCCGATTTCTTCCATCAACATCAAAAAAGACACCAGTTTCGCTATGCTGCTGGAAGCGCAGAGTCGTGGCTACGAGCTGCACTACATGGAAATGAATTCCCTGTATCTGCGCGGCGGCGAAGGCCGTGCGACCACCAAAAAACTCAGCGTGAAGCAGGATTACGACGGCTGGTATGAGTTCGGCACTGAGCAGGATATCGCCCTGCAGGAACTGGATGTCATCCTGATGCGTAAGGATCCTCCGTTCGATACCGAATTCATTTACGCCACTTACATCCTTGAACGCGCGGAAGAAAAAGGCACGCTGATCGTTAACAAACCGCAGAGCCTGCGCGACTGTAACGAAAAGCTTTTCACCGCGTGGTTCCCGGAACTGACGCCGGATACGCTGGTGACCCGCAATGCGGCTCAGCTGAAAGCGTTCCATAAAGAACACACTGACGTGATCCTCAAGCCGCTCGACGGCATGGGTGGCGCTTCAATCTTCCGTCTGAAACCAGAAGACGCGAACGTTTCGGTGGTGATTGAAACCCTGACCGAACACGGCAGCCGTTTCTGTATGGCGCAAAATTATCTGCCCGCCATTAAGGACGGCGACAAACGCGTTCTGGTGGTCGACGGCGAGCCTGTGCCTTACTGCCTGGCGCGTATTCCGGCGCAGGGCGAAACCCGTGGTAATCTGGCCGCCGGTGGCCGTGGCGAAGCCCGTCCGCTGAGCGAAAGCGACTGGGCGATTGCCCGCACTGTCGCGCCAATCCTGAAGCAAAAAGGCCTGATTTTTGTCGGTCTGGATATTATCGGCGACCGCCTGACTGAAATTAACGTCACCAGCCCGACCTGTGCGCGTGAAATCGAAGCAGCATTCCCGATTTCCGTCACCGGCATGCTGATGGATGCTATCGAAAAGCGTCTGGCTGCCCGATAAACTACCTGGCCGCATAATCTGATGGGTTGTTCAGCAATGCTGGATAACCCACTTTTTTTGCTGCGGATGACGTACTACACTGCCCTCTTAGCTGCATTTCAATTTTCTGAGGTTAAACATCCTGCTTACCATGAATCTACAACATCACTTTCTAATTGCGATGCCTGGCCTGGATGAACCCCAGTTCAAACGTTCGGTCGTCTATATCTGCGAACACAATGAAGACGGCGCTATGGGTCTGGTGATCAACAAACTGGTCGAAGATTTCACCGTTGAAAACGTCCTCGACAAACTGGACATCACACCCGAGCCTCGCGACCCGAACATCCGCCTCGACCGCCCGGTGTTTTCAGGTGGTCCGCTGGCTGACGACCGTGGTTTTATTCTCCACACGCCGCGTGAAGGGTTTGGCTCCAGTATCCGTATTTCGGACAGCACCATGATCACCACGTCTAAAGACGTGCTGGAAACGCTGGGCACACCCGACCAGCCGAAAGATGTGCTGGTGGCGCTCGGGTACGCCGCATGGGAACAAGGCCAGCTGGAAAAAGAGCTGCTGGAAAATTCCTGGTTGACCATTGAAGCCAGCAATGACATTTTATTCCGCACCCCGATTGCTGACCGCTGGCGTGAAGCTGCGAAAATGATCGGCGTTGACGTCGGCCAGCTTGCCACCCATGCAGGGCATGCATAATGGCTAACCGCACGGTTTTTGCTTTCGATTTCGGTACCAAAAGCATCGGTCTGGCCATCGGTCAGGAAGTCACCGGCACCGCCCGCCCGCTGACGTCGTTTAAAGCGCAGGACGGGACGCCGGACTGGCAGAAAATCGAAAAGCTGCTGAAAGAATGGCTGCCGGATCTGGTGGTTGTAGGTCTGCCGCTGAACATGGACGGCACAGAGCAACCGCTGACCGCCCGTGCGCGCAAATTTGCCAACCGTCTGCATGGCCGTTTTGGCGTGCAGGTTGAACTGCACGACGAACGTCTGAGCACCGTTGAAGCCCGTGCTGATTTGTTCGATCGCGGCGGCTTCCGCGCGCTGGACAAAGGCAGCGTGGATGCCGCTTCTGCGGTGATCATTCTGGAAAGCTGGTTTGAAAAGCAATGGAGTCAGTCCTGATCTGCCGCCAGTAATCCTGCGCTTTGCCGCTGCTGGCGACTTTGGGCAAACGTCTGCATTCCGGCCTGTGCGCCGGTTTGCAGGATATCCACCAGCTGATGCGTTTTTCCTTCGCGGATCATATTGCACACCGCCGGTGTTGACGTCAGCACTTCGAACAGCGCCACTCTTACCGCTTTGTCATCATCCTTTTCCTCCCCTCCTTTCGGTTTTTGCGCCACCAGTTTCTGCGCGACGACAGCCCTGAGACTGCCCGCCAGCTGTGCCCGTACAAAGGCTTTTTCTTCTGCCGGAAAGACATCAATCAGCCGGTCGATAGCCTGTGTGGCATTGCGCGTATGCAGCGTCGCCAGCACCAGATGCCCGGTTTCTGCCGCCGTCAGCGCCAGCCTGATACTATCGGTGTCGCGCAATTCTCCCAGCAGTAACACGTCAGGATCCTCACGCAACGCGCCGCGTACCGCTTCACTGAATGAACGGGTATGCAGCCCCAGTTCTCGCTGCTGGATAAGGCAATGCCTGCTGATGTGGATAAGCTCAATCGGATCTTCCAGCGTAATAATGTGCCGCGTCGTATGGCGGTTGAGGTAATCAATCATTGCCGCCAGCGTGGTGGACTTCCCGCTCCCCGTTGCTCCGGTGACCAGGATCAGGCCGTCTTCCAGCGTAATGATTTGCTGCAAGATATCCGGTGCCAGCAGCGTTGCCAGTTCAGGACAACGGGCGGGAACTGGCCTCAGCGCCGCAGACAAACCATGCAGTTGCTGAAACACGTTAAGGCGCATCCGCACGCCTTCCGCCAGCGTCAGCGCTTTATCGAATTGCCCGGCCAGTTGCAAAGTCGTCTGTTCTGCGACATTCAGCCACTGGCTGACGAGCTTTTGCATCTGCGATGCGTCGATCAGCGGCAGGTCCTCACAGCGGCATAATTCCCCTCCGATACGCAGCACAGGTCGATTGCCGGTACAAAGGTGCAGATCGGAGGCATTTTGCTTTACACTACGCCCCACTAATCCATCAATATCCATGTTGAAATCCTCCTGAGTCCCTATGAGCATTAGTCAGCAAAACGCTATTGAGCAGAACTTACACAATGTCCGCGAGAAAATCGCAGCCGCTGCACACCTTTGCGGCAGGCATTCAGAAGAAATTACCTTGCTTGCAGTGAGTAAAACTAAACCTGCGAGCGCTGTCGAAGAAGCGATTGCCGCCGGGCAATTAGCATTTGGCGAAAACTACGTGCAGGAAGGCGTGGATAAAATTGCCCACTTTGCCGGACATCAGCCTGCGCTGACCTGGCATTTCATCGGGCCGTTGCAGTCGAATAAAAGCCGTCTGGTGGCGGAGAACTTCGACTGGTGTCATACCATTGACCGCCTGAAAATCGCCCAGCGCCTGAACGAGCAACGTCCGGCGGGTTTAGCGCCGTTGCAGGTGCTGATTCAGGTGAATATCAGCGATGAAGCCAGTAAATCCGGCATTGCTGTGGCTGAAGTTAACGAACTGGCGACGCAGATTATGGCGATGTCTAACCTGACGCTGCGCGGTCTGATGGCCATTCCGGCCGCAGAAACCGACTATGCGCGCCAGCTGGAAGTCTTCGGTCAGATGCGTGAAGCCCTGAAAGCTTTACAGAGCATTTGTCCGCAGGCAGATACGTTATCGATGGGCATGACCGATGATATGCCCGCTGCGATTGCCGCCGGAAGCACCATGGTTCGTATCGGTACCGCTATTTTCGGTGCCCGTGATTACAGCGCAAAACAGTAACCGCTCTCTGCCGGTATACTGTTTTACTATTGATTGGCTCAGTTCAGCCCCCATTAAAAGCAAGGAGCATGAATGCAACATCGCAAAATATGTTTTATCGGTGCCGGTAACATGGCGGGCGCCATCATTTCAGGCCTGGTTGAAAGTGGTTATCCGGCCAATATGATCAGCGTTTGTGCCCCTTCCACCACCCATCGCGATGCGCTGGCCGCAAAATATGGCGTACAGAGCAGCAGTGATAACAACGCCTGTGCGAAAGCGGCAGATGTCGTTGTATTGTCTGTAAAACCGCAGATGATGGCGGATGTATGTAAAGCACTGCAAAAAGACGTGGATTTTAGCGACAAGCTGGTACTGTCGATTGCCGCAGGCGTCAGCGTGGCGCGCTTCTGCGAGTTGCTGGGCGATAATCTCAACATCGTGCGCATCATGCCTAACACGCCTTCGCTGGTCGGCCAGGGCATGAGCGGCTTGTATGCACCTGATCAGGTTTCGCAGACAGATCGTGATTACAGCGGCAAACTGATGACTGCCGTGGGCAAAATCTGCTGGGTTGATACCGAAGAAGGTATCAACCACGTGATTGCCGCCGCAGGCAGCGCACCGGCGTATTTCTTCCTGTTTATGGAAGCAATGCAGGCCGAAGCGCAGCGTCTGGGTTTCAGTGCTGAAACCGCGCGGATGCTGGTTGAACAAGCCGCCAGCGGTGCCAGCGCACTGGTTGCGGCCAGCCCGGACACGCCATTGTCACAACTTCGTGAGAATGTGACGTCCAAAGGCGGCACGACCTTTGAAGCTCTGAAAGTGTTCACCGACCGACAATTACCGGAGATCGTTTCCGAGGCCATGCAGGCCGCCATTACCCGCGCGCAGGAAATGGAAAAACTGTTCTAATAAGAGCAAATAATAAAATAACACTGCCCAAAATCATTCGTGTTGCGTCAAGGCGGCAACTGAGTCAAATCGCCGGGAGCATACATCAGTATGTGACCGGGGTTTGCGAAGGCAGCCAACGCAGAAGCAGCGCGAAGGATGAAGGGCATAGGAGAATTATGTTAACGCTGACTTTTCTGGTTAAAACCCTCATAGATCTCTACGTGATGGTTCTGCTGCTGCGCATCTGGATGCAATGGGCACGTACAGATTTTTATAACCCGTTTTCACAGTTCGTGGTGAAGATTACTCAGCCGATTATCGGACCACTTCGCCGGATTATTCCGCCGCTGGGCCCGATTGACAGCGCAAGCCTGCTGCTGGCTTTCATTCTTTGCACCATTAAATTCCCGCTGCTGTTACTTATCCAAAGCGGCGCTATCTTCTTTGGTCTGAGCAGTCTGCTGATAGGCCTGATAGGGCTGGTCAAAGCCGCGGGTTATCTGGTGTTCTGGCTGGTCATTATCCGCTCGCTGATGAGTTGGGTGAGTCAGGGCCGCGGACCAATGGATTATCTGCTGATGCAGCTGACTGAGCCGCTGATGGCGCCAATCCGCCGCATACTCCCGGCAATGGGCGGCATTGATTTCTCAGCGATGGTCGTAATCCTGATCCTGTATATGCTGAATTATCTCGGAATGGATCTGTTGGGTGCGCTGTGGTTCCAGCTTTAAGCCCGGCGTACTGGCAATCTGACGCGCTGGTTTTGCGGCTGGTTATCCAGCCCAAAGCCAGCCGTGACAGCCTTGTCGGTTTGCATGGCGACGAACTGAAAGTCGCCATCACCGCCCCGCCGGTAGACGGACAGGCCAACACACATCTGGTGAAATTTCTCTCAAAACAGTTTAAAGTCGCCAAAAGTCAGATAAGCATCGAAAAGGGCGAGCTGGGCCGCCATAAACAAGTCCGCATTATCCATCCGCAAAATATCCCGACTGAGGTCGCGGTACTGCTCGCAGAATAACGTTAAGTCAGGACTCTCCCATGCAGAAAGTCGTATTAGCTACCGGCAACGCCGGTAAAGTGCGTGAACTCGCACATCTTCTGGCCGAATTCGGGCTGGACGTGGTGGCACAAACCGAACTCGGCGTTGAATCCGCCGAAGAAACCGGCCTGACGTTCATTGAGAATGCCATCCTTAAAGCCCGCCACGCGGCGGCTGTCACCGGTTTACCTGCTGTGGCAGATGACTCCGGTCTGGCGGTTGATTTCCTCGGGGGTGCGCCGGGGATTTACTCCGCGCGCTACGCAGGCGTTGATGCCTCTGATCAGCAGAATCTCGATAAACTTCTGGTCGCGCTGAAAGACGTTCCACAGGGCCAGCGTAATGCACAGTTCCACTGCGTGCTGGTCTATATGCGCCATGCTGAAGACCCGACGCCGCTGGTGTGCCACGGCAGCTGGGCGGGTGAAATCACCTTTGCCCAGGCAGGTGAAGGCGGCTTTGGTTATGACCCGATTTTCTATGTTCCTGAGCTGAGTAAAACCGCCGCAGAACTGAGCCGTGAAGAAAAAAGTGCGGTGTCGCACCGGGGTCAGGCATTGAAACTGTTGTTTGCCGCGATGAAAGAGGCAGTACAGAAGAATGCGTAAGTTACCGCCGCTGAGTCTCTACATTCATATTCCGTGGTGCGTGCAAAAATGCCCTTACTGCGATTTCAACTCGCACGCGTTAAAGGGCGAAGTGCCGCATGACGATTATGTCGCACATCTGCTGGCAGATTTAGATGCGGATCTGCATCTGGTGGGCGGACGCAGCGTAGGGACCATTTTTATCGGCGGCGGAACCCCAAGCCTGCTGAGCAGCGACGCAATGCAGAATCTGCTCGATGGCGTGCGTGCGCGGTTGCCGCTCGATGCTCACGCTGAAATTACCATGGAAGCCAACCCCGGTACCGTCGAAGCAGACCGCTTCAGCGGCTACCAGCGCGCGGGGGTAAACCGTATTTCCATCGGCGTGCAAAGTTTTGATGCACAGAAACTGGAGCGTCTGGGGCGTATTCACGGCCCTGACGAAGCCAAACGTGCGGCACATCTGGCGACTGGCCTGAACCTGCGCAGCTTCAATCTGGATCTGATGCATGGTTTGCCGGATCAGACACTGGAAGAAGCACTGGACGATTTGCGTCAGGCAATCGCACTCAATCCGCCGCATTTGTCCTGGTATCAGCTGACTATCGAACCAAATACGATGTATGCCTCGCGTCCGCCTAAACTGCCGGATGATGACGCGCTGTGGGATATTTTCGAGCAAGGCGATCAGTTGCTGACCGCAGCCGGATACCAGCAATACGAAACCTCGGCGTATGCCAAACCGGGCTACCAGTGTCAGCACAACCTGAACTACTGGCGCTTCGGGGATTACCTCGGCATCGGTTGTGGCGCGCACGGCAAACTGACGCAGCCCGACGGGCAAATCCTGCGTACCGTCAAAACCAAACACCCCCGCGGTTACATGCAGGGTCGTTATATGGATAAACAGCATCCGGTGGAAACCGAAGATTTGCCGTTTGAATTCTTCATGAACCGCTTCCGCCTGCTGGAAGCCGCGCCGCGTGAAGAGTTTGGTCTGTATACCGGGCTGGATGAATCGGTGATCCGCGCACAGTTAGACGAAGCGATCGCCAAAGAATATCTGGTCGAAACCGACACGCACTGGCAGATCACCAGCAAAGGAAAGCTGTTCCTGAATTCGCTGCTGGAGCTGTTTTTGGCGGAGTAAGGTTTAGGGGCAAAAAAAAACCGCGTAATCGCGGTTTTTTTGTATCTGTCATTTGGCAGCTTACTGTTTCAAATCTGCCAGCAAGGTTTTGTGCTGAGTATCCAGATTGGTCACGCGCTTACAGACGTCATCGCCAAAAGCTTTAAACTCTTTTTCCTGCTTGTTCCACTCTTCCTGAACTGCCTGTTGTAACCCGCCGAGATTACCCATCATCGCCTGCAGTGGATTTCCGCCACTCGCAGCCTGTTTGAGTCCCATCTCGTTGATGCTGTCCTGCATGACGCCGCCCATGGTTTGTTCCATCAGCTTCTGGCCATTTTGCTTCACCTGATCCACTGCTTTATGATGGAAAGTCAGGCCATCAGTGCGGTGTTCGATAATCAGGTTCATCTGCTCTTTCAGCTGCTTATCGAGCTTAACCAGGCGGTTACGCACGTTGCTGTCACTGCCCAGTTTTTCGACGATCACACGGTCAACCGCAACCCGGCCTTTTTCAAGATGCGCCGTCGCGCCCTGGTCAATCCACGGCAGGTCGCGGCGTAAACCGGCCTGATAGTCGATGGCTTCCTGACGCTGTCTGGCGCTCAGGGTCATGTCTTTTCCGTTGAGGGTCACGTTACCGTTTGGTGTGATCAGCAGATCACCGCTGTTACCGACAACCTGAACGGTCTGCGGCTTGATGATCACGTCATCCTTAGGCTGGACGGCACACTGATAATCAGCCTGTGCGCTCCACGCGCTCAGCGCCAGTAACGCAGCAAGTCCGGTTTTTACCACTCCACTTTTTACTAACATGTACTCTCCCTTAAGACAGCAAACTCAAAAAATTGAACGGCCAATACGTTGCGCCAGTAATTCTAAGGCAGCAATACCTGCCAAAGAGTTCCCTGCCGCATCAAGTTCCGGTGACCAAACCGCAATGCACATCTCGCCAGGCACCACGGCAATGATGCCGCCGCCGACGCCAGATTTACCCGGCATACCGACGCGGTAAGCGAATTCACCCGCGCCGTCGTACATGCCGCTGGTGACCATCATCGCATTAATCTGCCGCGCCTGACGGGCATCGATGAGCGGTGTCTCGCTGCCCAGCGGATGCCCTTTATTGGCAAGATAAACAAACGTCCGTGCCAGTTCTTCACAGCTCATGCGCAATGCACAGTAGTGAAAGTAGGTATGCAAAACGGTGATGACGTCGTTGTCGAAATTACCGAAAGACTTCATCAGATAAGCAATCGCCGCGTTGCGGTCAGAATGCTCGAACTCTGAACGGGCAACGTGCCGATCGTAGTTGAGATCTGCCGATCCGGCCAGCTGACGCACCACTTCGAGCATTCTCTGTTTCGGTGCGGAGAGCCGGGTTTGCAGCATATCGCAGACCACCAGCGCGCCCGGATTGATGAACGGATTACGCGGTTTTCCCTGTTCAAGCTCAAGCTGAACCAGCGAATTGAACGGCTGACCGGACGGCTCTTTGCCGACGCGCTGCCAGATTTCGCTTTCCTGATAACGGGTCAGCGCCAGCGTCAGGCTGAGCACTTTTGAGATCGACTGGATCGAGAAACGCATATCGGCATCACCGGCACGAAAGATCTCCCCTTTCGTGGTACACACGGCAATCCCTAAATGATCGGGGCTGACTTCCGCCAGCGCAGGAATATAATCGGCAACGTTGCCACGGCCAATCAGCGGCCTGACCTGCGCCAGAATATCTTCCAGCAAACTGTTATCGAGTTCGGTACCCAACGTCCTGCCTCCAGATGTAACAAAGGTGCCGGAAGGCACCTTTCAAAGATTCAGAATTTATCTGACCGGTGGAATCAGTCCCACCAGATATCGAATAACTCAGAAACTTCCACGTCTTCCATTTTCTGGTCTTCTAACCATTTTTTGACCTGCGCGCGCTGTTCATCAGTGCAGTGACCGATGTCCTGACGGCAAACCAGACCTTCCCATTGCAGATAGCCACTGCCATCGAAAGCCAGTTTGTTTGGCTCGATCACACCGTCGATGAATTTATCCAGGGATTCATCAATGGTTTCTACCGCGGTACCTTCCGGGAAACGCCATTTTACAGAGAAGCCCAGTTCCTGGAACTCGGCAATGTGTAACTTCTTACGTAAACGACGACTGCGATTTGTAGCCATTATTGCTTCCTCTCAAACATCAGATCCCACACGCCGTGGCCTAAACGCTGGCCACGCATTTCGAACTTGGTCACCGGGCGCGATTCAGGACGCGGGACATAATTACCTTCCTGCGACAGATTCGCCCAGCTTTCTAAACGGGTCATCACTTCGAGCATGTGCTCCGCATACGGCTCCCAGTCGGTTGCCATGTGGAATACACCGCCCACTTTTAGTTTCTTGCGCAGCTTCTCGACGAACTCAGGCTGCACGATACGGCGCTTATTATGGCGCGCTTTGTGCCACGGGTCAGGAAAGAATAGCTGCACCATATCGAGCGAGCCATCCGGAATCATTTTTTCCAGCACTTCAACCGCATCGTGACACATCACGCGCAGGTTGCTGACGCCCTCTTCGTGCGCCGTTGCCAGACACGCGCCAACACCCGGTGAGTGTACTTCAATCCCGATAAAGTTCTGGTCAGGATTCTGTTGCGCCATGGTGACGAGCGATGTGCCCATGCCGAAACCGATTTCCAGTACCACAGGTGTAGAGCGACCAAATAAGGCATCAATATCCAGGGATTCGGCCTGAAACTCCACGCCCATCACCGGCCAGAAGTTGTCCAGCGCGAATTGCTGACCTTTAGTCAGACGGCCCTGACGGCGGACAAAACTACGGATACGGCGCATTGCGCGACCGTTCTCGTCGAACTCCGGTGAAATGACGTCGTTTTTCATGGTGTTTCCACTCCGATTGGCAAGACGCGGTACCCGCGCGCGGATGCCTGTGCTTTGGTCACTAAATATAAGGAAAGGCGCATTATCCAAACTTACTCCCGATTAGCAAGGCTTGCGGGCAGGAAATCCGTCAATACAGTGCGGAAAGTTCCGGTTTACAGCCAGACGGGAACTGTGATGTGATCAGCCCCGTCTTTTAACCCTGCCGGACTGTAATTCACCCATGATGGAAGCCCAACGTTTCTCACCTCTGGTGCTCGACTGGTATCAGCGCTATGGCCGCAAAACGCTGCCGTGGCAAATCGCAAAAACACCTTATAAAGTCTGGCTTTCAGAAGTGATGTTGCAGCAAACGCAGGTAACGACTGTTATCCCGTATTTTGAACGTTTTATGCAACGCTTCCCGACGGTGTCTGATCTCGCTGCTGCGCCGCTCGATGAAGTTCTTCATCTGTGGACCGGGCTGGGTTATTACGCCCGTGCGCGTAACCTGCATAAAGCGGCGCAGACCATCGCCAGCCAGCACGGCGGCGTATTTCCGACTACCTTTGATGAAATTCTCGCGTTGCCGGGCATTGGCCGTTCCACCGCCGGCGCGGTTTTGTCGCTGGCATTGAATCAGCACTTCCCTATTTTAGACGGGAATGTGAAGCGCGTGCTGGCCCGCTGCTATGCTGTTAACGGCTGGCCGGGCGAGAAGAAAACCGAAAACAAACTGTGGACGATAAGCGAAGACGTCACGCCCGCCGAAGGTGTTGCTCAGTTTAATCAGGCAATGATGGATTTAGGCGCGATGGTGTGCACCCGCAGTAAGCCAAAATGCGAGCTGTGCCCGGTGAAATCCGGCTGTGAAGCTTATGCGCATCACAGCTGGGCGAATTATCCCGGTAAAAAACCTAAGAAAACCCTGCCGGAAAAGACCGCGTTTATGCTGATGATCCAGCAGGAAGATAAAGTCTGGCTGGAACAGCGTCCGCCGGTCGGCTTGTGGGGCGGATTGTTCTGCTTCCCGCAATTTACCACCGAAGATGAACTGGCTATTGGTCTGAAAAAATACGGTGTTACGCAAAATCAGTTGCAGCAGCAGACCGCTTTTCGTCACACTTTCAGCCATTTCCATCTGGATATCGTCCCGATGTGGTTAAATCTGCGTTCTTCCGCGGGTTGCATGGATGAAGGTGCGGGTCTCTGGTATAACTTAGCGCAACCACAATCCGTCGGGCTGGCCGCGCCGGTAGAGCGTCTGTTGACGCAACTGGCTAAAGAACCGACCCAAAAGAACGATCGATAAGGAATTAGCATGAGCAGAACGATTTTTTGTACTTTTCTCAAGCGCGATGCTGAAGGACAAGACTTCCAGCTGTACCCTGGCGAGATTGGCAAACGTATCTTCAATGAGATTTCGAAAGAAGCCTGGTCGCAGTGGATGGCCAAACAAACCATGCTGATCAACGAAAAGAAACTCAGCATGATGAATCCGGAAGACCGCAAACTGCTGGAACAGGAAATGGTCAACTTCCTGTTCGAAGGTCAGGACGTGCATATCGAAGGCTATACCCCGCCGTCAAAATAATCATTTATAACAATGGTTAAAACATAAGGCAGGTACTCCGGGTGCCTGCTTCTTTCATCAGAAACGGTTTGTAAGATGAAGAAAATTTTAGCTTTGCTGGTTATCGCGCCCATGTTGATCTCCTGCTCCGGCAGCAAGAAAGACCAGTTCAACGAAGCTTATGTGAAAGACACCAACGGATTCGATATTTTGATGGGGCAGTTCGCCCATAACATCGAAAATATCTGGGGTATGAACGAAGTGCTGATCGCGGGTCCGAAAGACTACGTGAAATATAGCGATCAGTATTACACCCGCAGCCACATCAACTTTGATGCGGGTACCATCACCCTTGAGACTATTTCTGGCACGGATCCGGCGGCCAGCCTGCGTCAGGCCATTATCAGTACCTTGCTGGTGGGCGACGATCCGGGCAATGTTGACCTTTATTCCGACGCCAATGATATCCAGATCAGCCGTGAACCGATGTTGTACGGTCAGGTTCTCGACAATACCGGCCAGCCAATCCGCTGGGAAGGCCGTGCAGCCAGCTTTGCTGATTATCTGATTCAGAACAAACTGATGCGCCGTCAGTCCGGTCTGCACGTGATTTATTCCGTGACGATCCAGATGGTGCCGAACCACCTGAACAAACGTGCGCATAAATATCTGCCGATGATCCGTGAAGCATCAGCTAAATATGGCGTCGATCAGTCTCTGATCCTGGCGATCATGCAAACCGAATCAGCCTTTAACCCGTATGCGGTGAGTAATGCCGATGCGCTGGGCCTGATGCAGGTTGTGCAGCATACCGCGGGTGTCGATGTGTTTAAATCTGAAGGAAAATGGGGCAAGCCAAGCCGCAGCTATCTGTTTGATCCGCAGAATAATATCAATACCGGCACGGCTTATCTTGCGATGCTGCAAAACGTGTATCTGGGGAACATCAACAACCCGACATCACGTCGCTATGCTGTGATTACTGCTTATAACGGCGGTGCAGGCAGTGTTCTGCGCGTGTTCTCACAGAACAAAACACAGGCGTTTAACATCATCAACAATATGGCGCCGGGCGATGTGTACACCACTCTGACGACCAAACATCCGTCGGCAGAATCCCGCCGCTATCTGTACAAAGTGAACAATACTCAGCGCAGTTACCGCCGCGTAGATTAACGTTTATCGTCCCGGCTTCTCAGGCGTGAGGCGCCGGGACGAATATCTTAACTGTGAGTCTGTAAACCCTCTGTCTGCAGACTTTGTGTCTGAAATTTTCCGTCACCCAGATCACTGACAATATGATTCATACGCTCTTCCGTCAGCTGATAGTAACGGATAGAGAAAGCCGTAATCAGATAGAAAATAGCCGGTAAGACGGTGAATAAAATCAGGACACCGCGTACCGCTTCCGCCGATTGTTGTTCCACGCCCGCCTGATAACCAAACCACGCCAGCCCCCAGCCTGTCAGCGCGCCACCAATCGCCACGCCGAGTTTAATCACAAAGATATTCGCCGCGATGTTCATCCCAGTAATTCGGCGCTGGGTTTTCCACTCCCCATAATTATTGGCATCCGTGATCATTGACCATTGCAGCGGGGCATTTATCCCCTGTAATAAATTAAGGGCAATATGAACAATAAAGGCAGGGATCCAGTAATCGGTTGGCAACACAAAGAAAAGTAATCCTGCGAATGCACTTAATATATTAACCCAGATGGACGCGCGGATTTTACACATCCACGAGCCCAGTTTTTTCGCAAATAAACTGCCGATAACAGCCGCAACGGTAGTCGCCATCATGAAAATGGAAATAATGCCGCTTCCCTGATGCAGAACATATTGCACGAAATACACCAGCAAACTGCCGCGAACCACCACGCCACATAACATGGCAAGGTTATAAACTGAGAGGATCCGCCACTGATCGTTTTGCATAAGCACACGCACATCGCGAAGGATATTCATGTTTTCTTCTTTTACCGGTGTAATGCGTTCACGCGTGGTGAGGAAACAGACAAAGAACATTACGCAGCCAATGACACCAAAGATGCCCATCGCCCACTGCATACCAGTTGCGCGGTCTCCCGGTGAGATAAAATCAGCTAACGGCAGGATTAGCGCCGTCCCCATCGCCCCCCCGACGGGCGCAATAGCGAAACGCCACGATTGCAGGGAAAGATTATCCTGCGGGTCGGCAGTAATTGCGGCACCTAAAGAACAGTAAGGAATATTAATCGCCGTGTACATTAAGGTCATAAATATATAAGCGAAAACCGCATAAACAATTTTACCGGTCTGTTCAAAATCTGGCGTGGAATAAACCAGAACACAACTAACGGCAAAGGGAACACAAATAATCAGTAGCCAGGGCCGAAATCTTCCCCAGCGACTTTTGGTCTGATCGGCAATCGCGCCCATAATAGGATCAGTGATCGCATCAAGTACCCTGACCACTAAGAATAGGGTTCCCATTACCGCTGGCGGCAAACCATAAATATTCGTATAGAAATAGGCAAGAATAGCGATAGAGGAATCAAAAACAATGTGGCTTGCCGCATCACCTAATCCAAAACCCAGCTTTTCTTTCGCACTGATCCTTTCAGTTAATGCTGACATGCAGTCACCTTTATTAAGATGGAATTCTGCATTAGTTATAATTCCAGAAAATCACTCTGAGTATTGTGATTTCTCATTTACGTTTTATGCTTTTAATCAACTGTGACGCAGGTATCTATACCCTGGCTGAATAAGAGGATTATTTTCGACCTGCATCACATATCCGAATGCAGGGTGATTGTCGCGATTGATCAATAAAACGATCCAATAAAAAACCCATCCGGAGATGGGTTTTTATGCGGGCTATTGCGCGAGAACATACCCCATCACGCGTTTCCAGCCGACCGGTTTTTTCTCGATATATACGCCCTGCAATTCCGGCGAGAAGCCCGGTAACAGATTGATCCCTTCTTCCAGCGCCATAAAGTAACGCTGAACTGCCCCGCCCCACAATTCGCCGGGCACCACGCACAGCACGCCCGGAGGATACGGCAGCGCGCCTTCTGCGGCGATGCGCCCTTCCGCATCACCAATCGCCACCAGCTCGATGTTATCGCGGATAAACTCGTTATGCGCGTCCTGTGGATTCATCACCACTTTCGGGAAGCTCTTCTCGCGGAACATCTCTTTTTGCAGCTCTTTCACATCAAAACTGACGTACAGGTTATGCATTTCCTGACACAGCTGCCGGATGGTGTAATTGCGGTAACGGTCTTCGTTTTTACGATACACCGTCGGCAGCACTTCGCTGAGCGGCGCATCTTCTTCGATGTACTGCTCAAAACGCACCAGTTCTTCCACCAGCAACTGCATTTTGGCCGGCGTTTCGGCAGGCGTCAGCAGGAACAGGATCGAGTTCAGGTCGCATTTCTCCGGCACGATGCCGTTCTCGCGCAGATAGTTGGCCAGAATGGTCGCCGGAATGCCGAACTCAGTGTATTTACCGCTGGACGCATCAATGCCCGGCGTAGTCAGCAGCAGCTTGCACGGATCAACGAAATACTGCTTTTCGGCATAACCCTCGAAGGCATGCCAGCGTTCTCCCGGCACAAAATCAAAGAAGCGAACGTCGTTAGCCATCTCATTGGTTTCGTGATCCTGCCAGCGCTTTCCGCCGACCACTGGCGGCACAAACGGCAAAATCATCGAGCATTGATCCAGCAGCATTTTGCGGGTTTCGATGCCCAGCTTCACGCACTCCATCCACATGTGTTTTCCGCTGCCACCGGCATGAATACGCGCATTCACGTCCAGTGCGGCAAACAGCGGATAAAACGGGCTGGTTGAGGCGTGCATCATAAAGGCATTGTTGAGCTTTTTATGGCTGCAATGGCGCTTCTGGCCCTTAATGTGATTGTCTTTCTTATGGATCTGCGAAGTTTGCGAGAATCCGGCCTGCTGCTTATGCACCGACTGTGTGACGATAATCCCCGGATCGTTTTCGTTAAGCTCCAGCAGCAACGGCGAACATTCTTTCATCATCGGGATGAATTGCTCGTAACCGACCCATGCGGAATCAAACAGAATGTAATCGCACAGATGACCGATTTTATCGACCACCTGGCGCGCGTTATAAACTGTGCCGTCGTAGGTGCCGAGCTGGATGATGGCCAGGCGGAACGGGCGTTTCTCGTTAGCGCGAACCGGTGCCACTTCTTTGATCTGTTTACGCAGATAAGTTTCGTCGAAACAGGCCGCATCGATGCCGCCAATAAACCCAAACGGGTTACGTGCTGTTTCGAGATACACCGGCGTCGCACCCGCTTGCAACAGCGCGCCATGATGATTTGATTTGTGGTTATTACGGTCGAACAGCACCAGATCGTCACGGGTCAGCAGCGCGTTAGTCACGACTTTATTGGCGGCAGATGTCCCGTTAAGCACGAAATAGGTTTTATCTGCACTGAAGACTTTAGCGGCATACTTTTGAGCATCTTTCGCCGAGCCTTCGTGGATCAGCAAATCGCCAAGTTTGACGTCCGCATTACACATGTCAGAGCGGAAGATATTCGGGCCGTAGAAATCATAAAACTGACGCCCTGCCGGATGACGACGGAAAAACTCGCCGCCCTGATGGCCCGGACAAGCGAACGTGGCGTTCTCCATCTCGACATACTTTTTCAGCGTGTCGAAAAACGGCGGGAAGAGCGCCTCTTCATAGGCCTGTGCGGCAGATTCGATTTGTGCCGCGTAAAACGCCTGGTTGGCGTCCGACAGCGTGATCACGCCTTTCAGCAAAGGCAAAAATTCCGGCGACACCTGCTCCGTTCCCTGCACTGCAACAAACGCGGGAATACCGAATCCCAGCGTTTCAATCTCCGCCAGCCTGCCGTGGTTCAGGTCACCCACGGAAATGATGATGGCCGCTACGTCCGCGTAATCGGCGCGGCGCAGGTCAACGACCAGACGAGCAGTCTGGAGATAAGGGGCGACAGAAGCGCTTGCTGCAAGTTTTAAGTGTTTCATTCAGACTCTCAAACGGTTAAGTAAGAGGGTGTGCCAGATGGCACGGCAATGAGCAGGTTCTTACGTCATAAAGCAATTGCGCGCAGAGTCCGGCCCGGCAAATGACGTTAGCTAAGCGAGATATCGAGTGCGACAGGACAATGCCGGTGAGGCAAAGTGGTGACAAATCGAGTTTCAGGCCCGGCCACGTCTGATAGACAACAGTAAAATCAGAGAATTGCCCTGTGGATGACGCTCTGTTTTTAATAATGCCTAACAACGGACAAACGGTAGCCTTACCGCATGAAAGAGACTGCAAAAGGAGAAAAGCTGAAATCGTGGTGTTTACAGCACCCGGAGATCATCATCAGATTTTTTATGCACTTATAAAAAGCGCGATGTGATAAACCAGCCATGCCGCAACCCTCTTGAGCTGTCGCGTGAAAACGGGAACAGAGTTGTTTAATAAATCGGCGCAATAATGGCATCTTTTAGACCCCCGTTCAACCCTGTAAATTGCGCGAATTTCTTACAAAATACGACACCGCCCGGCATGGGATTTTTCACGGGAATGTCAGGCAAACCGCAGATTCTGGCAGTTAAATCGACAAATCGTCGTAAAAAGCATCATTCAGGTGACGAACACCACCGTTGTCACAAAAAGCCGTTGACGACACATGCCCAATACGGTTTAATGCGCCCCGTTGCCCGGATAGCTCAGTCGGTAGAGCAAGGGATTGAAAATCCCTGTGTCCTTGGTTCGATTCCGAGTCCGGGCACCATATT